>NZ_CP067124.1:0-625000 GCF_028553725.1 Paracoccus alcaliphilus
ATGGAACAAATCTGGGGACAGGCATGTGCAAAACTGGAAAAGACCGTCGGTCCGAACAACTTCAACCACTGGATCAAGCCGCTTCGTCTGATCGCGGTTGAAGACGGCGTTGCCAGCTTTGACAGCCCGACCCGCTTCATCTCGGACTGGGTGAACCGGCATTTCGCCAGCGACATCATGGTCGAGCTGTCGCGCTTCGGCTCGGCGGTCGAGAGGTTGCGCTTTGACATCGGCGCGGCGCGTCCCACCCCTGTCGCCGCCAACGAATCCCGTCCGCAGCCCGCCCGTCCGCAATCTGGCCGCCATTCGCGCGGCATGACCGCCCGCCCCGATCTGGGCGCACCGCTGGACCCGCGCTTCACCTTCAGCAATTTCGTCGTCGGCAAGCCGAACGAGTTGGCCCATGCCGCCGCCCGTCGCGTGGCCGAGGGCGGCCCGGTGGGCTTCAACCCGCTGTTTCTCTATGGCGGCGTCGGTCTGGGCAAGACCCACCTGATGCACGCCATCGCCCATGACTACCAGACCCGCCACCCGGCGGCCGAGGTACTGTATCTGTCCGCCGAACAGTTCATGTACCGCTTTGTGCAGGCGCTGCGCGAAAGCACGATCATGGATTTCAAGGGCATGTTCCGCAACGTGAACATGCTGATGGTCGATGACGTGCAGTTCATCGCCGGCAAGGACAGCACGCAGGAAGAATTCTTCCACACGTTCAACGCGCTGGTCGATCAGGGCAAGCAGATCGTCATTTCCGCCGACCGCGCCCCCGCCGAGATCAAGGGGCTGGAGGAACGCATCAAGTCGCGCCTGTCCTGCGGGCTGATCGTGGACCTGCACCCCACCACCTATGAATTGCGGCTGGGCATCCTTCAGTCCAAGACCGAGGTGTTCCGCGCCCAGCATCCCGATCTGGAGATGGGGGCGGGCGTGCTGGAATTCCTGGCCCACCGGATCACCACCAACGTCCGCGTGCTGGAAGGCGCGTTGCAGCGCCTGTTCGCCCATGCCAGCCTGCTGCGCCGGGAAATCACGCTGGACGTGGCGCAGGAATGTCTGGCCGACATCCTGCGCACCAATGACCGCAAGATCAGCATCGACGACATCCAGCGCAAGGTGGCCGAGCATTACAATATCCGGCTGGCCGACATGATGGGCCCCAAACGCGTGCGCACCGTCGCCCGCCCCCGCCAGATCGCCATGTATCTGTCGAAGCAGCTGACCAGCCGGTCCCTGCCCGAAATCGGCCGCCGCTTTGGCGGGCGCGATCACACCACGATCATGCATGGCGTTCGCAAGATCGAGGAACTGGCCTCGACGGATCACGCGCTGGCCGAGGATATCGCCCTTCTCAAGCGTCTTCTGGAGGCCTGAGCGGTCAGCTTGCCGCCGCCTTCAGGAAAAACTTGTGACCCCGCTTGGTCGGGGTTACAAAACAGGTCCGATCAAGGGCCATCCGGGCCATAGGGACAGGGAAAAGCAGATGAAATTCTCGATCGAGCGCGCCGTTCTGGTCAAAGCTGTCTCGCAGGCCCAATCCGTTGTCGAGCGCAGGAACACTATTCCGATCCTGGCCAATGTGCTGATCGAGGCGGGCGGCGACGGCATCAGCCTGCGCGCCACCGATCTGGATACCGAGGTCGTGGACCGCGCCCCGGCGCAGGTCGAACGCCCCGGCGCCACCACCGTCAGCGCGACGATGCTGAACGAGATCGCCCGCAAGCTGCCCGACGGGGCGCTGGTCAGCATCACCTCGGACGATGCGACGGGGCGGCTGTCGGTGCAGGCGGGCCGGTCCAGCTTCAATCTGGCGACGCTGCCGCGCGAGGATTTCCCGGTCATGGCCTCGTCCGAATACAGCGCCAATTTCACCGCCCCCGCCGGTGTGCTGCGGCGGCTGTTCGACAAGTCTAAATTCGCCATTTCGACTGAGGAGACCCGTTATTACCTGAACGGCGTCTATATGCATGTGGCGCAATCCGAGGATGGCAGCCCGGTCCTGCGCTGCGTGGCCACCGATGGTCACCGGCTGGCGCGGATCGACGCGCCCCTGCCCGATGGCGCACAGGACATGCCCGGCGTGATCGTGCCGCGCAAGACCGTGGCCGAGCTGCGCAAGCTGCTGGATGAAGACGACGCCGATATCGCCGTGTCGATCAGCGAAACCAAGGTGCGATTCGCCACGGCGGAACTGACCCTGACCTCGAAGGTGATCGACGGCACCTTCCCCGATTATTCACGCGTGATCCCGGCAGGCAATACCCGCAAGCTGGAGGTCGATGCCGCCGATTTCGCCCGTGCCGTCGATCGCGTGGCCACCGTCAGCAGCGAACGCTCTCGCGCGGTCAAGCTGGCTTTGGACAATGACCGGCTGATCCTGTCGGTGAATGCCCCCGACGCAGGCGCCGCCGAGGAAGAGCTGATCGTGGCCTATGCCGACGAGCCGCTGGAAATCGGCTTCAACGCCAAGTACTTGCAGGAAATCGCCAGTCAGGTGGATCGTGACAATGCGGTCTTCATGTTCAACGGCTCGGGCGATGCCGCGCTGATCCGCGAAGGCAGCGATGACAGCGCCGTCTATGTCGTCATGCCGATGCGGGTGTGAGTCTTGGCCGCCTGAGCCTTGCCCAGTTCCGGTCATGGCCCCGGCTTGATCTGACGCTGGACGACCGGCCGGTGGCGATTTTCGGCGCGAACGGATCGGGCAAGACGAATATCCTTGAAGCGGTCTCGATGCTGGCCCCCGGTCGCGGGCTGCGCGCCGCCGCCGCGCCCGATCAGGCCCGGCAGGGCGTGGGGGCGGGCTGGCGCATCCGCGCGGACATCGCCAGCCACGAGGTCGAGACAACCGCCCCCCCCGATCAGAGCCGCAGCGTGACCATCGACGGCAAATCCGCGCCTCAGACCGCACTGGGGCGGCTGCTGCGGGTGATCTGGCTGGTGCCCTCGATGGACCGGCTGTGGACCGACGCGCCCGAAACCCGCCGCCGCTTTCTGGATCGCGTCACGCTGAGCCTGTTCCCCGACCATGCCGAGATCGCGCTGGCCTATGACAAGGCGATGCGCGAACGCAACCGGCTGCTGAAGGACCAGATCAGCGATCCCGGCTGGTATCGCGCGCTGGAGGGCCGCATGGCGCAGGCGGGAGCAACCCTGACCCGCAACCGGCAAGAGGCGATTTCCCGCATCAGCGCCGCGCAGGACGCCGCTTTCGGCTTTCCCGCCGCGACCCTGACCCTGCTGCCGGGCGAAGGCTTCGCGGATGAGACCGACCCGGCCGCCATCGCCGGGCGCCTGTCGGCCATGCGTCCGCGCGATCTGGCGGCGGGCCGCAGCCTGACCGGGCCGCATCGCGCCGATCTGGGCGCCGTCTGGGGGCCGCAGGAGATGCCCGCCGCGCTGTCCTCGACCGGCGAGCAGAAGGCACTGCTGCTGTCCTTGGTGCTGGCCAATGCCCGCGCGCTGGCGGATCAGCCGGTGATCCTGCTGCTGGACGAGGTCGCCGCCCATCTGGATGCCGACCGTCGCGCCGCGCTTTATGACCAGATCGCCGGACAGCCCGCGCAATGCCTGCTGACCGGCACCGGACCCGAGCTTTTCGACGCCTTCGGCCCCCGCGCAAGGCGGCTTTCGGTGACGAAACCGGACGGGATCGCATCCGTGGCCGAAGAATTGTCCTGAAACCGCCTAAACCGCAGAAAAACCCGGGCTTTGCCGTGACTTTACCTGTCGGAAGGCTTATATCGGCACTGACAGAACAGGACGAATTCACCCATGAACGATACCACCTCCCAGCCCATTGAATACGGCGCCGATTCCATCAAGGTTCTCAAGGGACTGGAGGCCGTGCGCAAGCGCCCGGGCATGTATATCGGCGATACCGATGACGGCTCTGGTCTGCATCACATGGTCTATGAGGTGGTCGATAACGGCATCGACGAGGCGCTGGCCGGTCATGCCGATTTTGTCCATGTGAAGATCCATGCCGACAGCAGCGTATCCGTGCGCGACAATGGCCGCGGAATCCCGGTCGATATGCATGCGGGCGAAGGCGTCTCGGCGGCCGAGGTCATCATGACCCAGCTGCATGCGGGCGGGAAATTCGACAGCAACTCCTATAAGGTGTCGGGCGGTCTGCATGGTGTCGGCGTCTCGGTCGTGAACGCGCTGTCCGACTGGCTGGAGCTGTATATCTGGCGCAATGGCAAGAAACATTACGTCCGCTTTGAACATGGCGACGTGGTCGAGCATCTGCGTGTCATCGGCGATGCCGCGCCGGGCGAAAAGGGGACCGAAGTGCGCTTTCTGGCCTCGGCCCGGACCAACCACCCCGAAGGGACGTTCAGCAATCTGGATTACGTCTACAAGACGCTGGAAAACCGTCTGCGCGAACTGGCCTTCCTGAACAGCGGCGTGCGCATCATCCTTGAAGACGAACGCCCCGCCGAGGCCCTGCGGACCGAACTGTGCTATGATGGCGGTGTGCGCGAATTCGTGAAATTCCTCGATCGCTCCAAGGCCTCGGTCATGCCCGAGCCGATCTTCATCACGGGCGAGCGCAACGACATCGGCGTCGAAGTCGCGATGTGGTGGAACGACAGCTATCACGAGACCGTCCTACCCTTCACCAACAATATCCCGCAGCGCGACGGCGGCACCCATCTGGCAGGCTTTCGCGGCGCGCTGACCCGCGTCATCACCCGATACGCGCAAGACAGCGGCATCGCGAAAAAGGAAAAGGTCGATTTCACCGGCGACGACGCGCGCGAGGGGCTGACCTGCGTGCTGTCGGTCAAGGTGCCCGATCCGAAATTCTCCAGCCAGACCAAGGACAAGCTGGTCAGTTCCGAGGTGCGTCCGGCGGTCGAGGGGCTGGTGAACGAAAAGCTGGCCGAGTGGTTCGAGGAAAACCCCGCCGAAGCGCGCCAGATCACCGCCAAGATCGTCGAGGCCGCGCTGGCCCGCGAGGCCGCCCGCAAGGCGCGCGAACTGACCCGGCGCAAGACCGCGATGGATGTCGCCTCCCTGCCCGGCAAGCTGGCCGATTGTCAGGAAAAGGACCCGGCGCTGTCGGAACTGTTCATCGTCGAGGGTGATTCCGCCGGTGGTTCCGCGAAACAGGGCCGCAACCGCAAGGATCAGGCCGTGCTGCCCCTGCGCGGCAAGATCCTGAACGTGGAGCGGGCGCGGTTCGACCGGATGCTGGGCTCGGAAACCGTGGGCACGCTGATTACCGCGCTTGGCACCGGCATCGGGCGCGACGAATTCAATCTGGCCAAGCTGCGTTACCACAAGATCGTCATCATGACCGATGCCGACGTGGATGGCGCCCATATCCGCACGCTGCTGCTGACCTTCTTCTTCCGGCAGATGCCGGAACTGATCGAGGCCGGGCATCTCTATATCGCACAGCCGCCGCTTTATAAGGTCGGGCGCGGGCGGTCCGAGGTCTATCTCAAGAACGAAGCCGCGCTGGAGGATTATCTGGTCCAGCAGGGCACCGAAGGCGCCTCTTTGCGGCTGGGCGGCGGCGAAAGCATCACCGGCAACGATCTGGTGCGCGTGGTCGAGGAGGCGCGGCTGATACGGCGCATCCTGCGGGCCTATCCGAACCATTACCCGCCCCATATCACCGAACAGGTCGCCATCGCAGGGGCGCTGGTGCCGGGCCGCGTCGATCAGGATGCGCAAGGCGTCGCCGATGCCATTGCCGACCGGCTGAATCTGGTGGCCGAGGAATACGAGCGCGACTGGACCGGCCGCCCGACGCAGGACGCGGGCATCCGCCTGTCGCGCCTGCTGCGCGGGGTCGAGGAAACACGCACGCTGGAAGGGCAGATGCTGCGCAGCGGCGAAAGCCGCCGTCTGGGTGAAATGACCGATTCGCTGCAAGAAACCTATGGCAAGCCTGCGCGGCTGGTGCGCAAGGATCGCGAATTGCCGATTTACGGCCCGCTTGGCCTGTTGTCGGCGATCTTTCTTGAGGGCGAAAAGGGCCTGTCGCTGCAACGATACAAGGGTCTGGGCGAGATGAATCCCGAACAACTGTGGGAAACCACACTTGATCCGGTGGCCCGAACAATGCTGCAAGTACGCATCGAAGACGTCACCGAGGCCGAAGACCTGTTCACCAAGCTGATGGGCGACGTCGTGGAACCACGCCGGGAGTTCATTCAGCAAAATGCGCTAAGTGTCGAAAATCTTGATGTCTAAACGGGCAACTCTCCGAGTGACTGTTGTAGATATGTCGCGGCTTCACGCTGGAATCCCGGTTCACCAAGTGTTAACCTCCCGGCACGTTGCCTGACTGATCCCCGGTTACTAGTTAACACGAATACCTTCCGACAGGTTGGCGGTGGTCCCTATGCTGGTCACGGTCACACCACCTTTGAACAATGGAGTGACTCATGTCGTTCACGAAATTCCTCTCTGCGTCCTCGCTGGCAATTGTCGCCATGAGCGGCGCAGCCTTTGCGGGTGGCTATGTCGCCCCGGTCGAACCGGCGCCGATTATCGAAGCCCCGGTCGTCCTGCCGGTTGCCGATTGGGCAGGTGGCTATGCCGGTGGCTCGCTTGGCTACTCTTTCGGCGCCGATGACGAAATCGGGATCCGCGATGGCGGTGTTATGTATCCCGCTCTGGGCGATGTCGAAGTCAGCGGCGTGACTGCCGGTCTGCATGCCGGTTACCGCTGGCAGCGCGACAACTGGGTCTTCGGTCCCGAACTGTGGGTCGAAGGTGGCAGCGTCGATGACACCGCCACCATCGCCGAAGGCGTGGATGTCACCTCCGAGGTGAACTATCTCGTCGGGCTGCAACTGAAAACCGGTTATGTCGTGAACCCGCAGACGCTGGTTTATGGTACCGTCGGCTATGTCCGCGGCGATTTCGATTACTCGATCGGTGATCAGACCGAAGGCTATACCGCTGACGGCTATTCGCTGGGTCTGGGTGTCGAGCGCAAGATCCGCGACAATCTGGCCGTCTTCGCCGAATGGCAGTATCGCAACTTCGGCAAGGAAAATGTCGATTTCGGCGACGGCCTGTCCACCAACGCCACGCCCGAGCATCACAACGTCAAGGTCGGTGTGAACTTCAGCTTCTGATCCGCACCGCACGACTTCGGGGCCGGTCACCGCAGGGTGTGCCGGCCCTTTTTCATTGGTTGGCCTTGGCCGTGCGGGTCTGCGCATATTCGCGCACCAATGCTGCGCGGCGGGGGCGAAAGCTGTCACCGCTGCGGCGCAGGGCAGCGATGCGGTTGACGTGAAAGACGCGGAAATCCATCCGCAACCGGCAATGCGCCAGCAGCATCAGGGTGCGTTCGCTATAGGACAGACCCAACGGCCAGATCATCCGCCGCGTCACCACGCCCTTCAGGTCGGTATAGTCGATCTCCAGCACCATCTCGTCCCAGCAGGCCGCGCGAATCGACGCCAGATCGACGCGCGGCGGATCGCGGTCCGGGCCGGGAACAAAGCTGCGCATGATCGCGTGCAATGCCTGCTGGGCCTGACGTTCCGGCAGGGTCGCCACGATCCGCGCCAGCGCATTGCGTCCGGCCTCGGTCAGTTCCGTGTCCCCGATGCCGCCCAGGGCCTCGACCGCCAGCCGCAGCGCCTCGATCTCAAGCCGAGAGAAGCTTTGCGGCGGCAACGCCGGATCTTCGGTCAGAGTATAGCCCAGCCCCGCCTCGCCGTCGATCAGCGCCCCGCCCGCGCGCAGGGTGGCGATGTCACGATACAGTTGCCGGGGCGATACGCCGGTTTCCCCGGCCAGTCGCGCGGCGGTGACCGGCGCGGGCAGGCGGCGCATCACATCCATCAGGCGCATCAGGCGGTCGGTTCGGGACATGCTGTCATCTTCTGTCAGGGCGCCCGGCTATTCTGCGGACAGAAACGCAAAGGAGGCAAGCCATGCTGACGCTGTTTCACGCGCCGATGAGCCGTTCGAACAGTATCGTCACCCTGATCGAGATGATGGGCATTCAGGATCAGGTGCAGATCACCGAGGTCACGATTCCCCGGCAGGACGGATCGGGCGGGATCGACCCGGCCAACCCCCACCCCGAGGGCAAGGTGCCCTATCTGATCGCGGGCGACGACCATATCCGCGAACGCGGCGCGATCATCACTTACCTGACCGACCGCTTTCCCGAAAGCGGGCTGGGCCGTCCGGTGGGCGATCCGCAACGCGGGGCCTATCTGTCGTGGCTGTTCTATTATCAGGGCGTGCTGGAGCCGGTGGCGCTGTTGCATTTCCTGAGGATCGAACATCCGGTCCTGCAAGACACCTTCCGCGACCATGACACGATCCTGAAACGGATCGAAGAGGCGGTGACGGACAGTCCCTTCCTGCTGGGCCAGCGGTTCTCGGCCGCCGATCTGCTCTGCGCCTCGCCCTTCATCTTCTTCGGCGACGGCATGCCGGCGACGCCTGCGGTTCAGGCATGGGTCGCCCGCTGCACCGAGGCAATGCCGAAACCCTAGCTTGGCGGAGGCCGCTTGACCGGGGTGACAGGCGCGGGTGCCTTGGACAGTTGCACCGCCAGAATCCCGGCCATGATGATGCCCACGCCGATCACGTCCCCGGCGCCCAGTTGCTCCCCCAGCAGCAGGGCGCCGATGGCGACACCAAAGAACGGCGTCAGGAAATGGAAGGTCGCCGCGCGCACCGCGCCGATGCGATCGACCAGCAGGAACCAGATCCACGTCGCCAGCACCCCCGGCACCAGCACCGTATAGGTAAAGGCCAGAACCAGCCGGGGGTTCGGCTCCAGCCGCCATGTCTCGAACAGGGCGGAAACGATGGCCAGCGTCGCCGCGCCGACCAACATCTGCAAGCCCACCACCATCATCACATTCCCGCCCGAACTGGCGCCGCGCACGGTCAGCGTGGCAATGGCCAGCGCCAGCGCGGCAAAGAAACACAGGATGATCCCGGCCAGGTCGCTGCCGCCCTGCAACCGCGCGCCCATGATGATCGCCACCCCGATCAGCCCCAGCGCAAGCCCTGCCACGCCCAGCATCCGCAGCCTTTCGCCCATCAGGCCCCAACCCAGAAAGGCCACGATCAGCGGCATGGTGGCAGCGATGATCGAGGCCAGCCCGGCCTCTATCCACTGCATCGCAATCCAGTTCATACCCAGATACAGCGCGTTCTGGCACAGGCCCAGAATGATCACGGCGCGCCATTGTTCGCGCCTCAGCCCCCGCCATGTCTGCCCCATTGCCAGCGCCGCCAGCACCCCGATCAGTCCCGACAGCGAGAACCGCAGCGCCAGCGCCAGCAGAGGCGGCGCCTCGGTCACGATCATCCGGGTCGAGGTAAAGGCCGACGCCCACATGATCGCAAAGACCAGCCCCATCAGGATCGCGCGAATGTCCATCTTCGGCCTTTCTTGCACAACATGCAGAATGGCTAGCAGAGCCGCGCGGCGGCGAAAAGCATCCCTTGCGCGCAAAACGAAAAAGGCCGCGCCCGAAGGACACGGCCCTTGCACCCGAAGGTGTGGTCAAAATCAGCTGTTGACGCTGTCTTTCAGGGCCTTGGCAACGGTCACCTTCACCTGCCGGTCGGCGGGTTTGGTCATCATTTCCTGGGTCTGCGGATTGCGCACCTGACGCTCGGGACGGGCGCGACAAGCGATCTTGCCAATACCGGGCAGCGTCACCGAGCCGCCATTGGCGACTTCGCGGGTGATAACGGCGGCGATCGCATCCAGAGCCGCGGATGCCGATTTCTTGTCCGAACCCATTTCTTCTGCCAGCGTGGCGACAAGCTGGGTCTTGGTCATCGGTTTGGCGGAAGCCGTAGCCATGTTCTGTCTCCTCTTGCCCCTATCCTTGGGGCCCACAAATTGCGCCTTTTGCGGCATATCGCCTGCTACACACGGTTTTGACCGCTGAATCAAGCCTTTTTCGCCATTTGCGCGAAATCCGGCAATCTGACGGGCAACAAAGGGCCTGCCGGGCCCCTAAAGAAAGGCGGTTTCGCTGAAAGAGCGCAGTTTTCGCGAGTGAATCCGCTCCAACGGCATCTCGCGCAGCTTCTCCATCGCGCGGATGCCGATCAGCAGATGGTTGGCGACCTGCGTGCGATAGAAATCCGTCGCCATGCCCGGCAGCTTCAATTCGCCATGCAGCGGCTTGTCGGAAACGCACAGAAGCGTGCCATAGGGCACCCGGAACCGGAATCCGTTGGCGGCGATGGTCGCGCTTTCCATATCCAGCGCGACGGCACGCGACAATGACAGGCGATGCACCGGGCCGGACTGGTCGCGCAACTCCCAGTTGCGGTTGTCGATGGTGGCAACGGTGCCGGTGCGCATGATCCGCTTCAGCTCATAGCCTTCCAGCTGCGTAACCTCGGCCACCGCCTCCTCCAGCGCCACCTGCACCTCGGCCAGCGCCGGAATCGGCACCCAGACCGGCAGATCGTCGTCCAGAACGTGATCCTCGCGCAGATAGGCATGGGCCAGCACGAAATCGCCAAGGCTCTGACTGTTGCGCAGACCGGCGCAATGGCCGACCATCACCCAGGCATGAGGCCGCAGCACCGCGATATGATCCGTCGCGGTCTTGGCGTTCGAGGGGCCGACCCCGATATTGACCAGCGTGATCCCCTGCCCGTCCGCGCGCTTCAGGTGATAGGCCGGCATCTGCGGCATCTTCGGCAGCAATGCGATGGGGGCGTCGGACTGCGTGATCTCCTGATTGCCGGGCGCGACGAACGAGGTATAGCCCAGATCCGGTTCGGCCAGGGCGCGGCGGCCGAAGGCCTCGAATTCGTCCACATAGAACTGGTAATTCGTGAACATGACGAAATTCTGGAAATGGTCGGCGGCGGTCGCGGTGTAATGCGCCAGCCGCGCCAGCGAATAATCCACCCGCTGCGCGGTAAAGCCCGCCAGATCCATCGTGCCATCCGCGTGCGGCACCGCCACGCCATTGACGATATCATCGTTGATCGTGTTCAGGTCCGGCACGTCGAAAACGTCGCGCAACGAGAAATTCAGCACGCCTTCCTGCGGCACCGCCAGATCGCTTTGCGCGGCGACGGCGAAATGCACCGGCATCGGCGTTTCACTGACCCCCACCGTCAGCGGCACGCCGTGATTCTTCATCAGCAGCCCGATCTGCCCGATCAGATAGTTCCGAAACAGATCCGGCCGGGTGATCGTCGCAGCATAGCTGCCGGGGGCAACCACATGACCGAAGGCCAGCCGGGAATCGATCTTGCTGTGGATGCCGATGGTCATCCGGATTTCGGGGTAAAAGGCGCGGAAACGCGCGCGTGGCTTTTCGCCCCCCAGACAGCGGGTGAAATGGTGCAGCAGGAACTCCGACGCCTGATCATACAGCGCCTGCAAACGGGTCACGGCGGCTTCGGGGTCGGTGAACTGCTCTCTGGCGATGTCGGCGGGGCTTTCGACGGGCAGAAAGCGGGACTGTTGGGTCATTGACGCGTCCTTCATGGTTCCCGTGAAGGTGGCATTCCGGCACGGATCAGGCAAGCATCTGGCAACCTTCCGGACGCCGCATTATGGTCGCGTCATGGAAATGCTCGTTTTTGGTCATGGTTATACGGCTGGCCGGCTGACGCCCCTGTTGCGGGCCGATGGCTGGCGCGTCACCGGCACCACCCGCGACCACCCCGACCGCCTGCGACAGGTGCAGGCCGAACCGCTGATCTGGCCCGGCGAGGACGCCCGCGTCTGTGACGCCATCACCCGCGCGGATGCCGTGCTGGTGTCGATCGCGCCGGATGCGGCGGGTGACCCGGTTCTGGCCACCTTTGCCGACCGGATCGCACGGGCACGCCCGCGCTGGCTGGGCTATCTGTCCACCACTGGCGTTTACGGCGACCGACAGGGCGGCTGGGTTGATGAGGACAGCCCGCTGACCCCTTCGACCCGCCGCGGTCAGGCCCGGGTCGAGGCCGAGGCCGCATGGCAGGCGCTGGCCCGCGCCCATGATCTGCCGCTGCACATCTTCCGGCTGGCGGGCATCTATGGCCCCGGCCGAGGCCCCTTCCGCAAGCTGCGCGAGGGCACAGCACGGCGCATCATCAAGCCCGATCAGGTCTTTTCCCGTATCCATGTCGAGGATATCGCGCAGGCGCTTCTGGCGTCGATCCGCACGCCGCAGCCGGGGGCGATCTACAACCTCTGCGACGATGAACCGGCCCCGCCGCAGGATGTGATCACATTGGCTGCGCAGATGCTGGACATGCCCGCCCCCGAGCCCGAGGATTTCGATCGCGCCGAGATGACACCGATGGCCCGGTCCTTCTATGCCGACAGCAAGCGGGTCTCGAACCGGCGGCTGAAGGCAGATCTGGGCGTCACCCTGCGCTATCCCGACCTTCGCAGCGGGCTGGAAGCCATCCTTGCCGCCGAACGACAGGACGGGCAGATCCCCTGAACGGCGAAGGCGCTTCACCTGTGCCTCGTTCAGCCGCATTCCCTGGCACAATCAGATCCCACCAACGACAAAGGGCCGCCCTTTCGGGCGGCCCCTGTCTTAAGCGAATGATGCTGCGATCACTCGATGATCTTCGACACCACGCCGGCGCCAACCGTGCGGCCGCCTTCGCGGATGGCGAAGCGAAGCTTCTCTTCCATCGCGATCGGCGCGATCAGCTCGACCTCGAACTTCAGGTTGTCGCCCGGCATCACCATCTCGGTGCCTTCCGGCAGGTTCACCGTCCCGGTCACGTCCGTCGTGCGGAAGTAGAACTGCGGGCGATAGTTCGCGAAGAACGGCGTGTGGCGGCCGCCTTCTTCCTTGGTCAGGATATAGGCCTCGGCCTCGAACTTCGTGTGCGGCTTCACCGAACCCGGCTTGCACAGAACCTGACCACGCTCGACGCCGTCACGGTCGATGCCGCGCAGCAGCGCGCCGATATTGTCGCCAGCCTCGCCGCGATCCAGCAGCTTGCGGAACATCTCGACGCCGGTGCAGGTGGTCTTGCGGGTGTCGCGGATGCCGACGATTTCAAGCTCGTCGCCCACGTTCACCGCGCCACGCTCGACACGGCCGGTCACCACGGTGCCGCGGCCCGAGATCGAGAACACGTCCTCGATCGGCATCAGGAACGGCAGGTCCACGGCGCGCTCGGGCGTCGGGATGTATTCGTCGACCGCCGCCAGCAGCGCACGGATCGAGTTCTCGCCGATTTCCGGATCACGGCCTTCCAGCGCCGCCAGCGCCGAGCCCTTGATGATCGGAATGTCGTCGCCCGGATAGTCATAGCTGGACAGCAGCTCGCGCACTTCCATCTCGACCAGTTCCAGCAGTTCCTCGTCATCCACCTGATCGACCTTGTTCAGGTAAACCACCATGAAGGGGATGCCGACCTGACGGCCCAGCAGGATGTGTTCGCGCGTTTGCGGCATCGGGCCGTCGGCGGCGTTCACCACCAGAATGGCGCCGTCCATCTGCGCCGCGCCGGTGATCATGTTCTTCACATAGTCGGCGTGGCCCGGGCAGTCCACATGGGCATAGTGGCGCGCGTCGGTCTCGTATTCCACATGCGCCGTCGAGATGGTGATCCCGCGGGCTTTTTCCTCGGGCGCACCGTCGATCTGGTCATACGCCTTGAAATCGCCGAAATACTTCGTGATCGCAGCCGTCAGCGTCGTCTTGCCGTGGTCAACGTGACCAATCGTCCCGATATTGACGTGCGGTTTCGTCCGTTCAAACTTTGCCTTTGCCATGAGCAGGGCTCCTTGAATTCTGATGTTCTGATCTGTTGTGGCGGGACCGAAGCCCCGCCTTTGCCCGTGTCAGGCGTATTTCTTCTGGATCTCGTCCGAGATGTTCTGCGGCACCGCCTCGTAATGGTCGAACTGCATCGTGAACACTGCGCGGCCCGAAGACATCGAGCGCAGGTTGTTGATATAGCCGAACATATTGGCCAGCGGCACGAAGGCGTCGATGACATTCGCGTTGCCGCGCGTGTCCTGACCCCGGACCATGCCGCGACGGCTGGTCAGGTCGCCGATGATCGAACCGGTATATTCTTCCGGCGTGACCACTTCGACGCGCATGATCGGCTCCAGCAGCTTGGCGCCGGCCTTTTTCAGACCTTCACGCATCCCCGCACGAGCGGCGATCTCGAAGGCCAGAACCGACGAGTCGACGTCGTGGAACGCACCGTCGATCAGCGCGACCTTGAAGTCGATCACCGGGAAGCCTGCCAGCGGGCCGGAATCCATGACCGATTTGATGCCTTTTTCGACACCCGGAATGTATTCCTTCGGAACCGCACCACCGACGATCTTCGATTCGAACGAGTAGCCCTCGCCCGGCTCGGTCGGGGTGATGACCAGCTTGATACGCGCGAACTGGCCGGTACCACCGGTCTGTTTCTTGTGCGTATAGTCGATCTCGGCCTCGGTCGAGATGGTCTCGCGATAGGCAACCTGCGGCGCACCGATATTCGCCTCGACCTTGAACTCGCGCTTCATGCGGTCCACGAGGATGTCGAGGTGCAGTTCGCCCATACCCTTCATGATGGTCTGACCCGATTCCAGATCGGTCTCGACGCGGAAGGACGGGTCTTCGGCAGACAGGCGCTGCAACGCAAGGCCCATCTTTTCCTGGTCGGCTTTCGACTTCGGCTCGACCGCGATCTCGATCACCGGATCGGGGAAGGTCATGGTTTCCAGAACCACCTGCTTGGTCGGGTCGCACAGCGTGTCGCCCGTGGTGGTGTCCTTCAGACCGGCCAGCGCGATGATGTCACCGGCAAAGGCCTCGTCGATCTCTTCGCGGTTGACGGCGTGCATCAGCATCATCCGACCGACACGCTCGCGCTTGCCCTTGGTCGAGTTCAGCATCTGGTCGCCTTTTTTCAGCGCACCCGAATAGATCCGCGTGAAGGTCAGCGAGCCGACGAAGGGGTCGTTCATGATCTTGAACGCCAGCGCCGAGAAGGGCGCTGCGTCATCGGCGGGACGCTCGATGTTGCGTTCCTCGGTCTCGTCATCGGGGGCGAAGCCCCGCAACACGGGAACATCGGTCGGCGCAGGAAGATAGTCCACCACCGCGTTCAGCAGCGGCTGCACGCCTTTGTTCTTGAAGGCGGAACCAGCCAAAACCGGGAAGAACGACAGCGACAGCGTGCCCTTGCGGATCAATGCGCGCAGGGTGGCCTCGTCGGGCTCGTTGCCCTCCAGATAGGCTTCCATCGCGTCATCGTCCTGCTCGACGGCAAGCTCGATCATGTTGGCGCGCCATTCATCGGCGACGTCCTTCAGATCGTCACGAATCGGTTGACGGACCCAGTTGGCGCCCAGATCTTCGCCCTTCCAGACCCATTCTTCCATCTTGACCAGATCGACGATGCCTTCCAGCTTGTCCTCGGCGCCGATGGGCAGGGCCACCGGGCAGGGCGTGCCGCCGGTGCGGTCCTTGATCATCGCGACGCACTTGAAGAAGTCGGCGCCGATCTTGTCCATCTTGTTGACGAAAACGATCCGCGGAACCTTGTAACGGTCGGCCTGACGCCACACCGTTTCGGTCTGCGGCTCGACGCCGGCATTGCCGTCCAGCAGGCAGATCGCACCATCCAGTACGGCCAGCGAACGCTCGACCTCGATGGTGAAATCGACGTGGCCCGGCGTGTCGATGATGTTGAAGCGGTTACGCTCGGCCGGATCGGGCGTGTAATCGGCATCTTCGTGACGTTCCCAATGGGTGGTCGTCGCGGCCGATGAGATGGTGATCCCGCGCTCGGCTTCCTGTTCCATGAAGTCCATGGTCGAGGCGCCGTCATGCGTCTCGCCCATCTTGTGGTTCTTGCCGGTGTAGAACAGGATGCGTTCGGTCGTCGTGGTCTTGCCCGCATCGATATGGGCCATGATCCCGAAGTTCCGATAACGCTCCAGCGGATATTCGCGTGCCATTAAGGGCCTTCCTTCCGGTTACCAGCGATAGTGGCTGAACGCCTTGTTGGCGTCGGCCATCTTGTGGGTGTCTTCGCGCTTCTTGACCGCGGTCCCACGACCATTGACGGCATCGGCCAGTTCACCGGCCAGACGCTCTTCCATGGTGTGTTCGTTGCGGTTCTTGGCGGCCGTGATCAGCCAGCGGATGGCCAGAGCCTCGCGGCGGGTCGGGCGGACTTCGACCGGGACCTGATAGGTGGCACCACCGACGCGGCGCGAACGCACTTCGACCGACGGTTTCACATTGTCGAGGGCCTCGTGGAAGACCTCGATCGGTTCGCGCTTCAGCTTCGATTCGACGCGGTCCAGAGCGTTGTAGACGATACGCTCGGCGGTCGATTTCTTGCCGTCAACCATCAGGTTGTTCATGAATTTGGTCAGCACGCGATCGCCATATTTGGCGTCGGGCAGGACTTCGCGCTTCTCAGCAGCGTGACGACGTGACATGGAAGCCTCTCCTTATTTCGGACGCTTGGCGCCGTATTTCGAACGACGCTGACGACGATCTTTGACGCCCTGGGTATCCAGCACACCGCGCAGGATGTGGTAACGGACACCCGGAAGGTCTTTCACACGGCCGCCACGGATCAGCACGACGCTGTGTTCCTGAAGGTTGTGCTTTTCGCCCGGAATATAGGAAATGACCTCGAAACCATTGGTCAGGCGCACTTTGGCGACCTTCCGCATGGCCGAGTTCGGCTTTTTCGGCGTCGTGGTATAGACGCGCGTGCAGACGCCGCGCTTTTGCGGGCATCCCTGAAGGTGCATCGATTTGGATCGTTGCGTTCTTGGCTGCCGCGGCTTGCGGATCAGCTGTTGGATCGTCGGCATTCGGTTCCCCGCCTTGCTTTCGTCAATACTCGCAGCCAATGGGCTGCGCCACTTCTCGACGGCACTTCGCGCCCATCGCGAAATGCCAAACCCGCCCGATCCCCATCTTTCGGGGTGGACAGGAATTTTTCAGAGGATCGGAGCGGATGGCCCGGATCATGACCACACAGATGCTGTGTTCCCGCAACGGTTTCCCGGCGGGTGTCGGGCGTATAGGAGGAATCGCGCCGCCTGTCAACCAATCGCCCGCACCGCAGGGTCAGTCACGCAGGACGGTCTCCAGCCGGTTGCGACGCAGCCGGAAGCGCCGCCACAACTGCTGGTCCAGCGCCTCGGGCTGCATCTGGAACGGATGACCCGGCCCCATCGCCCCCGAGTCGCTGTCGCGATGGATCGAACGGATGAACATCAGCGGCCCCGGCACCGACACGCCCGGCATCCACTGCCCGATCTTCGAGTGATCGTAGTGCAGCGCGGTCTCGGGCAGGTCGGGGCGCAGAAACACCGTCAGCGCGACGCCCATATTGTGGCAGATGCGCGGCGTCAGTTCCAGCCCGCCGGCGTCCAGCCGCATCATCAGCCCGCGCGAATGATCCAGCGCCAGCTTGCCCGCCCTGCGCCAGAGCCCCTTGACGCGCTGGAAATCCTTGCGCGCGGTCTTGATGTAATCCACCGCCACGGCGTCGTCATCATCATGGCGGAAATGCCCGATCACCTCGGCCTCGGGATCGACATGCGGGGCGATGGCGGCATGGCAGGCGGCCAGATGCCGCTCCATCGGGGGGACCAGTTCCAGCCGGAATTGCGGGACCTGCTGCACCAGATCGCGCAGTTGCGACAGCCACGGGTCGGGCAGGTCCGGCCCGGTCATGATGACCAGCGTGAAATCCGGGTCATTCTGTTCGCGCCATGCCGGCAGGGTGACCTCGGTGAACCATGTCCAGCGCCGGGCCAGACGGTCGGGATCATAAAGCAGCGCGCGACGCTGATCATAGGTGTCATGCTCGACCTGATAACCGCGCAATCCCACATAGGAAAACCGGCAAAGTCCAAGCATCTGCACCCGCATCAGCGCCCCCAACCCAATTGAGCCTCGCGCCAGATGGTATAGACCCCGGCGCCGACGACAAGACCCGAGCCGACCCATGTCCACAGGTCCGGCCAGTCGCCGAAAACCACCAGCCCCAGGATGATCGCCGCCAGCAACGAGGTATAACGGAACGGCGCGACATAGCCCATCTCGCCAACGCGCATGGCCGATACGGCGGTGACGTAACCGACGGTCAGGAACGCCCCGGCCAGCGCCAGTAGCAGCAGATGCGACAGGCTGGGCGTGATCCAGCCCTGCCCGAGGCTCAGCGCAAAGCCGGTCGCGGTCACCCCCACCGCCGTATAGAAGGCGATGGTCGAGGACGGCACCTCTCGTCCGAAGGTGCGGGTGGCCAGATCGCGCAGCGCCACCATGACCATCGCGCCAAGGGCAACCACCGACCAGATGCCGAAGGCGTCCGAGCCGGGGCGCAGGATGATCAGCACGCCCAGCAGCCCGACAAGCACCGCCGTCATCCGCCGCCAGCCCAGGGTTTCACCGAAAAACCACGCCCCGGCCAGCATCACCACCAGCGGCAGCGATTGCATGATGGCCGACAGATCGCCGATGGCCATCCGGGTCAGCGCATTCAGAAACAGCAGGGTCGAGCCCAGCTCTCCGATCAGCCGCAGCAGCATCGGCCAGCGCGCGCCGGGCTGGACGCGCAGCCGCAAACCACCCTCGCGCCACGCGATCAGCAGGATGCCCAGAATGACAACGATGCCGCGCAATGCGATCGCCTGATACAGCGGCATGTCCTGCGTGACGAATTTCATCACCGCGTCGTTGCAGGTAAAGCCCAGCATCGACAGGCACATCAGCACCGCGCCGCGCAGGTTGTCGCCGGAATGATGCGGCTGGGACCGGATCGACGCCGGACGGACCCGGCGGATTGGCGAAATGATCGGCGTACGCATGACAGAAAATCCCCCAACGCTCAAAGCGTTACGCGGCGTATTCGCGTTGGGCAAGCCGTGGCGGCGGGGGGCGGCCCCGGCCGGGTCGCGGCTGTGGCCCCAAAGCCTCGAACGGCCCCGCCCTCCCAATGATATAGGCAAGTGGCCCGCAGATCGGCGGCACAAAAAGGAAAGGCCCGGCGCAGGGGCCGGGCCTTTCGGATCGTGTGGTCCGAAGATCACTCTTCGGTGGTGGTTTCCGTCTGCTCGGCAAAGACCGAGGCGGGGCTTTCGGGCGCAGCCAGAGCGGCGGCGGCCTCGGCCTCGGCGCGACGGGCCTCGATCACCTCATTGTCGCGCTCGGTGGCGATCCGGCGCACGCGCGCCGTCGCACCGCCGGTACCCGCCGGGATCAGCCGGCCGACAATGACGTTTTCCTTCAGCCCGACCAGCTTGTCGCGCTTGCCCTGAACGGCGGCCTCGGTCAGCACGCGGGTCGTTTCCTGGAACGATGCGGCCGAGATGAAGCTGCGGGTCTGCAACGATGCCTTGGTGATGCCCAGCAGCACCGGCTCGCCCACGGCCGGACGACCGCCGCGCGCTTCGATCTTGGCATTCTCTGCCTCGAACTCGTCGCGCTCGACATGCTCGCCCTTCAGCAGGGTGGTCTCGCCGCTGTCGATGATCTCGATCTTCTGAAGCATCTGGCGAACGATCACCTCGATATGCTTGTCGTTGATCTTCACACCTTGCAGGCGATAGACGTCCTGCACCTCGTCGATCAGGTAATCGGCCAGCGCCTCGATCCCCATGATCCGCAGGATGTCATGCGGAGCCGGGTTGCCGTCCATGATATAGTCACCCTTCTGCACGAAGTCGCCTTCCTGCACCGGGATGTGCTTGCCTTTCGGCACCATGTATTCGACGGGCGCGTGACCTTCTTCCGCAGCCTCGATGCTGATGCGGCGCTTGTTCTTGTAGTCCTTGCCAAAGCGCACATAGCCGTCGATCTCGGCGATGATGGCGTGATCCTTGGGACGACGGGCCTCGAACAGTTCCGCCACGCGGGGCAGACCCCCGGTGATGTCCTTGGTCCGGGCACCTTCGCGCGGGATCCGCGCCACCACGTCGCCGGGACGGATTTCCTGCCCGTCCTCGATCGACAGGATGGCATCCACCGACATCGGATAGCTGACCGGGTTGCCCTGATCGTTGCGGACCGGATCGCCGTTCTCATCCATGATGATGATCTCGGGTTTCAGATCGCTGCCTTTCGGCGCGGAACGCCAGTCGGTCACGATCTTCTGGGTCATGCCGGTGGCATCGTCGGTCTCGTCGCGGACCGACAGGCCCGAAACCAGATCGACGAATTTCGCGACACCGCCCTTTTCCGCAATGATCGGCAGGGTATAGGGGTCCCATTCGTACAGCTTGGCGCCACGGATGACGCGCTCGCCTTCCTTGACGAACAGCTTGCTGCCATAGAACAGCTTGTGGTTCGACCGCTCTTGCCCCTGATCGTCGAGGATGACCAGCTGCATGTTGCGCGACATGACCACCTGTTCGCCATTGGCATTGGCCAGCAGGCTGTCATTGCGGAACTGCACCGTGCCTTCTTGCGCCGCCGCCTGGAAGGACTGCTGGCCACCCTGCGCGATACCGCCGATGTGGAAGGTCCGCATCGTCAGCTGCGTGCCGGGCTCGCCGATGGACTGGGCGGCGATGATGCCGACCGCCTCGCCGATATTGACCAGCGTGCCGCGTGCAAGGTCGCGGCCATAGCACAGCGCGCAGACCCCGTCCTCGGATTCGCAGGTCAGGGCCGAGCGGATGCGCACCGCCTGAACGCCCGCCTTCTCGATGGTGTCGGCCTTGCGCTCGTCGATCAGGTCGCCCGCGCGGACGATGATCTCGTCCTCGCCCGGAACCAGCACGTCCTCGGCCGCGGTCCGGCCCAGCACACGCTCGCTCAGCGGGCTGATGATCTCGCCATCGTTGACCGCCGCCGCAGCGGTGATCGCACGGTCGGTGCCGCAGTCATGCTCGCGGATGATGCAGTCCTGCGCCACGTCCACCAGACGCCGCGTCAGATAGCCCGAGTTCGCCGTCTTCAGCGCCGTGTCGGACAGACCTTTCCGCGCACCGTGGGTCGAGTTGAAGTATTCAAGAACGGTCAGACCTTCCTTGAAGTTCGAGATGATCGGCGTCTCGATAATCTCGCCATTCGGCTTGGCCATCAGGCCGCGCATGCCGCCCAGCTGCTTCATCTGGTTGGTCGAACCACGCGCACCCGAATGGGCCATCATATAGACCGAGTTCGGCTCCATCTCGGCGCCGTTCTCGTCCGTCTTGGCGGCCGAGATCGTGGACATCATGGCGTCGGTGACGCGGTCGTTACATTTCGACCAGGCATCGACAACCTTGTTGTACTTCTCGCCCTGGGTGATGAGACCGTCCAGATATTGCTGTTCGAACTCTTTCACCTGATCCTGGACCTCTTCGACGATGGTCCATTTGTTGTCGGGCACCACCATGTCGTCCTTGCCGAAGGAAATCCCGGCACGGAACGCCTCGCGGAAACCAAGCGTCATGATCTGGTCGCAGAAAATGACCGATTCCTTCTGACCGCAATAGCGATAGACGGTATCGATGACCAACTGCACGTCCTTCTTGCGCAGCAGCCGGTTGACCAGCTCGAACGGCGCCTTGGCGTTCATCGGCAGCAACGCACCCAGACGCATCCGGCCCGGGGTCGTCTCGTAGCGCTTGATGATCTCGTTGCCGTTCTCGTCGATCTGCTTGATCCGCGCGGTGATCTTGGTGTGCAGATGCACCTCGCCTGCGGCAAGGGCGTGCTCGACCTCATCGACGGTGGCAAAGGCCATGCCCTCGCCCTTCATGCCGTCGCGCTGCATCGAGACATAGTAAAGCCCCAGCACCATGTCCTGCGACGGAACGATGATCGGCGCGCCGTTGGCCGGCGACAGCACGTTGTTCGTGGACATCATCAGCACGCGCGCTTCCAGCTGCGCTTCCAGCGACAGCGGAACGTGCACAGCCATCTGGTCGCCGTCGAAATCGGCGTTGAAGGCCGAGCAGACCAGCGGGTGCAGCTGGATAGCCTTGCCTTCGATCAGGATGGGCTCGAACGCCTGAATGCCCAGACGGTGCAGCGTCGGCGCACGGTTCAGCAGCACCGGATGTTCGCGGATCACCTCGTCCAGAATATCCCAGACCTCGGGACGTTCCTTCTCGACCAGCTTCTTGGCCTGCTTGACGGTGGAGGACAGCCCCTTCGCCTCAAGCCGCGAATAGATGAACGGCTTGAACAGCTCCAGCGCCATCTTCTTCGGCAGGCCGCATTGATGCAGCTTCAGTTCCGGCCCGGTCACGATGACCGAACGGCCCGAGAAGTCCACGCGCTTGCCCAGAAGGTTCTGGCGGAAGCGGCCCTGCTTGCCCTTCAGCATGTCCGACAGCGATTTCAGCGGGCGACGGTTGTTGCCGGTGATGACGCGGCCACGACGGCCGTTGTCGAACAGCGCATCGACCGATTCCTGCAGCATCCGCTTTTCGTTGCGCACGATGATGTCCGGCGCGCGCAGCTCGATCAGGCGCTTCAGGCGGTTGTTGCGGTTGATGACGCGACGATAGAGGTCGTTCAGGTCGGACGTCGCGAAACGGCCCCCATCCAGCGGCACCAGCGGACGCAGTTCCGGCGGAATGACCGGAATCACGGTCAGCACCATCCATTCCGGACGGTTGCCGGATTCCAGGAAGGATTCGACGATTTTCAGCCGCTTGATGATCTTTTTCGGCTTCAGTTCGCCCGTCGCCTCTTTCAGGTCCTCGCGCAGCTGATCGGCGGTGGCGGCCAGATCGATATTGGCCAGCATCGCGCGGATCGCCTCGGCCCCGATATCGGCCTGGAAGGCATCGGCGCCATACTGGTCCTGCGCGTCGAGGAATTCCTCTTCGCCCAGCAACTGGCCATAAGACAGATCAGTCAGACCCGGCTCGATCACGACGTAGTTCTCGAAATAGAGGATCCGCTCCAGATCGCGCAAGGTCATGTCCAGCATCAGGCCGATGCGCGACGGCAACGACTTGAGGAACCAGATATGCGCGACCGGCGCGGCCAGTTCGATATGGCCCATCCGCTCGCGGCGGACCTTTTGCAGCGTGACTTCCACGCCGCATTTCTCGCAGACGAGGCCGCGATACTTCATCCGCTTGTATTTGCCGCACAGGCATTCGTAATCCTTGATCGGACCGAAGATGCGCGCGCAGAACAGACCGTCACGTTCCGGCTTGAACGTGCGATAGTTGATGGTTTCAGGCTTCTTCACCTCGCCGAAGGACCAGGCCAGAATTTCTTCGGGCGAGGCCAGCGAGATCTTGATTTCGTCGAACTGCCGCGGCGGGGCCAGCGGGTTCAGGGGGTTGGTGGCGAGTTCCTGGTTCATTTTTCAATCCTGATGAAGGGCACGGGGCTGGGACGGGTGAGGGCTTGCGCCCTCACTCCTCTTCCTCCGCATCCAGGAGTTCCATGTTGAGGCCCAGACCCCGGACCTCTTTGACCAGCACGTTGAACGATTCCGGCACACCGGCTTCGAAGTTGTCCTCGCCCTTGACGATGGACTCATAGACCTTGGTCCGGCCCGCAACGTCATCCGACTTGACCGTCAGCATTTCCTGCAGGGTATAGGCGGCGCCATAGGCTTCCAGTGCCCAGACCTCCATCTCACCCAGACGCTGACCGCCGAACTGCGCCTTGCCACCCAGCGGCTGTTGGGTCACCAGACTGTAGGGACCGGTCGAACGCGCGTGCATCTTGTCATCGACAAGGTGGTGCAGCTTCAGGACATATTTGACGCCGACGGTGACCTTGCGCGCGAACTGATCGCCCGTGCGGCCATCGAAAACCACCGACTGACCCGAGGTGTCGAAACCGGCGCGAACCAGCGCGTCGTTGATATCGGCCTCTTTCGCACCGTCAAAGACAGGCGTGGCGACCGGAACACCACCGCGAACCGCATTCGCGTGTTCGACCAGCAGATCATCCTCCATGCCGCCGAAGGTCTCGGCATACATGTCGTCGCCATAGCCGATCTTCATCGCCTCGCGGACCGGGGTCATGTCGCCATTGCGGCGATAATCTTCCAGCGCCTCGTCGATCTTGATGCCAAGACCGCGCGCGGCCCAACCCATATGGGTTTCCAGAATCTGACCGACGTTCATCCGCGACGGCACGCCCAGAGGGTTGAACACCAGATCGACCGGAGTCCCGTCCGCAAGGAACGGCATGTCCTCCATCGGGACGACCTTGGACACGACACCCTTGTTGCCGTGACGACCGGCCATCTTGTCGCCCGCCTGCAACTTGCGTTTGACGGCGACAAAGACCTTGACCATCTTCATCACGCCCGGCGGCAGGTCGTCGCCCTGACGGACCTTTTCGACCTTGTCCTCGAAGCGGGCCTCAAGGGCCTTCTTCTGGGCGTCATACTGATGGTTCAGCGCCTCGACTTCCTTGGCGATGTCCTCTTCGCTGACGGCAAGCTGCCACCACTGACCACGGCTCATCGTTGCCAGCAGGTCCTCGGTGATCTCGGACTGCGCCTTGATGCCCTTCGGACCCTTGACGGCAACCTTGCCCAGGATCAGCGATTTCAGACGCGCATAGATGTTGCGGTCCAGAATCGCCTGTTCGTCGTCGCGGTCGCGGGCCAGATGCTCGACCTCTTCGCGTTCGATCTGAAGCGCGCGTTCGTCCTTGTCCACACCGTGACGGTTGAAGACGCGGACCTCGACGATGGTGCCATAGGCGCCGGGCGGCAGACGCAGCGAGGTATCCCGCACATCCGACGCCTTTTCGCCAAAGATGGCGCGCAGCAGCTTTTCTTCCGGCGTCATCGGGCTTTCGCCCTTGGGGGTGATCTTGCCCACCAGAATGTCGCCCGGCCCGACTTCGGCGCCGATATAGACGATGCCGGCCTCATCGAGATTGCGCAGCGCCTCTTCGCCCACGTTCGGGATGTCGCGGGTGATCTCCTCGGGCCCCAGTTTCGTGTCGCGGGCCGCCACTTCGTATTCGTCGATATGGATCGAGGTGAACACGTCGTCGCGGTGGATCCGCTCGGAAATCAGGATCGAGTCCTCATAGTTGTAGCCATTCCACGGCATGAAGGCGACGACCACGTTCCGGCCGATGGCCAGTTCACCCTGATCGGTCGAGGGACCGTCAGCCACGACCTGACCCTTGACGACCCGTTCGCCCACCTTGACCAGCGGCCGCTGGTTGATGGTCGAGGACTGGTTGGACCGCTTGAACTTGCGCAGGCGATAGATGTCCACGCCCGCATCGCCGGCGCCCAGATCCTCGGTCGCGCGGATAACGATACGCTGCGCATCGACCTGGTCGATGACCCCGCCCCGGCGTGCCATGATCGCAGCGCCAGAATCGCGGGCCACGACGCCCTCCATCCCGGTGCCGACGAAAGGTGCCTCGGCACGGATCAGCGGAACCGCCTGACGCTGCATGTTCGAGCCCATCAGGGCGCGGTTGGCGTCGTCGTTTTCAAGGAACGGGATCAGCGCGGCAGCGACCGAGACCAGCTGTTTCGGCGACACGTCGATCAGATCGACGGCATCCACCGGGTTCAGCATGAAGTCGCCCGACTGGCGGGTCGAGATCAGCTCGTCAACGAACCTGCCGTCCTCGTCCAGCGTCGCGTTGGCCTGCGCCACGGTGTGACGCATTTCCTCGGTCGCGGACATATAGACCACATCATCGGTCACCTGACCTTCGACCACCTTGCGATAGGGGGTCTCGATGAAGCCGTATTTGTTCACGCGGGCAAAGGTCGCAAGGCTGTTGATCAGACCGATGTTCTGACCTTCCGGCGTCTCGATCGGGCACATCCGGCCGTAATGGGTCGGGTGAACGTCGCGCACCTCGAAGCCCGCGCGTTCGCGGGTCAGACCGCCCGGCCCAAGCGCCGACAGGCGGCGCTTATGCGTCACCTCGGACAGCGGGTTGGTCTGGTCCATGAACTGCGACAACTGGCTGGAGCCGAAGAATTCGCGCACCGCCGCCGCCGCCGGCTTGGCGTTGATCAGGTCCTGCGGCATGACGGTGTCGATCTCGACGCCCGACATGCGCTCGCGAATGGCACGCTCCATGCGCAGCAGGCCGACGCGATACTGGTTCTCCATCAGCTCGCCAACGGAACGGACCCGGCGGTTGCCCAGATGGTCGATATCGTCGATCTCGCCCTTGCCGTCGCGCAGTTCCACCAGACCGCGCACGCAGGCCACGATATCATCGGGGCGCAGGGTGCGCTGGGTGTCGGGCGCGTCCAGATCCAGCCGCATGTTCATCTTGACCCGGCCCACGGCCGACAGGTCGTAACGCTCGGAATCGAAGAACAGGCTGTTGAACAGGTTCGAGGCGGCCTCGACCGTGGGCGGCTCGCCCGGGCGCATGACGCGATAGATGTCCATCAGGGCACCTTCGCGGTTCATGTTCTTGTCGGCGGCCATGGTGTTGCGGATATAGGGGCCGACATTCACATGGTCGATGTCCAGAACCGGAATGTCGTCGATGCCGTTGTCCAGCAGGACCTTCAGCAGACCGCCGTTCAGATCGCCTTCCTTGTTGTATTCCGCCGTGATCTCATCACCGGCCTCGGCATAGATCAGGCCGGTTTCCTCGTTGATGATGTCCTTGGCGACGAAACGGCCGATGATCCGCTCGAACGGGACCAGAAGGTTCACCTCTTCGCCCGATTCCTGCAGCTGTTTCACCAGACGCGGGGTGACCTTGTCGCCTGCCTTGGTGATGATCTCGCCGGTTTCGGCATTCACCAGATCATAGGCCGGACGGGTGCCGCGCACACGCTCGGGGAAGAAGCGGGTGACCCAGCCCTGTTCGCGCCCCGATTTGCGCAGGCTGTAATCCACCGTTTCATAGAAGGCATCCATGATGCCCTCCTGATCCATGCCAAGCGCATAGAGCAGCGTCGTCACCGGCAGTTTCCGGCGGCGGTCGATGCGCGCGAACACCAGATCCTTGGCGTCGAATTCAAAGTCCAGCCAGCTGCCGCGATAGGGGATGATGCGGCAGGCGAACAGCAGCTTGCCCGAGGAATGGGTCTTGCCGCGGTCATGGTCGAAGAACACGCCGGGGCTGCGGTGCATCTGGCTGACCACCACCCGCTCGGTCCCGTTCACGATGAACGTGCCGTTCTGCGTCATCAGGGGCATGTCGCCCATGAAAACGTCCTGTTCCTTGATGTCCTTGACCGATTTCGCGCCGGTGTTCTCATCGACATCGAACACGATCAGACGCAGCGTCACCTTCAGCGGCCCGGCATAGGTCATGTCGCGCTGCTGGCATTCGTCCACGTCGTATTTCGGCTTTTCCAGCTCGTATTTCACGAATTCCAGCGTCGCGGTCTCGTTGAAATCCTTGATCGGAAACACCGACTGGAACACGCCCTGAATGCCCTCGCCATCGTTATGGCCGGTGCCTTCGCCCGAATTCAGGAACAGGTCATAGGAGGATTTCTGAACCTCGATCAGGTTCGGCATCTCCAGAACTTCGCGGATATTGCCGTAGTAACGCCGGATGCGTTTCTGGCCGACATAAGCTTGCGCCATGGGGTCTTGTCACCTTTCGTCTTCGCGCGCGGTCCGGGTCGGGGCCCCCGGAACGCGGCCTACGAATGCAGGGGTAAGGTTCCATTCATGCCGCCCGTCCCACCGCGCGGCTCCCGAACCTCGAACATGCCCTGAAGGAAGGTCTGCCACGGATCCGTGCCCGGACCGCCCTTCAAGACAGGTTCGGCAGGGACCGGGAAACCCCGGACCCTGCCCCATTTTCATACGGCCATCGGGCCGATTACTTCAGTTCGACCTTGGCGCCGGCTGCTTCCAGCTTGGTCTTGATTTCTTCGGCTTCGGCCTTGGCCGCGCCTTCTTTCACCTTGCCGCCAGCTTCGACCAGGTCCTTGGCTTCTTTCAGGCCCAGACCGGTGATGCCGCGCACTTCCTTGATCACGTTGATCTTGTTGGCGCCGGCTTCCAGCAGAACGACGTCGAACTCGGTCTTTTCTTCGGCGGCTTCAGCAGCAGCTGCCGGACCCGCGACCATCACGGCGCCGCCAGCGGCGGGCTCGATGCCGTATTCGTCTTTCAGGATGGTTTTCAGTTCCTGGGCTTCCAGCAGGGTCAGGCCCACGATTTCTTCGGCGAGTTTTTTCAGATCAGCCATTTTTCCGTTCTTTCCAGTTAGTGTTCCAACGTCGGGTTTTCAACCACACGCGGGAATAGAGGTTGCATCAAGCAGCCTCACGCTCTTCCAGAGTCGTGAGGATGCCCGCGATGTTGCTGGCAGGCGCACCGATCGCACCGGCGATGTTGGAAGCAGGCGCGCCGAGGCAGGCCGCGATCGAAGCAATAAGCTCTTCACGCGACGGCATCGAGGCGACGGCTTTCACACCGGCCGGATCCAGTGCCGACTCACCCATTGCACCGCCCAGGATCACGAATTTCTCGTTGTCCTTGGCGTATTTGTCGGCGATCCGGGCCGCAGCGGTCGGATCTTCCGAATAGGTAAGCACGGTCATGCCCGTCAGGTAATCGGCGATGCTTGCGCAAGGCTTACCTTCAAGGGCGATCTTGGCGAGCTTGTTCTTGGCAACGCGAACAGAACCACCGGCTTCGCGCATGCGCGCCCGCAGGTCCTGCATCTGTGCAACCGTCATCCCCTCGTAGTGGGCAACCACCACGACGCCAGAGCTTTCAAAGATCTGGCCGAGTTCTTCGACCAACTGTTCTTTTTGTGCTCTATCCACGGTTTCACTCCAAGTTGGGGGTTCCCCCCCGGCTCTCACTTTTCCCGGTCCCGAAGGGCCGGGTCGGGTCCGAAAGGGCAAGATCGCCCGAGGTTTCCCCCGGAAAAATGCTTCCCCATCTCAGGAAGGAAATTAAGCCGGCCAGATACGGTATCTGGATCGGCACCCTCCGTCTCGGACAGGACGGGGCGGCATGTGGCTGCCCCGCCATCCCCGGTCTTGCGACCGGGAAACTCTTAGTTGGCGGTCGCCGAAGCGACGTCAACCGACACGCCCGGCCCCATGGTCGAGCTGATCGAGACCTTTTTCATATAGGTCCCTTTCGCGCCCGTGGGCTTGGCTTTGCTGACCGCGTCCACAAAGGCGCGCAGGTTCTGGGCCAGCTTGTCGGCGTCGAACGACACCTTGCCGATACCGGCATGGACGACGCCCGCCTTCTCGGCCTTGAACTGGACCTCACCACCCTTGGCGGCCTCGACGGCGGCCTTGACGTCCATCGTCACCGTGCCGACCTTGGGGTTCGGCATCAGGTTGCGCGGGCCAAGGATCTTGCCCAGACGGCCGACCAGCGGCATCATGTCCGGCGTCGCAATGCAGCGGTCGAACTCGATCTTGCCCGACTGGATCGTCTCCATCAGGTCCTCGGCGCCGACGATTTCCGCACCGGCTTCCTTTGCTTCATCGGCCTTGGGGCCGCGGGCGAACACGGCGACGCGAACGTCCTTGCCGGTGCCTGCGGGCAGGGTCACGACGCCACGGACCATCTGGTCGGCATGACGCGGATCGACACCCAGGTTCAGCGCGATCTCGACGGTTTCGTCGAATTTGGCCGAGGCGGCATCCTTGACCAGCTTGACGGCGTCCTCGACGGTCAGGTTGGTCTTGCCTTCAAAGGCGGCGCGGGCAGCGGCTTTCTTCTTTGCAATCTTTGCCATGGCTCAGCCTTTCACCTCGATACCGATCGACTTGGCCGAGCCAAGGATGATCTTCATCGCCTGATCGACATCGTTGGCCGACAGGTCCACCATCTTGGCTTCGGCGATCTCGCGCACCTGCTTGACGGTCACGGTGCCGGCGGCCGAACGGCCGGGCTTTTCCGAACCCTTGGCGCGGTTGCGCTTGCCGACCGGCTTCAGGCCAGCGGCCTTTTTCAGCAGGAAGGCGGCCGGGGGCGTCTTCGTCTCGAAGGTGAACGACTTGTCGGCGTAATAGGTGATCACGACCGGAACGGGGGCGCCCTGCTCCATCTCCTGCGTCTTGGCGTTGAACGCCTTGCAGAATTCCATGATGTTGATACCGCGCTGACCCAGTGCCGGGCCAACGGGGGGCGACGGGTTCGCCTGACCCGCCTTGATCTGCAGCTTGAGGCTGCCAACAACTTTCTTGGCCATCTGGCCTTCTCCTCATCATCACGCCCCGTATCGGGACAGACTTAGCGGTCCGGCCCCGATCCCGAAGAACCGGCGCCTCCCGCAACCAATCACGCGGTCTTGGCGACCTGCGTGAATTCCAGTTCGACCGGCGTGGGCCGGCCAAAGATCGACACCGTGACCTTGATCCGGGCCGACACCTCGTCCACTTCCTCGACCAGACCCGAAAAGCCCTCGAACGGGCCGTCGGTCACATTCACCTTCTCGCCCACGTCAAAGCGGATCAGGTTGCGCGGCGCGGGCTGTTCGCCATCGGCGCCACCACGGTTGAGGATCGCATTCACCTCATCGTCGCGCATCGGCATCGGCTTGCCCTGCGCGCCCAGAAATCCGGTGACCCGGTTGATCGAGTTCACCAGATGATAGCTGCGGTCGGTCATCTCCATGCGCACCAGCACATAGCCCGGCATGAAGCGACGCTCTGACGTGACTTTCTTGCCGCGCCGGATCTCGATCACCTCTTCGGTGGGGACCAGAACTTCCTCGATCTGATCTTCCAGTCCCTTTTCGACCACCGCCAGACGAATCGCCTCCGCGACCTTCTTTTCGAAGTTCGACAGGACGCTGACCGAATACCAACGCTTTGCCATGTCTCGATCGACCCCTGCTCGTCATTTTGGGAATCACCCGGTCAAGCGGGCAACCCATTGAATTTCTTTACATCCGGCGAAATCGAAATCGGCGCGCATGCGGATTCGATGCACGCCGTTTTGCCGGACAGTCGGGCGCACATACCGCCCCCGCAGCATAAATGCAAGCCCCGAAGCCTAACCGGCGATCAGTTTCAGGCCTTCGGTGATGCCAAAGCGGATGGCCAGATCGACCAGCGAAAAGAACACGGCCGCCAATGCCGAAAGGATCAGGACCATGACCGTCGTGGTCATCACCTCGCGCCGCGTGGGCCATGTGATCTTGCCAAGCTCGGCGCGGACCTGATTGATGAACTGGACTGGATTGGCCAATGGAGGCTCCTTCGCAAGTGCAGCGCCGCACATAACGCCTGTCGCCCGCCCATTCAAGCCCCAGTGCTTGCAGAACTGTTCGTTCCAATCGACTGCAAGCCATCCCACGCGGGGAAAATCCCTGCATCGCCTCGCGGGCCGCGGCTGCCCTATCTGCCCTCGTCGATCCTTGGCAGGAACCAAGCAAGCAGCCCGGCCAGCGGCATGAACGAGCAGATGCGATAGACCGTCTCGACATCATAGCTGTCGGCCAGCGCGCCGAGGATCGCCGCCGCGATGCCGCCAAGGCCGAAGTTCAGCCCATAGAACAGCCCGCCGATCAGGCCGATCCGGTTGGGCAGCAGTTCCATCGCATAGATCAGGATCGAGGCGAAGGCGCTGGCCATGATCAGGTTGATCATCACCGTCAGCACGCCGGTCCAGAACAGATCGACATAGGGCAGCATCAGCGTCAGCGGCAGCGGACCCAGCACCGAGATCCAGATCACCCGATAGCGCCCGATACGGTCACCGACGATGCCGCCGATCAGCGCCCCCGCCGCCGAGGCGAGCAGGAAGATGAACAGCATCATCTGCGCCGAAGGGATCGACAGCCCGAACTTGTCCATCAGATAAAAGGTATAGAACGACCGGAAGCTTTCGCTGTATGCGTTCTTCGAAAACATCAGCAGGGTCAGAACGACAAGGCCGATGCCGATGGTCAGCGGCAGGTGCCGGACGGGTTCGACGCCGTCTTTCCGGCCCTTGGCCCGCATCGCGGCGAATTCGGCGCTGATCTGGCGCTGCTTGCTGCCGATCCAGGTCAGCAGACCCATCGCCAGCAGGGCGGTTACGGCAAACCAGGCAAGGCTGGGCTGGCCCCAGGGCACGATGATCAGCGCGGCAAAAACCGGACCGAAGGCGCCGCCCGCCTGTCCGCCGACCTGAAAGATGCCCTGCGCCAGCCCCTGCCGCCCGCCCGCCGCATAGCGGGCCATCCGTGTCGCCTCGGGGTGGAAGATGGACGAGCCGATGCCGATCAGCGCGACCGAGATCAGGATGACCCCGTAACTGTGCGCGAAGGCAAGGCTGACCAGACCCGACAAGGTAAACATCATCCCCACGACCGGCGAATAGGGCGCCGGATGGCGATCCGTCACCATCCCGATCACCGGTTGCAGGATCGACCCGGCGATCTGGAAGGTCAGGGTGATCATCCCGATCTGCACGAAATCCAGCGCATAGGTTTCCTTCAGGATCGGATAGGTCGCCGGAATCAGCGATTGCATCAGATCATTGAGGAAATGCGTCGCCCCCAGCATCATCAGCACAGCTATATGGGTTCGCGGGCGCGCAGCGGTCATCGTGACAGACGTCATGGCGGCACTTCAGCTTTATGGAAATCGATCAGGTAACAGGTGCTGTGTTCCAGACCCGGCACACGAATACAAGGCCGCGATCGGTCGATCCTGCCCCGCCATGACCTGTCGTGCCGCCAGTCAGTTCAGGCTGAAGGCATCATGGGTCTTCTTTTATGGATGGCCGGGCCATCCGCGGATCTCTGTGCAGGATGCCGGTGTTCAAAGGAGAATGGGGCAGACCATGAGCATTGCGCCTGGGGGTTGCCCGGGCAGGGACAGCCGCAGCGTCGTCGCCATGACACGCGCGTTGCCCCCGGGGGCGCGGGGGCAACATTGGATATTTATGACACCAGAGATGGGGTCAGATGCCGGCCTCGACGATGGCGCGGGCGAGCACCGGGACCGTGTCCCGGTTGAGGCCCGCGATGTTCAGGCGCGAATCGCCGACCATGTAGATGGCCGCGTCGGTTTTCAGCTTCTGCACCTGTTCAGGCGTCGCGCCGAGGCGCGAGAACATGCCGCGGTGATGGGCGATGAAGTCGAAACGGTCGCTGCCCGACAGGTTGCGCAGTTCCGAGGCGAGTTGTTCGCGCAGTTCCAGCATGCCCTTGCGGACGTCTTCGAGTTCGGCCCTCCAGTCGGCGGCGAGGGCGTCGTCGGTCAGGATGGTGCTGACGATGCGCGCGCCGTGATCGGGCGGGAAGGAGAAGGTCTGGCGGTTCAGGAAGGCCATCGAGCCCTGCGTCATGTCGCGCGCGGCACTGTTTTCGGTCAGCGCCAGCAGGATGCCGGTGCGTTCGCGATAGATGCCGAAATTCTTCGAGCAGGAGGCGGCGATCAGCACCTCGGGCAGACGCTGCGCGATCATGCGGGTGGCGGCGGCGTCCTGTTCAAGCCCGTCGCCGAAGCCCTGATAGGCAAGGTCGATGAACGGGATGGCGCCGGATTTTTCGAGGATCGCGGCGATTTCATCCCATTGATCCGCCGACAGGTTGGCGCCGGTCGGGTTGTGGCAGCAGCCATGCAGCAGCACCAGATCGCCCTTGGCCGCCTTCGAGATATCGGCCTTCATCGCCTCGAAATCGACGCCACGGGTCTCGGCGTCGAAATAGCGGTATTCGGTGAAGGGCAGGCCCATGAATTTCAGGATCGACAGGTGATTGGGCCAGGTCGGATCCGAGACATGGACCGTCACGCCCGGATTGGCCAGCCGCGCCAGTTCCAGTGCCTGACGGATCGCGCCGGTGCCGCCGACCGAAGCCAGCGAGGCCAGCCGGTCCGCCGGCGCGTCACCCAGCACCATCCGGGTCATGGCGTTGCGGTATTCGGCCTCTCCGGACAGGGCGGTATAGGCCTTGGTGGTCTGATCCTGCCAGATCTTCTGTTCCGCCGCCTTGACCGCACGCATCACCGGCGTCACGCCCTCGGGGTTCTTGTAGACGCCGACGCCAAGGTCGATCTTGCCCTGACGGGTATCGGCCTTGAATTCCTCGATCAGCATCAGGATCTTGTCGGGGGCTTGCGGTTTCAGGTTCGACAGCATCTCAGGCGTCTCCGGTTGCGATATTCAGGTCGGGAAAGCTGCCCCATTCGGTCCAGCTTCCATCATAGAGCGAGTGGTGGCGGTGGCCGATCCGTTCCAGCGCCAGCGACAGGACCGCCGCGGTGATGCCGCTGCCGCAACTGGTGATGGCGGGCCGGCCGAGGTCCACACCGGCGGATTCGAAGATCCCGCGCAGGGACTGGGCGTCCTTCATCGTGCCGTCCTCGTTGAACAGCCGTCCGAAGGGGACGTTCTTCGCGCCGGGGATGTGGCCCGCGCGCAGGCCGGGGCGCGGCTCGGGCACCTCTCCGCGAAATCGTTCGGGGCTGCGGGCGTCGATGATCTCGTGATCGGCCAGTTTCGAGGCCGCCGCCACCTGCGTCACGTCGCGCACCAGACCGGCCTGACGCTGCACGGTGATATGGCGGTCGCGCAGGATCGGCGGCATATCCTCGACCGGGCGGCCCTCGGCCTGCCATTTGGCGAAACCGCCATCCAGCACCGCCACATCGGCCTTGCCCATCAGCCGGAAGGTCCACCAGACCCGCGCCGCGCTGCGCACATCGGAATTGTCGTAAAGCACCACCTGATGGCCGTCGCCGATGCCCATCGCCCGCATGCGGCTGATGAACAGCTCGACCGGGGGGGCCATATGCGGCAATTCGCTGCGGCTGTCCGAGATCGCGTCGATATCGAAGAAGCGCGCGCCGGGGATGTGGGCGGCGTCATATTCGGCCTTCGCCTCGCGTCCCGAGGCTGGCATGTGCCAACTGGCATCCATCACGCGCAGATCGGGATCGTTCAGATGCGCGGCCAGCCATTCGGTCGAAACCAGCGTTTTCGGATCGTCCTGCATCTTCGCCCCCTTCTTGCACGGCAAAGGCTTACCCCTGTCGGCACGTCGCTGCAATGGCGAGTCAGCCCTGTTTCAGCAGGCGCTGCTTCTGGCGGTTCCAGTCCCGCTTGGCGCTGGTTTCGCGTTTGTCCGAGACCTTCTTGCCCTTGGCCACGCCGATCTTCAGTTTGACCAGCCCGCGATGGTTGAAATACATCACCAGCGGCACCAGCGTCATGCCTTCGCGTCCAATAGCCTGCCACAGCCGCGCCAGTTCCTTGCGCGACACCAGCAGCTTGCGGCGGCGGCGTTCGTCATGGCCGAAGACTCCGGCCTGTTTATAGGCCGCGATATAGCCGTTGATCAGCCACAATTCGCCATCCTCGACCGAGGCATAGCTTTCGGCGATATTCGACTGGCCGGTCCGCAGGGATTTCACCTCGGAGCCGGTCAGCATGATCCCGACCTCCAGATCGCTTTCGATGAAGTAATCGAAACGCGCCCGCCGGTTTTCGGCGATCACCTTGTAGTTCTTGTTTTCGGGTTCCTTGGCCATGACGGGTCAGATAGGCGCGCCCGAAGGCCCTGTAAAGCCACCCGCGTTCAGGGATCATTCATTCCGATGCGATATTGCCGCGATTGCGTTATGCGTCCGTTTCGGGTCAGGCTGGCTCCGGCAAACAAGAGGGAGGCAGGCGATGGAACGCGGCGCGCGCAATCTGATTACCGATGTCGCGGGGCTGCGTGTCGGCAATGCGGCGGATGCGACGCTGAAATCCGGTGTCACCGTGCTGACGGCGGATGCGCCCTTCGCGGCGGCGGTGCATGTCATGGGCGGCGCGCCCGGCACGCGCGACACCGATCTGCTGGCCCCCGACAAGCTGGTGTCGCGGGTCGATGCGCTGGTGCTGTCGGGCGGGTCGGCCTTCGGGCTGGCGGCCTGCGACGGGGTGATGGCGGCGCTGCACGCGGCGGGGCGCGGCTTTGCCGTGGGCGCGGCGCGGGTGCCCATCGTGCCCGGCGCCATCGTCTTTGACCTGCTGAATGGCGGGGACAAGGACTGGCACGACAACCCCTATCCGGCGCTTGGCCGGGCGGCCCATGCCTCGGCGGGTGCGGATTTCGCCATCGGCAGCGCCGGGGCCGGGATCGGCGCGCTGACCGGGCGGCTGAAGGGCGGGCTGGGCTCTGCCTCGGCGGTGCTGGAGAATGGCGCGACCGTGGGGGCGCTGGTCGTGGTCAATGCGCTGGGATCGGCGACGGTGGGCGATGGTCCGCATTTCTGGGCCGCGCCGTGGGAAATGGACACGGAATTCGGCGGGCGGGGATTGCCGGGCACTTTTCCGGCCGCCCATGAACCCACGCCGGTGAAGCAACTGGGCGAGGCGACGACCATCGCCATCGTCGCCACCGATGCGGCGCTGGAAAAGCCCGGCTTGCAGCGACTGGCCACTGCCGCCCATGACGGGCTGGCGCGGGCGCTGGTGCCCAGCCATACGCCGATGGATGGCGATCTGGTCTTTGCGGTCTCGACCGGCGCGCGACCGGAACCGGATCCGGCGGGCAGTTTCCTGCTGGGTCATGCCGCCGCCTGCGTACTGGCGCGCGCCACCGCCCGCGCGGTTCACGCGGCCCGGCCCGCGCCGGGCGATCTGCAACCCTGCTGGCACAGCCTGTTCGGATGAAAAAGGGCGGTGCGAGATCCGCACCGCCCCCCTGAGAGATCGCCAAGAGGGACAACTTGGCGATGCAATGGAACGCCCCGGACGCGATCTGGTTCATTCCCATCACCCGCCCCCGCCGGTCACGCGCGGAAAACCGCAACGGGCCGGGCCCCGCCGACGCCGCTTTGACAAGGGCGGGGCATCATGTTCATCTGACCCGCGACACCAATTCAGGGGAGGCTGCCGTGACCAGAGAATCGACCGATCTTCAGGCGCTTTTGGACGATCCTTCGCTGCTGCGGACCCAGGCTTTCCTGGCGGGCGAATGGGTCGATGCCGGGGATGGCGCGACATTCGACGTGGTGAATCCGGCTCGCGGTGATGTGATCGCCCGGGTTGCCGATCTGAGCCGCGCCGAAGTCGCCCGCGCCATCGACGCCGCTGCCGAAGCCATGAAGGGCTGGGCCGCCCGCACCGCCAAGGAACGCGCGCAGGTGATGCGCAAGTGGTTCGACCTGATGATCGAGAATCAGGACGATCTGGCCCGCATCCTGACCGCCGAGATGGGCAAGCCCTTTGCCGAGGCCAGAGGCGAGATCGTCTATGGCGCCAGCTTCATCGAATGGTTCGGCGAAGAGGCCAAGCGCGTCTATGGCGAAACCATCCCCGGCCACATGCCCGACAAGCGCCTGTCGGTGATCCGCCAGCCGATCGGCGTGGTGGGCAGTATCACGCCGTGGAACTTTCCCAATGCCATGATCGCCCGCAAGGCGGGACCGGCGCTGGCGGTGGGCTGCGGCTTTGTCGCGCGACCCGCGGCGGAAACCCCGCTGTCGGCGCTGGCCATGGCGGTGCTGGGCGAACGGGCGGGTCTGCCCAAGGGCATCCTGTCGGTCGTCACCTCGTCACGCTCCAGCGAGATCGGCAAGGAATTCTGCGAAAACCCGGCTGTCCGCAAGCTGACCTTCACCGGCTCGACCGAGGTAGGGCGCATCCTGCTGCGTCAGGCCGCCGATCAGGTACTGAAATGCTCGATGGAGCTTGGGGGCAACGCGCCCTTCATCGTCTTCGACGACGCCGATCTGGATGCGGCGGTCGAGGGCGCGATGGCCTCGAAGTTCCGCAATAACGGCCAGACCTGCGTCTGCGCCAACCGGATCTATGTGCAGGCGGGCGTCTATGACGCCTTCGCGGCAAAGCTGGCGGCGGCGGTGGACAAGCTGCGCGTGGGCGACGGGCTGAAAGACGGCGTGACCACCGGCCCGCTGATCAATGAAAGCGCGGTCGAAAAGGTCGAGGAACATATCCGCGACGTGCTGGACAGCGGCGGTCAGATCGTCACCGGCGGCCAGCGGCTGGACGGGTTGTTCTTCAAGCCCACCGTCGTGACGGGCGTCACCGACGCCATGAAGGTCGCGACCGAGGAAACCTTCGGGCCGTTGGCACCGCTGTTCCGTTTCGAGACCGAGGAAGAGGTCGTGGCCCGCGCCAATGACACCATCTTCGGGCTGGCATCCTATTTCTATGCCCGCGACATCGGCCGCATCACCCGCGTACAAGAGGCGCTGGAATACGGCATCGTCGGCGTGAATACCGGCATCATCTCGACCGAAGTCGCGCCCTTCGGCGGCATCAAGCAATCCGGCCTGGGCCGCGAAGGCAGTCGTCACGGGATCGAGGATTTCCTTGAAATGAAATATGTTTGCCTGTCGGTCTGATCGCATATCCAGGCCGGGATGGAACGAAATCCGTACCTGCGGCATTTCCCTGAGAGTCGCGCCATGGGCTGGCGCGCCAGGACAAGGGGAGTTCTCATGGAAGGTTTCGGCTGGATTCTGTCGATCATTCTTGGTGCCATCGCCGGCTGGATTGCCGAAAAGCTGATGGGTTCCGACCACAGCCTGCTGATGAACATCATTCTGGGCATCGTCGGCGCATTGCTGGGCAACTGGCTGTTCCGCGCACTGCTGGGAACAACGGCGGGCGGCCTGATCGGGCAGCTGATCGTTGCTGTCATCGGCGCCTGTATCCTGATCTGGCTGGGCCGTCTGATTCGCGGACGGGCCTGACCGTCACAGGCAGCAAAGCAAAAGGCCCGCCACATGCGTTGTGGCGGGCCTTTGTCACATTCCGGACCGGACTTATTTCTCGTCCTCGTCCTCTTCATCATCCGCATCGGGCAGGTTGAAGAAGCTGTCGGCATCCAGTTCGCGCTCGGGCTTGCTGTCCTCATCCTCGTCGCGCGACAACGAGAAATTCTCAAGCCCAGCGATCGAGCTGGGCAGGCGCGGCTCTTCGCTCATGGACAAAGAGGTCTCGGTGCTGACCAGCTTGCGACGCTCGTCATCGCTCATCACCTCGCCCGAGGCGCCGGCTTTCTTCGCGGCCTTCTGAACGGCGGCGTCCAGTTCCGTCTGGCGGCACAGCCCCAGCGCCACCGGGTCGATCGGCTGGATGTTCTGGATGTTCCAATGCGTCCGCTCGCGGATCGAGGCGATGGTGGGCTTGGTGGTGCCGACCAGCTTGGCGATCTGGGAATCGGCCAGTTCCGGATGGAACTTCACCAGCCACAGGATCGCCGCCGGACGGTCCTGACGCTTGGACAGCGGGGTATAGCGCGGCCCGCGCCGCTTTTCCTCGCCCTCGGCGGCGGGGTTGTGCTTCAGGCGCAGCTTGTAGGTCGGGCTGGCCTCACCCTTGCGGATCTCTTCCGCGTCCAGCTGGTTCGAGCCGACCGGGTCATAGCCCTTGACCCCGACCGCGACATCGCCATCGGCGATGCCCTGCACCTCCAACTCGTGCAGACCGCAGAAATCGCCGATCTGCTTGAAGCTGAGCGTGGTATTATCAACCAGCCAGACGGCGGTCGCCTTGGCCATCAATGGCTTGCTCATGTCAATCTCCTTCGCATATCCGTCCCGATGAACGGCATGGCTGGCTTGGGCCGTGAAAACAGCTTTTGGCGGGTGCCATTCCTCGTTTTCGGGGGAATTGCGGCTGGATATAGCGTTTTTGAGACCCGGGGAAAAGAGGATTCGCGCATTCCGCTGATGCATCGCACCCATGCCCCGGCTATCCTGCCCGCATGAAGCAGATACCCATCGCCATTTCGGCCTTTCTGGTGACGCTCGGCTGGCTGTCATTCCCTGCCCCGGCCCGCGATATCGCAGGCCAGTTCGACTATTACGTCCTCGCGCTCAGCTGGTCGCCCGCATGGTGCAGCAGCACCGGCGACTCACGCAACGCCGAGCAATGCGACAACGGGCGAGGACTGGGCTTCGTGGTGCATGGGCTCTGGCCGCAATACGAGCGCGGCTGGCCCCAGAACTGCCCCAGCGACAGCCACGACCCCTCGCGACGCGAAAGCCAGGCCATGACCGATATCATGGGCTCGGGCGGGCTGGCCTGGTATCAATGGCAGAAACACGGCCGCTGCACGGGACTGACGGCCGCGGATTATTACGCAACGACGCGCGAGGCCCTGGAACGGATCCGGATCCCCGAACTGTTCGACCGGCTCGACCGCGACATCGCGCTGCCCCCTTCGGTGGTCGAGGACGCCTTTCTCGAAGTCAATCCCGGCCATACAGGCGACGGCATCACCGTCACCTGCCGTAATGGCGACCTGCAAGAAGTCCGCATCTGCCTGACCCGCGAACTGGAACCCCGTGATTGTGCCCTCGATGTCAGGCGCGATTGCAGTCAGTCGAGGATATTGATGGAAGCCCCTTCGTGACCTGCCGAATATGCCTCAGTACCAACTGACCCCCGTCGAACCAGTGACGAGGACAGAAGCCTCCGGCGGGGATATTTACACACCAAAGATGCCAGTTGAGGCTTTCTTAAAGCATTTCTACTGAACCCTGAATCGTTTGGGGTTCCGTCGCAGCGCGGATCGTGATTCCCTTCTGTCTGGGAGGATAGATCATGTCAGCACCATTGCCGTCGGCGCTCCGGACGCGGTTTCAGCGATATATCGAGGAGGGTTTAAGCGGTCGGGCGGCGGCGCTGCGGCTGAAACTCTCGCCGGCGACCGGAGCACGTTGGGGCCGGGCGATCAGGACCAGGGGGCATGCCGAACCATTGCCCCAGGGACGTCCCAAAGGGCATGGAAAGCTTGCCCCGCACCGGGCCTTTTTCGAGGAACTGCTCGCACAGGATCCCGACATCACGCTGTTCGAACTCAGGGACGCGCTGGTCGCAGCGGAAGGCGTTCGTGTCCATCACTCGTCCATTGCCAGTCTGCTGTCGCGGCTTGGGTTCACCTATAAAAAAAGTCGCTGGTGGCCGCCGAACGCCGCGGTGCCAGGGTAAGACAGCGGCGAACCGACTGGTTCGAGCATCGCTTGCCAGCCATCGCGGATCGGCCGGAACGCGTGGTTTTCATAGACGAGACCTCGGTGAAGACCAATCTCACCCGTCTGCGGGGTCGTGCCCTGCGCGGCACACGCCTGACCATGGATGCGCCCTTCGGCAGCTGGGGAACACAGACCCTGATCGCCGGGCTCACACCGGATGCCCTGATTGCGCCCTGGTGCATCCGGGGCGCAATGGACGGCCCCGCCTTCGCAGCCTGGGTTCGCGAGGTCCTGATCCCGGAGATCGAGCCGGGAACCGTGGTGATCCTCGACAACCTTGCCACCCACCACAACAAGCAGGCTGCTGAGGCTCTGCGTGCCCATCGCTGCTGGTTTCTCTATCTGCCGCCATATTCGCCGGACCTGAACCCCATCGAAATGGCATTCGCAAAACTCAAGGCGCACCTGCGCAGGATCGGGGCAAGAACATTTACCGACGTCTTCAAGGCCATCGGCGAAGTCTGTGATCTCTTCGATCCCGGCGAATGTTGGAACTACTTCAAGGCCGCAGGATATGTCGCAGGTTAAAACAGAAATGCTTTAATCTTTTGATGCGAGAAATATCGGGCGGTACAGGCGGGGACGCCGATGACCGCCACCAGAGATGCCACACCCCTTCCGGACGGGCGCCGGAACGGGGTGTGTGCCTCGGCCTTATCACTGGTGGTCAAATATCCCCGCCGGAGGCTTCTACGCGCGCAGCAGGCTCAGCCGCCTGCAACTTTCAGCACGATCTTGCCGATATGACCGCTGCTTTCCATGCGCCGATGCGCCTCGGCTGCATCGGACAGATCGAATTCGCTGTCGATCATCACTCGCACGACACCGCCTTCGATCATCGGCCACAGCATGTCGCGCAAATCCTGGGCGATGTCAGCCTTGGCGGCGTCCGATTGCGGGCGCAGGGTCGAGCCGGTCACGCTCAGTCGGCGCATCATGATCTGGGCGAAGTTCAGTTCGGCCTTTGCACCTTCGAGGAAGGCGATCATCACCAGCCGCCCATCCGTGGCCAGCGCCCTGATATTGCGCGGAATATAGCTGCCACCGACCATGTCGAGGATCAGGTCGGCGCCACCCTCATTCGTCAGATGCTTGACGAAATCATCCTCGCGGTAATTGATCGCGGTCGCGCCGAGGGCGGCGATGGCTTCGCATTTTTCCGCGCTGCTGGCGGTGGCGAAGACCCGGGCGCCGAGAGCGCGGGCGGTCTGGATCGCCATCATGCCGATGCCCGATGTGCCACCATGGACCAGAAACCGCTCTCCCGCGCGCAGATGGCCGCGACGGACCACGTTCGACCAGACGGTGAAGGCGGTTTCGGGCAGGCAGGCGGCTTCGCGCAGGTCAAGCCCCTCGGGGATGGCCAGCGCATGATCGGCGTGGCAGACAACGTATTCGGCATAGCCTCCGCCGGGCAGCAGCGCCGTCACCCGGTCACCCTTTTTCCAGCGGCTGACACCGGATCCGACACCGACCACTTCGCCCGCAGCCTCGAGCCCCGGCAGATCCGAGGCACCGGGCGGCGGCGCATATGATCCGGCGCGTTGCAGCACATCGGGGCGGTTGATCCCCGCCCAGCCCACCCGGATCAGGATCTGGTCATGGCTGGGAACCGGCACCGGGCGGCGGGTCATCTGCAGCTTGTCAGCGTCACCGGGGGCGGTGATCTCGATGGCGTTCATCGCGTCGGGGAACATCCTGTCTCCTTCATGTCTCAGCGGCTTCGGGTGCAGCCCGGCAGATTGCGGTTTCGTGGCGCGCGGATCCAGCCGAAAGCCATATCGCCCAGCCTTGTCGCGCCGGGCAGGCGGCGCAACCTTGCCTTGACGCTCTCGAATCGCATCACGCCCTCGATCCGGCGGTCGAGGAAGGCACGGGTCTCGGCGCGCATGGCTGATTCGTCGCCCAGCCAGAACAGCACCGTCGCACTGATCACGGCCGAGAGGGTGGCGCGCTTGGTGTACCAGTTGGCATCCTCGGCATGATCGCCCAGCCCGTTCCAGATGATATCCGCGCTTTCCCAGATCAGCCGCGCGCCAAGGGCGGCGTTCTGCGGCAGGGCCAGCGTGGCGGCCCCCGCGCGAACCAGATCGGGATCGACCAGCGTCAGGCGGTGCCAGATGGCCTGGGTCATGCGGTCGCGCAACCGGCCATCGGGCGGCGTTGCGGCCAGCCAATCCCGCAACTGCGCATCGGCGCGGCGGTGATAGGCCGCCGCCAGCGCCGCGCCGCCTTGCGGGAAATGCACCGCCACCATCGCGGGCGCCATCCCGATATCGGCGGCGCCGGCGCGCAGCGCCGCCTCGTTCATGCCCTCGAACGGGACATGCGTCAGGGCGGCGTCAAGCAGGGCTTCCATATCTGTCTGCATCGAATCGGCCTTTCTTGTGGACAGAAGCGCGCGCCGCTGTTATGGGGACGCCTCCTGCAATTATCTGCAACTCTAACCTAGGAAGGTGGTGACAACCACATGCAGGTCAACGTTCGCGACAACAACGTCGAACAGGCGCTTCGTGCCCTGAAGAAAAAGCTTCAGCGCGAAGGTGTTTTCCGTGAAATGAAGCTGCGGCAGCATTTCGAGAAACCGTCGGTCAAGAAAGCCCGTGAAAAAGCCGAGGCCGTTCGCCGTGCCCGCAAGCTGGCCCGTAAAAAGGCACAGCGCGAAGGCGCTCTGTAAGACGACGCGATCAGCGTAATCAGCGACCCCCGCGGCTCCCGGCCTGCGGGGGTTTGCTTTTGCGCCGCTGCTAATGCGGGTCCAGCGTAGCCAGCCATGCGACCAGCGCCGCCGCAATCAGGCCCAGAGCGATCTCGGACCGCGTGGCGCGGGCGATGGCTGCCAGCCCGTCGGGGCGCTCTCGCAGGCGCGGCACGATCACATAGCGGTTGCGAAGCGCCAGCCCGACCATCGCCGCGACCACCGCGATCTTCGCCGACAGCAGCGCCTGATAAGGCGCGACCCAGTCCAGCGGCAGCCCGCCGACCGTCCACAGCATCGCCGCCAGCCCAGTCAGCAGGACGAGCGCCACCCAGAAATGCCCCTCGCCGGAATAGCGCATCAGCACGGCCGATGCCGCCGCGTCCGGCATCCGGCGCAGCAGGCACAGCACATACGGCAAGGCCCCGATCCATGCCCCCGCCGCCGCCAGATGCAGGACATGATTGACCTGCCGCAGCAGTCCCGCCATCCCGCCCGAGGCCGCCGCATGACCAGTCATCGAAAGCCCCGCCATCAGCAGCAGCCCGCCCAAAAGCTGTCCGCGCAGGGATTGCCGCTGCCGGGCGATTATCAGCGCGATCGCGGCCAGCGCCTGCACCAGCCATGCCTGTCCCGGAGAGGTCAGCCCGATCACGCTCAGCACCATCCCCGGATCGGCGGCGGCAGACCAGTCACCGGCGATGCGGGCGACCTCGACCGGCAGCTGCGCGGCAAGGGCGGCCAGCAACGCCACCGGCAGAACCCGCTCCGGCGGCACGGGGGCCGCGTCGGGGGTCAGTCGCCAGCGGAACAGGGCCGCGCCCCAGATCATCAGCGCCGCCCCGAAAACCACCATGCGGCACAGGATCAGAAGGGTGCCGGGATCGGCCACGACCGGCCCCTATTCGACGGTAAAACCGTATTCGCCATCCACCTTGTGGCCGTCCTGCGACAGCACGCCCCAGCGGACCTGATAATCCCCTGCCGTCAGCGGCTGCGACAAGGGCAGGATCAGCGAGTGACCGTCATCGGACAGCTCTGGCCCGTCGGTTTCGATTTCGGCCCCGTCCGGGTCGGTCAGGCTCAGCGTGCTGAAACGCAGGCCGATGGTTTCCGAGAATGTCAGCTCCAGCCGTTCGGGCGCGGGGACGGTGGCATCGGCGGCGGGGTCAGAGCGCTCCAGCACCGAATGGGCCAGTGCCGGACTGGCCGAGATGGCCGCGGTCATGGCAGCGGCGGCGATCATCTGAAAGGCTCGGGTCATGTCATCCTCCGGTAACGCCTGGCGGCACATCGCCGCTGCATCAGGCGATCATACAGGAATCGCGGTACTGCGGAACACGGTTCGCAACGCGAATGACGAATGCATCTGCCGCACCCCCGGCAGGCGCGACAGGTGCTGGCGATGGATGCGGGCGAAATCGTCGGTATCCTCGACCACGATCTTCAGCAGGTAATCCGCCGTCCCGGCCATCAGGTGACATTCCAGCACATCGGGAATCGCCCTGACCGCGCGCTCGAACGCATCCAGCAGATCGTCGGCCTGCCCGGTCAGCGTGATTTCGACAAAGACGGTGGTCGGGCGGCTGACCTTGCGCTGATCCAGCAGGGCGACATATCCGGTGATAACGCCCGCCTCTTCCAGCCGCTGCACCCGCCGGTGACATGCGCTGGCCGACAGATTGATCCGGCTGGCCAGTTCGGCATTCGTCATCCGCCCATCCTTCTGTAAAAGGGCCAGAATGCGGCGGTCTGTTGCGTCGGTCTCGGTCATGGCGTTGAATTCACGGGCAGGGTGGCCGGATCATAGCGATGTCGCGCGTGAAGACCAGCCGAAGCGCCCATCGGGCCCATGACAAGGAGAACAGGATGAAGATCGGATGCCCCACGGAAATCAAGCCTCAGGAATTCCGCGTCGGCCTGACCCCCGAGGCCAGCGCCGAGCTGACCGCCCAGGGCCATGACGTGCTGATCCAGAGCGGCGCGGGCGAAGGCTCGGGCTTTGCGGATGAGGATTATCTGGCCGCCGGTGCCCGGATCGCGGATGACGCGGCGGCAATCTATGCCGCGTCCGAGATGATCGTGAAGGTCAAGGAGCCGCAACCGGGCGAACGTGCATTGCTGCGGCGGGGACAGATCCTGTTCGCCTATCTGCACCTGGCGCCGGATCCCGACCAGACGCGCGATCTGCTGCAATCGGGGGTGACGGCGCTGGCCTATGAAACCGTCACCGACGCGCATGGCGGCCTGCCCCTGCTGGCACCGATGTCCGAGGTCGCAGGCAGGCTGGCGCCGCAAGTCGGCGCATGGGCGCTGCAAAGGGCCAATGGCGGACGCGGCATCCTGCTGGGCGGCGTGCCCGGCGTGCGCCCGGCCAATGTCCTGATCATCGGCGGCGGGGTTGTCGGCGCGGCGGCGGCGCGGGTGGCGGTCGGCATGGGGGCGAATGTGACGGTGCTGGACCGCTCGGTCCCGCGTCTGTCCTGGCTGGACGACGCCTTCATGGGCAGGCTGACGACCCAATTTGCCAGCGGACCGGCGGTGGCGGATCTGCTGCCGCTGGCCGATCTGGTGATCGGTGCGGTTCTGGTGCCCGGCGCCGCCGCGCCCAAGCTGGTGCGGCGCGATCAACTGGCACTGATGCAGCCCGGCTCGGTTCTGGTGGATGTGGCGATAGATCAGGGCGGTTGTTTCGAGACCTCGCGGCCGACCACCCATCACGACCCGATCTATGAGGTCGAGGGGATCGTGCATTACTGCGTCGCCAATATGCCCGGCGCGGTGGCGCGGACCTCGACCAAGGCGCTGGGGAACGCGACCCTGCCCTTCGTCACCGCACTGGCGGGCAAGGGCTGGCAGCGGGCCGTCAGCGACGATCCGCATCTGCGCGCCGGTCTGGCCACGCATGACGGACGGCTGACATCGCCGCCCGTGGGTCAGGCGCTGGGGCTGGACGCGGTCACGCCCGAGACGCTTCTGGCGTCGTAACCCCCGTCAGGGTCATGGCCGGTAATCAGCCGGCCATGACCGAAAGCGCCTTCAGACGCCCGGGCGCGTGGCCAGCAGATCACGGATCTGGGCCAGCAGTTCCTCTTGCGTCGGGCCTGCCGGTTCCTCTTCCTTGGCTTCTTCCTTCCTGAACGCCGCCGATTGCACCCGGTTGACCGCCTTGACCAGCAGGAACACCGCCCAGGCGACGATGAGGAAGTTCAGCACCGCCATCAGAAACGAGCCATAGGCAAAAACCGCCGCGCCGGAATTGCGCGCGGCCTCCAGGCTGGCACCATCGGCCACCGTGCCGGACAGGACGAAATACTTGTTGGTAAAGTCGATGCCGCCGGTCAGCAGACCAAGGATCGGGTTGATCATATCCTCGACCAGAGAGCTGACGATGGCGGTGAAGGCCGCACCAATAATGATGCCGACGGCCAGATCGATCACATTGCCACGGGCAATGAACTGCTTGAATTCCTGTATCATGAGCTTAGCTGTCCCTGTTACGCGCGATATCAGATCGCCAGATTATCCCAAAATCCACGCCGCCCCCAGCCGGAAGGGAAGATCCCTCATGGCCCTGAACAGCGATGACTTTCCCATCACGAAACGCCGGCCACCCAAGCGGGCTGACGTGATACAGCTTTATTCGCTGGCAACGCCCAACGGCGTCAAGACCTCTGTCACGCTGGAAGAACTGGGCGCGCCCTATGATAACCGCATCAGCATCCCGGATTCCGAAGACCGGACGACGCCGGAATTGCTGATATTCCAGATGGGCAGCGTCGGCCCGGCGCTCGGTCAGAGGGGGGTTTTCCACCGCTACAAGGGCGCAGAAATCGAAGAGGCCCGCCCCGCCGTCGCCCGCTGCCTGTACATCCCGCAGCAACCGGACTGACCGAAACCGGCTCTGAACCGGCCCGGGCCGGTCAGAGCCAGAATGGCGTGCGGCCCGTCAGGGCCGCTCCGCAAGATTACTCGGCAGCGGCGGGCTCGACCTCGGCCAGCTTGGTGTCGATCACGCCTTTCAGCTCTTCCCAGGGCGCGTTCATCACCTTTTCACCGCCGATCATGAAGGTCGGCGTCGCCTCGATCTGGTCGGTGGTCGCGTTCTGCTGGAAATTGGCGATCAGCTGTTCGGCGGTGGCGGTATCTTCCCAGCAGGCGGTCATCTGATCTTCTGTCATGCCCGCTTTCAGCCCGATCCGGCGCAGGTTCGACGCGATCTCGTCGCCCGAGCCGCCGCCCAGCCATTTCTGCTGCTCGTCGAACAGCATGTCCGAAACGGCGTAATATTTGTCATCGCCACCGCAGCGCGCCAGAATCCCCGCCCAGAGGCCGACCTGATCGAAATAGACATCGCGCTGGATGAAGCGGACCTTGCCGGTGTCGATATATTCCGATTTCAGGTCGGGAAAGACATTGGCATGAAAATTCGCGCAATGCCCGCAGGTAAAGCTGGCATATTCCACGATGGTCAGCGGCGCATCCTCGACCCCCAGCACGACATCGTCAACCGACACCGCAGTGGTTTCTTCGGTGGCGGCCTCCTGAGCCATGGCGGCGGGAACGGCCACAAGGGCCAGCGCCAGCGCAGTGGCGGCAGAGCGGATCAGCATATCGAGTCCTTTCGGTTTCATGAGGATTTTCGCGTCGCGACATTCATCGCCAGCCGGGACATGGCATCGGCCAATGCCGGATCGTCGAACTGGGTGCCGACCTTTTGCGCTGCGGCCTGAGCCTGCGGATCGGGTGCGGCTTCGCGCCGGGGCGCATGGGCGAACTGGGCCTGCGCTTCGGCAAAACCCGACGCGGCGGTCTGGGTCAGCACGATCTTCTGGATCGCGTTATAACCGTAACAGGCGTTCACCCGTTCGCGCAGTTGCGGCAGCTGCATCTCGACCATCGGCGCGGCAGGCCCCGAGGTCAGCAGCGTCAGCGTCGCGCCAAAGCCGCCGCGCGTATGGCTAATGCGCACCGGACGGGTGATGGCGGCCAGTTGCGCGCCGGCGATCTCGGACCAGTGGGTCAGCAGGCGGCTGACGGCAAAGCCGCGCCCCTCGGCGGCCTTCTGCACCCGCTGCGACAAAAGCGAGGCCGCCGCCTCGAAGCCCCGCCTGCGCCGGAAGCCCTGCCTGTCCGCTGATTTCTTCACCTGTGCCATCTGCGCCTGATCGGTTATGACCTGCCTAGCATTAAACAGCATGGGCCGGGGATGAAAGCGCGTGCGGGCGGCAAAGGGCTGAAAATTGCGTGACGACAAGGTGATCGGCAAAACGATCTCGGCGCCATTGCTGGCATGGTATGACCGCCATGCCCGCGATCTGCCGTGGCGGGTACCCCCCGGCCGGGGCCGCGCCGATCCCTATCGGGTCTGGCTGTCCGAGGTGATGCTGCAACAGACCACGGTGGCGGCGGTGAAAAACTATTTCATCCGCTTCACCTCGCTGTGGCCGCGCATCGAGGATCTGGCCGCCGCCGATGACGCGCAGGTGATGGCGGAATGGGCGGGGCTTGGCTATTACGCCCGCGCCCGCAATCTGCTGGCCTGCGCCCGCACCGTCGCCGCCAATGGCGGGCAGTTTCCCGACACGCGCGCGGGGCTGCTGGCCCTGCCCGGCATCGGCCCCTATACCGCCGCCGCGATCTCGGCCATCGCCCATGATGCGCCCGAAACCGTGGTCGATGGTAATGTCGAGCGGGTCGTGGCCCGGCTGTTCGCCGTCCAGACCCCGCTGCCCGCCGCCAAGCCGGAACTGGTCGCGCTGGCCGATACGCTGACGCCGCCCGCACGGCCCGGAGATTATGCGCAGGCGATGATGGATCTGGGCGCGACGATCTGCACGCCCCGCAAACCGGTCTGCGCGCTGTGCCCGATCAGCAAATGCTGCGATGCCTTCCACCAGGGCATCGCCGCCGACCTGCCGCGCCGCGCCCCGAAACCCGCCAAGCCCGAACGCAGCGGCATCGCATGGCTGGGCCGCTCGGGCGACGCGGTGCTGCTGGAACAGCGCCCGGCCAAGGGCCTGCTGGGCGGCACGCTGGCCTTCCCCTCGACCGGCTGGGACGGGCAAGACCTGCCCGCCCCCGGCCCCGCCGACTGGCATCGGGTGGGCGAGGTGCGCCATGTCTTCACCCATTTCAGCCTGACCCTGACCGTGTTGACCGGCGAACTGACCGGCCCGCCGCTGCGCGGCCGCCTTGTGCCGCTGCGTCAGTTCGACCGCAGCGCCCTGCCCGGCCTGATGCGCAAGGTCTGGGATCTGGCCATTGACCCAGCAAAACCGTAAGGCTTGCGCATGAGCACGACTCGCCCGTCAAACCTGCCGGCCGCAGCGCCGTTCTGGATGTCCGTCGTCATGCTGCCTCTGGTCGCGCTGGCGGCCATGCGCGGCGGCTGGTGGTGGACCCTGCTGCCGGTCTATGCGTGGTATCTGACGACCGCGATGGATGGCGTTCTGGGCCTGAACGAGGACAACCCCGATCCTGAGATCGCAACCGAGCAACTGTTCTGGCACCGCGCCGTCACCATCGTCTGGTTCCCGCTGCAATTCGCGGCGATCTTCGGCTCGATCTGGTATGTCCAGCATCTGGGCCATCTGTCGGGGTGGGAGAAGATCGGCCTGTTCTTCGGCATCGGCGTGCTGTCGGGCACCATCGGCATGGTCTATGCCCATGAATTGCTGCACCAGAAAACCGCGCTGGAACGCTGGATGGGCGATCTGCTGCTGGCCTCGGTCCTCTATTCCCATTTCCGCACCGAACATCTTCTGGTCCATCATTCATGGGTCGCCACCCCGCGCGACGCGGTCTCGGCGCGCTATAACGAGGGGTTCTACCGCTTCTTCTGGCGCGTCCTGCGCGACAGCCCGGCCAGCGCATGGCGGGCCGAGACGCGAATGCTGGCCCGCGCCAGGCGCAAGCCGTGGGACCGGCGCAACCCGTTCTGGCGATACGGCGCGCTGCAACTGGCGATGCTGGCCCTGGCATTGGCTCTGGGTGGCTGGCCGGGCTTGCTGCTGTTCCTCTGGCAGGCCTTCATCGCCATCTGGCAGCTGGAGCTGACCAATTACGTCGAACACTACGGCCTGTCGCGCAAGCATCTGGGCGAGGGTCGCTATGAACATATCATGCCGCGCCACAGCTGGAACGCCAGCCACACGGTGTCCAACTGGCTGCTGATCAACCTTCAGCGCCATTCGGATCACCATTACAAGCCCGACCGCCGCTTTCCCCTGTTGCAGACCTATGGCACGGACGAGGCCCCGCAACTGCCCTATGGCTATCCGGCGATGACCTTCGTGGCGATGGTCCCTCCCTGGTGGCGCCGCCGCATGAACCCGCGCGTCCGGGCGTGGCGGCGGCAGTTCTATCCCGAGGTCGAGGATTGGAAGCCCTATAACCGCGGCGAATTGCCGATGCCGCGAAACGCGGTTTAGCCGACATTTTATCCGTTATGCGGACAAAGCGGTCGGTCAGACAGCGATCAAATAGGCCATCAGTAGAAACACGGCCGCGACAAGAATACTTCGGAGGTGGGTTTTGGAGTCGCCAGCGTTTCCGAAGGAATCCCAATGGTATCTGACTGCGTTCTTGCACACCCGCATAATACGCAGCGTGACTGCGCGCACTACATTACCGCTTTCTTCAGGCTCCGACATATCCGGGCGATAGCAAGGCTATAACCGTCCGACTCGGCACAAACCAACACAACCCCGTATTCCCCGAAAAAGCCCCGCCATCATGTGACGGCGGGGCAAGGTGGTCCCTCCCGCGCAAGGCGGGGGAACGTGGCGAACTGTGAAAACGGATCAGTTGGGGCGTGGGTCTTCCATCTCGGCGCGGATCTGCTGGCGCAGAGCGTCGATGGGCATGGTCTTGCCCTCGCGCCGGAAGTGCCAATAGGTCCAGCCGTTGCAGGACGGTGCGCCTTCCAGCGCCGCGCCGACCTGATGGATCGAGCCCTTCACGTCATTGCCGACAAGACTGCCATCGGCGCGGACCTTGGCGGTAAAGCGGTTGCCGATGGAATAGAGTTCCTCTCCCGGGCGCAGCATGCCGCGTTCGACCACCTGACCGAAGGGCACGCGCGGTTCGGCGCGTTTGGCGCGGGTGGTGGCGATGGCCTCGGCATCAAAGCGGCGCACGCGCGACAGGCGGCGGGCGGCGACCTCGCGATAGGCCGCCTCGCGCTCGATGCCGATGAAGTCGCGGCCCAGCATCTTGGCGACCGCGCCGGTGGTACCGGTGCCGAAGAACGGGTCCAGCACCACATCGCCGGGATTGGTCGTGCCGATCAGCACCCGGTGCAGCAGTGATTCAGGTTTTTGCGTCGGATGGGCCTTGTCGCCCTGCGCGTCCTTCAGCCGTTCACCGCCATTGCAGATCGGCAACACCCAGTCGCTGCGCATCTGCACGCCCTCATTCAGCGATTTCAGCGCCTCATAGTTGAAGGTGTATTTGGACGCCTCGGACTTGCTGGCCCAGATCAGCGTCTCATGCGCGTTGGTCAGCCGCTTGCCGCGGAAATTCGGCATCGGATTGGCCTTGCGCCAGATCACGTCGTTCATGATCCAGTAACCCTGATTCTGAAGCTCAGCCCCGACGCGGAAGATGTTGTGATAGCTGCCGATGACCCAGATCGCACCATTCGGTTTCAGCACGCGGCGCGCCGCCGCCAGCCAGTCGCGGGTGAAGCTGTCATAGGCGGCAAAGCCCGAGAACTGGTCCCATTCGTCATCGACCGCATCGACCTTGGAATTGTCGGGGCGGTGCAGATCGCCTTTCAATTGTAGGTTGTATGGTGGATCGGCAAAGATCAGGTCGACGCTGGCTTCGGGCAGGGCGTTCATCACCTCTATGCAATCGCCGGCCAGAATCTGGTTAAGCGGAAGTGTTCGCGCCCAAGCGGCGCGCTCGTCTTGGATCTTGGTCATCTGTTACTGCCTCACGTGTGTCGGCTTTGGCCGATCTGGTATGGGACAGATGATGAGTCAGACCTGATTCGAGGTCAATTTCTTTATTGAATCAACAGGTTACGAATTAACCTTTACACAAGATATTGTGGACGGGCTTGAAGGAACGCCTATGATGTGGGGTAATCCCGATATCTAGCAGCGCCCGTTTATGGGCTGGCGTCGGATAGCCCGCGTTAACCTCCCAGCCATAGCCGGGGTGCTGTTGCGCCAAATCCACCATGATGCGATCGCGCAACACCTTGGCCAGAACCGAGGCCGCCGCGATGGTCAGGCAACGCGCGTCGCCCTTGACCACTGCCTGCGCCGGAAGGGTCAGTTCGCGCGGAACGCGATTGCCATCGACCAGCACATGACAGGGCGCGGTTTTCAGCCCGGCCACGGCGCGGCACATGGCCAGATGCGATGCGTGATAGATGTTCAGCCGGTCGATTTCCTCGACCGACACATGGGCCACCGACCAGTCGCAATGCGCCATCACCCAGTCGGTCAGCGATTCGCGCCGCGCCCGGGACAGCTTTTTCGAATCGTTCAGCCCCTCGGGGATATTCGCCGGATCCAGAACCACCGCGGCCGCCGTCACCGGCCCGGCCAGAGGGCCCCGGCCGACCTCGTCCACGCCGGCGATCCGCCGCGCCCCCTGCGCCATCGCCGCCGATTCGAAGCTGTAATCCGGCAGGTTCATGCGGTGATGGTGAAGGGCGGCAGGCGGACCTCTTCAAGGTTCACGCCATCGCCCTCGCGGTCCACGACCAGAAAATCGGCGGCGCGGTCCAGCGGCGTCAGCACGCCATGCCAGACGCCCGCGCGCAGATTGATGCCCATCCCGGCGGGCACCAGAAAGGCCAGCGGCGCGCCGGGGCGCCCATCCTCGTCGGGCGCGACAACCGACAACCACGGATCCGGCCCCAGCGGCATGAAGGCCTGCGACCCCAGCGGGTGCCGCTCCAGCAGGACACATTCATGGGGCAGGCTGACCGGCTGCGACCGGAAGATCGAAATGATCGCCTCTCCGCCGCCGCGTTGAACGGTGGCCAGCGCGTGATGGCGTTCGCAGCGGCCTTCGTTGATCAGCCGGTCGGGGCCGGGCTTCGGGGTCAGCAATTCGCCAAAGGGGGCAAAGGCCCCGGCGGTGATGGGCGTGGCTTTGATCGTGGTCATCGTGTCCTCCTGCGCCCCGGTTCTAGCGCGGCGGGGCAAGCGCGTCGAGAATGCGCGCCTTCACCTGCCGCCGCAGATCCGGATCAGCGAATCGGGCGGCCTCGGCGCGACCGGCCTGCGACATGGCCTTGCATTCCTTGGGGTTCCGGCGTGCCCATGCAAGTTTCTCGGCGATATCCGCGCCATATCGCGCCACCGGGATAAAGTGTTTCCATGGTTTGAAGCGACCGGAATAGAACACCTCCCAGCCGTCATCCTCGGCCAGCAGGACCGAGCGGCTGTTGATCGCCGTCATGAAATTCGAGCCGTGGTCATAGCCGCCAAGACACAGCTGATAGCGGAACCGACGAAAGAAAGTCGTGCCCCGGCGCGGCTTGCAATAGGGGGCCAGCAGCGGATCGCGGGCGAATTCGCGAAAGCCCCATGCCATCACCACGCCCAGATCGAAATCGGGGTGATCGATCCAGCGCCGCACGAATGCCAGACGCGAGGTCTGCGACAGCTCGGCCCAGATCGCCTGCCGCGCCGCCTCGTCCGGGGCGGCGGCCAGCTGCGTCAGATAGATATGCGAGGCCGGGCCGGGCTTGACGCCGTCACGCATCCGGCTGCCCGAGATCATGCCGCGCCAGACCAGCCGGTCCTCTTTATCCTCGAAGGCGATCCGGTCAGGGGGCGCATGCGGATCAAAGCCCGGCATGCCGATATCGTGCTGGCCCGGCAGCGGCCACAGCACCACATTGCGCGAATCGTGACGACGGTTGTGGCACAAAACCGGCGCACCCAGAGGCTGCCCTTGCGGCGAACCCATCCAGCGCGAATCCTCCATGTCGATACGCAGGGGCTGGCGGCGGCCCAACCTCAGCGCGTCGTTGATCACGCCCTCGGCCCGTTCCAACTTGTGATGCACGCCTGCGCGTGCAACAGCCACCGCGCCCCCCGCGGCCAGCGGCGCAACGGCAATCGGCTGGCCCTGCCCCCCGGCGCCCAGCACCCGCTCGGCCCCGTCCCATTCGCAATAAAACCGCGACACGCCTGCCCTGCCCGCCTGATCCGGGTGCAAGCCGCGCAAGCAGAAATCCGCGACATCCGCCACCCATTCCCCGGCATCATCGGGGGGCTTCGGCAGCTTCTGCTCCAGCAGATCCTGCAACAGCAGCACCTGTCCGGCATCGGCTGGCGGCATCCAGTGGCGACGCGCCGGATGGTTCGGCAGGGGCAGCCAATCCGACAGCCGCTGGCACAGCTGTTGCGGGGTCTCGCGTTCCAGATCGACGCGGATCAGGCGGGGATCATCGCCGAAATAAGCCTGAACCGCTTGCAGATGCGCCTGCCATTCCGCCAGCCAAAGATCGGGCAGCGCCGAGGCCGCAACGCCACGATGGCAGGCATGGGCGCGAGCGATGGCGCCCTTGTCGCGGGTCAGCCGGTCGAACAGCCATGAGTCGGGGTCGCGCGTGGTCAGGATGAACCGCGCCTGCGGGAAATGCTGGTCCAGAAAGGCGAATTCGCGCCATGCCTCCAGCGGCGGCCGCCAGAAGGGTTGGCTGCGATAGAGCCCCGTCACCAGCCACGCATCATCGTGTGACTGCAAAGGCGGCTGGCGGCGGGCCTTGGCGAAAACGATATCCTCGGCCAGCCTGCCATCCTCGTGACACAACGAGGGGAAACCGTTCATCCGGAACAGCTGAACCAGCCTTTCCTGCCCGCACCATTCCGGGCTGATGTGAAAGACGCGGATCCGTTCCTGCATCAGCCGTGCAGCCGCTCTTGCCGTGGCAGCAGGATGGTCAGCACCCCGAGCATCGGCAGGAACGAGCAATAGACGAACACGGCCTGGATCCCGACATGGTCGGCCATCACCCCCAGCGCCGCCGCCGAGATGCCGCCCATGCCGAAGGCAAAGCCAAAGAACAGCCCGGCAATCATGCCGGTGCGCCCGGGCACCAGTTCCTGCGCATAGACCACGATGGCCGGAAAGGCCGAGGCCATGATCAGCCCGACCACCACCGCCAGCACCCCGGTCGCAACCAGCCCGACATGCGGCAGCAACAGCGTGAAGGGCAGCACCCCCAGAATCGAGACCCAGATCACCGTCAACGGCCCGATCCGGTCGCCCAGCACGCCGCCCAGGATCACCCCGGCGGCCATGCCCGCAAGGAACAGGAACAGCATCACCTGCGCGCCCTGCGGACCAAGGCCGAATTTCTCGATCGTGAAGAAGGTGAAATAACTGCTCATGGCCGCGCCATAGATGTTCTTGGTGAAGGTCAGGATCGCCAGCACGATGATCGAGCGGACCACCAGATCACGCGGCAGGCGCAGCGCGGTGTCGGGCGCGGATGTGGCGGCGCGGCGACGTCCCTCGGCCCAGCTTCCGACCTGCCACAGCATCGCCGCCCCCAGTGCGGCGGCGACGGCGAACCATGCGACGGCGGGCCGACCCAGCGGCACCACGATGAAGGCGGCCAGCAGCGGCCCCAGCGCCTGACCGAAGTTCCCGCCCAGCTGGAACAGCGATTGCGCCGTCCCGAACCGCCCGCCCGAAGCCAGACGCGCCACACGAGAGCTTTCGGGATGGAACACGGACGAGCCGATCCCCACCAGCATCGCCCCCGCCAGCAGCATCGAATAGCTGCCCGCATAGGCCAGCAGCAGCACCCCGCAGAAGGTCGAGATCATCCCCACAGGCAGCGAACGCGGCTGCGGATGGCGGTCCGTCACCAGGCCCACGACCGGCTGCAACAGCGAGGCCGTCACCTGAAAGGCAAAGGTCATCACCCCGATCTGCGCATAGCTGAGCGAGAACTCCTCGCGCAGCAGCGGATAGATCGCCGACAGCATCGACTGCATCACGTCATTGACCATATGGCAGGCGCTGATCGCGCACAAAACCAGCCACGCGGTGCCGCCATGCCCTATAACCGGTCTGCTGATGCCTGAGTCCGTCTCTGTGGCACGCATGACGCCTCCGATTCCTGTCTGCGCCCGATCTATCAGCCGTCCGCGCGGTTTGGAATTGCCAATCCGGCCCAGCAGAATGCCCCGGCGTAAACCCTGTCAATGGAGGTTTTGTCTATTTCGACAGGTTTTCTTATTTGTACATCAGTTTATTAAGTAGTTTGTATCAAGTTACAGCGTCGTTCACTTCATGACCAAGTTACCGGGTAAATTCACCCGCTCGCTCCGGCCTGTGCCGGGCGAGCGTGTGGGAAAACGCATGAATACGTGGCAATCGGTCCGCGCCGAGGTCCTCGAACGGATTCGCTCACGCGAATGGCCGCCGGGAGAGCTTATCCCGACCGAGCAGGAACTGGCCGTCCAGCTGGGCTGCGCCCGCGCGACCGTGAACCGGGCGCTGCGCGAACTGGCCGACAGCGGCATCATCGAGCGCCGCCGCAAGGTCGGCACCCGCGTCACCAGCACCCAGTCGCGGCGCACGCGGCTGGAAATCCCCGCCATGCGGCAGGAAATCGAGGGGTTGGGCGCCAGCTACAACTATGAACTGACGCATTTCGAAGTTCGCCCGGCCAACGATCAGGCGAAAAAGGCGCTGCAACTGGATCCCGGTCAAAGCCTGACGCTGGTCAAGGGCCAGTATCTGGCCAATGGCGTGCCCCATTGCTGCGAGGTGATCTGGCTGAATCAGGCCGTGCTGCCGCCCTTCCAGCGCGCCGATTTCGAGGAAACGCCGGCGCTTGAATGGCTGGCGCGCAATGTCGCGCTGACGACGGGCCGGTTCTCGATCCTTGCCGAAAGCGCCGTCGGCGATTGCGCCCGGTTCCTGAACATCGCCGACGGCACGCCGGTCCTGACCATCGAACGCGCGAACTGGAGCGACGCGGCCCCGGTCTCTTTCCTGCGTCGCATCCATCCCCCCGAACACCGGCTGATCTCCGAGGATTAAGCCCCGCCAGCGCGGAAAGCCACCGCCGTTCATCAGCGCCCACATCGACAGCCAGCGGCCTTGCCGCAATGCCCTCGCCCACGGTTTGCGCGCCCTCGTTCACCATCGCGCCGGTCGGTCGCACGGGACACCCCACACCCGCAATTCTTGTGCGTAATCCAGCGCGGCCTGTGTCAGATTATCTCTGCCTACCGATTGATCAGGCCGATGGTGCCGTGTCGGCGATAGGGGCCCAGCATGTCGGCACCCCTCGCTTGGTTGGGGCAGCCTAGCGGATCAGGCCCGGCAGAAACAAGACAAGCGCCGGAAACAGGATCAGGATCAGCAGCACCAGCAGATCGGGCAGCAGAAACCGCATCACGCCCGCAAAAACCTGACCCGTCCGCACGGCGGGCACCACATTGCCGATGACAAAGACATTCATCCCGACCGGAGGCGTGATCAGCCCGATCTCCAGCAGCTTGACCAGTATCACCCCGACCCAGATCAGCTCCATCCCCAGCGCACCCGACAGCGGCACCAGCAGCGGCAGGATCAGGGCCAGCAGGCCCACCGGCTCTATGAACATGCCAAGGATCAGGCAGATCACCGCCAGCACCAGCATCGCCATCACCGGCGACAGCCCGGCCAACAAGGCCCAATCCGTCAGCGCCACGCCCAGCCCGCTAAGCGTGACCATCCCGTAAAACAGCGCCGCTGCGACCAGAAAGACCAGCAACCCGGCCAGTTGCAGCGCGCTTTCGCGAAAGGCCAGCCACAGGATCGCGCCGGTCAGCCGGTGCAGGACCAGCCCGATCACCAGCGCCAGCACCGCGCATGACAGTAGCGCCGCGACGATCCCCAGCCCGGCCAGCAGCGCCGCGATCAGCACCGCCAGTAACAGGATCGCGGGCCAGATGGCGCTGAGAGCCTGCCAGCGGCGCGGGTCGTCGCCGCCGGGCAGCGGGGCGACCCCCGGCTCGCTGCGCACCCACAGCAACACCGCCAGCACCGCCGCCACAAGGGTCATCAGCCCGGGCAGCAGTCCGGCAATGAACAGATGCCCGATCGGGGCACCCGACAACAGCCCGAACAGCACGAACAGGATCGAGGGCGGGATCAGCGCGCCAAGCGTGCCCCCCACCGCCACCGATCCCGTCGCCAGACGCGGATCATAGCCGCTGCGCAGCATCTCGGGCACGCAGATACGGCCCATGGTCGAGGCGCAGGATACCGAAGACCCGGTCATCGCCGCGAAACCGCCGCAACCCAGGATCGCGGCCACCGCCAGCCCGCCCGGCACCCGGCGCAGCAGCAGCGCAGCGGCGTCATGGATGCGGGTCGCGATGCCGCCATAGAATGCCAGATTGCCCAGCAGCACCGCCAGCGGCAGCGCCCACAGCTCTGGCTGCGTCAGCATCGCCACACCATCGGCAAACAGGCTGGAAAAGACACCCGCAAGCATCTCGTCGGCCTCGACCGGTACCGGCAGCAACCAGATCAGCAGCGTGGCCACGATGGCAATGCCCGCCAGCACCGCCGTGGCCGGCATCTGCATCGCCAGCAACAGGCCGGCCAATGCCACGGCCAGAAAGCCAATCGAAACCGCTGTCAACATCACCAATCAATCACACGCGGCATGCCTGACAGGCGACATGCACGCATCCCTGTGCCAAGCGGCAATCGCCATTCATGCCTGCCCCCGCTGTTCCACCTCTCTGCATAGTGGTCCGGGTGGCCCATCACAACGTGGAATTGACCGGAACGTGACCCGCGGTCTATCTGGCGCATTCGGGTCACAACATGGATGCTGTGCCCGACCATGACGCCGGAGACCCCAGATGCCCTTTCGTCACCTTACCGTTTCGCTGGCCCTCATGCTGGGGGTTTTCACCGCGCAGGCCGCATCGGCCCAGAACGCGGCACCCTTCACCACCGCCGATATCGAGACCGTCCAGTATGACGGCGGCGACCTGCCTTCGGGGCGGTCGGCGCTGACGGCCAAGGTGCAGATCCTGCTGGATCGTTCGGGTGTGTCTCCGGGCGTCGTCGACGGGTTTCGCGGCGGGATGAGCGAAAGCGCGATCAAGGCCTTCGAGCGTCGCGCCGGGCTGCCGATGGACGGGCGCATGGACCCGCATGTCTGGAACCTGCTGCAAGCCTTTATCGGCGCGCCGCTGACCCAAAGCTATACCATCACCGAGGCCGACGCGCAGGGGCTGGTCGATGCGATCCCCACCGATTACGCCGAAAAGGCGCAGATGACCGCGATGGCCTTTACCAGCGTGGCCGAGCGACTGGCCGAACGGTTCCACATGGACGAGAAATTCATCGCCTTCCTCAATCCCGGCGTCGCGCTGGTGCCGGGGGCGACGATTCAGGTGACGGTGCCCGCCCCGCCCCAGCGCACCAAGGTGACCCGGATCATCGTTGACAAGGCCACCCGGCGCGTCGCGGCCTATGACGCGAAGGGGCGGATGATCGTCGATTACCCCGCGACCGTGGGTTCGGACGCCACGCCCTCGCCCTCGGGCGATCACAAGGTGGTGACGGTGGCACTGAATCCGAACTATACCTATAACCCCGCGCGGAATTTCCAGCAGGGCGACAACGACCGCGCGCTGATCATTCCGCCGGGGCCGAACGGGCCGGTGGGCACGGTCTGGATCGACCTGTCCAAGCCCTCCTATGGCATCCACGGCACGCCGACGCCGTCGCAACTGTTCCAGAACCAGTCCAATGGCTGCGTGCGACTGACCAACTGGGACGCCGAGGAACTGGCGCGTCTGGTCCAGCCCGGCATCACCACGGTCGAGTTTCTGGAGCCCGGCGTCACCATTGCCGACGTGACCGGCGTCACCCCGCCGCCCGCCATCGCTGCGCCCGAGATGACCCTGCCCGATGCCGCCACGACCGACGCCGGCCCCGCGCAGACCGAGGCCCCCGGCACCCTGCCGGTCGAGACCTTGCAGCCCCTGCCCGAAACCGCTCCTGTGCAGGCAACCCCTGAATCGCCGCAATATGAGGACACGACCGAGGAACTGGCCGATCCGCTGGCCCCCGAAGCGGACCCCAACCCCGAGATCGACCGCCTGATGGAAGCCCTCTCGGACGCCCTGCCGGTCGAGGCATTGCCGCCCGCCGACACCCTGCCGCAAACCGCGCCGGTGCAGCCGTGATCCGGGGCGCACTGTCCCTGGCGCTGCTTTGCTGCGCAACCGCCGCGCTGGCACAGGAGGACGCGCCCCGCCCGCCCGAACGCCCGGCCGAGGCCGAGGCGGCCTCTGCCCCCCCGCCAAAGCCGGAGGGCGATACCCCTGCCGAGCAGGAGCCCGAGGCAGCGGACGTCCCCGAAGACGACCTCGACGAAACCGCCACCGACGAGGCCGAATTCTTCGGCCCGCCGATGCCGCCTATGCACGCGCGTCTGCGCGAAACCGATCAGGAGTTCGCCGCCTGTCGGCTGGCCCTGTCGCTGCTTGGGACGGTCTATGAGGATCAGCCGGCAGCGACCGATCCCGAAATCCCCGATTGCGGCATCGCCCGCCCGATCCGGGTCAGCCAGATCATCCCCGGCGTCGAGCTGGAAGGTGGCGCGCTGATGCGCTGCGATACCGCCCGCGCGCTTGGCTTCTGGACCCGCGATTTCCTGCGCCCCGCCGCCGCCACCCTGCCCGGCGCGCCGCAATTGCAGGGGATGCAGCTTGGCACGACCTATGACTGTCGCGGGCGGGTGGGCAGCGAGGACGGCGGCGACAAGCTGTCCGAACATGCCTTCGGCAATGCCATCGACATCATGGGCTTTCACTTCGATCAGGCAGAGCCGCTGCCGGTGCAGCCCCGCGACGAGGACGGCGATGCGTTCGAGGCCTTCCAGAAGGCCGCCCGCGCCAGCGCCTGCCTGTGGTTCACCACCGTTCTGGGCCCCGGCTCGAATGCCGCGCATGAGGACCACCTGCATCTGGACATGGCGCAGCGAAACAGCGGCTGGCGGCTGTGCGCCTAAAGCATTTCTACTGAACCCTGAATCGTTTGGGGTTCCGTCGCAGCGCGGATCGTGATTCCCTTCTGTCTGGGAGGATAGATCATGTCAGCACCATTGCCGTCGGCGCTCCGGACGCGGTTTCAGCGATATATCGAGGAAGGTTTAAGCGGTCGGGCGGCGGCGCTGCGGCTGAAACTCTCGCCGGCGACCGGAGCACGTTGGGGCCGGGCGATCAGGACCAGGGGGCATGCCGAACCATTGCCCCAGGGACGTCCCAAAGGGCATGGAAAGCTTGCCCCGCACCGGGCCTTTTTCGAGGAACTGCTCGCACAGGATCCCGACATCACGCTGTTCGAACTCAGGGACGCGCTGGTCGCAGCGGAAGGCGTTCGTGTCCATCACTCGTCCATTGCCAGTCTGCTGTCGCGGCTTGGGTTCACCTATAAAAAAAGTCGCTGGTGGCCGCCGAACGCCGTGGTGCCAGGGTAAGACAGCGGCGAACCGACTGGTTCGAGCATCGCTTGCCAGCCATCGCGGATCGGCCGGAACGCGTGGTTTTCATAGACGAGACCTCGGTGAAGACCAATCTCACCCGTCTGCGGGGTCGTGCCCTGCGCGGCACACGCCTGACCATGGATGCGCCCTTCGGCAGCTGGGGAACACAGACCCTGATCGCCGGGCTCACACCGGATGCCCTGATTGCGCCCTGGTGCATCCGGGGCGCAATGGACGGCCCCGCCTTCGCAGCCTGGGTTCGCGAGGTCCTGATCCCGGAGATCGAGCCGGGAACCGTGGTGATCCTCGACAACCTTGCCACCCACCACAACAAGCAGGCTGCTGAGGCTCTGCGTGCCCATCGCTGCTGGTTTCTCTATCTGCCGCCATATTCGCCGGACCTGAACCCCATCGAAATGGCATTCGCAAAACTCAAGGCGCACCTGCGCAGGATCGGGGCAAGAACATTTACCGACGTCTTCAAGGCCATCGGCGAAGTCTGTGATCTCTTCGATCCCGGCGAATGTTGGAACTACTTCAAGGCCGCAGGATATGTCGCAGGTTAAAACAGAAATGCTTTAGTCCGAGGCGTCAGCGGCTCAGCACCTCCATATCCAGATAGGTCGGATCGAAACGCGACAGTCGCGACAGCCCGGTCCAGTCCAGAATCGTCACCTGCGCCCCATGCCAGCGAATCAGGCCCCGGTCGCGCAGATCGCGCACCGCCCGGTTCACATGAATCGGCGAATAGCCCAGGATCTGCGCCAGCTCCCGCTGCAACAGCGGCAGCATGAAGCGATGATCCGAGGCCGCGCCCACGGTATTCAGCCGCGTATAGATCTCGCACAGCAGATGGGCCAGATGCGCGCTGGACCGCAGCGAGGATGCCGCCACCAGCCATTGCCGATGCACTGCCGCATCAATCACCGTGGACATCCACAGCAGCCGGGTCAGATGCGGAAAGTTCTCGGTGATCTCAGTCAGTTCGTCATGGTTGACGAATTCCACCTCGGTCGGACCGATGGCAATGACCGAATGTTCCAGCCCCGCCAGCACGAATCCATGCAGATCGACGAAATCACCCGGTACATGCAGCGCGGTGATGACACGTTCCTCCGGGCGCCCGACCAGCCGGTGCGACCGCGCCGACAGCCCGCGCAGCATCATGCAGCTGCGTTTCGCGAGTTTCTCGGCCGGAACGATCACCTCGCCATGGGCAAAACTGACCTGATCGGTCCGGATCGCGCGCAGGCGTGCCAGATCGGTCTCCGTCAGCCGTGCACGGCGCTGAAGATAGCGGGTAAAGTATTCTGTAAGCGCCATCCTTGCCTCTTTCACGCCGTGGCCGGACAGTTACAAATCGTCCATCCGGGCGCAACGCCTCTCGACACCGCGCTAACAATCATCAACCCTTTCCGGATTTATACTGTCAAATCAAATTGCAACGTAGTGCCCTGGGTTATCGCCCCGGCAATCGCAGGGCGTCCTCCAAAGCGGCGAAGCTGGCCTCGATGCCGGGACTGGTGCGGGTCATGAAACCGTCCAGCCGCGGGAACAGCCTGACCGCCTCGTCCAGTTGCGGATCCGACCCCGGCGCATAAAGCCCGGCGCGGATCATCAGCTCGGATTCGGCATAGGCCCCCAGCGCCGCCCGCGCCTTGCCGATCATGGCATTTTCTCCGGCCGTCGCCGCATCCGGCAGCGAACGAGAGACCGAGCGCACCACATCCACCGCCGGAAACCGCCCGCGTTCGGCGATGGTCCGGTCCAGCACGACATGGCCATCCAGCGTACCGCGCAGAATGTCGGCGATCGGTTCCTCCATATCCGATCCGGCCACCAGAACGCTGAAAATGCCGGTAATATCGCCCGATCCGTCCAGCCCCGGCCCCGCGCGTTCGGCCAGCGCCATGATCATGTTCGACACCGAAGGCGGAAAGCCGCGATAGCTGGGCGGCTCTCCGGCAGCCAGCGCGATTTCGCGATGCGCCTCGGCAAAGCGGGTGATCGAATCGGCCAGCAGCAGAACATGCCGCCCCTGATCGCGGAAATGCTCGGCCACCGCCATCGCCGCCCATGCACAGCGCCGCCGGATCAAGGGCGAGCGGTCCGAGGTCGCAGTGACGATCACCGCCCGCTTCATCCCCTCGGGGCCAAGCGTCTTTTCGACGAATTCGCGCAGTTCCCGGCCACGTTCTCCGATCATCGCGATCACCACGACATCGGCCTGCACCCCCTTTGCCATATTGGAAAGCAATGTGGATTTGCCCACGCCTGAACCGGCGAACAGCCCGATCCTCTGCCCCTGCACCAGCGGCAGCAGCGTATCGAAAACCGCCAGCCCCGTAGGCAGTCGCGACCCCAGCCTTTTGCGGCGCACGGCGGGCAACGCCTCGCAGCGGAAAGGGCGCGGAAAGGCGCCATGCGGCAAGGCCCGCCCATCCAGCGGCTGCCCCAGAGGGTCGATGATTCGCCCGATCCACGAATCGCAGGGGGCGATCACGGGCGCGTAAAGCAGCTCGACATCCGCGCCAACCGACAGCCCCTCGGTATCGCCTTCGGGCAACACCTCGGCATGGTCGGGGGCAAGGCCGATGATTTCGCCCCCAACGGTGCCGGATTGCAATGAAATCAAGACCCTGTCGCCAAATGAGGCATGGCTGTTCAGCCCCGTTATGCGGATCAGCCCGGCCCGGATCGACTGCACCCGCCCATAGAGGACCGAGGGCCTCAACTGCCTGATCCGGCGGGTGATCGATTCAAGTTTATCCATTCCGCTGTTCCTTTTGGCGCTCGGGTCATCCCGGCTCGAAACGGTTTCTAAACCAATTGGAGTTAAAACCCGGTTATCGCCACCAAGGAGAAACCGCGTGTTCGACAATATTGAAATGCTGCGCATGGCCCGTGCCCTGACCGCCCATGCGGCCCAGCGTCAGGTCGTCGTCGCCCGCAATATCGCCAATTCGGACACGCCGGGCTTCAAAACGCGCGATCTGGACAGCTTCGCCTCGACCTATCGCGACGGTCAGGCCGAACTGCGCCAGACCCGCGCGGGCCATATCGCGGCGCCCGGCTGGTCACCCGCCGGTCCGCGCCTGATCACCATCGACAGCGGCGGCGCGCCCAACGGCAACACCGTCTCGATCGAGGAGGAGATGGCGCGCATGGCCGAAACCCGCCGCGAACATGACCTGTCGGTCAATATCTACCGCTCGGCCATGAACATGATGCGCACCAGCATCGGCAAACGCAACTGAACGGAGACAGGATGAGCGACCCGATCACCCCCCTTCGCCTTGCGACCTCGGGCATGCGCGCGCAAAGCGTGCGGCTGCGTCATACGGCGGAAAACATCGCCAATGTCGACACGCCCGGCTATCGCCGCAAGCTGGTCTCGTTCGAGGAGGCGGTGCGCCTAGGCCGTCCCTCGGGCGAGGTTCAGGCATCACGCACGCAACTGGATCGCAGCGCCTTGCCGCGCATCTTCGACCCTTCGCATCCGATGGCCGACGAAGAGGGATATTACCTCGGCTCGAATGTCGATCTGGTCATCGAAATCGCCGATTCGAGAGAGGCCAGCCGCAGCTATGAGGCCAATCTTCGCGTCTTTGAACAATCACGTCAGATGAGTTCCGCGCTGATGGACCTTCTGCGCCGCTGAAAGGATTTCCCATGATTACCAACGCCATCAGTGCCTATTCCGCCGCCCGGCCCGCCATTACCCCCGGCGCGCCCGCCGATATGGTGACACGCGCCGGTCGCGCCGCCGAGGATTTCGCGCAACATCTGGCCCAGGTCGATGAGGTCGCGACCGGCGCCATGACCGGCCAGATCGAAACCCACCGGCTGGTCCAGACCATCGCCGAGGCCGATCTGGCGCTGGAAACCGTGGTCGCCATCCGTGACAAGGTAGTCGAGGCCTATCAGGAAATCCTGCGGATGCCGGTCTGAGGCCGATCATGGACGAGACCCTGCTGTTCGACATGATGCGTCAGGCCCTGCTGATCGCGGTACGTATCTCGGCTCCGATGCTGGGCGTCGCGCTGATCGCCGGGGTCGTGATCGGGCTGTTTCAGGCCCTGACCTCGGTTCAGGAAATGACGCTGACCTTCGTTCCCAAGGTCGGCCTGATGCTGATCGTCTTCTGGGTCACCATGAGCTTCATGACCACCGCGCTGGCCGATTTCTATGTCGGCCAGATCATCCCTCTCATCTCGGAAAGCTGATCCATGGATAACGCAATCTATGCCACCCTGACCCGCCAATCGGGCCTGATGAAAGAGATGGGGGTCGTCGCGAACAATATCGCCAATGCGAACACCACCGGTTTTCGCCGCGAAGGGGTAATCTTCGCCGAACATCTCAGCGCGCTGGATCGTCGCGGCGAAACCCTGTCGATGGCCCATGCCCGCGGCCGCCTGATCGATCTGCGGCAAGGCGTGCTGACCCAGACCAATGGCAGCTTTGATCTGGCGATCGAGGGCGAAGGCTATTTCGCGCTCGAAACCCCCGACGGGCTGCGCCTGAGCCGCGCCGGCGCCTTCATCCCCTCGCCCGAGGGAGAGTTGATGACTGCCGACGGCTATCGACTGCTGGATGCCGGGCAGGCGCCCGTCATGATCCCGCCGGGCGCCAGCGCCGTCAGCGTCGGAACCGATGGCACGATGTCGGCCAACGGCATCCCGTTCGGGCAGATCGGCCTGTTCGGTCAGCCCGAAGGGACACAGCTGACCCATCAGGGCGGCACCCTGTTCCAGTTGGACGCAGACCCCGAACCGCTGGAAGAGGCGCGGATCCGTCAGGGATTTCTTGAGGAATCCAACGTCGATCCCGTCTTCGAGATCACCCGGATGATCGAAGTCCAGCGCGCCTATGAACTGGGCCAGTCCTTCCTCGACCGAGAGGATCAGCGCATCCGCAACGTCATCACCGCCATGACCCGATAGGAACCACCATGAGAGCCCTTCAGATCGCCGCCACCGGCATGAGCGCGCAACAAACCCGCGTCGAGGTCATCTCGAACAACCTCGCGAATATGTCCACCACCGGTTATAATGCGCGGCGCGCGGAATTCGCCGACCTGCATTACCAGCAGGCCGTCCGCCCCGGCAGCGTTGCCGCCGCTGATGGCACCGTTATTCCGGCAGGTGTCCAGATGGGCCTTGGCGTGCGCCCGACCGCCGTCAGCATCAATCTGGCACAAGGCGCCCTTTCGGGCACCGGCGGCGATCTGGATATCGCCATCGACGGCGAGGGTTATCTGGAGGTCACGCTGCCCTCGGGGATTTCGGCCTATACCCGCGATGGCGGGCTCAAGCGGTCCCCCGAGGGGCTGATCGTGACCTCCGACGGCTATCAGGTCGTGCCCGGGATCACCATTCCCGACGACGCCCGTTCGATCGCGATCAATGCTGCGGGCGAGGTTTACGCCTATTTCTCGGATCAGGTCGAACCCGAGATGCTGGGCCAGTTCACCCTTGCCGGATTCACCAACCAGAAGGGGCTTGAGGCCATCGGCTCGAACCTGTTTCTGGAGACCGAGGCATCGGGCGCACCGCAGATCACCACCCCCGGCCTGGATGGGCTGGGCACCCTGCGGCAGGGCTATCTGGAGGAAAGCACCGTCGATGCCGTCCGCGAGATCACCGAACTGATCAAGGCGCAGCGCGGATACGAGTTGAACGCCAAGGTCATCACCGCCGCCGACCAGATGCTTGGCGCAACCACGCAGATCCGCTGATGCGTGCGCTGCTTCTGATCGTGATCCTGCTTGCACCCCTGCCCGCCGCGGCAACGGTGCTGGCCGCGGCGCGGACCCTTCCCGCAGGCACCGTCATCACCGAGGATGACCTGACCATGGCCGAAAGCAAACGCCCCGGCCTGAACGACCCGGCTCAGGCCGTCGGCAAGCAGACACGCATCACCATATACGAGGGACGGCCAATCCAGGCCTCGCTGTTGCAGGCGCCGCGACTGGTAACACGCAATCAGATCGTGCGGATCACCTTTCAGCGCGGACCGCTGCAGATTTCGGCGGAAGGCCGGACGCTGTCGGAAGGCGCCGCTGGCGATGTCATCCGGGTGCTGAACCTGGAATCGCGCAACAGCATCATGGCCCAAGTCAATCCCGACGGCAGCCTGACCGTTCTGCAATGACCCCCATCCAGCAAAGGGTGAATTCGTGAAATTCCATCTTCTTCTATGCCTGCTGCTTGCCCTTGGCGCCTGTGGCCGCGTGGCGAATATCGGGCAGGCCCCGGCCCTGACCTCACCACGCGAGACCGAGGAATTCATGGCCATGACCAACCCTCCGCTGGATCTGCCCGTGGTTTCCGGCCGTCCCGAAGCCGCCGCATCGCTTTGGGCCGGGGGCAGTTCGTCACTGATCAGCGACCGGCGCGCCTCGGTGCGTGGCGATATCCTGACCGTGGTGATCGAAATCGACGACCGTGCCGAGATCAGCAACAGTTCCGGCAGGTCGCGCAGCGCAAGCGACGATGTCAGCATTCCGCAGATGATCGGGCTGCCGCAACGGCTGGCCAGTCGCCTGCCCGAGGGCGCAAGTTTCGACGATCTGGTCGATGCAGGTTCGTCCTCGACCTACAAGGGCAGCGGCAATATCTCTCGTCGCGACAAGCTGACGCTGCGTGTCGCGGCGACGGTCATCGACAGGCTGCCCAATGGCTCGCTGCATATTCAGGGAACGCAAGAGGTTCGGGTGAATTACGAGCTGCGTGAACTGACCGTCAGCGGCTTCGTACGCCCCTCGGATATCGACCGCAGCAACGAGATCGCCTATGACCGCATCGCCGGGGCGCGGATCTCTTATGGCGGACGCGGACAGATCACGGATGTGCAGCAACCCCGCTATGGCCAGCAACTGGCCGATATTCTTCTGCCATATTGAGGCCTTGTCATGCTGCGAAGGATTATCCTGCTCGTGCTGCCCGTTCTGGCGCTGATCGCCGGTGCCTTCGCGGGTGAGGCACTGCGCCCGCCACCAGAACCCACCACCGTCGATCAGCCGGATGACGACCCCGGTTCCACCCCGACCGAGCTGCCCGTGAACGAAAACCCCGCCTGGATGAGCTTTGCGAACCAGTTCTTCGTTCCGGTCATGCGCAATGGCAATATGCGGGCGCTGATGATCCTGACGCTGTCGCTGGAAACCAGCAACGACGGGCTGACGACATTGCAATCGCAAGAGCATCGCCTGCGCGACGCGATTTTGCGCCAGTTGCTGATCGAATCCAATACCGGCGCCTTCGATGGGAACTATACCGCCGAACCCAATCTGCGCAGACTGCGTGAGGCGTTGTTGCAGGTCGCGCAGGCTGCGGGCGGTGATCTTGTCCACGCGGTCCTGATCCAGGATATCGCGCGGCAGGAGCATTAGAGCCGTTCCCCGATTGCACAGATCGCTGCAAGCGGGCAAATGTCGGACCATGACAAGTCAGCCAACCTCTGCGCGTCAGGGCGCGAATACCGCCCCCCTTGCCGCCCTGTCGGAACCCGAGGTGGTGATCCTGCTAGCGTCCTATCAGGGCGCGCGATTTCTGCCCGCTCAGTTGGACAGTATCGCGGCGCAATCGCATCGCAACTGGTCGTTGATCATCTCTGATGACGGCTCGACCGATGGCAGTCGCGACATCGTGGACCGGTTCGCCAATCGATATGGCAAACAGCGCGTTACCTTGGTGGATGGACCCTGCGTCGGGGCAACGGCAAATTTCCTACATCTGCTTCAGATCGCACCCGAGGGCAAGATTCTGGCCTTCAGTGATCAGGACGATGTCTGGATGCCGCAGAAGCTGGCCCGCGCCGTCACGGCATTGCATCAGACCACAGGCCCGACCCATTATGCGGCCCGGACCCTGATCTGCGATGAAGACCTGCGCCCCCTGGCGCAGTCCCGGCATTTCCGGCGGCCCTTCGGGTTTCGGAATGCGCTGATTCAGGCCTGCATGGCGGGGAATACCTCGGTCTTCAATGCCGGGGCCGCCCGAATTCTGAAGGCCGGGGCGATGCATGCACGCGATGCCGGGGTGGTCTCGCATGACTGGTGGGCCTATCAACTGCTGTCGGGCTCAGGCGGGCACGTCCTCCGCGATCACCAGCCGGTCCTGCATTACCGACAGCATGGCCGCAGCGAAATAGGGCGCAACGACACGGCCCTGGCCCTGATCAAACGACTGGGCATGCTGTTCACCGGCGATTTTGGCCAATGGTTGCATGCGAATACGAAGGCTTTGGCAGCGGCAGAGACGCTGACGGATGAAAACCGCCGCACACTTGCCGAATTCGGCAAGGCGCTGGAACTGCCGGGACCACTGGCTGCGGCGCGGCTGCGGCGTCTTGGGCTTTACCGGCATACGCGAGCGGGCAGCGCGGCCTTTCATGCCGCCGCGCTGGCCGGGCGATTGCGTCAGCGGCGTTCGGACAGCAGCCCCAGCAGATAGCTGCCATAGCCGTTCTTGGAAAACCGGGCCGCGCGTTCGCGCAGCATCTCGGCGTCGATCCAACCTGCGTCGAAGGCGATTTCTTCGGGGCAGCCGGTCTGCAAACCCTGCCGGTTTTCCAGCGTCCGCACGAAATTCCCCGCGTCCAGCAGGCTGGCATGGGTGCCGGTATCCAGCCAGGCAAAACCGCGGCCCATCAGCTCGACATCCAGCAGATCATCGGCCAGATAGCTTTCCAGAAGCGTCACGATCTCCAACTCGCCCCGCTCGGACGGCCGGACCTTGCGGGCGCGTTCCGGCGCGGTGCCGTCCAGGAAATAAAGCCCGGTCACCGCGTAATACGACGGCGGCACCCTGGGCTTTTCGGTGATCGACCGCACCCGGCCATCGGCGTCGAAATCGACCACGCCATAGCGCTCGGGATCGCTGACACGATAGCCGAAAACGGTGCCGCCCGACACGCGTTCATCCGCCGCCTGCAACAGCAGCGGCAAGCCGTGCCCGAAAAAGATGTTGTCGCCCAGCACCATGGCCGAAGGCGCACCCGCCAGAAAATCCTCGGCCAGCAGATAGGCCTGCGCCAGCCCGTCGGGCGAGGGTTGCACGATCCATTCGAACCGCATGCCCCACTGGCTGCCATCGCCCAGCAGTCGCTGGAACTGTGACTGATCCTCGGGCGTGGTAATGATGGCAATCTCGCGGATACCCGCCAGCATCAGCACCGTGATCGGGTAATAGATCATCGGCTTGTCATAAAGCGGCAGAAGCTGTTTCGACACGCCCATGGTGATCGGATAAAGGCGCGTGCCCGACCCGCCTGCCAGAATGATGCCCTTGCGCTGTGTCATGCTGTCCTCTCCAGTTCTGCCAGAACCTGATCCAGCCCTATGCGCCAGTCGGGGCGCGAAATGCCGAAATCGGCCATGATCCGGCTGCAATCCAGCCGCGAATTCAGGGGACGCCGCGCCGGGGTGGGATAGTCGACGGTGGCGATATCGGTGATCTGTATAGACCGACCCGCGCGAGTGAAGATTTCAGCGGCGAAACCGGCCCAACTGGTATCGGGCGCGCCGGAAAAGTGGTAAATTCCGCAGCCCCCGGCACCCTGAATCGTGCCCGCCTGCATCGCGCGGGCCATGACCAGCAGCGCATCGGCAATGGCCGCGGCCGGGGTCGGGCCGCCCATCTGATCGGCGACGATGGACAGGACATCACGCTCTGCCCCCAACCGCAGCATGGTTTTCACGAAATTCCCGCCATGGGCCGAGAACACCCAGGACGTGCGTAGAACCACCCAATTGCCGCCCGCCGCTGCGACCCCCTGTTCGCCCGCCAGCTTGGTCTCGCCATAAACGCCCAGAGGACCGGTCGCATCGCCTTCGCGCCACGGCGCATCGCCCGAGCCGTCAAAGACATAATCGGTCGAGACATGCAGGAAAGGCACGTCCAGATCCGCCGCCGCCTGCGCCATCGCCACCGGCGCATCGGCATTGACCAGCCGCGCAACCTCGGCATCGCTTTCGGCCCGGTCCACCGCCGTATAAGCCGCCGCATTGATGACCGCCGCAGGCTGATGGGCGCGGATCGCGGCCGCGCAAGCCGCAGGATCGGTCAGGTCCGCCTCATCCCGTCCCAGAAACAGCGCCCCGGGCGCCAGCCGGGCCAGCTCCCGCGCGACCTGACCGTTGCGGCCGAAAACCAGCAGCCCCTGCATCAGCCGGTCCCCAGCCGCTGGCCGACACCCTCGCGTGACAGCAGCGGCTGCCACCAGTCGCGGTTGTCCAGATACCATTCGACGGTGCGGCGCAGCCCCTGCTCGACCGTGACCGAAGGCCGCCAGCCCAGTTCATCGCGGATGCGGCTTGGGTCGATGGCATAGCGCCGGTCATGGCCGGGACGGTCCGCCACAAAGCCGATCAGCCGGTCATGCGGCGCGCCTTCGGAGTGCAATTCGTCCATATGGGCGCAGATCATCCGCACCAGATCCAGATTCGTGGCCTCGTTCTCGCCCCCGATATTGTAGCTGCGCCCGATCCGGCCCTTTTCGACGACCAGCAGCAGCGCATCGGCGTGATCCTCGACATACAGCCAGTCGCGGACATTGCCGCCATCGCCGTAAACCGGGATCGGATCGCCCGCCAGCGCCTTCAGAATCACCACCGGCACCAGCTTTTCGGGGAAATGAAAGGGGCCGTAATTGTTGGAACAGTTGGTCAGCACGACCGGCAGGCCATAGGTCTCATGCCAGGCTCGCGCCAGATGGTCAGATCCCGCCTTGCTGGCCGAATAGGGGCTGCGCGGATCATAGGGGGTGGTTTCGGTGAACTGACCGGTCTCACCCAGCGATCCGAAAACCTCGTCGGTCGAGATATGGTGGAACCGGAACCCTTCGGGGCGGCCTTCGCCGGTCCACCAGTCGCGCGCGGCCTCCAGCATGTTGAAGGTGCCGATGACATTGGTCTCGATAAAGGCCGCGGGCCCGTCGATAGAGCGGTCCACATGGCTTTCCGCCGCCAGATGCATCACGGCATCAGGCCGGTGGGTGGCAAAGACCCGGTCCAGCGCGGAGCGATCACGGATATCCACCTGCTCGAACCGATAGAGCGGGTTGTCGGCCACGCTGGCGACATTGGCCAGATTGGCGGCATAGGTCAGCGCATCGAGATTCACCACCTCATGCCCACGCCCGACCGCCAGCCGCACCACGGCCGAACCGATGAAACCCGCGCCGCCCGTCACCAGAATCTTCATGCCTTGTCCTCATACAGAAAGGGCGATCGCCAGTCGGCAAAGGGCGTGGCCGCGCGGTCCTTGTCGGACAGATGCGGGTCCAGTGCGCCCCAGTCGATGCCCAGACTGTTCCACAACACCGATCCGTCGCTGGCGTGATCGTAATGGGCGGTGCATTTATAAACCACCTCGGTATCGGATTGCAGCGTCACGAACCCATGCAGGAAGCCCGCCGGAATCCACAGCTGCCGCCCATTCTCGTAAGACAGTTCCGCCGCGACCCAACGGCCATAGCGGGGGCTGCCCCGCCTTGCGTCCACCGCCACATCCAGCAGGCTGCCGCGTCCGCAGCGCACCAGCTTGCCCTGCGCATGCGGCGGCGCCTGATAGTGCAGCCCGCGCAACGTGCCCACCTGATGCGACATCGAATGGTTGTCCTGCACGAATTCCGGCAGATCCAGCCCCGCACCCAGCAACGCCTTTCGGTTCCAGCTTTCGGAAAAGAAGCCACGGGAATCGCCATGACGCCGGGGCGTGATGATCTGAACCTCGGGCAAGTGGGTGGATTCGATCTGCATTTGTGGCACTCGGTCACTTCGGGAACTGAGCGATCAATAATGCACCCGCAAATGCAAAGCCATAGCACCTTGCCAAACAAAAACCGCGCGGCATCGGAAAATGCCGCGCGGTTTTGACGCTATGGTGCCGGTGAAGGGACTCGAACCCCCGACCCCATCATTACGAATGACGTGCTCTACCAGCTGAGCTACACCGGCATCCCATAGTGCCGCGCCGCATAGCAGGTTACGCCGCAGGGGTGAAGGGGGAAGGACGTATTTTTCGCTCCTCCCCGCCAAATAAATCGCCTAGCGCGCCTTGGCGTATTCCCCGGCCTCGGGCGGTTCGACATCGGGGCGCACCATCTGCGGCTCTGCCGGTTCGGGCGGGGTCGCGGGTTGCGTGATGGGGGCCGGTTCCGCTTCGGGTGCGGGATCGGGCATCGGCGCCGGTTCGGGCTCGGGCGCGGTCACGGGTTCCGGCGTGGTGATGGTGGTCGCGGGTTCCGCATCCTCGTAATCCGATTCGCGTGGCACCATGCCGGGCGCGACGCGCGGCTCGGCGGGTTTGGGGGCGGATGGCCCGGGCACCACGTCCGGGGCGACCGTATCGGCGACCGGCACCGGGGTTTTCGGCGTGCCCACCAGCAGCGGCAGCATCTCGGCGCCGGTGGCGGTCGGGGGCACGGCTTTTTCCAGCGGCTCGCGCCAGGTCAGCGTGTCGAAACCGTTGCAGCTGTCGCAGACCGGGGACCATTCGGCCATGATGTTGTGGCACTTGTCGCAAACCCACTGTTCCCCGCGAGAGGCGCTGAGTGCGCGGGTCAGCCAGCCGCGCACGACCGAATCATCGGCGCCCTCGCCCCGCTCGATCGCGGCCATGATCGACAGGGTACGCACCGTGGGATGCTTGACGGCCAGATCGCCCAGCTCGCGCCGGGCGCCGGGAAAGTCCTCGGCAGCCAGCAACAGTTCGGTCCGCAGCAGGCGCGACTGTTCGTGATCGGGATTCTTGCGGATCAGGGACTCGAAGCGGCGTAGGCGGGTATTGGCATTCTCATCCGGCGCGATCTCGGCATAGGCTCCGGCCAGATCGGGATGCGGACGCACCGACCATGCCTTTTCCAGAATCCGCGTCGCATTGCGGAAGTCCTTTTGCGCGATATAGCTGCGCGCGGCCAACACCGCCGCCGGGATCAGGTCGGGCGAGGCCTTGGCGGCGGAAATCGCAGCCTCTCGCGCGCTGATCGAGTTGCCATGCGCCAGCACGTCGCTGGCCTCTTGCAGGGCCAGAACCGCATCGCGGCGCATCGCCACGTCATTGGGCAATTCGCCCTGACGGCGCTTTTCCTTCAGGATCGCGCGGGCGCCCTTCCAGTCATGCTCCTTGGTCTGCAATTCCAGCAGCGTGTTCTGGATTTCCTTGTGCTTTGGCTTCAGCGCATAGGCCTTCTGCGCCAGCAGCAGCGCGGTCGTGGTGTCGTTCTGCGCCAGCTTTTGCCGCATCAGCCCGCGCACGCCGACAAAGCGGGTGCGGTCGTCATCCAGCAGGTTGCGATAGATTTCTTCAGCGCGGTGATTGTCGCCCGCGACCTCGGCGGCCTGCGCGGCCAGAAGGTTGGTGACATGCGGCCGGTTCAGGTATTTGCCCGCCTTGGCGGCCTTGTCCTGCGCCAGCTTGCCCTCGCCCGAGGCAACGGCCAGCATCCCCTCGGCCAGCGCGTCATAGCCCTTGCGTTCGCGCGAGCGGGCGAAATAGCGGTTGATCGCCGTATCGTCGCCCGCCAGAAAACGCAGGAAGGCCAGCGCCAGCCCCAGCAGCTTGAACACCACCCAGGCCAGCACCATCAGCACCAGCAGCGCGACGACGGCCTTGACCGGGGTCAGGACGATCTCGGTTCCCGCATATTCCAGCCGCAGCGCCTGCCCGGTTTCGGACAGCTGGATCGCGCCCAGGGCGATGACCAGAACAACGGCGAAAAAGAACAGGATCTTCAGTAACGACAGCAGCATGGCCATGCCCTCATTCGGTGGTGTCGGTCAGGTCCGACAAGGCGGCCCGCGCATCGCGCCAGGCGGTGGCACCGGACAGCCATTCGGCCATTGTCGGCGCATTACGGGCCGCTTCGGGCAGCGCCGTCATCTCGTCCAGCGCCTCGGCGATGCGTCCGGCTTCGACCTCGGCACCGGCGCGCGACAGGATGGCGTCGGGATCGTCGCCTTCGCGCGGGGTCACCGAACGGGCACCGGTCTGGGCGCGCAGGAAATTCGTCACGACATTGCCCCCGCCCGAGCTGTCTTCGCGCAAGGCGGCGCGAAGGGCGGCCCGAGAGGCATCGCCGAAACTTTCCTGAAGGCTGACCAGACTGGGCACATCCTGTTGCAGCGCCTCGGGCGTGGCGATCCCGGCCTGATCCAGCGCCTGCCGCGCCTCGTCGCCGCTGCTGCCGCGATCCAGCGCGGCCTGCAATGCGGCGATGGCCGCGACGGCCTCGGCCCGGCGGGTGCTTTCGACGGCGGCGGCCTGCAACTGCTCGGCCTCGGCCTGGGCGGCACCGATCTGCTGGCTGGCCTCTTCGGCGGCCGAGGTGATGCGCTGTTCAAGCTGATCGGCCTGTTCCGCCAGCGCCTGAATCCGCTCGACGGCGGCGGGGTCAAGTTCCGGCCCGGCCTGCATCTGGTCGATGCGGCCCGTCTGATCCTCCAGCTGCGCACGCAGATCGGCGATGTCCTGACGCAATGTGTCGATGGCTGCCGGGTCGCCTGCCTCCGGCTGACCCTCATCCGTGGCCGTTTGCGCGGGCTGGGCATCCGGCGCGGCCTGCAATTCGTCCAGACGCGAGGACTGATCGTCCACGCGGGCGCGCAGATCGGCGATTTCCTGACGCAGCGTGTCGATGTCCTGCACATCCGCCGCGCCGGATTCGGCACCTTCTGCGGGGGCTGGCATCTCGATCGAGGCGGCGAAATCATCGACCAGTTGCTGCGCGCTTTCCTGTGCGGCGGCAACGGCCTCGGCCACGACTGCGTCGGCGTCGATCGCGGCCTCGTCGGCGGGCAACCAGCCTGCGGGCAGATATGGCAGGGCATAGATCGTGGCGGCAGATCCCAGCCCGGCGGCCACGACACCGCCCAGAACCACCGGCCAGAAGCCGGTCTTCTGCACGGTCACGCGCTGCACCGGGGCGGGGGTCGGCTCGGACCGCGCGGGTTTTGCCGGTTCGGCATCCGCCGCTTTCGGCACCAGCGGCACAGCGCGGGCCGAATCGTCGCCTTTGGCCGAATCGTCGCTTTTACCCGCGTCATCCGGTTTACGCGCCGCCGCAGGGCGCCCATCGGTGGAATCGCCCAGCAGCGTCGAATCGACCGGGCTGATCTCTGCGCCGCGGGGCATGGCCGCGTCGCCGCGTCCGGTTCCCACATCGGTCGTTGCGATCACGCCGGGCGCTGCGGCCTGTTTTTTCGCCGTGTTTTCCGGTTCGGCAGGGCTGTTGGCCTTGTCCGACGGTTTGGTTTCGTCTGCTCTGGTCAAAATCAAGTCCCCGTAAACATCCGCGTAAACATCCGCCGCATCATTCCGTCACGCAGTCCCGGATATTGCCGCACAGCCTAATCAGCCGGTGGGCTTTGCTCAACCCGCCGCAATCACGATTGTTCCGAGACGGCCAATGACCGACAGGCATCCGCCATCGCCTCTATATCCGCCGTGGCGGCCACCGCCTGCCGCTGCGCGGGTGCCCGCCATTGCGCCATCGCCGCCGGACTGATCGCCACAGGCCACAGCGGCGCCCGCGCCTGCACCACCGCCGCCGAGACCAGCTGCGACGAACGTGGCGAAAACAGCGGCAGCAGCAGCGGCGCATCACCTTGCAGCAACGCAACGGCCTGATCGTTCAGCGGCAGCGCCAGCTGGTCATAGACCACCATGCCGGTCACCGGCAGCCTGCGGGCCAGATGCCGCCCATGCGGATGGATCAGCGGCATCGGCGCGGCCTCGATCAACGGAATCAGGCTTTCGGCAAAGCCATTGCCATGCTGCACCGTAAACCCAGCCGCCGCCGCGATTTCCGCCGTGCGGCGGCCCACGCAGATCGCCAGCCTGCCGCGCCCCGCACCCGCCGATGCCACCGCGTGACCCGAGGTGAAGATCAGCCCCTCGGCCCCGGCCAGCCGCGAGGCGTCATGTTCGACCGGCACGATCCGCAGGATGGGCGAGATCACCGCCCGGAACTCCGGCAGCATCGCGGCAAAGCGGCGCGAATCCGCTTCGGGGCGGGTCAGCAGTAAAACGGGACGGCTCCCTGTCGGCATTGGCTTTTCCCATCGGACGGTGCTAGGGCGTCAGGGGTAAGCGCCATTCCCCCGCCCGGCAAGAGCATGGACGATCTGATCTTTCTTGGCATCGAGAGCAGTTGCGACGATACCGCCGCCGCCATCGTCTGCGGTGACGGGCGGATTCTGGCCTCGGTCGTCGCGGGTCAGACCGAATTGCACTCCGATTTCGGCGGCGTGGTTCCCGAAATTGCCGCCCGCGCCCATGCCGAGCGGCTGGATGTGGTGGTCGAACAGGCCTTGTCGCAGGCCGGGGTGACGCTGGACGATCTGACCGGCGTGGCGGTGACGGCGGGACCGGGGTTGATCGGCGGTGTCATGGCGGGGGTGATGATGGCCAAGGGCATCGCGGCGGGACGCAGCCTGCCGCTGGTCGGCGTCAACCATCTGGCCGGCCATGCGCTGACCCCGCGGCTGACCGATGGCGTCGATTTTCCCTATCTGATGCTGCTGGTCTCGGGCGGGCACTGCCAGTTCCTGCGCGTGAACGGGCCGCAGGATTTCACCCGTCTGGGCGGCACCATCGACGACGCCCCGGGCGAGGCCTTCGACAAGCTGGCCAAGCTGCTGGCCCTGCCCCAGCCTGGCGGCCCCTCGGTCGAGGCCGAGGCCATGCGCGGCGATCCCGACCGTTTCGACCTGCCCCGCCCGCTGCTGGACCGGCCCGGCTGCGACATGTCATTTTCGGGGCTGAAAACCGCCGCCCTGCGCCTGCGCGACCAGTTGATCGCCCAGCAGGGCGGGTTGCACCAACAGGACCGCGCCGATCTCTGCGCCGCATTCCAGACGGCGGTGGCCGAGGTTCTGGCCGAAAAATCCCGCCGCGCGCTGGCCGCCAGCCCGGTCCCGCTGCTGGCCGTCGCGGGCGGCGTGGCGGCGAACGGACAGATCCGCGCCGCGTTGCAGCAGGTGGCGGCAGGCGCGGGGGCGCGGTTTCTGGCCCCTCCGCTGCGGCTTTGCACCGATAACGGCGCCATGATCGCATGGGCGGGGATCGAGCGTTTCCGGCTGGGCCATCGCGACGGCATGGATCTGGCCGCCCGGCCCCGCTGGCCGCTGGACGGGCGCGCCGCGCCGATGCTGGGCAGCGGCAAGAAGGGGGCCAAGGCATGAGCATCGCGATCATCGGCGCGGGCGCATTCGGAACGGCGCTGGCCGTGGCGCTGTCGGCCAACCGCCCGGTGACGCTGTGGGGGCGCGATACCGGCTGGGCCGGAACACGCGAGAACCCGCGCCTGCCGGGCGTTTCCCTGCCCGATACCATCACCATCACCGACGATCTGATGCTGGCCACCCATGCCGATACGCTGCTGCTGGCCCTGCCCGCCCAGACGCTGCGCGGCTTCCTGACCAGTCATGCGGCGCTGTTCGCCCGCAAGGTGCTGGTCAGCACCGCCAAGGGCATCGACCTGACGCGGCTGACCGGGCCTTCGACGCTGATCGCCGAGACCTGCCCGCAGGCCACTATCGCCGTGCTGACCGGGCCATCATTCGCTGCCGATATCGCGCGGGGCCTGCCCACCGCCCTGACGCTGGCCTGCGCCGACGCAACGGCAGGCCGGGCGCTGCAACATGCGTTGTCCACACCGGTGCTGCGGCTTTACCGCACGACCGATGTCTCCGGCGCGGAACTGGGCGGGGCGCTGAAAAACGTCATCGCCATCGCGGCGGGCACCGTCATCGGCGCAGGCTTCGGCGACAGCGCACGGGCGGCGATCATCACCCGCGGATTCGCCGAAATGACCCGGCTAGCGACCCGGCTGGGCGCCCGGCCCGAAACGCTGACCGGCCTGTCGGGCCTTGGCGATCTGACGCTGACCTGCACCTCGGCCCAATCGCGCAATTTCCGCTTTGGTCAGTCGCTTGGCACGCGCGCGGAGTTTGACAGCCGCACCACCGTCGAAGGCGCCGCCACCGCCCGCGCCGTCGCCGCCCTTGCCGCCCGGCTGGGCGAGGAAATGCCCATCGCCGCCATGGTCGCCCGGCTTGCCGAAGGCGCGGTTTCGGTGGAAAACGCCATGGAAACCCTGATGACCCGCCCCCTGAAGGAGGAATGATGCCCTATTTCGCTTTGATCTGCCGCGACAAATCCGGCGCTCTGGACACCCGCATGGCCAATCGCGAGGCCCATCTGGCCTATGTCGCGGAAACCGGCGCGGTCCTGTTCGGCGGCCCGATGATCACCGATGGCGAGATGCGCGGCTCGCTGCTGGTGATCGAGGCCGACAGCATGGACGCCGCCCGCGACTGGGCGGCGCAGGACCCTTACGGTCTGGCCGGGCTGTTCGATTCCGTCGAGATCACCGAATGGAAGAAGGTGATCGGCTGATGCGCTACTGGCTTTTCAAATCCGAACCCGATGTCTTTGGCTGGGATCATCTGGTTGCCAAGGGCGATCAGGGCGAGGAATGGGACGGCGTGCGCAACTATCAGGCGCGCAACTTCATGCGGGAAATGAAGCTGGGCGACCGCGGCCTGTTCTATCATTCGAATATCGGCAAAGAGGCCGTGGGCATCGTCGAGGTGATCGCCGAGGCCCATCCCGACAGCAAGGCCGCCGATCCGAAATGGGAATGCGTCGATGTGAAGGCCATCAAGCCGCTGCCCCGCCCGGTCTCGCTGGATCAGGCCAAATCCGAGCCCCGGCTGAAGGACATGGTGCTGGTCAACAATTCGCGCCTGTCGGTCCAGCCGGTGACCGAGGCCGAATGGAAAGTCGTGATGGAGCTGGCCGGGTTGTAGCGCCCGGCCCGCGCCCTAAACTCGTTTCATCCCGCACCGGCGCCGCGACAGGCGCAGCACCGATGCAGCAGACAGGCAAGGAGACCTCATGCCCCAGCGACTTCACCTCGTTTTCGGCGGCGAACTGATCGACCCGCAGCGCACCGAATTCCGCGACACGTCGCAGATCCACATGGTCGGTATCTTTCCCGATTATGCCACCGCCTATGCCGCATGGAAGGCCGAGGCGCAGCGCACCGTGGACAGCGCCCATACCCGCTATTTCATCGCCCATCTGCACCGCCTGCGCGACGAGGAAACCGCCGCCAGCCCGACCGAGGAACTGGGCGCCTGATGGCGATGGCCGGACTGGGGCGGCTGGGCCTGTGGCTGCATCTGCGGCGGCAACAATCCCCCGCGCCCGGCCCGGCCACCCTGCCGCCGGGCGATGGCCCCCTGCTGCTCATGCGCGCCACGCCCGAGGCCCATTCCGCCGCGACGCAGGTGGGCGCAAGGCTGCTGCGGTCGCGCCGCGATCTGCGTATTCTGGAACTGGGCGGCGACATCCCCGACCCGGCCGAAGATCCGGCCGCAGCCGGCGGGTTGCTTGACCAGACCCGGCCCTTCGCGCTGCTGCTGCTGGGGGCGGACCTGCCTGCGGGGCTGATCACCGCCGCCACCGACCGCCGCATTCCCATCATTCTGGGCGACACCCATCTGGACCCGAAGGATTCCGGCTGGTCGATGCGCGCCGCCATGCGTCGGGCCTTGCTGTCGGATATGCGGGCGATCATGCTGACCGACGCCGCCAGCTATGACATTGCCTGCCGGATGGGGCTGCCGCGCGAATTGCTGACCGTGACCGGTCCCGTCACCCAGATCCACGAACCCTTGCGCTGCACCGAGGCCGAGCGTGAGGGCTTTGCCAGCTTGATGTCGGGCCGCCATGCGTGGCTGGCCGCCGCCATACCGCCCTCGGAAGAGGCCGCCGTGCTGGAAGCCCATAACGCCGCCCTGCACCTGTCGCATCGCGCGCTGCTGTTTCTGGTGCCCGACACGGCCGAGCGCGCCGACGCCCTGGCCGCCGAGATCGAGGCCAGCGGACTGATCGTCGCCCGCCGCACCGCCGATGACGAGCCGACCGAAGACGTGCAGGTGATGATCTCGGACGGGCCAACGGAAATGGGGCTGTGGTATCGTCTGGCACCGGTCACCTATATGGGTGGCACGCTGTCGGGCGACGATGAAAACAGCCGCAACCCGTTCGAGCCCGCCGCGCTTGGATCAGCCATCATCCACGGCCCGGCAACGGATCGCTTTGCAACCGAATGGCGGCAGCTGGACGGCGGGGGTGCCGCGCGGCGCGTAAGTGACGCCGCCGAACTGGCCACCGCCATAGCCGAGCTGTCGCAACCCGACCTGACCGCCTCGCTTGCCAGCAGCGCATGGACCATCAGCACCGGCGGCGTCGGGGTCGCCATCCAGATCGCCGAGCCGGTGCTGGCCGTTCTGAGGGAAGCCAAACCATGAGACGCGCCCCCGATTTCTGGTATCATCGCCCGCCCGCGCTGACCGCCCGGCTGCTGTCGCCGCTTGGCGCGCTTTACGCACGGGCAACGGCGCGGCGTCTGGCCCAAGGCGCGCGCGTGCGGGTCGGCGTGCCGGTGATCTGCGTCGGCAACCTGAACGCAGGCGGCACCGGCAAGACGCCGACGGTCATCCATCTGCAACAGTTGCTGATCGGGCGGGGGATCGCGGCGCATGTCGTCTCTCGTGGCTACGGCGGCAGTCACAAGGGTGTGCTGCGCGTCGACGAACGCCACCACGACGCCGCCCTGACCGGGGATGAGCCGCTGCTGATGGCCGCCTTCGGGCCGGTCTGGGTCGCGGATGACCGGCTGTCGGGCGCGCGCGCGGCAGTGGCCGACGGGGCGCAGGCGATCATCCTCGACGACGGGTTTCAGGATCCGGCGCTGGCGCATGACCTGTCCATCGTGGTGGTCGATGCGGCAAGGGGCTTTGGCAACGGTTTGTGCCTGCCCGCCGGTCCCCTGCGCGAACCCGTCCCCGCCGGGCTGGCCCGCGCCGATATGCTGCTGTCCATCGGCCCGCCCGAGGCGCAGGCCCGGTTCCAGCCGCCATCCCCCACACCGCCGCGCCTGCAAGCCGCGCTGGTGCCGCTGCAAACCGGCATCGACTGGCAGGGCCATCGGGTGCTGGCCTTCGCGGGTATCGGCCATCCGGGGAAATTCTTTGCCACCCTGCGCGGCCTTGGTGCCGAACTGGTGCGCGGCGAGGCGCTGGACGATCACCAGCCCTTCACCCCCGCCCTGCTGACCCGGCTGGAGACCGAGGCGCGGATGACCGGCGCCCAGCTTGTCACCACCGAAAAGGACGCGGTGCGCCTGCCCCGGCATTTCCGGCCCCGCGTTCTGGCGCTGCCGGTCCGGCTGGCGCCGGACGATCCCACGCTGCTGGACCGGGCGCTGGGGCGGATCCTGCCGGGCTGAACCGCTCTTTGCAATCCGCCGCGGGATACCGATATAAGCAGCGGCGCATCCCGAAACCCGGCCAGACAAGAGGAAAACCATGTCCCGCAACGCGATGCAAAGGCTGAGCTTCTATCTGCTGATCCTGCTGACGCTCTATGCCTGGGCGGGCGCGGCCTGATGGCGCAGCGTTACAGCGGCAAATATTCGCCCTCCGGTGCCGCCCCCCCCAGCATGCTGCCCGAACCCCGCCACCCGATGCAGGCGCGGCCGAAATGGATCACCATCGCCGCCATTCCGCTGCTGATCGCAGCCTTCTGGCAGTCGCCCGAGGGGATGATCACCAACCTTGCCGGTTTTGCGCTGATCGCGGGCGGGATGCGGCTGACCCATGACGGGCTGCGGGCGCAGGCGGCCTATGACGCGCGCCGTGCCGCACGCCGCCCGGCCATTCCGCGCAAGCTGTTCGGCGGGCTGGCGGCCTCGGTCGGGCTGGCGCTTGGCGCATGGGAGCCCGGCGCGGTCATGGGTGCCGGACTGATCGGGCTGACCGGGCTGGCGCTGCACTGGCTTGCCTTCGGCACCGACCCGATGCGCGACAAGGGCATGGACGGGATGGACAGTTTCCAGCAGGAACGCGCCAACCGGATGATCGAGGAAGGGCAGGCCCACTTGACCCAGATGCGCGACGCGATCCGCCGCGCGGGCGACCGGCAACTGGACGACCGGGTGGCGCGCTTCGCCGCGACCGTTCAGGCCCTGTTCGAGAGGGTGCGCAGCGATCCCGGCGATCTGTCCGCCGCCCGGCGCTATATGGGCATCTATCTGATGGGCGCGCGTGACGCGACGGTGAAGTTCGCCGATCTCTATGCCCGCACGCGGGATCAGCGGGCGCGGGCGGCCTATGAGGATTTCCTGAACGATCTGGAAAAAGATTTCATCGCCCGCCGCGATCAGCTTCTGGAAGGCGACCGCAGCGATCTGGACATCGAAATCGCGGTGCTGCGCGACAGGCTGGCCCGCGAGGGCGTCCGCCCGGATACGCCGACCGACCCCGAACGCCCCGCGCTGCAATCCGATCGCGCGCAGAGTTTGGATGATCTGATGGGCGAATTTTCCCCCGACACCGCCGACCCCTCCGGGCGCAAGCGCGACTGATCCATGCCGCGCTTTGCCCTGAAAATCGAATATGATGGCGCGCCTTTCGCAGGCTGGCAGGCGCAGGCCGACCAGCCCTCTGTTCAGGGCGCCATCGAGGCCGCGCTGGCCCGGCTGGACCCCGGTTTCGCCGCCGGTGCCCGCATCGCCGCCGCGGGCCGCACCGATGCGGGCGTGCATGCCACCGGACAGGTCGCCCATGCCGATCTGGCCCGCGACTGGGACCCGTTCCGGCTGGGCGAGGCGCTGAACTGGCACCTGAAACCCGCGCCGGTGGCGATATTGGCGGTGGCGCGCGTGGATGAGGATTTCCACGCCCGTTTCTCGGCCATCGAGCGGCGCTATCTGTTCCGGCTGCTAGCCCGGCGCGCGCCTGCGACGCATGATCGCGGGCTGGTCTGGCAGGTGCTGAACCCGCTGGACGCCGATGCCATGCGCAAGGCGGCAGCGCATCTGGTCGGGCTGCATGATTTCACGACGTTCCGATCCTCGATCTGTCAGGCGAAAAGCCCGGTCAAGACGCTGGATGAGATCACCATCGAAGAGATCACCCGGCCCGAGGGGCGCGAATACCGCTTTCACCTGCGCGCACGGTCGTTTCTGCACAATCAGGTGCGGTCCATCGTCGGCACGCTGGAAAGGGTCGGCGCGGGGTCGTGGTCACCTGATCGTGTGGCAAAGGCCTTGCAGGCCCGCGACCGCGCCGCCTGCGGCCCGGTCTGTCCGCCGCAGGGGCTGTATCTGACCGGCGCGGGCTATGCGCAGGACCCGTTCAGCCCCGCCCGCGACGGCGGGGACGTTCGTCGCGACGTGAAATGACGATCTTGATCGTGTTCCACAGAATCCACAGATCCATCCCCGTGCTGCGGTGGCGTTGATAGATCAGGTCGATCTTCAGCTTGGCCGGCAAACAGCGGCGGTAATAGGCGGCCTCGGTCGCTTCGGCGCTTTGGCAGCTGGCCAGAATGCGGTCCTCGTGCCGGTGATAGATCAGCGTCGCCAGACCGGTCACGCCGGGACGGCTGTTCAGCACCTGCGAATAGATCGCCGGAAAGCGTTCGACATATTCGCGCAGGGGCGGACGCGGGCCGACAAAGCTCATGTCGCCGCGCAGGATGTTGAACAGCTGCGGCAGTTCATCGATTCGCGAACGGCGCAGGAAGTGGCCGAAGGGCGTGATCCGCCAGTGCTTGTGCGCCCCGGTGGCACCGAAATCGCCATCCTGCCGCAGCATGGTGCGGAATTTCAGCTGGGTGAAGGACCGACCCGGCGCGCGCATCCTTTCGGCGGCATAAAAGATCGGTCGCCCCTGTTTCAGCAGCAGCACCACCGAAACGACCAGCATCACCAGACCCAGCGGAATCAGCAGAAACAGCGCAAAACACAGGTCAAAGACGCGCTTGGACGCTGGCATCGGCTGCAAACGACCGATATGTGAGGGGCCCTGAAACCAGGCCATCCTGGGTGCAACAAGCGGCGTTGCACGGTCGGGGGCGACCCTCTCCAGATCATGGTGAATCGTCACAATCCCATCCAGCTAGTCTTTGCTTGGCTTTTTTCGCGCTAGCATAAAGCATTCCCCATGGAAACCTCGACGGGCCGGATTGGTTCCCGCCCTTGCGTGAACATGGCATATCCGCCACTGTGTCGGCAGGAAATGGCCATGACAGGGGCGCAAATGCGCAAATTCCTCGTTATCCTCGACGACAGTCACGAATGTCTGAACGCGATGCGCTTTGCCGCGATGCGGGCGGCCAACAGCGGCGGCGGCGTCGTGATCCTGTCGGTGATCCCCGCCGAAGAAATCCAGCACGGCTTCGGCGTGGCCGATGTGATGCGGGCCGAGGCCCATGAGCGGATCGAGGCGCATTACGAGGTCTTTGCCAAATGGATGCGGTCGCGGCCCAAGGTCGAGCCGGAACTGATCATCCGCGAGGGCGACCCGGCGGAAGAGCTGATGAAGGTCGTCGCTGAAGACCCGAAGATCGGCATCGTCGTGATCGGCCTGTCCAGCGAGAAATCGGCACAGAACCCGCTGTTGACGCGGCTTTTGCGCGATGTGACGGCGCTGAGCTGTCCGATCACGCTGGTTCCGGGCGATATGTCCAAGGAAAGGCTGGAAGCGATCACCTGAGGGGGGCCTGCGGCTTGACCCGACCGCCCCCCATAGCCATATCTGCGTCAAAGGAGCGCCCCCATGTTCATCCAGACCGAAACCACACCGAACCCCGCGACGCTGAAATTCCTGCCCGGCGAATCCGTGCTGGGCGATGGCACGGCGGATTTTCCGACAGTTGACAGCGCCACGACCTCGCCATTGGCGACCCGTATCTTTGCGGTCGAGGGCGTGACCGGCGTCTTTCTGGGCCGCGATTTCGTGACCGTGACCAAGGCCGATCAGGTCCCGTGGGATCATCTGAAACCCTCGGTTCTGGGCGCGATCATGGAGCATTTCCAGTCCGGCGCCCCGGCGGTCGAAGGCGGCAGCGCGGATACGAGCGGCCATGCCAGCCATGACGGGCCGGATGCCGAGATCGTCGGCCAGATCAAGGAACTGCTGGACACCCGCGTCCGACCCGCGGTGGCGCAGGATGGCGGCGACATCACCTTCCACGGCTTCGACCGCGGCATCGTCTATCTGCATATGCAGGGGGCCTGCGCGGGCTGCCCGTCCTCGACCCTGACGCTGAAAATGGGGATCGAGAACCTGCTGCGCCATTACATCCCCGAGGTGATCGAGGTCCGGCCCGTTGCCTGATCCGGTCTCGCTTGGCTTTGACTCATCGGCCGCGCATTGCGCGGCCGCTTTGCTGAGCGGCGGCAGGGTTCTGGCGCTGCGCCACGAGGAAATGGCCAAGGGACAGGCCGAACGGCTGTTTCCGATCCTGGAAGAGGTTCTGTCCGAGGCCGGGCTGGGCTGGTCCGACCTGGACGTGATCGGCGTCGGCACCGGGCCGGGCAATTTCACCGGCATCCGCGTGGCGGTGGCGGCCGCGCGCGGGCTGGCGCTGTCGCTTGGCATCCCGGCAGTGGGGGTCAGCGTGACCGAAGCGACAGCTTACGACCTGCCCCGCCCCTGTCGGGTGGTGATCCCCTCGCGTCGCGATCAGGTGATCTGGCAGGATTTCGGCACCGATCCCGCCGGGGGTTCGCCAGACAGCGGGGGCCGCCCGCAGCAAGCTGCGGGCGGAACGCTGCCGCCCGGCCCCGCGCCGGCTGCGCCGGCGGTCCCGCTGGCCGTCGCCATCGCACATCTGGCACGGCAGCGCCGCGACGATCCCGGCCCCCGGCCCGCGCCGATCTATCTGCGGCCCGCCGATGCCGCCCCGCCGCGCGACCCCGCCCCCACCATCCTGCCATGACTGCCCCATTGGCCACGCCCGAGGCGCTGGCGGCGCTGCATCGGCGCTGCTTCACCACGCCGCGCCCCTGGTCGGCGGATGAGTTCGCCAGCCTGATCGCCTCATCGGGGGTGTTTCTGCTGACCCGACCGCAGGGCGGGCTGCAGGGCTTTCTGCTGGGTCGGGTCGTCGCCGATGAGGCCGAGTTGCTGACGCTGGCCACCGCGCCCGAGGCCCGGCGTCAGGGGCTGGGGCGCGATCTGACCCGCGCATTCGCCGCAACGTCACAGGCCGCCGGTGCGCGGACGGGATTTCTGGAGGTCGCGGCGGACAATCTGGCGGCGCAGGCGCTTTATGCCGGGCTGGGCTGGTGCGAGGCGGGTCGCCGGCGGCGCTATTACGGGCCGGATCTGGATGCGGTGGTGATGCGGCTGGACCTGCCGGACCCTGAACAAGGCAGTTGACCCGTCACAAGCGATGCGCCCTAATCGACCCATAGAAGGGCGTCTGAATCGTCCGCATCACACAGGATGGGGTATCGCAATGAGTTTCACCAAATCGCTTCTGACGGGCACGGCCCTGCTGGCCCTGACGGCGGGGGCGTCGCTGGCCGAACCAGCGCTGATCTTCGACCTTGGCGGCAAGTTCGACAAATCCTTCAACGAGGCGGCGCATATGGGCGGGCAGCGCTGGTCCGAGGAAACCGGCGGCACCTACAAGGAACTGGAGATGCAGTCCGAGGCGCAACGCGAACAGGCCCTGCGCCGTCTGGCCGAAACCGGCGCCAATCCCATCGTGATGACCGGCTTTGCCTTTGGCGAGGTGCTGAACAAGATCGCCCCCGACTATCCCGACACGAAATTCTCGATCATCGACACCATCGTCGATCAGCCCAATGTGCAATCGGTGGTCTTTACCGAAGAGCAGGGCAGCTATCTGGCCGGGGTCATGGCGGCCATGGCCAGCGAGACCGGCACGGTGGGCTTTATCGGTGGCATGGACATTCCGCTGATCCACAAGTTCGAATGCGGCTTTGCGCAGGGCTTCAAGGCGACCAACCCGGAAGGGCGGGTGCTGATCAACTATACCGGCACGACGCCCGCAGCATGGAACGACCCGGTGAAGGGCGGCGAACTGACCCGCGCGCAGAAATCGCAAGGCGCCGACGTGATCTATGCGGCGGCGGGCGGCACCGGCATCGGCGTGCTGCAAACCGCCGCCGACGAGGGCATCCTGTCGATCGGCGTGGACAGCAACCAGAACCACCTGCATCCGGGGCAGGTGCTGACCTCGATGGTCAAGCGGGTGGACAATGCGGTCTTTGACGCATTCACGGCGGGCGAGGATCTGGCGCCGGGCGTGACGGTGATGGATCTGGCCGCCGACGGCGTGGTCGTGGCGATCGACGAGAACAATCAGGAGCTTGTCACCGACGAGATGCAGGCGGCCATCGACACCGCGACCGAGGCGATCACCTCGGGGCAGATCGCCGTGCATGACTATATGACCGACAATACCTGCCCGGTTCAGTAAATGACCCATGCGGGCGACATGCCGGGGGGGCGGCCGGACGAAGCCGCCCCCGCAGCGATCGAGTTGCGCGGCATCTCGAAGGCCTTTGGGCCGGTGCAGGCCAACAAGGATATCAGCCTGCGGGTGCCCAAGGGCACGATCCACGGCATCATCGGCGAAAACGGCGCGGGAAAATCGACGCTGATGTCGATCCTTTACGGCTTCTACAAACCCGATGCGGGTGAAATTCTGGTGAATGGCACATCGCTGACCGTTACCGACAGCCAGACTGCCATCCGCGCCGGCATCGGCATGGTGTTCCAGCATTTCAAGCTGGTGCAGAATTTCACCGTTCTGGAAAACGTCATTCTGGGGGCCGAGGACGGGCCACTTCTGCGCCCGTCGCTGGCCCGTGCGCGGGGGGTGCTGAAGCAGCTGGCCGCCGAGTATGAGCTGAACGTCGATCCCGACGAGGTGATCGAGGAACTGTCGGTCGGCCACCAGCAGCGGGTGGAAATCCTCAAGGCGCTGTATCGGCAGGCCGATATCCTGATCCTTGACGAGCCCACCGGCGTGCTGACCCCGGCCGAGGCCGACCATCTGTTCCGCATCCTGCGCGGGCTGAAGGACGAGGGCAAGACGATCATCCTGATCACCCACAAGCTGCGCGAGATCATGGCGATCACCGACAATGTCAGCGTCATGCGCCGGGGCGAGATGGTCGGCAGCGTCCAGACCGCGCAGACCAGCCCCGAAGAACTGGCCGAGCTGATGGTGGGCCGCAAGGTGCTGCTGAACGTGGGCAAAACCCCGGCCCGGCCCGGCGCGCCGGTGCTGGAGATCCGCGACCTGACACTGGTCGATGAGGACGGGGTGGAACGGCTGCGCGGCATTGATCTGGACATCCGCGCGGGCGAAATTCTGGGCATCGCGGGCGTTTCCGGCAACGGACAGACACAATTGCTGGAGATCCTCGGCGGCTATCCCGAAAAGGGCAGCACGGTGTCGGGCAGATTGAGCCTGAACGGCCGCGAACTGCCGCTTGGCGGGCGCGGCTGCGACGGGGCCGAACGGCGGCGGCAGGGCATCGGCCATATCCCCGAGGACCGGCAGTCCGAAGGGCTTATCATGGATTTCACCGCCTGGGAAAACACCGCCTTCGGCTATCACCACGCGCCGGAATGCAATCGCGGCCCGCTGATGGACAATGCCGCCATCCTTGCCGATGCCGAGGCCAAGATGGAACGGTTCGACATCCGCCCCCGCAACGCCCATCTGGCGGCGCGGAACTTTTCGGGTGGGAACCAGCAGAAGATCGTCGTGGCGCGCGAAATCGAGCGGAACCCCGACCTTCTGCTGATCGGCCAGCCGACGCGCGGCGTCGATATCGGCGCGATCGAATTCATCCACCGCCGCATCGTCGAACTGCGCGACGCGGGAAAGGCGGTCCTGCTGGTCTCGGTCGAACTGGACGAAATCCTGTCGCTGTCGGACCGTATCGCGGTGATGTTCGACGGTCGCATCATGGGCGAACGCCTGCCCGGCCAGACCACCACGGGCGAGTTGGGCCTGCTGATGGCGGGCATCTCTGACACCGAAAACACCCCCGACAGCGCCGGCATCCCGCCCGAGACAAAGCATGTCGAGGACCTGTCACCACAAGGACCCGCCTGATGGACAGGATGCCGAAATGGGCCGATGTGATCCTGACGCCGCTGATCTCTCTGCTGCTGGCGATGGCGATCTCGGCGCTGGTGATCCTTGCCATCGGGGAAAGCCCGCGAGAGGCGCTGGCCGTCATGGTCGAGGGCGCGCTGGGGTCCAGCTATGGCTGGGGTTTCACGCTGTATTACACGACGAATTTCATCTTTACCGGACTGGCAGTGATGGTCGCCTATCACGCCAGCCTGTTCAATATCGGCGGCGAAGGGCAGGCCGCAATGGGCGGGCTGGGCGTGGCGCTGGTGCTGCTGCACCTGCCCTTGCCGCATTGGTCGCTGGCGCTGCCCGCCGCGATGCTGGGCGCGGCGCTGTTCGGCGCGGCATGGGCGTTGATCCCGGCGGTTCTTCAGGCCCGGCGCGGCAGCCATATCGTCATCACCACGATCATGTTCAACTTCATCGCCGCCGCGGCGCTGAACTATGTGCTGGTCAACATGCTGCGCCCGGTGGGCAGCATGGACCCGGCCTCGGCCCGCTTTCCCGCATCCGCGCAACTGCCGAAACTGTCGGACATGGCGCTGGGACTGGGCTTTGAATGGGGCCGGAACACCCCGGTCAATATCAGCCTGTTCGTGGCCATCGCGGCCTGCGTGCTGGTCTGGCTGCTGATCTGGCGCACACGTCTGGGATACGAGATCCGCGCCCTCGGCCGCTCTGAGCCCGGCGCGCTTTATGCCGGCATCAGCCCGGTGCGGATCGTGGTGATCACCATGCTGATCTCGGGCGGTCTGGCCGGGCTGATGGCGATCAACAACGTGATGGGAGAGGCCGAGCGGCTGGTCCTGAACGCGGTCGAGGGCGCGGGCTTCATCGGGATCGCCGTGGCGCTGATGGGCCGCAATCACCCGCTCGGGGTCTTTCTGGCGGCGCTGCTGTTCGGGTTTCTCTATCAGGGCGGAGGCGAGCTGGCGCTCTGGACCTCGATCCCGCGCGAATTGATCGTGGTCATTCAGGCGCTGGTGATCCTGTTCACCGGGGCGCTGGACAATATGGTGCGCATGCCGCTGGAGCGGATCTTCATGGCGATACGGCAAAGGCGGGCATGATGGATTTCGCCACGATCATCCAGATCCTCGACAGCGCGGTGCGGCTGATGACGCCCCTGCTGCTGGCCTGCCTTGCCGGGCTTTATTCCGAACGCGCCGGGGTCTTTGATATCGGACTGGAAGGCAAGATGCTGATGGCCGCCTTCACCGCCGCCTCGGTCGCCTATGCCACCGGCAGCGCGTGGCTGGGCCTGTGCGCGGGCGTCGCCGGATCGCTGGCCCTGTCGCTGATCCACGGGCTGGCCTCGGTCACCTTCCGGGGCAACCAGCTGATCTCCGGCGTGGCGATCAACTTCCTCGCCTCGGGGCTGACGGTGCTGCTGGGCCAGAAGATCTTCGGCCTTGGCGGGCGCACGCCCTCACTGACCGGACAGGGCCGGTTCGGCGAGATCACCCTGCCCTTCGCCAACGCCCTGCGCGATGTCCCGTTCATCGGCCCGATCTATGCCGATCTGATCTCGGGGCACTCCATCCTCGTCTATGTCGCCTTCCTGATGGTGCCGCTGACGTGGTGGGTGCTGTTTCGAACCCGCTTCGGGCTGCGGCTGCGGGCGGTGGGCGAAAATCCGGCCTCGGTCGATACGGCGGGCGTGTCGGTCACCCGGCTGCGCTTCGCCGCCATCGCCATCTGCGGGATCCTGTGCGGCATGGCGGGCGCCTATCTGGCCACCGGGCTGTCGGCCGGCTTTGTCAAGGAAATGACCGCCGGTCGCGGCTTCATCGCACTGGCCGCGCTGATCTTCGCCAAATGGCGCCCGGTCAGCGCCTTGTTCGCCACCTTCCTCTTCGGCCTGCTCGAAGCCATCGCCAACCGCTATCCCAATCTCGACCTCGGCGTGATCACCATTCCGTCGATGTTTATGAACGCGCTACCCTATATCCTGACGGTGATCATCCTTGCCGGTTTCGTCGGCCGCGCCATCCCGCCACGCGCGGGCGGAGAACCCTATGTCAAAGAGCGCTGACCTCGCCGCCCTGATCCGCGCCCGCGCGGGCGACCAGCCCCCCGAATACGGCCTGATCCTCGGCTCGGGCCTCGGCCATCTGACCGGACTGGTCCAGGGCACCGCCATCCCCTATTCCGACCTGCCGGGTTTTCCCCATGCGGGCGTGTCGGGCCATGTCCCGCAACTGGTGATCGGAACCCTCGAATCCCGCCGCGTCGCGCTGTTCGGGGGCCGCTCGCATTACTACGAATCGGGCCGCGCCGACGCGATGCGCCCGGCCCTGGAAACGCTGGCCGCACTGGGCTGCCGAAAGCTGATCCTGACCAATGCGGCGGGCTCGCTGCGCCCCGACATTCCGCCCGGCGACATCATGCTGCTGAACGACCACATCGCCTTCGCCGGCACCAACCCGCTGATCGGAGAACCCACCGACGCCCGTTTCGTCCCGATGACCGAGGCGCATGACCCGCAACTGCGCGCCGCCATCATCGCCGCCGGTCAGGCCGAAGGCATCGACCTTCCCGAAGGCGTCTATTGCTGGTTTTCCGGCCCCAGTTTTGAAACCCCGGCCGAAATCCGCGCTGCCCGCATCCTCGGCGCCGATGCCGTCGGCATGTCCACCGTGCCGGAAATCATCCTCGCCCGCTTCCTCGGCCTGCGCTGCGCCGCCATCTCGGTCATCACCAATATGGGCGCGGGGATGAGCGATGAATCGATCAGCCACGACCACACCAAGGCCATGGCCCCCATCGGCGCGGCGAAATTGGAACGCATCCTGCGCCGCTTCCTGCGCGACGACCCCACCTAGACCCGGCAGCCGCCCCATCTTTGGTGCTCAAATATCCCCGCCGGAGGCACGCCCTCGCGCCGCCCGAAACACCCTCAGCCGCCCAGACGCATCATCGCCGCCTCGACCTTCGCCGCCGCCGCATCCAGATCCCGCAGATCCTCCAGCGCAACCACCGCCCGCTCGCGCAGGACATAGCGATCCCGATGCTTGCGATAGCGCGGGTCATAGTGGTCGCGCATCAGCCCCGCCGCCAGCCCGATCCAATCGCCCGACTGCGCCTGCGCCCGCCATTGCTCGATCCGCCCGGCCGGATGCAGCGGCGACAGGGCCTCGATGCTGGCCGCCAGTCGGTCAGGATCGGCCACGACATCGGCGTAATCGCGCACCGAATAGGCCGCCCGTGCCGCCAGCGGCACCTCCAGCCGGATGCGAGGGGCGGCGCAGATCGCCTGCCACACCGATTTCGGCAAATTCAACGCCCCGATGCGGCTGCTTTCGGCCTCGACCAGAACCGGACGCGCCGGGTCCAGACCTTCCAGCGCCAGCGCAAGGCGGCTTTCAAACCATTTCTGCGATGGCTGTCCCTGGGCCACGGCGCCGAACAGGCTGCCGCGATGCCGGGCCAGAGCCTCAAGGTCGATCACCTGCACGCCACGCGCCGCCAGCCGAGACAGGATCGCGGTCTTGGCGCTGCCGGTATTGCCGTCCAGCACCACCACCCGCGCCCTGACCGGCTGGTTCTGCACCCGGTCCACCACCAGTCCGCGCCATGATTTATAGCCCCCCTCGATCCGCTGAATCCGCCAGCCGATCTGGCTCAGGATCGTGGCAAAGCCGCCCGAACGCTGCCCGCCCCGCCAGCAATAGATCAGCCCTTTCCAGCCGCCATCGCGATCCGCCAGAGGCCCGGCGATATGGCGCGCGGCATTCGCCGCCACCAGCGCAGCCCCCAGCTTGCGCGCATCAAAGGGCGAAACCTGCTTATAGACCGTGCCCACCCGCGCCCGTTCCGCATCATCCAGAACCGGCAGGTTGATCGCGCCCGGCAGGTGATCCTCGGCATATTCGGACGGGGAACGGACATCTATAATGTCGTCGAACCCCGCAAAAGCGGGGTCCAGAACGCGCGACAGCTTCAGCGTCACATCAATAGACGTAAACGGGCGTGCCGATCGCCACCTTGTCATACAGCGCCATCACCGCCTCGTTGCGCATGCGGATGCAGCCGTTCGAGACCGCGCGCCCGATCGAGTTCGGCTCGGTCGTGCCGTGGATGCGGATCGCGGTATCCTGCCCGCGATCATTATACAGATACAGCGCCCGCGCGCCCAACGGGTTCTGCGGCCCGCCCGGCATGCCGTCGGCCCATTTCGCATATTGCCCCGGATTGCGCTTGATCATGTCCTGCGTGGGGGTCCAGCTGGGCCATTCGACCTTGCGCCCGACCGTCGCCCGGCCCTTCCAGACCAGCTCCGCCGTGCCGACCGCGACGCCGTAACGGATCGCCCGGCCCGGCGCGGTGACGTGATAAAGAAAGAAGTCATTGCTGACCACGACGATGCTGCCGACCTCGAAATCGTTGCGGATCGAGACCTCGGTCGGCATATAGGGGTCGCGCGGCGCGGCAGCGGCCTGTGCCCGCACCAGCGACGGCAGGGCGACCAGCGGCAGGGCCATGGACAGGATTTGTCGGCGGTTCATGTCAGGTTGTTCCCGTTCCGGTTCCGAATGTTTTTTCCTAGCTAAGCGAAAACACCACGCCGCCGCAACTCACGACCACGTTGAGCACGCCATTTGCCTTGCATTTGCGGCATCATCGCTACATCTCCGCGGGATGATGCGAAACCGATTTCCGCCTCGACCCGCCATCAGCCGCCGCATTCTGATCGGCACGGCGCTGGCCACGCTGCTGCCCGGCGCCGCTTCGGTGGCCAAGGCGCCCCTGCCCCGCCTGCTGGTCTTTGGCGACAGCCTGACCGCCGGTTTCGGCCTGCCCGAATCCGAGGGGCTGGTGCCGGTCCTGTCGCATTGGCTGGCCCGTCACGACCGGCCCGCGACCCTGCTGAATGCGGGTCTGTCGGGCGATACCACCTATGGCGGGCGGGTCCGCATCGGCTGGGCGCTGCGACAGGGCGCCGATGCCGTCATCGTGCAACTGGGCGGCAATGACATCTTCAGCCGCATCCCCGTTCCGCGGGCCGAGGCCAATCTGGATGCGATCCTGTCGCGTGCGGGCCGGAACGGCAGGCCGGTGCTGCTGGTGGGCATCCGGACGCCCCCTGACCATCCCGCCCGCGCCGAATGGGCCGCGCTGTGGCCGCGACTGGCGCAAAGGCATGACTGCCTGCTGATGGCCGATCTTTACGGCTCTTTCGGCGCTGCCAACGCCCGCAACCGGGCGCGTTTCCTGCAACCGGACGGCGCCCACCCTTCACCCGAGGGCGTGCGCCGCTTTACCGAGGATCTGGGCCCAAGGGTGGTTCAGCTGCTGGATATGCTGCGGCCGGGCTGAAGCGTCTCAGTGCCCATGCCCCGCATCATTCCGGTTCTGGACCGGAAGCTCTGCCTCGACCATGCCGCAATCGCCGAAATCCAGCGACAGGGGCACCGTTTGCCCCTCGGCCAGCGGCTGATGCAGGCCCAGCAGCATCACATGATCGCCGCCGCGCTCCAGCCGGTGGGTCTGACCGGCGGGGATGGCGATGCCGCCGTCGATACCGACCATCTTCATCACCCCGTCTTCCTCCAGATGGGTGTGCAACTCGGCCCGTTCGGCGGCCTCGGACAGGACCGCTGTCAGGCGACATTCCGAATCGCCCTCATTGCCGATCACCATGAAGGCCGCGCCGGATTTCGGGTTGCTGCTGCGGACAAAGCCGTCGGTCAGCGTCAGCGATGCCTCGGCATGGGCGGCAACGGGCAGCAGAAGGGCAAGGGCGGCGCAGGCGGCAAGTCTCATGGTATCCCCGTCAAGGCTGGCGCCGGATCGGGCCTCGCCGATGCCGGTGCATGAAAGAAGCGGGGTCAGCCTAGACCATCGGCCAGCGGATGACAGCGGGACGCTTCGTCGCAATCGCGTGAGCCCGTTTCAGTCCCTGAAATAAGGGATATCCACACGGCAGAAGCTCGTCACCGCCATGCCGACCGACAAAGAGCCGTCCCGCTGCCCGGAACCGAAATGCGACAGGCCCGCGCCCTCTGCCTGCTGTGCGGGGTCCAGCGTAAAGACGATCCCCCGCCCGGCCTCGCGCGGTTTGGGCGTGGCCCGCCAGATCCGGGTGTTGCCGGGCTGCCCAAGAACGCGGCGCACGAAATCGCCAGCGGCGCACCAGTAATCGGTATCGTCACGGCGCACATCATGGGCCACCGCGATCTCGGTCGGGCTGATCTGCGTCGCCGTCATGCCGTTCTGTGCCGTAAAGGCGGCCGCCGGCATCGGCAGCAACAGCAGCGGGGCAAGGACCATCAGTCGCATCAACGGGGCTTTCTCGGGGTGTCTGGATCGCGTTAAGTGACTTGCAGAATGCCCCACGGGGATTTCCGCCGCAATCCTGCCACCCGCAAAAATGCGAAAACCCCGCCGGAACCGGCGGGGACACGCAGCGATGACGGGCGATGGCCTCAGGCCGAAGCGGCGTCGGCGCTTTTCTTGGCGATCTCGCGCTTGATCTTCAGCGCACGGTCGGACAGTTCAACATCCTTGGCTTTTGCAAGGAAGGCATCCAGACCGCCACGGTGATCGACCGAGCGCAGCGCCGCAGCCGAGATCCGCAGCGAATAGCCACGGCCCAGGGTTTCCGACAGCAGCGTGACCTCGTTCAGGTTCGGCAGGAACCGGCGACGGGACTTGTTGTTGGCGTGGCTGACATTGTTCCCGGTCATCGGGCCTTTGCCGGTCAGTTCGCAGACGCGCGACATGGTGATTATCCTTCGTCTCAGCTTTGACGGGCCTTCCCGGCGGAAGGGTCCGGCCCAATTGACAAGGGCGCCGCGAGGCAGCGCCCGGAATTCCGTTCGCGGGTGGTTACAGTGAAGCCCGCCCCCCGTCAACCCCCGACAGGTCCAGATGCCCGGTATCGGACCCGCCATAGGCCTGCTCGGCCGCGATCAACCGCTCTTTGCGCCACAGCCCCCCAGCATAGCCGGTCAGCGTGCCATCCGCCCCGATGACGCGGTGGCAGGGCACCACCAGCGCAAGGCGGTTGGTCGCATTGGCCCGCGCCACCGCCCGGATCGCGGTGGGCTTACCGATCGCCGTGGCAAGCTGGGCATAGCTGCGCGTCTCGCCCGCCGGGATCTGCTGCAAGGCCCGCCAGACAAGGTTCTGGAACTCGGTCCCATGCAGGCGGACGGGCAGGGAAAACAACTGATTGCGACCGGCGAAATAGTCGCGCAGCTCGGCCTCGGTCCGGTCATGCAGGCCGGTGCGGCCCAGACCGATTCGCCCGCCGACCAGCACCGACAGCTTGCGCAGCCCCTGCGGCAATGCCTTGCGGTCGATGAATTCCAGCAGATGCAGCGCCTCATCGTCGGCGATGGCGATCATGCCGCCAAGGGGCGTGTCGATCCAGTCGGCGCGCAGATCGGCAGGTCCGCGCCATTCATGCGGCGGATGGCCGAACAGCCGCTGGAAGGCCGCCCGGAACCCCGAGGCCGAATCGAATCCGGCATCCAGTTGCGCCTCGATCATCGGTGATCCTTTCGTCATCGTCTTCAGCCCGCTGCGCAGCCGGGCCGCGCGGGACATTTGCAGAAAGCTTTGCCCGAAATGGCGCCGGAAGGCGCGGCGCACGGTCGAGGGATCATATCCCAGCGCCGCCAGATCGGCCTCGGTCCAGTTGCGTTCGGGCTGTGCCTGAAGGCGGGGCGCCAGATCGGCAATGATCCGGTCGGCCTCCGAACCCGTCGGATGACAACGCATGCAGGGCCGAAAGCCCTGCGCCAGCGCATCGGCGGGGCTGGCGAACCAGCGGCAGTTTTCGGGGCGCGGTTTGCGGGCGGGACAGGTCAGGCGGCAGAAGATGCCGGTCGTGATGACGCCGACGAAGGCGCGCCCCTCGAATCGCGCATCGCGGGCGGTCAGGGCAGCATAGAGCGTTTCGTGGTCGGGCAGATCCAGCATGGCGGCACCTTTGGTCATGGCCCTTATCTTAACCCGATTCGCATCGCTGCGGGGCGTCGAAACGGGCGTTTATTCCGCCAATGCGCTGGTCCGACCCAGACGGTCCAGCATCTGCGAGGCCGCGCCCCCGGGCGTCATCTGCCCCGCCGCCACGGCATCGCCCAGCCGCGCCATCTCGGCCCGGACATGGGGCTGGTCCAGCTGCGCCAGCAGCCCCGCGCGCAATTCGGCATGGAACCAGTGCCGGGCCTGCGCCGCGCGGGTCGAGTCGAAATGGCCCGAGTCGCGCCGCCACGCGATCAGCGCCTGCATCTCGGCCCATGCCTTGTCCAGCCCGTCCCCGGTGACGGCCGAGACGGGCAGCGCCTTGGGGAAATCGCCGGGATCCTGCGGGCGTTTGCGCAGCAGGCGCAGGGCGCCGGCGTAATCGGCCACGGTGCGGCGCGCTGTGGCCAGCAGGTCGCCATCGGCCTTGTTCACAAGGATCAGGTCGGCCATTTCCATGATGCCGCGCTTGACGCCCTGCAATTCGTCGCCCCCCGCCGGGGCCAGCAACAGGGTGAACAGATCGCACATCTCGGCCACCAGCGTCTCGGACTGGCCGACGCCCACGGTCTCGATCAGCACCACGTCATAGCCTGCGGCCTCGCACAGCCGGATCGTTTCGCGCGTGCGGCGGGCGACGCCGCCCAGTTGCGCGCTGGAAGGCGTGGGGCGGATGAAGGCCATCGGGTTGCGCGACAGCATCTCCATCCGGGTCTTGTCGCCAAGGATCGAGCCGCCCGAGCGCGCCGAAGAAGGATCGACCGCCAGCACCGCCACCCGCAGCCCCTGTTCGGTAAGCATGGTGCCGAACGCCTCGATGAAGGTGGATTTGCCAACGCCGGGCGTGCCCGACAGCCCGATCCGCAGCGCCTGACGGTCGGGCAGTGCGGCGATCAGGGCGGTGGCGCGGATGCGATGATCGGGGCGGGTGGATTCGACCAGCGTGATGGCGCGCGAAAGGGCGCGGCGCTGCCCGTCGATCAGCGGCTGAAGCAAGTCGTCCATCGGGCCTCCTTGTGCGCGGTGGTGATCTGGATAGGACGCCCGGCGCGCAAAGCCAAGCATCGCGGCGCGGCTTGCCGCCGATTGCGCCCCGCCCTAGGTTGCGATGAGAGACCGGACGAGGGTGGATCAGGATGTCATTGCCATTGCCGCGCGCGCCATTGCTGCACCGGCGGGTGATGCTGGCGCTGCCTTTGGCGCTGGCCGGGGCGGCGTTGCCCGCATATGCGGATGTGGTGGATTGGGGCAGGACACCATTGCGGCTGCTGATGGTGGACAAGCCGGGCTGCGTCTATTGTGCGGCATGGGACCGGCAGATCGCACCGGGTTATGCCGCGTCACCCGAGGGGCGGCAGGCGCCCTTGCTGCGGGTGGATATGGGCGGGCCCTGGCCGGATGGGCTGGCGCTGGCCTCGCATCCTTTCGTGACGCCGACATTCATTCTGTTGCGCGAGGGGATGGAGGTGGGGCGGATCGAGGGCTATCCGGGGGCGGATGGGTTCTATCCGCGGCTGGCGGCGTTGCTGGCGGCGGTCTGAGGGGCTCTGCCCCGCCGCGCTGCGCGCGACTCCCCGGGATATTTACGCACCAAAGATGGGCGGGCTTTTTTCCGGCGGCGTCTTGGGCTAGGCAGGCGCGAGCATTTTCAGTGACGGTGACAGCCATGCATGACATTCGAGCCATTCGCGACAATCCCGAAGGTTTCGACGCCGCGCTTTCGCGGCGGGGGATCGCGCCGCTGTCTTCGGAACTGCTGGCGCTGGATGCGGCGCGGCGGGCGCGGATTGCCGAGGCCGAGACCGCGCAGGCCGAGCAGAACCGGGCCAGCAAGGAGGTCGGCGCGGCCAAGGCCCGGGGCGACGATGCCGAATTCGAGCGGTTGCGGGCGCTGGTGGCCGAGAAGAAGGCCGATGTGGCGCGGATGCAGACCGAGGCCGGCGATCTGGACCGGCAGTTGCGCGACCGGCTGATGGAGATCCCGAACGCGCCTCTGGACCATGTGCCGGATGGTGCGGATGAGGCCGACAATGTCGAGATCCGCCGCTGGGGCACGCCGCGCGTCTTCGATTTCCAGCCGGTCGAGCATTTCGAAATCGGCGGCGTCCGGCCCGGCATGGATTTCGCCACCGCCGCCAAGCTGTCGGGCAGCCGTTTCGTCATGTTGCAGGGCGGGGTTGCGCGGATTCACCGGGGGCTGGCGCAGTTCATGCTGGATCTGCATATCGGCAGCCACGGCCTGACCGAGACATGGGCGCCGGTGCTGGTTCTGCCCGAGATGATGTATGGCACCGGGCAATTGCCGAAATTCGGCGAGGACAGCTATGAGACCCGCGACGGCTATTGGCTGATCCCGACATCCGAGGTGACGCTGACCAATACCGTTCATGGCGAGTTGGTCGAGCAGGCCAGCCTGCCGCGTCGTCTGGTGGCCCACAGCCAGTGCTTCCGCTCCGAAGCGGGCAGCGCCGGTCGCGATACCGCCGGGATGCTGCGTCAGCACCAGTTCGAGAAGGTCGAGATGGTCTCTATCACCGATGCGGCCAGCGGCGAGGCCGAACATGCCCGCATGACCCGCTGCGCCGAGGCCGTGCTGGAGGCGCTGGAGCTGCCCTATCGCACCATCGTGTTGTGCACCGGCGATATGGGGTTCGGCGCCCGCATCACCCATGATCTGGAGGTCTGGCTGCCCGGTCAGAACTGCTATCGCGAGATTTCCAGCGTCAGCTATTGCGGCGATTTTCAGGCGCGGCGGATGAATGCGCGCTATCGCCCCGAAACTGGCGGTCGGCCGGAATTCGTCCATACGCTGAACGGGTCGGGTCTGGCTGTGGGCCGCGCGCTGATCGCGGTTCTGGAGAATGGCCAGCAGGCGGATGGGTCGGTGCTGCTGCCATCGGCGCTGCGGCCCTATCTGGGCGGCGCCGGGCGGCTGACGGCAGAGGGCGTGCTGGCCTGATCCCCGACCGGGACGGCAGCAGCAAACATTCTTGCGATCCGGCGGACCGGAGCGAAACCTGCGCGCATCGCGTCGCGTTTTGCCCCTATGACACGGGCAGAGAACATCGCGCAGGTTCTGGCAGCCACTGGCTTCGTCACCAGCAGCCTGACCTATGCGCTGTTCGCGGGCCCGGCCCCGTCCGAGGGGATGGGGGCGCCCGCGCCCGTCATGCGCCCGGGCTTTCCGGCCGAGCCGGTGGCGGGCGGTCCCTTCAATCTGGCGCGGCTGTATCTGCAACCCGACAATGTGGTGATGTTCCTGCTGCTGCTGAGCCTGTGGCTGATGCTGGTGCTGGATGCGATCGGCAACACGGTAGAGCCCTATCGCGGGCATGGGCGGGTCACGCCCGCGCTGGTCATTGCACTGCTGAGCGGTGCGGCCTGGCCCTGGGTGATGGACCTGTTCCGGGTGCTGGGGGCGGGGCTGGCGGTGACGATGATGATCGCGGCGCTGCTGGCAGCGCGGCGGATGGCCGGGGTAAACCGGCCCGCGATCGGGTTTCTGGCGGGCTGGTCCACCGGCATCGCCGTCGCCGTGGTGGCCGGGATGATCGCGGCGCTGTTCGGTCTGCGGCTGTCGGACACGGCGGCGCTGGCCATCCTGCCAAGCGCGCTGATCGCCATTCTGCTGCAGGGCCGGATCGGCAGCGCCGTCAGCTATACCGTGGCGCTGATCTGGGCCTTTTGCGGGGTGGCGGCCACGACCATGGGCAGCAATCCGATGGTCGCGCTGGCCGCCATTCTGGGCATCGCGGCGCTGTCCACGGTGCTGGTCCGCGCCGCCAGCTGATCAGCTGCCCTTGGGTTTCTGCCGGTTCTTGTGCTTGGACAGTGCGCCGGACTGGTTGATCTTCTTTGCCTTCTCTCGATAGGGATTGTCGGTCCCCTGATCGCGGAAGAACAGCCGGATCGGCGTACCGGGCATGTCAAAATCCACCCTGAGCCCGTTGACCAGATACCGCTGATAGCTGTCGGGCAGCTTGTCGGTATGGGTGGCCTTGACGATGAAGGCGGGGGGACGGGTCTTGACCTGCGTCATATAGCGCAGCCGGATCCGCCGTCCGCCCGGTGCCGGGGGCGGGTGGCTTTCTGTCATCGCCTCCAGCCAGCGGTTCAGCTTGGCTGTCGCGACGCGGCGGTTCCAGACCTCATGCGCCTTCAGCACCGCGGCATGCAGACGGTCCAGCCCCTTGCCGGTGCGCGCCGAGACGGTGACCAGCGGCGCGCCCTTCAGCTGCGGCAGCAGGCGCTCGAAATTCTGGCGCAGCTCGTTCAGCTTCTGGGGCTTGTCCTCTTCCAGATCCCATTTGTTGGCGGCGACAACGACGGCACGGCCTTCGGTCTCGGCATAGTCGGCGATGCGCAGGTCCTGCTGCTCGAACGGGATTTCGACATCCAGAAGCACCACGACCACCTCGGCAAAGCGAACGGCGCGCAGCCCGTCGGCGACGGAAAGTTTTTCCACCTTGTCCACGACCTTGGCGCGCTTGCGCATCCCCGCCGTGTCGAAAATCCGCATCGGCGTGCCCATGAAGTCGGTGGTCACGCTGATCGAATCGCGGGTGATCCCGGCCTCGGGGCCGGTCAGCAGGCGATCCTGACCGATGATCTTGTTGATCAGGGTGGATTTGCCCGCATTGGGTCGCCCGATCACCGCCAGTTGCAGCGGCCGCGCAGCCGAGGGGCGCCAGTCCTCCTCGCCCTCGCCGGATTCGGCGTCGGCTTCGGACAGGTCGATATCGGTCTCGGCGGCGATGGGTTCGGGACGCGCGGCCTCTATCTGATCGGCCAGAGGCATCAGCACGGCGTAGAGATCGTCCATCCCCTCGCCATGTTCCGCCGAAATGCGCAGGGGTTCGCCCAGTCCCAGCGCCCATGCCTCCATCGCGCCCGCCTCTCCGGCGCGACCTTCGGCCTTGTTGGCGGCGACGATGACATGTCGCGCGCGCTTGCGCAGGATATCGGCGAAATATTCGTCCGCCGCCGTCACGCCGATGCGGGCGTCGATCACGAACAGGCAGATATCGGCCTCATCGACCGCGCGTTCGGTCAGGCGGCGCATCCGGCCCTGAAGGCTGTCGTCATCGGCCATTTCCAGACCGGCGCTGTCGATGACGATGAAACGCAGATCGCCCAGACGGCCCGCGCCTTCGCGCAGGTCGCGGGTGACGCCGGGCTGGTCATCGACCAGCGCCAGCTTCTTGCCCACCAGACGGTTGAACAGGGTCGATTTACCGACATTCGGGCGGCCAACGATGGCGAGGGTAAAGCTCATCTGAAGGCGTGCAGCTGGCCGTCGCGACCGACGACATAGAGGGTCTGGCCCGCCACCACAGGCGCGGTCGCCGCGCCGCCGGGGATCTGGCCCTGACCGACCAGCGTGCCAGACGCCGGATCGAAGACCCGCAACAGCCCGTCGCTGGACGCGACGAACAGCCGCCCGCCCGCCAGCACAGGGCCATAATGGACATGGACCTGATCCTGCTTGCGCGGGCGCTGATCGGTGAAATAGGGCATCGGCACGCGCCAGATCACCCCCCCGGTCGCGGCATCCAGCCGGATCAGTTCCGCCTGATCGTTGACGGCAAAGACCGATCCGCCCGCCGCCACGACAGGACTGCCGGCGCCTTCACGCGCCGACCAGTTCTGCATCCCGCTGGTCATGTCGAAGGACCCGATCCGGCCCGACGAGGTGCCGCCATACAGCGTGTTGCCCGAGATCACCGGATCGCCGGTCATGTCGCGGATCACGGCGATGGCGCGTCCGGTGCGGTTGCCCGCCACCTGCGAGGTGAAATTCGTAGTGCCGGTCTGGGTATCCGCCGCCAGCAACTGGCCCGAGGCGAAGGGCAGCACGACCGTATCGCCCGCCACGGCAGGGGCTGCTGCGCCCATCACGCCCGCAGGTGCGGGATTGCCCGCGACCTGCCACAGCACCCGTCCGTCCGAGGCGCGAATCGCCCAGCCGACATTGTTGCGCGCGACGACATAGACGGTGCCGTTCTGCACCGCAGGCGCGCCGGTGATCGCGGCATCGACGCGCTGGCGCCACAACACCCCGCCCGAGGTGGCATCCAGCGCCACCAGTTCTCCGAAGCCGGTGGTGACGTAAAGCCTGCCGCCCTCATAGGCCAGACCGCCGCCCGAGGCGCTGTCGCGCGGCTCTCCTGCGGGGGTCAGGTCGGTGGCCCATGCGGTACCACCCGACAGGGCCGTTGCCGTCACCCGCGCGCGGCTGTCCATGGCGAAGACACGCCCGGCCGCCACCACCGGATCGGCGGTGATGCGGTGACGCCGCCCGTCGGGCTGGCCGATGGGACTGGACCAGATGCGGGACGTCCCCGCCCCCAGCGCCACATGGCCAAGCGCATGTGCCGCATTGCCGCCGGGCTGGGTCCATTCGCCATTCACGCGCGGCGCGGCCAGCGACAGCGCGGTGGAACTGACCCCCGGCGCGCCCTCGACCGCCGGACCATCGGGCGAGGTGACCGCCAGCGGGTCCAGCCGTTCCCCCGGCAATGGGACATCACGGTTGCCACAGGCCGATACGGCAAGCCCTGTCGCAAGGGCCAATGTCAGTCGCAGCGTGGCATCCATCCTCGCCTCTCCCTCGTCGTTATCCTGTCCTGCGCGTCAACCGGCAGGCGCGGCCTCGGTGGCAGCCGTATCTTCCGGCTCGGGTTCGGCACCCAGCGTGATCATCATCTCGGACAGGCGGCGGCGCAAGGTTTCGCTCAGCCCGTCCTTCTTCTGGATCTGGCGGATCAGCGTGATGGCGTCATCATCGCGTCCGGCCTCGATCAGGGCAACGGCCTTCTGTTCCAGTGCCAGCAGTTCGAACGGGGCGCCGGTGCGCGACAATTCGCCCAGCACCGCGTCGCGTTCCGACGGGTTCATCTGCGGGCCCGCCACCATCACCAGTTTCAGCCGCGCCAGATCGGTCAGCACCGGATCATCGCCGCCCTGCGCGATCACGCCGCGCAGAACCTCGGCCGCGGCAGCGGGATCGTCGTTTTCGCCGAACTGTCCGGCAGCCAGCAAGGCCGCGACAACCGCCCGCCCGGCCGAGCCCTGCGCATCGACGGCGACAATCGCGGCGGGATCGCCGCTGTCCTCGGCCGCCAGAATGGCGTCGCCCCAGGCACGTGCGGCCAGGTTGCGCTGATGCGCCGAATACTCGACCCAGATGGTACCGGCAACGATCCCCAGTATCACGACCAGCGCAATCCAGCCATAGCGGCGAAACAGGCCGAACAGCCTTTCACGCCGCAACTCGTCGGTCACCTCGTCGATGAAGCCGTAATTGGGATCCGACATTGCCGCCTTCCGCTCGTTGTCCTTCGGGGTTGTTTATACTGGGAAGAGGGGGATTGCCAATGCCAAGCGCCCGCCCCGCAACGATGTGAAGGATCACCCCCGCCGGCAATGGAAAAGGGCCCGGCGACAGGCCGGGCCCTTCACGTCAGGGGTCGCCCGCGGTCAGAGACGCGCGGCGACGGCTTCCCAGTTCACCAGCTTGTTCAGGAAGTTGTCCAGATAGGCCGGACGCTTGTTGCGGAAGTCGATGTAATAGGAATGTTCCCACACGTCGCAGCCCAGCAGCGCGGTCTGGCCGAAGCACAGCGGGTTCACGCCGTTCTCGGTCTTGGTGATCTTCAGGCTGCCGTCCTTGTCCTTGACCAGCCATGCCCAGCCCGAGCCGAACTGGCCGGCACCGGCGGCAGCGAAGTCTTCCTTGAACTTGTCAACCGAACCGAAGGCTTCGGTCAGGGCCTTTTCCAGATCACCGGGAATGGATTTTGCGCCCGGACCCATCACTTCCCAGAACAGGTTGTGGTTCCAGTGCTGGCTGGCATTGTTGAAGATGCCGTTCTGCGCCACCGCGCCCGCCTGATAGGTGCCGGTGACGATGTCTTCCAGCGATTTGCCTTCCCACTCGGTCCCGGCGATCAGCTTGTTGCCGTTATCGACATAGGCCTTGTGGTGGATGTCGTGGTGGAATTCCAGCGTCTCTTTCGACATGCCCAGATCCGCAAGCGCGTCATGAGCATAGGGAAGATCGGGAAGCGTGAAAGCCATTTTCCTGTCCTTTCTTGAAGGGGTGAACCTCGCGTCGCGGGCACAGTCCCGCATTCGCGGGCACAACGCAAGAGGGGGGCCGCAGTTCCCGCCCGGCTTTGGATGGCACGCGCCAAAGGGGTGCTTCGCCCCGTCGCCGGCTGGTTCTGGAACGAGTGGCGCACCAACCGGCAACCCCCAAGCGGATATTTATACACCAGAGATGGGGGCCGGGTCAGCGGGGGGCGAGGGTGCTGCCGGGGGTGGCCGCGTTTTTCAGGACGGTGGAAAGGTAGTCGGCAGTCGAGCGGAAGCCGATGATGCGGAAGCCGTCTGGCAGATGCCAGAAGGCAACGGCGGTTTGGGCTGCGCGAGAGCGGCGCAGACCGTCCGGCGGGATCGCCGCCAGATCAGTTGGCGACAGTTTCGCGATCACATCCGCCGCATGGGGGCCGGTCACGTCGAAGACCGCGCGCATGTCCGAGACATCCGCGATCAGGGCGTGTTCGCCCATCAGCGCCTGTTCCAGCGCGGCCAATGCCTCGGGGCGTTCGGTGGCGGGCAGGATCAGCAGCAATTCGTCGGGCGACATCCAGCCAAGGCTGCGGCTGCCATCGGTGGTGATGCGGGTGGTGGCGGGAATCGCGAGGCCCGTGCCTTCGGCGATGGCGTCGCCTGCGCGGGTCAGATCCGCGCGGATCAGGATCATGCCCAGCCCGTCCTGCCGGGCGATTCGTGCCAGAGCCTCAGCCATTTGCCCGCGCCCCTTCCTTGTCATGGAAAACCGGATCGGTGATCCGTGCCTTCATCACCTCGCCCGAGGGCAGCGGGAACTCCAGTTCCTGCCCCATCCGTTCCGGCCCGTGCCGCACCAGCCCCATCGCGATCGGCCTGTCCAGCGTGGGCGAGTGATAGCTGGAGGTGACCCGCCCTTGCACCCGCCGCTGACCATTGGCATTGACGCCCGCATCCACCGCATAGGCGCCATCGGGCAGCACCTTGCCATCAAGGCTTTCCAGCCCCACCAGCCGCCAGCGCGCCCCGTCCGTCATATGGCTGCGGGCATGGGCGCGTTTGCCGATATAGTCGGGCTTTTTCTTCGAGATCGCCCAGCCCAGCCCCAGATCCTGCGGGATCACCGTGCCGTCGGTCTCGTCCCCGATCATGATGAAGCCCTTTTCGGCGCGCATCACATGCATGGCCTCGGTCCCGTAGGGGGTCACGTCCAGATCGCGCCCGGCCTCATGCAGCTTTTCCCACAGTTCCAGCCCGCGACCTGCGGGCACGGCGACCTCGAAGCTGAGTTCGCCCGAGAAGCTGATGCGGAAGATGCGGGCGGGGATGCCGGCCAGTTCACCTTCGGCGAAGCTCATGAAGGGCAGCGCCTCGGGCGACAGGTCGATATCGCCGCCAAGGCGTTCCAGCAGCACGCGGGCCTTGGGTCCGGCGATGGCGATTTGCGCGAATTGCTCGGTCAGGTTGGCGGTATAGACCTGCCAGTCCCACCATTCGCATTGCAGCCAGTCCTCCATATGTCCGTGGATATGTTCGGCCCCGCCGGTGGTGGTGTGGCACAGCCAGCTGTCCTCGGACAGGCGCACCACCACGCCATCGTCGATCAGAAAGCCGTTCTCGTTGCAGATGATGCCATAGCGGCATTTACCCAGCTTCAGCGTGGACATCATGCCGGTATAGATCATGTCGAGGAACCGCCCCGCATCCGGCCCCTTGACCAGGATCTTGCCAAGGGTCGAGGCGTCCAGCGTGCCGACCGAGCGCCGCACCGCCAGAATCTCGCGGTTGATGGCGGCCTGGCGGTCCTCGGTGCCGCGCGGATAGCAATAGGGGCGCCGCCAATGGCCCACCGGCTCCCACGAGGCGCCGTGGCGGCTGTGCCAGTCGTGCATCGGCGTCTTGCGCAGGGGCATGAAGGTGTCGTCACGCGCCTCGGCGGCGATGGCGGCAAGGGTCAGCGGCGTATAGGGCGGGCGGAAGGTGGTGGTGCCGGTCTGCGTGATCGGTTGGTTCAGCGCGTCAGACAGGATTGCCAGTCCGTTGATATTGCTGATCTTGCCCTGATCTGTCGCCATTCCCAGCGTGGTATATCGCTTGGTATGTTCGACGCTGGCATAGCCTTCGCGCGCGGCCAGCTCGACATCGCTGACCTTCACGTCATTCTGGAAATCCAGCCACATCTTCGAGCGCGCCTTATAGCTGGCGTTTTGCGGCATGACCCAGACCGGCATGGTCGCGCCCTCGTCACGCTCCAGTTCGCCCGCGCAGCGCAGATCGCCATTGGCGGCGCCGGTGGCGCTGGCCATACCCTGCCCGTCCGCGCCCAGAGGCGGGCGTTCGGGGTCGGGGCGGAACATCGCCGGGCCCTCGTCCCAGATCAGCTTGCCGCCGCAATGGCTGTAGAGGTGGACCACCGGCGACCAGCCGCCCGACATGGCGACCACATCGCAGTCGAAACCGCCGGTCACATGGCCGTCGCCATCCTGCCGGCAGATCGCCACGCCCTCGACATGGCGCGTGCCGCGAACCCTTGCGATGCCCGATCCGGTGATGACCGGGGTGCCCCTTTCGCGCAGGGCATCGGGCAGCGGGCCCGTGGCCTGAGGGCGGGCATCGATCACCGCCACCACCTCCAGCCCGGCATCCAGCGCCACCAGCGCGCTGCGATAGGCGTCGTCGTTATTGGTCACGACCACGATCCGCTGACCGGGCGCGACGCCGTAATCGACGATGAAATCGCGCATGGCCGAGGCCAGCATCACCCCCGGCACGTCATTGCAGGCAAATGACAGCGGGCGTTCCAGCGCCCCGGTCGCCGTCACCACATGGCCCGCGCGGATCCGCCACAGGCGCTGGCGCGGGATGCCCTGATTGGGGTCGTGATCGGCCAACGATTCGCGCGCCAGCAGATAGCCGTGATCGTAAAGCCCGGTTGCCATCGTATTGCGGCGCAGCGTGACGTTGTCGCGCCCGCGCAGATCGTCCAGCAGCGCGTCGATGACCCCCTGCCCGCCTTCGTGATCGACCGGGGTGCGCCCGCCCCAATGCGGGTTCTGTTCCAGCACGATCACCCGGCCACCCTTGTCGGCGGCATCACGCGCCGCCGTCAGCCCGGCAATGCCGCCGCCCACCACCACCAGATCGGCATGGGCATAGGCCTGCTCATAACGGTCGGGGTCGCGGTCCTTCGGCGCCCGGCCCAGACCGGCGCTGCGGCGGATGATCGGCTCGAACAGGTGTTTCCAGAAGGGGCGCGGATGGATGAAGGTCTTGTAATAGAAGCCCGCCGGCAGCAGTGGCGACAGCCAGTTGTTCACCGCCATCAGATCGGCCTCCAGCGAGGGCCAGCAGTTCTGCCTGCGCAGGATCATGCCCGACACCAGGGGCGTGGTGGTGGCGCGCTGGTTCGGCTCGAACCGGCCGCCCTGCCCCAACCCGAACAACGCGTTGGGTTCCTCGGCCCCCGAGGCGATGGGGCCGCGCGGGCGGTGGTATTTGAAGCTGCGGCCCATCAGCATCTGGCCGTTGGCCAAGAGGGCCGAGGCGATGGTGTCGCCGATCACGCCGCGCAGATGACGGCCATCGAAACGGAAGGGCAGTTGCCATGCGCGGTCGATCAGGCGGCCACCCTGAGGCAGCCGGAAGGGGCGGGTCTCACTCATTCTGCTTGCTTCCAGTCAGGGTTCCAGTCGGGGCGGGCGGCCTTGACGGCGGCGACGATCTCGTCGGGCGGGTTCGGGTGCTGCGCCTTGTAGGTGCCGAAGACCTGCAATGTGGCGGTGTCGCGGGCGGCCAGAAACCACTTGCCGCAGCCATAGGCGTGACGCCAGCGTTCGAAATGCACGCCTTTGGGGTTCTTGCGGGCGAACAGGTAATCCTCGAATTCCTGATCCGATCCCTTTGGGCCGATACGCTTCAAATGCGCCTCGCCGCCCGGCTGCAACTCGGTTTCCTCGGCTTTGACGCCGCAATAGGGGCAGGTCAGGGTCAGCATGGGGGCAGGTCCTTGAAGCGTGATCGTGAAACGGGGCATCCGCACGGCAAAAAGCGGCCCGCGCGCCGGGGCGCGGACCGCATGACTGCGACATCAGAACTGTTCGCGGCGGCGCGATGCGCCAGGGACGAAGCAATACTTCGCGCCGCGAGGGGAATGGGATCAGTTGGCCGGAACCTCGGTGCCAGCGGCCGGATCATCGGCGGGTTCCGCCATCGGGTCGGCTGCGGGATCGGCCAGCGGGTCAGCTGCGGGATCTGCCGGCGCGTCGATGGCCGGAGGGGCATCCACGGTTGCATCCGTCGCCGCATCGTCTCCGCCGCCCATGAAGAAGAACAGCAGCGCCACGACGACGACCACCGCGCCAATGATAAGGTAGAGTCGGTTATTGTCCATGTTCGTCCCTTTCGCTCGGGGTTTCGACATGAAGCCAATGGCTGGGATGCGGCGCGGGTTCCAAATCGGATAAGCATCGGCGAACTCATGCCTAATGCGCCACACCGGCGGCCACGGACTCGTCGATGAAGCGCCCCTCGCGGAAGCGATTCAGCCCGAAATCCGCTGCCAGCGCGCCCGGAGCGCCATTGGCCACCAGTTCCGCCATCGCCCAGCCCGACCCCGGAATGGCCTTGAACCCGCCCGTTCCCCAGCCGCAGTTGACGAAGATGTTACCAACCGGCGTCGCCGACAGGATGGGAGAGCGGTCCCCGGTCATGTCCACGATGCCGCCCCATTGCCGCAGCATCTTGAGGCGAGAAATCATCGGAAAGGTTTCCACCAGCGCGCGGACGGTTTCCTCGACATGGTGCCACGACCCGCGCTGGGTGAAGTTGTTGAAGCCGTCGGTGCCGCCGCCGATCACCATTTCGCCCTTGTCGGACTGCGACAGATAGCCGTGGACGGTATTGGCCATCACCACCACATCCATGCAGGGCTTGATCGGTTCGCTGACCAGCGCCTGCAAGGCGACGCTTTCGATCGGCAGACGGAAGCCCGCCATTTCCGCCAGTTGGCTGGAATGACCGGCCACCACCAGCGCCAGCTTCTCGCAGCCGATGCGGCCCTTGCTGGTATTGACGGCGCGGACCTGCCCGGCTTCGGTCTCGATCCCCGTCACCTCGCAGTTCTGGATGATATGCATGCCCATGTCGCTGCACGCCCGGGCATAGCCCCAGGCCACCGCGTCATGCCGCGCCGTGCCGCCGCGCGGCTGATAAAGCCCGCCCAACACCGGATAGCGCGGCCCGTCCAGATTGATGATCGGCACCAGTTGCTTCAGCCGCTGCGGCCCGATCCATTCGGTCGCGACGCCTTGCAGGTTGTTGGCGATTGCGGTGCGCTTGTACCCCCGGATCTCATGTTCCGTCTGCGCCAGCATGATCAGCCCGCGCGGGCTGAACATCACGTTGTAATTCAGATCCTGCGACAGGTTTTCATAAAGTTTCAGCGCCTTGTCATAAATCGCCGCCGACGGGTCCTGAAGATAGTTCGAGCGGATGATGGTCGTATTTCGCCCGGTATTGCCGCCGCCCAGCCAGCCCTTTTCGATCACCGCGATATCGGTGATGCCGAAGTTCTTGCCCAGATAATAGGCCGTGGCCAGCCCGTGCCCACCCGCGCCGACGATCACCACCTTGTAACGCTCTCGCGGTTCGGGACTGGTCCATGCGCGCGTCCAGCCGGAATGCTGGCGCAGCGCCTCTCGCGCGATGGCAAAGATCGAATAGCGGCGGGAAGATGTGGCGGTCGGCATGCTGTCCCCCTGATGGCCCCTTGTCGGTGTTGCAGCCAGCATGCCGGGATGGCCTGCCGCGCTCAAGGGGTTCGTGCGGCAGATCACGGCAAAATGCGCCATCCCTTCAGACCTGCGTCGGATGCGCGGCGCCTGCGGCATGGTTGCGCTTTCGGTCTGCCCGATTCCGCACTAGGACTGTGGCCCAGGCAAGGGGGAAATGATGTTCTGGATTCTTTGCGCGGCGCTGATTGCGGTCGTGACCATCTCGGTGCTGATGCCGTTTCTGCGCAGACGCCGCGAGGCCCAGCCGGTGGCCGCCTATGATCTGCGTGTCTATCGCGATCAGCTGCGCGAGGTCGAGCGCGACCTTGAACGCGGCGTGATCAACAGCGAAGAGGCCGCCCGCCTGCGCACCGAGATCGGCCGCAAGGTGCTGGAGGCCGACCGCCGTCTGGCCGATGCCGGCGGCTCTGCCGGGCCGGGTGCGACCATCGGCGCGGTGGTGGTGCTGGTGGCGGTGCTGGCGGGTGCGGTGGCGCTCTATCTGCGCGAAGGCACGCCCCGGATGCCGGATCAGCCGCTGGCCGGGCGCTTTGCCGAGGCGCAGGCGATCTATGCCAACCGCCCCAGTCAGGCCGAGGCCGAGGCGCAGGCCCCCGCGCGTCAGGCGCCCCCCGAACCGGATGAGACCTATCAGACTCTGATCGCACAGCTGCGCGAGGCCGTGGCCCGCAATCCCGATGATCCGCAGGGTCTGGCACTGCTGGCCACGCACGAGATGCGGCTGGGCAATCCGGAGGCCGCGCGCGACGCGCAGGCGCGGCTGGTCGCATTGCAGGGCGAACAGCCCGATGCCGACGATCTGATCCGCCTTGCCACGCTGATGACCGAAGCCGCGGGCGGCATGATCTCGGCCGAAGCCGAACAGCATCTGGCCCACGCCTTGCAGATCCAGCCCGACAATCCGCAGGGGCGCTATCTGCTGGGCGTGTTGCAGATCCAGACCGGCCGCCCCGACCGCGCCTTTCCGATCTGGCGCCGGCTGCTGGAGGAAGGGCCGGAAACCGCGCCGTGGATCGCCTCGATCCGCAACAATATCGGCGATCTGGCATGGCTGGCCGGGGTGCCCGATTATCAGCCGCCGACGCCCCGCACTGGTCCGGGCCCCGATGCCGATGCCATCGCCGCCGCCGGGGACATGACCGACGAGGAACGCCAGCAGATGGTCGAAGGCATGGTGGCCCAGCTGGAAACGCGGCTGGCCGAACAGGGCGGCAGCCCCGAGGAATGGGGGCGGCTGATCTCGTCTCTGGCGGTGATCGGCCAGCAGGACCGCGCCGCGCTGATCTGGGCCGAGGCGCAGGAACGCTTCGCCGCCTCGCCCGAGGCGCTGGCGACGGTGCGCGAGGGCGCCGAACAGGCCGGGGTGGCGCAATGACCTTCGACGATATCGCGGAATTCGCCGCCGCACTGCCGCCTCTGGGCGCGCTGGCCGGGCTGGATCTGGGCACCAAGACCATCGGCGTGGCGGTCAGCGACGGGATGCGGCAGGTGGCCTCTCCCATCACCACCATCCGGCGGCGCAAGTTCACGCTGGACGCCGCCGATCTGTTGGCCATCGCCGCTGAACGCGGGCTGACCGGGCTGATCCTTGGCCTGCCGCGCAACATGGACGGCAGCGAAGGCCCGCGCGCCCAATCCACCCGCGCCTTCGCCCGCAACCTGTCACGGCTGACCGAGCTGCCCATCGGTTTCTGGGATGAACGGCTGTCCACCGTCGCCGCCGAACGCGCGCTGCTCGAGGCCGATACATCGCGCAAGCGCCGCGCCGAGGTGATCGATCAGGTCGCCGCCGGTTATATCCTGCAAGGCGCGCTGGACCGTCTGCGGCATCTGCCACCATCCGCGGCCTGACACCGCCCGCGCGCAGCGCGCCCGGCCAAGCGGCAGCGTCCGGGACGGGCTTTGCCCGTTCCGCCCCCCCCTTTTCCGATCCACCCTTGCCGTCCGGCACCCGGTCGGGGCAACATGGCGCAACAATTCACCGGGCCATCCATGACCGACAGCCGCGCCACTCCTCTCAGCCCCTGCACCAATATCTGCGTGATGCATCCCCGCGAAGGCATCTGCGCCGGTTGCTATCGCACGATGGACGAGATCATCGCCTGGGGCAGCCTGACCGCCGCTCGGCGGCAGGCGATCATGGACGAGCTGCCCGCCCGCGCCCCACGCATCAGCAAACGGAAACGGCGCGGCTAATCCCTGCGGATGCGGATCTGGCGCAGGGTGCGGCCAAGGCGGTCGCGCACCTCGTCTGGTTCCGAGGCCACCGCACCCAACAGCGCCCGCATATCCCCGCGCATCGTGTTCAACTGGTCGATCAGCGACATCACCATCTCCAGCGCGTCATCCTGCAATTCATAGCAATCGCTCAGATCGCACAGCAATTGCAGCCGCGCCAGATCGGCCTCGCGATAGACCGGCCCCTCGGGCGTGGCGACCGGCGACACGATCCGCGCCTGCACGAAGGCGCCCAGACGCGGTGTGGTCAGTTCATCGACAAGCGCAAGGATATCGGCTTCGGAATAGCGTCGGCTCATCGCTCATCCCCCCGGCTTCGGCTTTGCGCGCGGGTCATAGGCATGTTGCTTGCGCCATTCCTCGAAGAACCGGGCCAGTTCGTCATCGACCTTCGGCGGCATCACGATCTTCAGCTCGATCTGCTGATCGCCGCCATTCACCCCGCGCCCGCGCAGACGCAGCTTCTGCCCCGAACTGGCCCCTTTCGGGATCGTCAGGTTGACCGGCCCGTCGATGGTCGGCGCGGCGACCCTTGCACCAAGAACCGCCTCGTCCAGACCGATCGGCAGGGTCAGCAGGATATCGTCGCCCTCGCGCCGGAAATCGGGATGCGGCGCGACCGAGATCGCCAGATAGGCATCCCCCGGCCCGCCCGAGCCGGTGCCAGGCCCGCCCTTGCCCTTCAGCCGGATGGTCTGGCCGTCGCGGACACCCTTGGGGATTGTCACTTCCAGATCACCGCCTTCGGGCAGGGTGATGCGGGTCTTGCCGCCCCGCGCGGCGGTCAGGAAATCAACCTCCAGCGCGAAACGGTAATCCTGCCCGCGCATGGCGAAATTGCGCTGCTGGCCACCGAATCCCCCGGCGAAACCACCCGCACGACGCCCGAACAGATCCGAGAAAACATCCGACAGATCGGGATCGGAATCGAACCCATAGCCGCGAGAATAGGGGCTGCCCGCCGCCTCGGCATGTTCGCGATAATAGCGGCGCTGAGGCTTTTCCTGCCCCTGCGCGTCGATCTCTCCGGCGTCAAAGCGGCGACGCTGTTCGGGATCCTTCAGCAGCTCATAGGCGGCGGAGGCGGCCTTGAACCGCTCGGCCGCGGCCGGATCGGGGTTCAGGTCGGGGTGATCGGTCTTGGCGATCCGGCGATAGGCCTTCTTGATCTCGGCCTCGGTCGCCGACTTGCCCACACCCAGATCTGCATACGGATCGCCCGCCATCCCCGGCCCCCAAGGTTGTTCTTGATGTCAAACAGATAAGAACCGCAAAGGTTTCATCAATAGGGCAGCGCGTATTGCCGGTGCATCTGGCCGATGGCCTCGCACAGCGCATCGTCGGGCACCCGGCCCAGCCCCGCGATCAGATGCTCCAGCTGCTGCAACGAGGTCGCGCCGATGATCGGCACCACCTTGAAGGGCCGGGTCAACTGCCAGCCGATGGCCAGATGGACGATGTCCCAGCCATGTTCGCGGGCCAGGTCGATATAGGCCTCCACAGCCTCGATCCCGCGCGGGGTCTTGCGCCCGCCCAGATTGCCCTGCCCGCCATGTGCGACATCGACCGCCGCGCGGCTGCCTTCGGGCATGGCCCCGCCGCTGTATTTGCCGGTCAGCATCCCCGCCGCCAGCGGCGAATAGGACAGCAGCGTCACGTCCTCGTTCACCGCGGCCTCGGCCAGATCGGTGTCATAGAGGCGATGCACCAGCGAATATTCGTTCTGGATCGCCGCCATGCGCGGCGCGCCCATGCGCTCCGCCACGTCGATCCAGCGGGTCAGCCCCCATGCGGTATCGTTCGACAGCCCCACCGCCCGGATCTTGCCCGCCTTGCGCGCGGCCTCCAGCGCGCCCAGCACGTCGGCCATGTGATCCAGCGTCTGCTGGCGGTCCTGACCCGAGGGGTCATAATCCCAGTTGCGCCGGAAGGCATAGGTGCCGCGCACCGGCCAGTGCATCTGGTAAAGGTCGATCCGGTCGGTGCAGAGGCGGCGCAGCGAATCCTCGATGGCCTGCGTCACCGCCTTGCCGTCAAAGGGCTTGCCGTCGCGCAGCACCTGCCCCGGGCCGGTGATCTTGGTCGCCAGTTCCACCCGGTCACGATGGCCGGTGCGGGCCAGCCAGCTGCCGATGAATTCCTCTGACCGGCCCGCCGATTCCGCCGTCACCGGGTTCACCGGATACATTTCCGCGCAGTCCATGAAGGTGATGCCAGTTTCCAGCGCGCGATCCATCTGGGCATGTGCATCGGCCTGATCGGTCTGGTTTCCATAGGTCATGGTGCCCAGACAGATTTCGCTGACCTCGACATCGCTGCCGCCCAGTTTCACACGCTTCATCGTCGTTCCCTCGTTCGTTTCGGAGCGCAAGCTAGCGATCACGCAGCGATGCGCAAGCCCATCCGCACCCGCCATCATGGCACCTACCTGTTGAAGCCGGGTCACAATCCGGCCAGTCCGGCGGAAATACACGACTCGATCACGCAACATTCCTTGCCCACGCGCGGGGCTGTTGCTAAGTTGGGCCATGATCACGCAAAAGATGAAATACGCGCTCAAGGCGCTGATGGTGCTGGGCGATGAGCGTGTCGCGACCGGCAAATCCATGCGGATCGAGGAAATCGCCAAAAGGTCCGGTGCGCCGAAGCGGTTTCTGGAACATATCCTGCTGGAAATCCGCAATGCGGGCATCATCGCCTCGACCCGCGGACGGGCGGGCGGCTATGCGCTGATCAAGGACCCGGCGCAGATTTCCATCCCGGAACTGTTGCGCCTGATCGACGGCCCCATCGCCCCCCTGCCCTGCCTGTCGCGCAAGGCCTATCAACGCTGCGACGATTGCACGGACGAGGCAAGCTGCCGTCTGCGCCGCGTCTTTGCCGAGGTTTTCTGGTCCTATCTGCTGATCATCGAATCACTGACTTTGGCCGATATGCTGGGGGGCGCGCCTGCGGGCGACGTGCTGCTGGCGACCTCGAAACCGGCCGCTTGAGGCGGCGATCCGCCTGATTTCGCAGGTCTTTTCAACAGATATTGTGTAGCTGCACACGCCCCGCGCGAGGGAATTTTATTCTCTTTCAGCGGCAGATTTCGCTTCGTATATGCTGTTGCAAATCTACAGTTCATCTGTCGTGATTAGGGGGTAATGGCCCGCTGTCGGGTCGCTGCCTGAAGGAAGACCGCGATGATCACCACGATCAGGATTTCGGACCGCATCACAGCCCAGGGTGACAAGATCACTGACGAGGGCGATGGCCGTATCACCATTTCGACCGGGTTCAGCCTGCTGACCGGCTGGCCCGTCGCCCGTTCGCTGAAAACAGCGGCTGCGGCGCTGGCTCTGGCCTTCACCGCGATGGCCCCGCAGGCGCAGGCACAAAGCCTGCTGAATGTCAGCTATGACCCGACGCGCGAGTTCTATCGCGAATACAACGCGGCCTTCGCGGCCCATTGGGAAAGCCTTGGCAAGGACCGCGCCAGCATCGAGACCTCGCATGGTGGGTCGGGCGCTCAGGCACGCTCGGTCATCGACGGGCTGAACGCACAGGTGGTGACGCTGGCGCTGGCCTCGGATATCGACCGCATCGCCGAAGCCGGCAAGCTGCCCGAGGACTGGCAGTCGAAACTGCCGCACAACTCCAGCCCCTATACCTCGACCATCGTGTTTCTGGTGCGTGAAGGAAACCCGAGGGACATCACCGACTGGGGCGATCTGATCGCCGAGGGCGTGCAGGTCATCACCCCCAATCCCAAGACCAGCGGCGGGGCGCGCTGGAACTATCTGGCCGCATGGGCATGGGCCGAAAAGAACGGGCAAGAGCCGCAGGAATTCGTCGGCCAGCTGTTCAAGAACGTCCCGGTGCTGGACAGCGGTGCGCGCGGCTCGACCACGACCTTCGCGCAGCGGGGCATCGGTGACGTGCTGCTGGCATGGGAGAACGAAGCCTATCTGGCACTGAAGGAGCTGGGCGAGGATCAGTTTGACATCATCGTGCCCTCGGTCTCGGTGCTGGCCGAACCGCCGGTCGCGCTGGTCGAGAGCAATATCGCCGACGATGCGCAGCGCGAACTGGCGAACGAGTATCTGGACTATCTGTATTCGCCCGAGGCACAGGCGCTGGCCTTCAAGCACTTCTATCGCGCCTGGGACACGTCGGCCGCCGCGCCCGAGGATGTCGAACGCTTCCCCGAGGTCGAGCTGGTCGATATCGAGCATTTCGGCGGCTGGAAGCAGGTTCAGGACGAACATTTCGGTGACGGCGGCATCTTCGACCAGATCTACGTCCCGCAGTGAGGCCAGCCGTGAACACGCGCACGCGCCAACCGCTGATCCACCGATCCCCGATGCCGGGCCTTGGCCTGTCGGCGGGGATCACCCTGACCATGCTGTCGCTGGTTGTGCTGCTGCCGATCGGTGCCCTGCTGTGGCAGGGCGCCAATTTCGGCCTGTCCAACATCTGGGCCACGGTGAACCGTCCCCGCGTCTGGGCGGCGCTTTACCTGTCCTTCCGGCTGTCGCTGTTCGCGGCGATCTTCAACCTGATCTTCGGGGTTCTGCTGGCATGGGTGCTGGTGCGCTATCGCTTTCCCGGTCGCCGGTTTCTGGATGCCGCCGTCGATCTGCCTTTCGCGCTGCCCACCGCCGTCGCAGGTATCGCCCTGACCGCGCTTTATGCGCCCAACGGCGTACTGGGCGGGTTTGCGCGTGACTGGATCGCACCCATCGGCAATGCCGTCTTCGGCCCCTTCGGCGCGCAGTTCAGCGGCAAGATCGCCTATACCCAGATCGGTATCTTCATCGCGCTGGTCTTTGTCGGGCTGCCCTTCGTGGCGCGCACCGTCCAGCCGGTGATCGAAGAGATCGAACGCGAGGTCGAGGAAGCCTCGGCCACGCTTGGCGCCGGTCGGCTTTACACCATCCGCCGGGTGATCCTGCCGATGCTGTCGCCCGCCGCGCTGACCGGCTTTGCGCTGGCGCTGGCGCGGGCGGTTGGGGAATACGGCTCGGTCATCTTCATCGCGGGCAACATCCCGATGCTGACCGAGATCGCACCGCTGCTGATCGTGATCCAGCTTGAGGAATTCAACTATGACGCCGCCGCCGCAATCGGCATCGCCATGCTGGTGATTTCCTTCGCCATGCTGCTGGCGATCAACCTGATCCAGATCTGGAGCCGTCGGAGAATCGGTCATGTCTGATACCACCGCCCATATCCCCTTCCGCGCCGCCACCGAGGAAACCCCGCTGGCCCGCCGTCTGCTGATCGGGCTGGGCGCGGGCGGGCTGGTCCTGCTGGTCTTTGCCCCGCTGATCGCGGTCTTTGCCGAGGCCCTGGCGCGCGGCTGGGGCGCGGCCGTCGCCAGTCTGGGCAATTCCGACGCGCAGGCGGCGATCCGGCTGACGCTGACCATCGCCGCGATCTCGGTGCCGCTGAACGCGGCCTTCGGCATCGCGGCGGCATGGTTCATCACCAAGTTCGACTTTCGCGGCAAGGCCTTCCTGATCACGCTGATCGACCTGCCCTTTTCGGTCAGTCCGGTGGTGGCCGGCCTGTGCATCGTGCTGCTGTTCGGCGCCAATTCCGCCATCGGCGGGGTGCTGGTCGCGAATGGCTGGCCGATCGTCTTTGCCCTGCCCGGCATCGTTCTGGCCACGGTCTTCGTCACCTTTCCCTTCGTCGCCCGGGAACTGATCCCGGTGATGATCGAACAGGGCCGCGCCGAGGAAGAGGCCGCCCTGACCCTTGGCGCCTCGGGCCGGCGGACCTTTCTGACCGTGACCCTGCCCAATATCCGTTGGGCGCTGCTGTACGGCGTCTTGCTGTGCAACGCGCGCGCAATGGGTGAATTCGGGGCGGTCGCCGTGGTCTCGGGCAAGATCCGTGGCCAGACCGCGACCATGCCGATCACCATCGAGATGCTTTACAACGAATATCTGTCGGTCGCCGCCTTCTCGCTGGCGGCGGTGCTGACCCTGCTGGCGCTGCTGACCCTGCTGCTGAAAACCGTGCTGGAACGTCATCAGGCAGGCCAGATCGCCGCCACCAACCGACACTGAAATCCGTCACCGACAGGAGGTGCGAATGCATATAGACATCGACGAAATCGCCAAGACCTTCGGCACGACCGCCGCGCTGCATCCGGTCTCGCTGGCGATCCCTTCGGGCGCGCTGGTGGCGTTGCTGGGTCCGTCGGGCTCGGGCAAGACAACGCTGCTGCGCATCCTTGGCGGGCTGGAATATCCCAGTTCGGGCCGGGTGCTGTTCAACGGTCAGGACGCCACGGGCATGAGCGTGCAGGAACGCCGCGCGGGCTTCGTGTTCCAGTCCTATGCGCTGTTCCGGCATATGACGGTGTTTGAAAACATCGCCTATGGGCTGAGGGCGCGGCCCCGCGCCACCCGCCCGCCACGGGCCGAAATCGCGCGGCGCGTCAACAAGCTGCTGGCGCTGATCCAGCTGCCCGATATCGGCACGCGCTATCCCACGCAGCTGTCGGGCGGCCAGCGTCAGCGGGTGGCTCTGGCCCGGGCGCTGGCGATCGAACCGCGGATGCTGTTGCTGGACGAACCCTTCGGCGCGCTGGATGCCAAGGTCCGCAAGGAATTGCGGCAAGGGCTGCGCGACATCCATGATGAGACCGGGCTGACCACGGTTTTCGTGACCCACGATCAGGACGAGGCGATGGAACTGGCCGATCTGGTCGTGGTCATGTCGATGGGCCGGATCGAGCAGATCGGACGCCCGCAGGACATCCGCGCCACCCCGGCCACGCCCTTCGTGCGCGAATTCATCACGCAATAGGCGGACCAGTCCGGCAAATGAAAGGGGCGCCCTGCGGCGCCCCTTTCTCATTTCCGTTCTGACGGCGTCTTTCCGGCTGAGTCATGTTCGCGCCGGATCTCGGCGCTTTCGGCCTGCGCCTCTTCCCCGGCGGGCAGCTTCATCTCGGGCTCTCCGGCGTCGTCAACCTCTTGCAGTTTGCCCTGACGACGCGCCGTCAGCACGTTCTCGGGCAGCAGAGGCGAGTTTTCGGACCGGTCGCGATGCAGCGCCGCGCGGCCCAGCAGAATCAGCGTGACCGGCGTCGTCAGCATGATGAAGGTGCCGATGATCAGTTCGTGAATGACGATCCGGTCCTCCAGCCAGCTGGCCAGCAGCATCGAGGCGATGATGATCCCCGCCGTGCCCCAGCTGGTGCCAAGCGTCGGCGCATGCAGGCGGTCATAGAAATTGCTCAGCCGCGCGAAACCCAGCGCGCCCAGCATCACCAGCGTGCTGCCCAGAACCACGAAAAACGCGATCAGGATCGCCAGCCAGATCGGGATGCCGTCCAGCGCGTTCATTCGATCACCTCGCCCCGGAACAGGAATTTCGCCATCGCCACGGTGGCGACAAAGCCCATGACGCCGATGACCATCGCCGCCTCGAAGAAGAACATCGAGCCAAGCCGCATCCCGGTGACCACGAACATCAGCATCGCCGTCGCATAAAGCGTATCCAGCGCCAGAACCCGATCCTGCGCGCGCGGTCCCCGCAGCAGCCGCAGCCCCGCCAGAACAGCCGCCAGACCCAGCGCAATCTGGGCGTAACCCAATGCGATATTCATGATCAGCGCGCTGCTCATTCAAAAATCTCCATCAGCATCGATTCATAGCGGTCGCGGATGATCTGCCGCCACTCTTCCTCGTCCAGCAGATCGAAGACATGCAGGATCAGCATGTTCCGTTCGGAATCGTAATCCAGCCATGCGGTGCCCGGCGTCGCGGTCACGATACAGGCCAGCACCGCCAGCCCGTTGGGATTGCGCAGTTCCAGCTCGATCAGGACAAAGCCCGAGGTCCGCTTGCCGTGGCGGCCATTGGTCAGGATCAGCCCCGCCACCGCGATGTTGGAACGGATGATGTCCCAGCCCACCACAAAGAACAGCCGCACGATCATGGTCCAGCGGCGCAGACGCAGCGGCACCGGTTGCAGCGCGGCCATCGCCCAGCCCGCCAGCACCGCCAGCCCGCCGCCCAGAACCACATGCCCCAGCGAAAAGCGGGTCAGCAGCAGCCACATCAGCAGCAGCATGAACGAGACCAGCGGATAGGGGATCAACCGGCTCATTCGCTGACCTCCCCTGCCTGAGCCGCGCCATTATCGCCGCCGACCTCCTCGACATCGGCCACGGCGGTATTGTCGGGGGCCTCGCCCGCGCGCGGTGCGGAAAAGACGCCATAGGCATAGGATCGCGGCATGTTCAGCGCCGAGGCGGTTTCCTCCATATAGCGCAGGCTGTCCTGCGCCTTGACGCTGAGCAGCAGAACCATCGCCATCAGCGCGATGACCGGCCCGACCTCTTGCGCGGGAACGCGCGGCGCCATCCCGTCCGAGGCCCAGAAGGACTGGATCCCGATCCGCGCCAGCCCGATCAGCGTGGCAAAGCCCGACACGATCAGCAGCCCGGCAAAGGCCCATGCCAGATTCGGCGGCAGGTTGGTCGCATCCAGCAGCGCCGAAATCATCGCCACCTTGCCGATGAACCCGGCCAGCGGCGGCGTGCCCGACAGCACCAGCACGCAAAAGACGAAACCGATGCCCAGAACCGTCATCGAACCGGGTATGGCAAAGCCGGGCTCTTCGGGGTCGTCCAGATCGGGCTCTTCCATGCCATAGGCGTCGGCGGTCAGCGCCAGCATCGCGGCGATGCCGCCGTCCTCTCGGCTCATCGGTTCGATCAGCAGGAACAGCGCACCGGTCGCAAGGGTCGAGCCGACCATGTAATACAGCGCCCCCGCCAGCATCGCCTGCCCGCCGCCCGCCTGCGCAAAGCCGGTGATGCCCAGCACGGTGCCCGACGAGATCAGCACCAGAAAGGCCGCCATCCGTCCAAGGCCCTGATTGGACAGCACACCGACCATGCCGAACAGGATCGTCGCCATGCCGCTGAAGATCAGCAGTTCCGCCCCGAACCCGGCCGAGGGGCCGGCGCCCTCGCCAAACAGCAGCATCGACAGCCGCAGGATCACATAGACCCCGACCTTGGTCATGATCGCGAACATCGCCCCCACCGGCGCGGCGGCGGCCATGTAGGTGGTGGGCAGCCAGAAGGACAGCGGCCAGCTGCCGCCCTTGATCAGGAAGGCCACGCTCAGCAGCGCGACACCGGCATGGAACAGCGGCCGGTCTCCCTCGGGGATGGATGAGACCAGATTGGCCAGATGCGCCATGTTCAGCGTGCCGGTGACGCCATAGATCAGGCTGACGCCCAGCAGGAACAGCAGCGATCCGGTCAGGTTGATGGCGATGTAATGCAGCCCCGCGCGGATGCGCAACTGCCCCGAGCCATGCAGCAGCAGGCCATAGGACGCCGCCAGCAGAACCTCGAAGAACACGAACAGGTTGAACAGGTCGCCGGTCAGGAAGGCCCCGTTCAGCCCCATCAGCAGGAACTGGAACAGCGAATGGAAATGCTGTCCCTGCCGCTGCCATCCGGCGGTGGCATAGATCAGCGCCGGAATCGCCAGCAGCGCCGTCAGCAGCAACATCACCGCCGCCAGCCGGTCGATGACCAGCACGATCCCCCAGGGCGCCATCCAGTCGCCCAGCAGATAAAAGCCCATCGCGCCGGTATCAGACAGCCCGGCATCCTTGGCCCGGTCCAGCAGCTGGATCGAAACGACCAGCAGCGCCGCCGCCGACAGCAGGCTGAGCCACATTTTGGCCTTCCGCTGCCGATCATCATACAGCAGCATCACCGCCCCGGCGATGAAAGGGATCAGGATCGGCGCGATGATCAGATGCGCGTTCATCTCGTTCATCTTTCGCGCTCCTGCCCGTCAACATGGTCGGTGCCGGTCGTCCCGCGAGAGGCGATCATCACCACCAGAAACAGCGCCGTGGTGGCAAAGCTGATGACGATGGCGGTCAGCACCAGCGCCTGCGGCAAGGGGTCGGTATAGGCGGCGGCATCGACAAAGCCGCCCTTGGGGATGATCGGCGGCGCGCCCGGGCGCAGCCGTCCCATCGAAAAGATGAACAGGTTGACCGCATAGGACAGAAGGCACAGCCCGATGATCACCTGAAAGGTGCGCGGACGCAGCAGCAGCCAGATCCCCGAAGCCGACATGATCCCGATCGCGGCGGACAGGACAAATTCCATCAGGCGGCCTCCCCTTCGGCTGCTTCGGCCTTGGCCTTGGCCTCTTCCTCTTCCTGTTCGCGCAGACGGGCGGCGCGCAGCGACTGGTGGGCGATGGCGATCAGCATCAGCACGGTCGCGCCCATGACCAGCGCAAAGACCCCGAGGTCAAAGGCCAGCGCCGAGGCGGCCGGAACATCACCGATCAGCGGGATGTTGATATATTGCGCATAGGCCGTCAGGAACGGATAGCCAAAGACCCATGCCGCCATCCCCGTGCCGCCCGCCATCAGCAGGCCGAAACCCATCCAGCGGATCGGCAGCACGGTGATGCGGGCCTCGACCCAGCGGACATTGGTGGCGATGTATTGCAGCAGAAAGGCGATGGCCATCGTCACGCCCGCGGCAAAGCCCCCGCCCGGCAGGTCGTGCCCGCGGAAGAAGAAATAGGCCGCGATCATGATCATCACCGGGAACATCCACAGCATGATCACCGAGGGCACATAAAGGTAGTCCTTGAAGGCCGCGCTGCTGGTGCGCTGTTGCTGTTCCGGCGCGGCGATGCTTTCGGACGAAGGGCGGAAACGACGCAGCAGGCTGTAGACGGTCAGCCCGACGATGGCCAGAACCGTGATCTCTCCGAAAGTGTCGAAGGCGCGGAAATCGACCAGGATGACGTTCACCACATTGGTGCCGCCGCCCTCGTAATAGGCATTGGTCAGGAACCAGTTGCCGACATTCGAGATGATCGGCCGGGTCATGATCGCATAGGCGATCCCGGCGATGCCCAGCCCCGATGCCGCCGCGATGACCAGATCGCGGATGCGGCGGGCCTTGGCGGGCAGCAGCTTGTCCTCGGCGATTTCCTCGCGCCGTTTGGGCAGCCAGCGCAGACCCAGCAGCAGCAGCACCGTGGTCACGATCTCGACCAGCAACTGCGTCACGGCAAGGTCGGGGGCCGAGAACCACGCGAAGGTCATGCAGGTGATCAGCCCGGCCCCGCCCAGCAGCACCAGCGCCGCAAAGCGGTGATACTTGGCCTGCCACGCAGCCCCCATGGCGCAGGCAATCCCCACCGCCCACATCAGCGCGAAGCCCGGCGAAACGGGGTTCACATCGGACCCCAATGCGGCACCCGATCCGTGCCACAGCGCCGCCGCCGCCGCCGCGAAAGCCAGCAACACGACCAGCCGCAATTGCGGTTGCAGCTTTTCGGTGCCGATGATGGTGGACATGATGCGCGGCCATTTCCAGCTGAGCCGGAACATCAGCCAGTCATAGATCTTCTGCGCGCGGATCCGATACAGCAGCGGCGGCCCCTCGGGGCCTTCCGCGATCCGGCGCGCGAACAACAGATAGATGATGGCACCCGCGGCCAGCGCGATCATGCTCATGATCAGCGGCGCATTGACGCCGTGCCAGATGGCGATGTCGAAATGCGGCATATCCGGCCCCAGCACCGAACGCGCGGCGATATTCATCAGCGGCCCCAGCGTGAGCGCGGGCAGGATGCCGACCAGCAGGCAGATCAGCACCAACAGCTCGACCGGGCGGCGCATCCATGCGGGCGGCTCGTGCGGTTCTTTCGGCAGATCGACAGGCGCCGGGCCGAAGAACACCGTCAGGATGAAGCGCAGCGAATAGGCGACCGAGAAAATCCCGCCGATGGTGGCCAGCCAGGGCAGCGCACCATCCAGCCAGCTGCCGTTGTGCAGTTCGACCGCCTCGGCAAAGAACATCTCTTTCGACAGGAAACCGTTCAGCAGCGGCACCCCGGCCATGGCGGCGGCGGCGATGATCGCCAGCGTGCCGGTGATCGGCATCAGCCGCATCAGCCCCGACAGGCGGCGCATGTCGCGGGTCCCGGCCTCGTGGTCGATGATCCCCGCCGACATGAACAGCGAGGCCTTGAACACCGCGTGGTTGGCGATGTGGAAGATCGCGGCAAGGATTGCCGCCGGCCCGCCGATCCCGGCCAGCGTGGTGATCAGCCCCAGATGGCTGATGGTGGAATAGGCCAGCAGACCCTTGAGGTCGTGACGGAACAGCGCGATCACGGCGCCCATGACCATGGTGATGATGCCCGCGCCCGCCACCAGCAGGAACCACGCATCGGTTCCGCCCAGGGCCGGGGTAAAGCGCACCAGCAGAAACACCCCTGCCTTGACCATCGTGGCCGAATGCAGAAAGGCCGAAACCGGCGTCGGGGCGGCCATCGCGCCGGGCAGCCAGAAATGGAACGGGAACTGCGCGGATTTGGTGAAGGCACCCAGCAGGAACAGCCCCAGCACCACGGGATAGAGCGGATGCGCCCGGATCACGTCGCCCGAGGACAGCACCCGGTCCAGATCATAGCTGCCGACGATCTTGCCCAGGATCAGCATCGCCATCAGCAGGCTGAGCCCCCCCGCCGTCGTGACGATCAGCGCCGTGCGCGCGCCGTCGCGCGCCCCCGCGCTTTGATACCAATAGCCGATCAGCAGGAAGGAAATGACCGAGGTCAGCTCCCAATAGACCACCAGCATCAGGATATTGCCGGACACGAGCACGCCGACCATCGCGCCGGTAAAAGCCAGCAGCAGCGCATAGAAGCGCGGGACCGGATCGGATTTCGACAGGTAATAGCGCGCGTAAAGCACGATCAGCACGCCGATCCCCAGAACCAGCGTGACGAAGAACCATGCGAAGCCGTCGATCCGGTAGGACAGCGACAGCCCCAGCGAGGGCACCCAGTCCAGTGTGCCACGCACCACCTGACCGGCCGCGATCTCGTCGAAAACACCGGCAAGGATGATCAGCCCCAGCCCCATCGTGCAGGCGGCCAGCCAAGCGGCGGCATTTCGGGCATTCGATGGCAGGGTCGCGGCGGCGATCGCCCCGAGAAACGGCAGAAAGACAAGGATCAGAACCAGATTCTGTTCAGCCATGTCGTTGCCCGTCCCCCGTTTTACGTCGCATTCAGCCCGGCATCCCTGCCTCCATTATCCCCGACAGCAGCCCGGAATGCCGCAAAAGGGGGACCCTCTCGGCATCGCATTTGCAATCTGGAGAACTGCTATCCCAATGCCGGGCTGACCGCCTGTTTTCAACCCCCTTTTCCCGATTATTCCCGAGATTTGGCCAACATTTCTGTGTGCTGGTGCGCAAGCGCCGCAATCGGGGCTTGACAGTGGCAGAACCTGCGCGGGCTGGCAGGCCGGGGGCGCTTCGCCCCCCGGACCCCCAGAAGGTATTTTTCAGAAGTGCGAGGGGGTGGGGCCGCGGCTTGCGCAAGCCGGGCCACCGCCTTAGCCTGCGGGTCGAATGGCAAGGGAGGGCCGCATGACGACGGGTTTGTTCTGGCATCCGGCCGCGATCGGCCATCTGACACCACCGGGGCACCCCGAACAGATGGCGCGCGCAAAGGTGGTGGATGCGGCGTTGGAGGGTCTTGCGCTGGACCGGCGCGAGGCGCCGGTGGCCGAGGATGCCGAGATTTTGCGCTGCCATCCGCAATCATATCTGGACCGGATTCGCGAGGCCTCGCCGCAGCGCGGCTATGCGATGCTGGATGCCGATACGCATATGTCTCCGGGCAGTCTGGAGGCCGCGTTGCGGGCGGTGGGCGGTGCGGTGGCGGCGGTCGATGCCGTGCTGGCCGGGCAGATGGCCAATGCCTTCGTCGCCATGCGCCCGCCCGGCCACCATGCCGAACGCGAGACGCCGATGGGGTTCTGTCTGTTCGGCACGGTCGCCATTGCTGCCCGACGGGCGCTGGATCATCACGGGTTGCAGCGCGTGGCGGTGCTGGATTTCGACGTCCATCACGGCAATGGCACGCAGGATCTGCTGTGGGACGAATCGCGGGCAATGTTCGCGTCCAGCCATCAGATGCCGCTGTTTCCCGGCAGCGGCGGGGTGGCCGAGGCCGGCGCCCATCGCCAGATCGTGAACGTGCCGCTGTCACCGGGAACCGGCGGGGCCGAGGCACGGCGGGCATGGCAGGCGATCCTGACCCGCACCCTTGCCTTTCAGCCGCAACTGGTGATCGTTTCCGCGGGTTTCGACGCCCATGCCGATGATCCGCTGGCACAACTGAACTGGGACGAAAGCGATTTCACCGCCATCACCCGCGCCATCTGCGACATGGCGGCGGAATGCGGCGCCCCGGTGGTATCCTCTTTGGAAGGTGGCTATGATCTGGCAGCTTTGGGCCGGTCCGTCCGCGCCCATGTCGAAACGCTGATAGAGGCCGGAGCATGAGCGAGACCGAGAAGCTGTCCTTTGAAGAGGCGATGCGCGAATTGGAGGCGACCGTCGGCAAGCTGGAAACCGGCGAGGCGACGCTGGAGGAATCCATCGCGCTTTATGAACGCGGCGCCGCCCTGCGGCAGCATTGCGAGGCCCGTCTGCGCGAGGCCGAGGAGCGGGTCGAGAAGATCACCCTTGCCGCCAATGGCGAACCCACGGGCACGGAACCGGCCGAGGGGCTTTGAATGCAGCAGGCACTGGACGGCGTGAAGGCGCGGGTGCAGGTCGCGCTGGAATCGGCGATCGCGCAGCTGCCGGGCGGCGAATTGCGCCATGCCATGCTGTATGCTGCGACGGGTGGCAAGCGGCTGCGGGCCTTTCTGGTGCTGGAATCGGCGCGGCTGCATGGGGTGGCGGATGAGGCCGCCCTGCCCGTCGCGGCCGCGGTCGAGGCGCTGCATGCCTATAGCCTTGTCCATGACGATCTGCCCGCGATGGATGACGACGATTTGCGCCGGGGCCAGCCGACGGTGCATGTGAAATGGACGCAGGCGACCGCGATCCTTGCCGGTGATGCCTTGCAGACGCTGGCATTCGATCTGCTGACGCGGGACGAGATCGGCGATGCAGGCGCGCGGCTGCGGCTGATCCGCGCCTTTGCCCGCGCCGTGGGCGCCGGGGGCATGGTCTGGGGGCAGGCGCTGGACATCGCCGCCGAAAGCGCGTCCGAACCGCTGGATCTGGCCGCGATCACCCGCTTGCAGGGCGGCAAGACCGGCGCGCTGATCCGCTTTGCCGCCAGTGCCGGGCCGCTGATCGCGCATGCGGATACCGGGGCGCTGGACCGCTATGCCGATGCGCTGGGTCTGGCCTTCCAGATCACCGACGACATTCTGGACGTGACCGGAAACGAGGCCACCACCGGCAAGCGCGTCGGCAAGGATGGCGCGGCGGGCAAGGCCACCTTCGTGTCGTTGCTGGGGCTGAAAGGGGCGCAGGCCGAGGCGCAGCGCCTGTGCGATGTGGCCCAGCAGGCCCTTGCCCCCTATGGCGAGGATGCGGGAAACTTGCGCGCCCTTGCGCGTTTCGTTATCGAGCGCGACACTTGAAACGCCCGCCCCTGACATGCCCGGAGGGCCAGCCATGACCGACCTCGCCAAGACCGACCGGCCCCGGACCCCGGTTCTGGACCGCGTGACCCTGCCCTCGGACCTCAAGGGGCTGAGCGACCGCGAGCTGCGACAGCTGGCCGATGAGTTGCGGGCCGAGACGATCAGCGCGGTCAGCGTCACCGGCGGCCATCTGGGCGCGGGGCTGGGCGTGGTGGAACTGACTGTGGCGCTGCATGCGGTCTTCGAGACGCCGCGCGACAAGATCATCTGGGACGTGGGCCATCAGTGCTATCCGCACAAGATCCTGACCGGGCGGCGCGACCGTATCCGCACCCTGCGTATGGGCGGCGGGCTGGCCGGGTTCACCAAACGCGCGGAAAGCCCCTATGACCCCTTCGGCGCGGGCCATTCCAGCACCTCGATTTCCGCCGCGCTGGGTTTTGCCGTGGCGCGCGATCTGGGCGGCGATCCCGGAGATGCCATCGCGGTGATCGGCGACGGCGCCATGAGCGCGGGCATGGCCTTCGAGGCGATGAACAATGCCGGCCATCTGGGCAAGCGGCTGTTCGTGATCCTGAACGACAACGAGATGTCGATCGCGCCCCCCACCGGCGCGCTGTCCACCTATCTGACCCGGCTTTATACCGGCGGGCCGTTCCAGGAGCTGAAGGCCGCAGCCAAGGGCGCCGTCAGCCTGCTGCCATCGCCTATGCAAGAGGGCGCGCGCCGCGCAAAGGAAATGCTGAAGGGCATGGCCGTCGGCGGCACCCTGTTCGAGGAATTGGGATTCAGCTATATCGGCCCGGTCGATGGCCATGATCTGGACCAGTTGCTGCCGCTGCTGCGCACGGTCAGGGCGCGGGCCGACGGGCCGGTGTTGATCCATGCGGTGACGAAAAAGGGCAAGGGCTACGCGCCCGCCGAAAACGCCGATGATCGCGGCCATGCGCGGGGCCGCTTTGACGTGCTGACCGGCCAGCAGGCCAAGGCGAAATCCAACGCGCCCAGCTATACCTCGGTCTTTGCCCGCGCGCTGATCGACGAGGCCGGGCGCGACGACCGCATTCTGGGCATTACCGCCGCGATGCCCGACGGCACCGGCCTGAAACAGTTTGCCGAGCGTTTCCCGCGCCGCACCTTCGACGTGGGCATCGCCGAACAGCATGCCGTGACCTTTGCCGCCGGGCTGGCGGCGGGCGGGATGAAGCCCTTCTGCGCGCTCTATTCCACCTTCCTGCAACGCGGCTATGACCAGATCGTCCATGATGTGGCGGTGCAGGGCCTGCCGGTGCGTTTCGCCATCGACCGCGCCGGGCTGGTCGGGCAGGACGGCCCCACCCATGCCGGCGCCTATGACATCGCCTTCCTGTCGAACCTGCCCGGTTTCGTGGTCATGGCCGCCGCCGACGAGGCCGAGCTGGTCCATATGGTCGCCACCGCCGCCGCCCATGACGCAGGCCCCATCGCCTTCCGCTTTCCGCGTGGCGAAGGCACCGGGGTCGAGATGCCCGAGCGCGGGGAAATCCTGCCCATCGGCAGGGGCCGCATGATCGCCGAGGGCCATTCCGTCGCCATCCTGTCCTTCGGCACCCGCCTGTCCGAGGCGATGGCCGCCCGCGAATCCCTGTCGGCGCGCGGCATCTCTCCCACCATTGCCGACGCCCGTTTCGCCCGTCCGCTGGACCGCGACCTGATCCTGAAACTGGCGGCGGGCCATGACGCGCTGATCACGCTGGAGGAAGGCGCCGTCGGCGGTTTCGGCAGCCATGTCGCGCAACTTCTGGCGGATGAGGGCGTGTTTGATCGCGGGCTGGCCTTCCGTTCGATGGTGCTGCCGGACCGCTTCATCGACCATGACGCGCCCTATGCGATGTATGACGATTCGGCACTGAATGCCGCCCATATCGAGGCAAAGGTGCTGGAAGTCCTGAAGATCGGCCAGCTTGACCGCCGCGCCTAAGGGGCGTCGTTTCCCCGCGCCGGGGCAACCCTGATCGGCTGGTCATGGCCGCCCTGTGATGCGGTCTATTGACTATGGCACAGGTCGGATGGACGATCACCGACCACGCTGGTTAAGCGCCCCTTTCCGATGAGTCCAATGAGATGAACTGGGACGATCTGCGCATTGTTTCGACCGTCAGCAAGACGAACTCCTATTCCAAGGCCGCAAGACTGCTGCATATGGACGAAACCACCGTCAGCCGCCGCATTGCGCGGCTGGAAAGCAGCTTTGGTGTGACCCTGTTCGAGGCCGTGGACGGCAGACGCAACCCGACCGGCCCCTGCCGCGCCATCCTGCAACAGCTTTACGATGTCGAACAGACCGCCGACGATATCGAGCGGATGTTGCAGCGGCATGACTATTCCCGGCGGCGCCTGCGGCTGACGACCATTCCGGCCATCGCCGAACATTATCTGGCGCCGCATCTGCCTGCCCTGCTGAAGGAGCGGCCGGAACTGTCGCTCAGCCTCGACACATCGGATCAAAGTGTCGATATGTCCCGGTGGGAGGCCGATTTCGCCATCCGGCTCAGCCGTCCGCGACAGGGGGATTTCCTGATGCGCCGGATCGGAGAGATGAAGCTGTGCCTGATTCGCGGCCGCGACCCCGATCCGGTGCTGGTGGCCTATCCCCCGGTGCTGAGCGCCACGCCCGAAATGCGGCAGTTGCAACAGGTTCAGGGCGACAACCCGATCCGGCTGGAGACCATGAATCTCAGCATCATCTGTTCGGTCGTGGCCAGCGGACAGGCCACCGGCGTGATCCCCGAATTTCTGGCCCAGACGCTGGACCCGAATGCCCCGGTCGATATCACACCCCTGCCCGAATCGCGCGAAATCTGGATGTTGTCGCAGCCGCATCTGCGCAATGACAGCCTTGCCCGGCACATCTCGGACTGGTGCGCCGACCTGCTGGGTTGAGTTGCACTGCGCCCATCTCATACCAAAATATGAGTATCGAAATCCCCACCCCGGGCAAAACGTCGTAAAAATTTCACATATCCGTCAGTAACTTGGTGAAGGTCACCCGAATCCCCTGCATTTTTGCAGGGGGGGCTCGCGGATTTCCTGCCTTACCGCCTGTGACATCGCGTCGCACTGTCGCTGTGGTCCTGCCGCAACCGCAAGGAGAGGCGACCCACCAGACGAGAGGAGGCGTAAGGTGACCGCGATTAACGAAGTTCTGACACCGGAACGTTCCGAGGGCGTCAGCGACTGCATCGCCTTTACGGGCGGCGTATCACGGGGAATGCGGCTGGCATTACTGGCGGCCGGAGTTGTGCTGGGTGCCGCGGGCGGGTTCGCGCTGAAAGGCGTATCCGGCGGGGCGCCGGTCGGGGCAATGATCGGGCTGGCCGCCGTGGCGGGCGGCATCCTGTCCACATGGTCGCCCTGCGGCTATTCCTCGATTTCGCTGTTGCGACCCACGGGGCGCGGGGTGCGGGCGGTGCTGGGCTGGCTGCCCACCTTCGCGATGCACGGGCTGGGCTATGCGCTGGGGGCGATCATCCTTGGCACATTGCTGGGCGCGATCGGCGGCATCGCCGGGTTGTCGGGTCTTGCGACCACATTCGCGCTGGCCCTGCTGGCGGTGATCGGGCTGGCCTATGGCGCGCATCAGCTGGACCTGCTGCGCATGCCCTATCCGCAGCGGCGCGCGCAGGTGCCCCATGACGCACGCAACCGCTTTCCGAAATGGGTGATCGGCGGGCTTTACGGGCTGTCGCTGGGTCTGGATTACCTGACCTATGTGCAGACACCCCTGCTTTACATGATGACCGCCGCCGCGATCCTGACGGGTAATATCCCCGAAGCCATCGCGATCATCGCGCTGTTCAATCTGGGCCGCTATCTGCCCGTCGCGGTCAATCTGCTGCCGGTGACGGATTACCAGATCCAGGCGTGGCTGGGCCGCAACCAGCAGCGCGCCGCGATGGCCGACGGGGTCATCCTGTCGATGCTTGGCGCCGCCTTCGCCGTTCTTGCGCTGGCCGCCTGACACAGGCGCGGCCCGCTGACCAAATCCGGATTCTTCGACCGTTCGCCCGACCCGCAAGGCGTCGTCCGGCCTCGGTCGCCATCTCAGGGAGGAACTGATGGCCTATCCACCGAAACCGACCCCCAAATATCTGTTACTGCTGACGACCTGCCTGATCGGATCGGGCCTTGCACTTGGCCCGTCATGGGCCCAGACCGCCGAGGAACCGGCAGAGGAAAGCCAGCCCGCCGAAGCCGAGGCCGGGGAAGCCGCCCAGACGCCCGCCGAAGAGATGACCGAAGGCCAGCGCGCCGCCGCCGAGGCAGCCGAAAAGCTGGCCGCAGGCGAGGATGACGAGCCGGTGATCCTCGATGCGCCCGCACCCGATGCGCGCCGCGTCTATATCCAGGACCCGGCCCATTTCGCGGCGGTGACGCAGCAATATGTCGTTGACGGCTCGACCGGGCGGGTGCTGGGGATGACCGATGGCGGCTTCCTTCCGCATCCGGTGGCGGCCGAGGACGGTTCGTTCTTCGCGCAGGCCAGCACGGTCTTTGAACGCATCGCGCGCGGCAAGCGCACCGATTATGTCGAGGTGTTCGACCCGGTCACCTTCCAGCCCACCGCCGATATCGAGCTGCCCGAAGCCTCGCGTTTCCTTGTCGGCACCTATCAGTGGATGAACGCGCTGACCACGGACAACAAATACCTGTTGTTCTATCAGTTCTCGCCCGCGCCCGCCGTCGGTCTGGTCAATCTCGAGGCCGGGGAATTCGAGCGGATGGTGGATGTGCCCGACTGCTATCACATCTTCCCGGCCTCTCCGACGGTGTTCTACATGAACTGCCGCGATGGCAGCCTTGCCCGCGTCGATTTCGCCGATGGCGAGGCCGAGGTGACCAATACCGAGGTGTTCCATGCCGAAAACGAGCTGCTGATCAACCATCCGGCATTTTCGCTGCGTTCGGGCCGTCTGGTCTGGCCGACCTATACCGGCAAGATCTTCCAGATGGACCTGACGGAGGATCAGGCCAGCTTCCGCGAACCCTTCGAGGCGCTGACCGAGGAAGAGCGCGCTGACGACTGGCGCCCCGGCGGCTGGCAGCAGACCGCCTATCACCGCCAGTCGAACCGCATTTTCCTGCTGGTCGATCAGCGCGACGAATGGCGCCACAAGACCGCCAGCCGCTTTGTCGTGGTGATGAACGCCGAAACCGGCGAGCGGCTCGCGAAGCTGGAAATGGGCCACGAGATCGACTCGATCAATGTCAGCCAGGATGCCGAACCGCTGCTCTATGGGCTCTCGGCGGGGGACAAGACGCTGTATATCTATGACGCCGAAAGCGGCGAAGAGCTGCGCAGCGTCGATCAGCTGGGCCACGGCCCGCAGATCATCACCACCCATGACATGGATTCCTGACATGGAGGGGGTGTTTTACGAGCCGTTGCTGACATGGGGGCTGCGCGGCTTTCTGGCGCTGCTTTTCGCGACGGCGGCGATCTCGAAGCTGACCGCCATGGAGGAGTTTCATGGCGTGGTCCGCAACTTCCGGCTGCTGCCGGACGCGGCCAGCCGCGCGGTGGCGATGGTGCTGCCGGTGGTGGAACTGGCGGTGGCGGCGGGGTTGATGATCACCGCCCTTGCCGTGCCCGCCGCATGGGCCGGGGCCGGGTTGCTGGCGCTGTTCGGGGTGGCCATCGCCATCAACGTCATGCGCGGGCGCACGCAGATCGATTGCGGCTGTTTCCGCAACGGCCTGAAACAGCAGATCAGCTGGCTGATGGTGGGACGCAACCTTGTGCTGACCGGGCTGGCGCTGGCCATCGCGGGACTGCTGCCGGTCACTGGCGGCGGCGGCATCGCCGACCTGCTGGTCGGGCTGATCGCCGGGGCCGTCTTCATGCTGCTTTATTTCAGCGCCTCGATGCTGGGCGGGATCGCCGCCCGGCAGAACCAAACCCTGTCACCGAAAGGACGCTGACATGACGTTTCTGATTGCTTCCAATATCCTGCTGTGGGTCGCGTTCCTTGGCGTGTCGGTGGTGCTGCTGGGATTGATGCGCCAGATCGGGCTGCTGCATGAACGCTCGTCGCCGATGGGCGCCATGATCACCGATCACGGCCCCGATATCGGCGACGCCGCGCCCGAATTCGAGCTGCCGGACTATTTCGGGCGCAGCGTCCGGATCGGCGGCGCGTCCGAAGGGCGGCCCCTGCTGCTGATGTTCACCGCGCCGACCTGCCCGGTTTGCGACAAGCTGTTCCCGATCATCAAATCCATCGCCCGGGCCGAGAAGATCTCGGTCGTGATGGTCAGCGACGGCGCGCCCGAGGAACATGCCCGTTTCCTTGAAAACCACGAGCTGGGCCAGATCCGCTATGTCGTCTCGGCCGAGATCGGCATGGCCTTCCAGGTCGGCAAGATCCCTTACGGGGTGCTGCTTGACGCCGAAGGGGTGATCAAGGCCAAGGGCCTGACCAATACCCGCGAACATCTGGAAAGCCTGCTGGAGGCCGACAAGACCGGCTTTGCCTCGCTGCAGCAGTTCATCGCCGGGCGCAAGAAAAGCGCGGCCTGATCCGGCCGTTCAGTCTCAACCCCAAGCAGAGGGAGGAATACGATGCTGGGGAATTTCAGGTTCGACAATGTGGTCGAGAAACTGTCCCGCCGGGTCGCTGGCCGCACCAGCCGCCGTGGCGCGATCGGTCGGCTGGGTGCAATCATGGCAGGCGGGGCGCTGATACCGCTGTTGCCGGTGGACCGTCGGGGCCGGGTCAGCCGCGCCCATGCGGCCAGCCCCGCCGAGGGCACCGATCCGCGCGCCAAATGGCAGCCGCAGGACACCGATATCCAGTCCTGCGATTACTGGCGGCACTGTTCCATCGACGGCAATATCTGCGACTGCTCTGGCGGCTCGCTGACCAACTGCCCGCCGGGCACCAAGCTGGCAACGGCGTCATGGGTGGCCAGCTGCTATAACCCGACCGATGGCGAAAGCTATCTGATCGCCTATCGCGACTGCTGCGGCGCCAATATGCCGGGCCGCTGCCCCTGCCTGAACACCGAGGGCGAACTGCCCGTCTATCGCCCCGAATTCGCCAATGACATCATCTGGTGCTTCGGGGCCGAGGATGACGCGATGACCTATCACTGCACCATCTCGCCCATCATCGGCAAGGCAAGCTGACCACGACCGTCAGAGGCGGGTCCGCCGCCTCTGACACCCTGCCCCATGGAGAAAGAAATGACATTCCTGACGAAGGCGCGGACCCTGATGGCCGCAACCGCGATGGCCCTGACCGCTGCCACCGGCGCTTTTGCCGACAAGGTCGAGGTTCTCGACACCGCCCCCGAAGATGCGGTGGTCGTGAATATCGACCAGCTGAAATACGAGACGCCGGAAATCACCATCAAGGCCGGTGACGCCGTCACCTGGACCAATCAGGAGGTGATGCCCCACAACGTCCATTTCACCGCCGGGGTCGCCGCCGAGGCGGAATTGCGGGGCACGATGCTGAAAAAGGGCGAAAGCTGGTCGGCCCGTTTCAACGAACCCGGCACTTATGATTACCATTGCACGCCGCATCCCTTCATGCGCGGCAAGGTCATCGTGGAATAGACCCAAGGGAGGGCCTCGAGTCATGTGGATTCCCTATGACATCCGTTCGTCGCTGAAGGCCGAAACCGCGCCCGAGACCATCCGCCTGTCGCAGGCGGATGGCAGCAGCCGGGACTTCATCGTCGGGTTCTATTTGCGCAACCCGGTCAGCCAGTCGTGGGAGCTGGATGTGGTGGCCGATACCGAACCGCTGGACATCCCGGCAGGCCCCGGCGCGCCCGGCGCGCATATCTTCATCTATGGCAACGAAGCGGGCAAGCTGGGCGAGGTGATCTATCAGCTGCCCGCCACCTCGGCCGAAGAGGCATTGATGACCGCCCACAAGGATTTCCAGCCCCGGCTAATGCGCTATCTGGCCGAGATCGGTCGCGGCATGGCCATCGGCGGCTGGCGCATACAGGATATGTCGCATGGCGCGCGCTGGCGCTGCACGCCCTTCCGCCCCAGTGCGATGGAACTGGATTTCGAGGCCCTGCAACCGGTCGAGCGCGACCTTGCCCCCTTCGTCGAGCTGTTCCAGCGGGCGCGGAACGCCTTTGACGCCGCTAGCCGCCTGATGGCGGGCTTTGCGGTGCTGAAGGCGGCGCAGAACCGGCATCCCGCATTGGCGAACAGCGGCGCCGACTTGCTGCGGGTGACGCAGGAAATGCTGATCCATTCCGGCGCGCTGGCATGGCCGCAGCCCTTGCAGGACCTGACGCTGGATCAGTTGATCGACCTGATGCACCCCCACCATGACCGGCTGATCACGCCGGATCGGGTGCTGGCCCCGGTGCCGGACGATCTTCCGGCGCAGCGCAGTCTGGCGCAGCTGGCCAATCTGTCGGATCTCATCGCCCATCGGCTGATCCAGGCCGAGATCCGCGCCCGCAGCGACAGTCGCGCGGCGCTGGCCCATGCGCAGGCTACCGCGATGGAACGGCTGGGCACGCGCCGGGCCGGGGCAAGGGCCTGATGCGATGCGCAATTACCTGAACACCCTGCTGCTGATGTCCCCGGTGATCCTGACCACCACGGCGATCGCGGTCAGCGCGGCATCAGAGCGCAGCCAGCGCCACAGCGAAACCGGTGAGCTGACCGCGCTGGAGCAACTGGGCCAGCAGCTTTTCCACGAACCGCTTCTGTCGCGCAACGGCACCCAGTCCTGCGCAACATGCCACGACCCCAACCACGCCTTTACCGATCCGCGGGAAACGGCGGCGGGCCGGGCGGTGTCTCTGGGCGATGACGGGGAATCATGGGGCGATCGCAATACGCCGACCCTGTCCTATGCCTTTCTCAGCCCCGCCTTCCATCAGGATGACAAGGGCCGCTTCAAGGGCGGGCAGTTCTGGGACGGGCGCGCCGACGACCTGAAGGATCAGGCAGGCCAGCCGATGCTGAACCCGGCCGAGATGGGGATGCCCGACAAGGCCTCGGTCATCGGCCGGCTGCGCGACGAGGAACACTATCAAGCCGCGTTCGAGACCGTCTTTGGCGATGGCGCGCTGGATGACGTGGATGCCGCCTTCGATTACACGACCGAGGCGCTGGCCGCCTATCAAAGCACCGAGGAATTCGCGCCCTTCGATTCCAAATTCGACCGTTACCAGCGCGGAGAGGTCGAACTGACCCCGCAAGAGGAATTCGGGCACACGGTCTTCATCACATGGAATTGCCGCCTGTGCCATCAGTTGCGCAAGCAGGGCGTGACCCCGCGCGAAACCTTCACCAGCTTTGAATATCACAATATCGGCGTGCCCGCGAACCACGAGGTCCGGGCGCTGAACGGCATGGGGCCGGATCACGTCGATCAGGGCCTGCTGGACCGACCCGGCATCGACGACCCCGCGCAGGCCGGGCGGGTCAAGGTGCCGACGCTGCGCAATGTCGCCGTGACCGCCCCCTATATGCGCAACGGCATTTTCAAGGACCTGCGCACGGCGGTCATGTTCTATAATAAGTATCCCAGCCGTCGCCCGATCCATCAGATCAACCCCGAAACCGGTCAGGACTGGGGCCCGCCCGAGGTGGCCGAAAACCTGTCCATGCCGGAACTGCAATCGGGGCTGATGGTGAACGATGCGCGGGTCGATGCGCTGGTGGCGTTTCTGGAAACGCTGACCGACCGCCGATATGAACCCCTGCTGGAAGAACAGCGCCACGCGCGCCAGCAGCAACAGGAGACCGCGACGAGGGACTGAACCCGCAAACCCCAATGGGAAGGACGAACATGTCATCCAGCAAACGCAAGATGAATCGTCGCACGGCAATCACCGAGGTCGCGCGCAATGCCGGCGCGGTCTGTCTGGGCGGCTTTTCACTGGCCGCGCTGATCCACTCGACCGGACAGGCCGATGCCCGCGCCCTGCGTCCGCCCGGCGCCCGCCCCGAGGATGATTTCCTGTCGGCCTGCGTGCGCTGCGGGCTGTGCGTTCAGGCCTGCCCCTATGACACGCTGTCGCTGGCCGAATGGGGTCAGGAACCCGCCGTCGGCACGCCCTTTTTCACCCCGCGAGAGGTCCCCTGCTATATGTGCCGTGACGTGCCCTGCGCGCGGGCTTGCCCGACCGGGGCGCTGGACAGCGACATTGCCATCCGCGATGCGAATATGGGGGTGGCGGTGCTGGTCGGGCATGAGGATTGCCTGAACTACAAGGGCATGAATTGCAGCATCTGCGTTCGCGTCTGCCCGATCCGGGGCGACGCCATCACGCTGGAGCCGGGCGAGTATAACGGCCGCGCCATCATGATCCCGACCGTACATTCGCGCCATTGCACCGGCTGCGGCACCTGCGAGAAGCACTGCGTGACCGGCCATGCCTCGATCCGGGTGCTGCCGCGCGATCTGGGTCTGGGCGGATCGGGGCGCAACCGCGCGGGACGGCGGACATGAAACCGCTGGACTGGTGGATATCGGACAGCCGCAAGCTGGGCGTTCAGGCGCATGGCGTGCTGCGCGCGCATAAATGGTGGCTGCTGCGCCGTATGACGCAGGTGTCCCTGCTGGGGCTGTTCATGCTGGGTCCGATGGCGGGCATCTGGCTGGTGCGGGGCAATTTCGCCTCCAGCCAGATCGGCGGGACGGTGCCTTTGTCCGATCCCTATATCCTGTTGCAGGGCCTGTTCGGCGGCACCTCGCCCGCCATGCCGGTGGTGGTGGGGGCGATCATCATCGCGCTGGCCTATCTGATCGTCGGCGGGCGGGTCTATTGCGGCTGGGTCTGTCCGGTCAATGTCGTCACCGACGCCGCGCATTGGCTGCGCGAAAAGACCGGCCTGACCCGCGACCGCAAGCTGGACCGCCGCACGAGGCTGGGGATTCTGGCCGCGACGCTGCTGGCCTCGTTCATCACCGGCACCGTCGCATGGGAATTCGTCAACCCGGTCAGCCTGCTGCAACGCGCCTTCATCAGCGGCATCGGCTTTGGCTGGGCGATCATTCTGGCGGTGTTCCTGCTGGATCTGTTCGTCTCGCGCCGGGCATGGTGCAGCCATCTGTGCCCGGTGGGCGCATTCTATGGGCTGATCGGGCGCGGATCGCTGGTGCGGGTCGCGGCGGTCAAACGCGACGCCTGCACCGATTGCGGCGCCTGCTTCAACGTCTGCCCCGAGCCGCATGTGATCGTGCCCGGCCTGAAGGGCAAGGGCGGCCCGGTGATCCTGTCCGGCGATTGCCAGAATTGCGGCGGCTGCATCGACGCCTGCCCGGTCGATGTCTTTCGCATGACGACGCGCTTCGCGACGACGAGACCCGCCGGATCGCCTAGCCCATCGCGACCTCATCGGGAAACCCGCCCGGCACGACCCCTCCCCGCACCGCCTGCGGAGGGCAGCCATAGCGGCGGCGGAACATCCGGCTGAGATGCGATGAATCGCAAAAGCCGCATTCGACCGAGATCATCGACACTGACTTGTCGCTGTTTTCCAGCATATGCCGCGCCAGCGACAACCGCAGCCCCATGAACGCCGCCTGAGGCGAGGTGTCCAGCGCGGTCCTGAAATGCCGTTCCAGCTGGCGTTTACTGTTGCCCATGCGGCGCGCGATCTCGGCCACGGAAATGGGCATGTCGATATGCTGCTGCATGATCAGCAGGGCGCGCAGCACGATGGGATTGTCGGTGCTGAGGCTGAGCGGCAGGCCCGGCTGCGGCTTGTCGGCCTGGAGGGCCTGATCGATAATCATGATATGCAGGCTTTTGTTCGCCTGCGACCGGCCGATATGCTTTTCCACCAGATGCGCCGCCAGATGGGCGGAACTGGCGCCGCCCGAACAGGTCAGCCGGTCGCGATCGACGACGAAGATCTGGTTCGAGACCGGATTCAGCCCGTCGAACTGCTCAAGGAAATCGCGGTGATGGAACCAGCTGACGCAGCATTTATAGCCGTCCAGCAACCCCGCCCGGTGCAGCACGAAGGCGCCGGTGCAGACCCCGATCAGCGGCACCCCGGCATCGGACGCGCGGTGCAGATATTGCTTGTAGGCGTGGCTGACATTCTCCAGCCCGTCGGCCAGCCCGCCGATCACCGCGATATAGTCGAATTTCGCCGGGTCCCCCAGCCGCTCGTGCGGTTGCACCGATACTCCGCTGCTGGAGGTGACCGCATCCATCGTGTCCGACAGCACCGACCACCGGCACATGATCGGGCGCGAGCGGTCGCCCTCATCCGCCGCCAGCCGCAGCACATCCACGAAATTGGCAAACGCGCAAAGGGTGAATTTCCGCGTCAGGATGAACCCGACCGTCAGCTTGGGCCCCGATTCGCGTGGCCGCAGGGCGCCCGCCGCGACGGGAAAAGACCGGGCAACCGGCCGTGCCGACTGGTTCGTCATCCGCCACCCCCTGACTTTCGCATCTCTGTCGTAGCCTTAACGTATCTCTGCCGCAAATATTCTTCCCCATCCACCGCTTCTGTCGCAATACTTCCCTTCAATGGACCGAGGAAACGTGATCGCCGGTCAATCAACAGGAGGAATGATATGTCTGCGTTTCCGAACAGGGCGAGGGTGGTCATTGTCGGCCTTGGCGGCATCGTGGGTGCCTCGGTCGCCCATCATCTGGTCGCACGCGGCTGGGATGATATCGTCGGGATCGACAAGTCCGGCATCCCCACCGATATCGGCTCGACCGGGCATGCGTCGGATTTCTGCTATGCGACCAGCCATGATTTCCTGTCCACCTGGACCACGCTCTATTCCATCGATTTCTTCGAGAAGATGGGCCATTACGCCAAGGTCGGCGGGATCGAGGTCGCACGCGTGGGCGACGATGCCCGGATGAACGAGCTGAAGCGCAAGGTGGCCTCGGGCAAGGCCTTCGGCACCCGCGCCAGCATGATCTCGCCCGCCGAGGTCAAGGCGAAATTCCCGCTGATCGAAGAGGATCAGATCCAGGGCGCGATGTGGGACCCCGATGCCGGGCTGGTCGTGCCACGTTCGCAGACCGTTGCGGGCAAGCTGGTCGATCAGGCCGAGGCATCGGGCAAGCTGCGCGCCTTTGCCAACTGCCCGGCGACCGATCTGGTGATCGAGGATGGCCGGATCCGGGGCGTGGTCACCCCGCGCGGCACCATCATGGCCGATCTGGTCATCGTCTGCGCGGGCCTGTGGGGACGACTGATCGCGGAAATGGCGGGCGAGGACCTGCCGGTCTTTCCGGTCGATCACCCGCTGACCTTCTTCGGCCCCTATACCGAGTTCGAGGATACCGGCAAGGATATCGGCTTTCCGCTGCTGCGCGATCAGGGCAATTCGGCCTATATGCGCGACACGGGCGACCCGAAAACCACCGAAGGCGGGCAGATCGAATGGGGCTATTACTATGAAAGCGATCCGCGCCTGTGCCATCCCCGCGACATTCTGGAAAAGGATCAGGCCCGGCTGTCGCCTTCGCAGCGCGATCTGGAACTGGACGACGTGCTGTCGCCTCTGGAACGCGCGATCGAGCTGACTCCGATTCTGGGCGAACTGGGCTTCAACGAAAGCCATTCCTTCAACGGGCTGTTGCAGACGACCACCGATGGCGGGCCGTCCATCGGCGAAAGCCAGAAGGTGCGCGGGCTGTGGTATGCCGTCGCCATCTGGGTCAAGGATGCGCCGGGCATGGCCAAGCTGGTCGTGGACTGGATCACCGATGGCCGCACCGCCATCGACCATGCCAGCATCGATTATTCCCGCTTCAACCCCTTCGCGCTGGAAGAAAAATTCATCGAGGAACGCTGCATCGAGACGGCGGCCAAGATCTATAACCCGCCGGTCCATCCGCGCGAACCCTTTGGCGGTGGCCGTGGCATCCGCCGTTCGCCCTTTTACGAGCGCGAGGTCGAACTGGGCGGTCATTTCATGGAACTGGGCGGATGGGAACGCGCGCATGGCTATGCCGCGAACGAATATCTGCTGGAAAAATACGCCGACCGCGTGCCGCTGCGCGAACATGAATGGGACAACCGGCATTTCTGGCGCGTTTCCAATGCCGAGCATCTGGAGATGAGCGAGGATTGCGGCATCATCAACCTGTCGCATTTCCACATGACCGATATCGAAGGCCCCGATCACGTCGCGCTGCTGGAATGGCTGTGCGCGGCAAAGATCGGCGGGGACGGCAATATCGGCAAGGGCATCTATACCCATTTCCTTGACGACGAAGGCAATGTCCGCGCCGATTTCACCGTGATCCGCATGGCGGACCGCTGCCGTCTGGTCAATGGCGCCGATGCCGGGCCGCGCGATCTGAACTATATGCGCCGCGTGGCGCAGGATCGCGGGCTGGACGTGACCATCACCGATGTGACCGAGGATTTCACCACCATCGGCATCTGGGGCCCGAATGCGCGGGCCAAGCTGCAAAAGGTGGTCGAGGACCCCGCTGCGCTGGAAAAGGACGCCTTCCCCTTCGCCGCCATCCGCCCCATCCGCATCGCGGGCCGTGACGTCACCGCCTTCCGCATCTCTTATGTCGGGGAACAGGGGTGGGAGCTGCACATGGCCTATGCCGACGGGCTGGCCGTCTGGGACGCGCTGCGGTCCACCGGCGCCATCGCAGTTGGGGTCGAGACCTATGCGAACTCTCGCCGGCTGGAGAAAAGCCTGCGCCTTCAGAACGCCGATCTGCGCACGGAGTACAACCTCTATGAGGCCGATCTGGCGCGCCCCAAGGTCAAGGAGGCCGATTTCCGCGGCAAGGCGAAGCATCTGGAATATCGCGCCCGCGACCACCAGCCCGCGATGCTGTGCACGCTGGTGATGACCGACAATCTGGACAGCAGCGGCATGGCGCGTTTTCCGGTCGGCATCCTGCCGGTGATCGACCCGGAAACCGGCGAAGTGCTGGTCGATGAACTGGGGCGGCGGTCCTGGACCAGCTCGATCGTCTATGGCCCGACCATCGGTCGCAATATCGCGCTGGCCTATCTGCCCTGGTCGCATTGTCAGGATGGCCGCAAGCTGGTGGTCGAATATATGGGCGAGACCTTCCCGGTCGAGGTCGCGGCGGTGGGTTACAAACCGCTTTACGACCCGGAAAACCTGAAGCCGCGCAGCTGATCCTCATGGCAGACGAATGGCGGGACCGGGGCATTTCCCCGGTCCCGCCTTTTCATGTCAGCCCATCCTTTCGGACGCGTATTCGCCGGGCGAGGCGGGAAAGACCACCGTCTTGCTGCCGTTGAGGAACACACGCCGGTGGATATGGGCATGGATCGCGCGGGCCAGCACCTGTGCCTCGACATCGCGGCCAAGACTGACGTAATCCGCCGCGCTTTGCGCATGGGTGACGCGGATCGTGTCCTGCTCGATGATCGGGCCCTCGTCCAGATCGGCGGTGACGTAATGGGCCGTCGCACCGATCAGGCGCACGCCCTTCTCGTAAGCCTGCTTATAGGGGTTCGCGCCCTTGAAACTGGGCAGGAAGGAATGGTGGATATTGATGATCCGCCCCGACATCTCGCGGCACATCTGATCCGACAGCACCTGCATGTAGCGCGCCAGCACGACCAGTTCCGCCCCGGTGTCGCGCACCACCTGCATGATCGCGGCCTCGGCCTCGGGCTTGGTTTCGGGCGTCACGCGGATGAAATGGAACGGGATATCCGCGTTCACCACCTGCTTCTGGTAATCGGTATGGTTCGAGATCACAGCCATGATCTGCACCGGCAGCGCGCCGATGCGCGACCGATACAACAGATCGTTCAGGCAATGGCCGAAACGCGACACCATGATGACCACCTTCGCCTTTTGCGACAGGTCGCGGAACTGATAGTCCATGCGAAAATCGGCGGCCAGCGGGGCGAAACCGTCGGCCAGCGCCTCAAGCCCCTGTTCGGGCAGAAAGCTGAGCCGCATGAAGAACCGCCCGCTTTGCTGATCGGTGAATTGAGAGCTGTCCTGAATGTCGCAGCCCGCCTGCGACAGATAGCCCGACACGGCCGCCACGATCCCGCCGCGCGTCGGACAGGACACCGTCATTACATGGTTGGTCAATTCCCGCTCTCCTCCGACAATCGTCAGCATTCGGGCAGGTTGACGGCGATGCCACCCTGCGAGGTTTCCTTGTATTTCACATCCATGTCGCGGCCCGTGTCGCGCATCACCCGGATGCAGTTGTCCAGCGGCATGAAATGCGTTCCGTCGCCGCGCAGCGCCAGACTGGCCGCCGACACCGCCTTGATTGCGCCAAGCGCGTTGCGTTCAATGCAGGGCACCTGCACCAGCCCGGCAGCCGGATCGCAGGTCATGCCCAGATGATGTTCCAGCGCGATCTCGGCGGCGTTCTCGATCTGCTCATTGGTGCCGCCCAGAACCGCGCACAGCCCCGCCGCCGCCATCGCGCTGGCGGAACCGACCTCTCCCTGACAGCCGACCTCGGCGCCCGAGATCGAGGCATTGTGCTTGATGATCCCGCCGATGGCCGAGGCCACCAGCAGCAGATCGCGCACCCCGTCCGGGCGGGCGCCGACGCAATGATCCAGATAATAGCGCGCCACCGCAGGCACCACGCCCGCCGCGCCATTGGTGGGCGAGGTGACGACACAGCCCCCCGCCGCGTTTTCCTCGTTCACGGCCATGGCATAGACGCTCATCCAGTCATTGGCCTGATGCGGCTGGTTCAGGTTGCGGCCACGTTCGGCCTGCAACTGATCGTGGATATGCCGCGCCCGCCGGCGCACATTCAGCCCGCCGGGCAGGATGCCGTCCTGCGTCAAGCCGCGCTGGATGCAGTCGGTCATCACCTGCCAGATCCGGTCCAGCCGCTGATCCAGCGAGGCGCCATAGACCGCCTGTTCGTTGGCGCGTTTCATCTGGGCGATGGTCCTGCCCGATTCCCGGCCCATCCGCAGCATGTCCGCCGCCGTGCGAAACGGATAGGGCACCGCCACCGCAGCCGCCTGCCCGCCATTGCCCGCTCCAGCCAGTTCGGCCTCGGTGACGACGAAGCCGCCGCCGACCGAGTAATAGGTCTGACGATGCCAGACATTTCCCGCCCGGTCATAGGCCGACAGGATCAGCCCGTTGGCATGACCCGGCAAGGGCGGGCCGTAATCAAAGACCAGATCCTTGTCGGGATCGAAATGCAGCGGCACCAACCCCTCGGGGCGCACCAAGCCGGTTTCGCGCACCCCGGCCTCGATCTCTTCGGCGCGATCGGGGTCCAGCGTGTCGGGCATCAGCCCGCACAGACCCAGAATGACCGCGCGATCCGTCGCATGGCCCTTGCCGGTGAAGGCAAGCGATCCATGCAGACTGGCCCCCAGCCCGTGCAATTCGCCCGCGCCGGGGATTTTCTCGACCCCGCCGCGCAGATCGTCAAGGAAACGCGCGGCGGCGACCATCGGCCCCATCGTATGCGACGATGAAGGGCCGATGCCGATCTTGAAGATATCGAAGACGGACAGGAACATCTATGCGCCGTAGATCGGGAAGGCGTCGCACAGCACCTTCACTTCGGCCCGCACTGCGGCCTCGACGGCCTCGTCGCCTTCGGGCACTTGCGCCAGCGCGTCGATCACCCGCAGGATCAGGGTGCCGATCTGTTCGAACTCGGCCTCGCGGAAGCCGCGCGTGGTCCCGGCGGAACTGCCCAGACGGATGCCCGAGGTGACGAAGGGCTTTTCGGGATCGTTCGGGATGGCGTTCTTGTTGCAGGTCAGGCCGGCGCGTTCCAATGCGATCTCGGCCACCTTGCCGGTCACGCCCTTGGGCCGCAAATCGACCAGCACCATATGGCAATCGGTCCCGCCCGAAACGATGCCCAGTCCCCCTGCGGTCAGCACGCGGGCCAGCGCCTGCGCATTGGCGATCACCTGCCGGGCGTAATCGGCGAATTCGTCCTGCAACGCCTCGCCGAAGGCCACGGCCTTGGCGGCGATCACATGCATCAGCGGGCCGCCCTGATTGCCGGGGAACACGGCGCTGTTGATCTTCCGGGCAATGGCTTCGTCATTGGTCAGGATGACGCCGCCGCGCGGGCCGCGCAGGGTCTTGTGCGTGGTCGAGGTGGTCACATGCGCATGCGGCACCGGGTTGGGGTATTTCCGGCCCGCGATCAGCCCGGCGTAATGGGCCATATCGACCATCAGATACGCGCCGACCTCATCCGCGATCCTGCGGAAGCCCGCAAAATCGATCTGGCGCGGATAGGCCGAGGCCCCGGCGACGATCAGCTTCGGCCTGGTCTCCAGCGCCAGCGCGCGGACCTTGTCCATGTCGATCAGATGGGTATCGGGATCGACCTCATAGGACACCACGTCGAACCATTTGCCCGACATCGTGACCGGCGATCCGTGGGTCAGGTGGCCGCCATGAGCCAGCGACATGCCCATGATCCGGTCGCCCGGTTGCAGCAGCGCCAGAAACACCGCCTGATTGGCCTGCGCGCCGGAATGGGGCTGCACATTGGCATATTCCGCGCCGAACAGCTGCTTCAGCCGGTCGATGGCGACGGCCTCGACCTTATCGACGAATTCGCAGCCGCCATAGTAACGCTTGCCCGGATAACCTTCCGCATATTTGTTGGTCAGAACCGAGCCCTGCGCCGCCAGAACGCTGGCCGAGACGATGTTTTCCGATGCGATCAGTTCGATCTGGTTCTTCTGGCGGTCCAGTTCCTCGGCCACGGCCGAGGCGATCACCGCATCCGAGATGGTCGTCTTGGGAAGATGGTCAAACATTGTGGTCATCCTTTCAAAAGATCAGGCCGGCTCGGCCGCAAGCTCTCTGGCGCCGGTGTCCAGAAGATGGCCCAGATGGTCGGCAAAGCTGTTCCAGATATCCATGCGAAAGCGGTCATCCGCATCGCGCCACAACACGACCGTCGCACCATCGAACAACGTGCGGCGGCCTTCGCCCACGCCGATGCTGTCGATGTCGCGCGGACAGCCAAGGGTCAGCAGTTCCGCCGCCCGGGGGCCTTCGATCAGGACCGTCACCTCGCGCCCGGAAATATCGACAAGGCTGTGCGGGTGATCGGCCTGAATGCCCTCGCAGGCGGCGATCAGCCCGGCAACCTGCGATGCGGGGGCCAGAATGACCCATTCGTCGGGTCCAAGGGCCAGCACCTCTATGCCGCCCGCCGCCGCGCGCTGCCCGATGCTGGTGGGCAGGCTGACGCCAAGCGCCGCGCCCACCGCCGCCAGATCGGCGCTGCGCGCGCGCAGCGACAGCCGCCCCTGCGCGGCTTCGATGCTGACAGTCGCGGCCCCGGTCCGGACCAGAATGCCGGGGGTCAGAGAAGAAATCCGTGCGCTCATCCGTGCCTCCGGGTTCAGATTTTCAGGCGGGAGTTTTCGGGATCGACAAAGACCGTCCCGGTGATTTTCGCGCTAATGGTGCGATCAGGCATCGGGATATGGACGGTCTCGCCCATCCGGTCCTGCCCGCCCGCGACCAGCGCCAGCGCGATCGGCTGTCCCGCCGCGTCCGAGTGATAGGACGAGGTCACATGTCCCACCATGGTCATCGGCACCGGTTGGCTGGGGTCAAAGACGATCTGCGCGCCTTCCTCCAGCTTCGACCCGTCCTCGGTCAGCAGCCCGACCAGTTGCTTGCGGCCCTTTGCCACCAGATCGGGACGGGCAAGGCCGCGCATGCCGACGAAATCGGGTTTGTTCTTGCCCACGGCCCATGCCATCCCCGCGTCATGGGGCGTCACCGTGCCGTCGGTATCCTGCCCGACGATGATATAGCCCTTTTCGGCGCGCAGGACGTGCATGGTTTCAGTGCCATAGGCCACGATGCCATATTGCTGGCCTGCGTCCCACAGAACCTTCCACAGCGCGGCGCCCATGGGGGCGGGCACGTTGACCTCGAAGCCGATCTCTCCGGTAAAGCTGACCCGGAACAGCCGTGCGGGGATACCTGCGACGGTGCATTCCACGCAGGACATATGCGGGAAGGCGTCCTCGGTCAGTTCCACCCCTTCGACGAAGGGCGCCAGCAGTTTCGCGGCATTGGGACCATTCAGCGCGATGGTGGACCATTGTTCGGTGGTCGAGGTCAGCCAGACCTTCAGGTCGGGCCATTCGGTCTGAAGGTAATCCTCCATCATGTTCAGCACCCGCGCCGCGCCGCCGGTGGTGGTGGTGACGTGGAAACGATCCTGCGACATGCGCCCGATCACGCCATCGTCGCGGATATAGCCGTCATCGCCCAACAGCAGGCCATAGCGGCAGCGGCCCGGCGCCAGCTTGGTCCAGGGGTTGGTGTACATGCGGTTCATGAACTCGACCGCATCCGGCCCCACGACTTCGATCTTGCCAAGGGTCGAGGCGTCGAAGATGCCGACGCTTTTGCGCACCTCTCGGCATTCGCGGCTGACGGCGGCATCCATATCCTCGCCCGCCTGCGGGAAATACCACGCCCGGCGCCACTGGCCGACAGGCTCGAACACCGCGCCGTTTTCCTCGGCCCGTGCGTCGATCTGCGTCTTGCGCGTCACCTCGAAATGCCCGCCCCGGTGATAGCCCGCGAAGGCCCCGAATGTGGTCGGCGTATAGGGCGGGCGGAAGGTGGTCAGCCCGACCTGCGGCGCGGGCTTGCCAAGCGCGTCGGCGGCGATGTTCAGCCCGTTGATGTTCGACATCTTGCCCTGATCGGTCGCCATGCCATTGGTGGTGTAACGCTTGACATGTTCAATGGAGCGCATCCCCTCGCGCACGGCCAGCCGCAGATCCTTGGCGGTCACGTCGTTCTGGAAATCGACGAAGGCCTTGGCGCGGCCCGGGTTGCGGTCGGTCGGCAGTTCCTTGTGCGACACGCCCGCGCCGGGCCGGTCGTGATCGACCGCGATTTCGGCGGCATGGCCGGTCTTGCCAAGGGCGGCGGCGACCTCTCGCCCACGCTCGGCCCCGTCCTTCAGCGCCGCGGCAATCCCCCACAGCCCACGCCCGGCCCCCGCGATCACGCAATCCTCGCGGGTCTGCGCGGCAAGGAAAGTGGTGCGGTCTTCATCCCATGCCAGCTTGCCCTGCGTGTGCGAGAACAGATGCAGCGAAGGCGTCCAGCCCCCCGACATCAGCACCGCGTCGCATTTGATATCCGCGCCAGCGCCGACCGTCCCGCCATTCACCGGGTTCACCCGGATCGAGCTGACCCGCAGCCGCCCCGATGTCGCCGTCACCGTATGCGACAGCCTGACCGGGATACCCAGTGCGCGGGCCTCGTTCACCAGATCCTCGCGGACGGTGGCGCGGGTATCGACGATGGCCTGAACACGCGCGCCTGCGCCGTACAGATCGAAGGCGGCATACCATGCGCTGTCATGGCTGGTCACCACCACCGGCACATTGCCGGCCTTGACGCCATAGCGGTTCAGCCAGGTCTGCGCCGCGCCGGCCAGCATGACGCCCGGACGGTCATTGCCGTGAAACACCAGCGGCTTTTCCAGCGCGCCCTGCGCCAGCACCACCTGCCGCGCCCTGACCCGCCACATCCGTTCGCGCGGCGTGTCTGCGGGCAGGGTCTCAAGGTGATCGGTCACCCGCTGGCACAGCCCGATCATGTTCTGGTGGTAATAGCCGATGGCGGTGGTGCGGGCCATGAACCGCACGCCCAGATCCTTCAGCGCCGCCAGTTCCGCCGCCAGCCAATCCCATGCCGCCTGCCCGTCGATCTGCGCCTGCGGTTCCGACAGCAACGTGCCGCCGGGCTCAGAGCCCTCATCCACAACGACAACGCGCAGCCCATCGACCGCCGCCGCGCGGGCCGCCGCCAGACCGGCAGGACCGGCGCCGACGATCAGCACATCGCAATGCAGATAGCGCGAGGCATAGTGATCCGGGTCTTCCTCGGTCGGCGCCACGCCCAGACCGGCGGCGGCGCGGATGAACGGCTCATAAACCTTGTGCCAGAAACTTTTCGGCCACATGAAGGTCTTGTAATAGAACCCCGCCGAAAACAGCATATAGGCAGCGTCGTTGACCGCGCCCACGTCGAATTTCAGGCTGGGATATTTGTTCTGCGAGGTGGTTTCCAGCCCGTTCCAGATCTCTTGCACGGTGGCGCGGGTGTTCGGCTCGAACCGGCCGGGGCCGCGGCGGGTGCCGATCAGCGCATTGGGTTCCTCGGACCCCGCCGCGATGGGTCCGCGCGGGCGGTGATATTTGAACGACCGGCCCATCAGATGCACACCGTTGGCCAGCAGCGCCGAGGCCACCGTATCCCCCTGCACGCCGCGATAGGTCTTGCCGTCGAAGGTGAAGCTGACCGGGCGGGTGCTGTCCACCCTGCCCTTGCCGGGAACGCGATACTGGCTCATTTGCGCACCTCCGCGCCATCGGTTGCAGCGGTCAGCGCGGCCAGATCGGCGCGCGGCTGTCCCGCCGGATAGGTGGTCAGAAAACGGTCGCTGACCGTGTCGCGCACCGCGTTGAAGAACCGCCCACAGCCATGCAGATGCCGCCAGCGTTCGTAATGCGGGCCGCGCACATTGCTGCGGATGAACAGGAACCCTTCCCATTCATCATCGCCAAGCGCCGAAGGGTCGGTCGCGCGGGCGATATGGGCCTCGCCTGCATAGGTGAATTCGGCCTCGGGCAGGGTCTCGTTGCAATAGGGGCAATGGATCAGAAGCATGGGTCTATCCTCAATGCGCGACGGCAGCGGCGGCGGCTTCGTCGATCAGCCGCCCGGTGCGGAAGCGTTCCAGCGTGAAGGGCGCGTTGATCGGGTGCGGCTCATTCTTGGCGATGGTCCAGGCAAAGGTATGCGCGGCCCCCGGCGTGGCCTTGAACCCGCCCGTGCCCCAGCCGCAATTGACGTAAAGCCCCTCGACCGGCGTCTTGCCCAGAATGGCGGAACGGTCGGGCGTCACATCCACGATGCCGCCCCATTTGCGCAGCATCCGCATCCGGTTGAAGATCGGAAAGACCTCGACGATGGCTGCAACGGTGTGTTCGATCAGCGGCAGCCCGCCGCGCTGGCTGTAGCTGGTATATTGGTCGGTGCCCGAGCCGATCACCAACTCTCCCTTGTCGGACTGGCTGATATAGGCGTGAACGGCGTTCGACATCACCACGCAAGGGAAACAGGGCTTCACCGGCTCGCTGACCAGCGCCTGCAACGGATAGCTTTCCAGCGGCAGCCGCACATCGGCGGTCTGCATCACGACCGAGGTGTGACCGGCCGCCGAAACCGCGACCTTCCTCGCGCGGATGAAGCCCTTGGCCGTCTCGACCCCCGCGACCGAGCCATCGGGATTGCGCCGGATCGCGGTCACCGGGCAGTTCTGGATGATATCGACGCCGCGCATCGCCGCGCCCCGGGCATAGCCCCATGCAACCGCATCATGCCGCGCCGTGCCCGCGCGTTCCTGCAACGCGCCGCCCATCACCGGGTAACGCGCATCGGGCGCGATGTTCAGCGGCGGGCAGTATTCCTTGCATTCCTGCGTCGTCAGCCAGCGGTTATCGACGCCGTTCAGCCGGTTGGAATGGATGTGCCGCTTGAAGCTTTGCACGTCATGGACGTTATGGGCCAGCATCAGCACGCCGCGCCGCGAATACATGACGTTATAGTTCAGCTCCTGGCTCAGCCCCTCCCACAGATCGACCGCATGGTCGAACAGCCGCGCGCTTTCGTCATAGAGATAGTTCGAGCGGATGATGGTGGTATTGCGCCCCGTGTTACCGCCGCCCAGCCAGCCCTTGTCGATCACAGCGACATTGGTGATGCCGTGCTGCTTGGCCAGATAATAGGCCGCGCCCAGCCCGTGCCCGCCCGCGCCGACGATCACCACGTCATATTCGGCCTTGGGCTGACTGTCCGGCCATTGCTCGGTCCAGTGCTTGTGCCCGGTCAGGGCGTTCTTCAAAAGTGAAAATGCGCTGAAGCGTGTCATGTGCGGTTCGCCCGTTGAGTATCCCGGCCTCAACCTAGCGCCCTGACCCTGCGTTATCAGAGGATGTTTGCGTCACTCAAGCGTAACAATGCGCCGGTCGGGTGGAATCCCGATCAGCCGCCGTCGCGCGCCATCGGCCAGTCAGCGGTGTCCTGACGCCGGAACTCTGCCGGGCTTTGGCCGGTCCAGCGCCGGAACGCGCGGCTGAAGCTGGATTCGTTGCGGTATCCGGCCAGATGCGCCACCCGCTTGATCGGCAATTCCCTGCGGCGCAGCAGCTCGGCGGCGCGCAGCCTGCGCGTCCGCGCCTTGAGCTCCAGAAGCGAGGTCCCCTCTTCCATCAGCCCCCGCTGAAGGCTGCGGACCGAGATTCCCAGCTGCCCGGCAATTGCCCCCGCGTCGGGTTCGGCGGCACTGGCGGCGCGGATCAGCAACCCCTCGACCTGCCGCGACAGGGGCCGGTCCTGCCGGTAGATTCGCGCCATCAGATGGATCGGGTTCTGCAACATCTGCCGCAGCGCCTCGTCGTCGCGCAGGATGGGCAGGCGCAGCCACGCCGCGTCGAAAACGATCCCGGCCTGCGGGGCGTCAAAGCCGATCCGCCCCGGAAACATCCGCCTGAACGCTTCGGCATAGGGCGGGGCGGCAAAGGGGAACTGCACCTCGGTCAGCAGGATGCGGTCGTCGGTCAGCCAGCAGGCGATGCCGTGCAGATTGCGCAGCAGGCTGACAAGGCAGAACGGCCGCAGATCGCCCAGATCAGCGGTTTCGTGAACCGAGATGATGGCGTGTCCGTCCAGCGTCCGCGGGGTCAGGGCGATATCGCCGGTCAGCAGGTTGTGATGGCGGCACCAGCGGCGCAGCGCCACCCCCAGCGTGGGCGAGGACAGCGAGGCCCGCAGGATCATCCCATAGCTGCCCCAGGGCAAAGGCCGCGAGAACCAGCCCAGCCCCTCGTCGTCCAGTTCCCGCATGGCGCGGGCGGCCAGTTCCTCGAACGGGCCGATGGCGACATGGCCGACGGGGTCGCGCAGATCGACCCCCCTTATCCCGGCGGCTTGCAGGGCCGGGGCCGGATCGACGCCGCGCTTTTCATAGGCCCGCAGGATCGCCTGCACGAAAGCAACCGGCGTTTCGCCGCGTGTCAGGCTTTTGCGCATCGGCGGGTCCATCATGGCGCATTCTGCACAGAAACTGGCGTCGATTGCAATCGCGCGCGCGTTACAATGGCGCCACAATCGGCAGGGAACAGCGCCGCCCAGCGGCCCCTGCCCTGTGCCGGATACCACAGATTCCGCGCGGTCGATGTGCCGGGCCAAGGGAGGAAAGCATGTTCAACGCCGTGATGAATTTCGGTCTGGGCGAGGAAATCGAGGCTTTGCGCGATACCGTACGCCGCTTTGCCGAGGACGAGATCGCGCCGCGCGCCGCAGCGATCGACGCCGATAACGAATTTCCCGCCGATCTGTGGCGCAAGTTCGGCGATCTGGGCCTGCTGGGCATCACCGTACCGGAAGAGGATGGCGGCACCGGCATGGGTTATCTGGCCCATTGCGTCGCGCTGGAGGAAATCAGCCGTGCCTCGGCCTCGGTCGGACTGTCCTATGGCGCGCATTCCAACCTGTGCGTGAACCAGATGCGGCGCTGGGGAACCGAGGCGCAAAAGGCGAAATACCTGCCCGGCCTGATCTCGGGCGATCATGTCGGCGCGCTGGCCATGTCCGAACCGGGCGCCGGGTCCGATGTGGTCAGCATGAAGCTGCGCGCCCGGTCCGACGGCAACGACCATTATGTGTTGAACGGCAACAAGATGTGGATCACCAACGGCCCCGACGCCAATACGCTGATCGTCTATGCCAAGACCGACCCCGAGGCCGGGCCGCGCGGCATCACCGCCTTCATCATCGAGCGCGGAATGGAAGGGTTTTCCACCGCGCAGAAGCTGGACAAGCTGGGGATGCGCGGCTCGAACACCTGCGAGCTGGTGTTTCAGGATTGCCGCGTCCCCGCCGAGAACGTGCTGGGAGAGGTCGGGTGCGGCGTCAATGTGCTGATGTCGGGGCTGGATTACGAACGCGTCGTGCTGGCGGCCGGCCCCCTTGGGATCATGGCGGCGGCAATGGATATCGTCATCCCCTATGTCCATCAGCGCGAGCAGTTCGGCCAGCCGATCGGCAGCTTCCAGCTGATGCAGGCCAAGCTGGCCGACATGTACACCACGATGAATGCCTGCCGCGCCTATGTCTATGCCGTGGCCTCGGCCTGCGACCGGGGCGAGACGACGCGACAGGACAGCGCAGGCTGCATCCTCTATGCCGCCGAAAAGGCGACGCAGGTGGCGCTGGAGGCGATCCAGTGTCTGGGCGGCAACGGCTATATCAACGAATTCGCCACCGGGCGGCTGCTGCGCGATGCCAAGCTGTACGAGATCGGCGCCGGCACCTCGGAAATCCGCCGGATGCTGATCGGGCGCGAACTTTTCGGCCAGACGAAGTGAGGCCGCAATGACCCGTTTGATCACGAAAATCCTGCCCGGCAGTCCCGAATTCGCCCAGAATGCCGCACGCATGACTGGTTTCATCGACGACATCGCCGCGCTGGCCGACAAGACCATGCTGGGCGGCGAGGAAAAATCCCGCGCCCGCCATATCGCGCGGGGCAAGCTGCTGCCGCGCGAAAGGGTGACGCGGCTTCTGGACCCCGGCAGCCCGTTTCTGGAACTGGGGCTGTTCGCGGCGCATGATGTCTATGACACCGAGATCCCGGCGGCGGGCGTGATCGGCGGCATTGGCCGGGTCGCGGGGCGCGACTGCATGATCCTGTGCAACGACGCCACGGTGAAAGGCGGCACCTATTTCCCGCTGAGCGTCAAGAAACACCTGCGCGCACAAGAGATCGCCGAGGAAAACCGCCTGCCCTGCATCTATCTGGTCGATAGCGGCGGCGCGAACCTGCCCAATCAGGACGAGGTCTTTCCCGACCGCGACCATTTCGGGCGCATCTTCTATAATCAGGCCCGGATGAGCGCGAAGGGCATCACCCAGATCGCCGTGGTCATGGGGTCCTGCACGGCGGGCGGCGCCTATGTTCCGGCGATGAGCGATCAGACCATCATCGTCAAGGAACAGGGCACCATCTTTCTGGCCGGTCCGCCGCTGGTCAAGGAGGCCACCGGAGAGATCGTCGATGCCGAATCCCTTGGCGGCGGCGACACCCATACCCGGCTGTCGGGCGTGGCCGACTATCTGGCCGAAAACGACGCCCATGCGCTGGCCCTGGCGCGGCAGGCGGTGGCCAACCTTGGCCCCGCGCCCGCGCCTTCCATCGCGCTGCGTGCCCCCGTGCCCCCCGCGCTGGATCCGGCCGAGATTCCGGGCGTGATCCCCGCCGACACCAAGACCCCCTATGACATCCGCGAGATCATCGGCCGCATCGTCGATGGCTCGGATTTCGAAGAGTTCAAAGAGCGTTTCGGCACCACGCTGGTCTGCGGCTTTGCCCATATCGACGGCGTCCCTGTCGGCATCATCGCCAATAACGGCGTGCTGTTTTCCGAAAGCTCGCAGAAGGGGGCGCATTTCATCGAGCTGTGCTGCCAGCGCAAGACGCCGCTGCTGTTCTTGCAGAATATCACCGGCTTCATGGTCGGCTCGAAATACGAGGCCGGGGGCATCGCCCGCGACGGGGCCAAGCTGGTTGCGGCCGTCTCTACCGCCGCGGTGCCCAAGGTGACGGTGATTATCGGCGGATCGTTCGGGGCGGGCAATTACGGCATGTGCGGTCGCGCCTTCGGGCCGCGTTTCCTGTGGATGTGGCCCAATGCCCGGATCGCGGTCATGGGCGGCGAACAGGCGGCGGGCGTGCTGGCCACCGTGCGTCGCGGAGCCATCGAATCGCGCGGCGGATCATGGAGCCCCGAAGAAGAGGCCGCCTTCAAGCAACCCATGCTGGAGCAGTTCGAGGCGCAGTCGCATCCGCTCTATGCCTCGGCGCGGCTGTGGGACGATGGCATCATCGACCCCCGCACCACCCGCGATGTCGTGGCGCTGTCGCTGCGTGCGGCGCTGAATGCTCCGGTCGAGGAAACGCGCTTTGGCGTGTTCCGCATGTAAGGGAACCACCATGTTTGCGAAAATCCTGATCGCCAATCGCGGAGAAATCGCCTGCCGCGTCATCGACACCGCCCGCAAGATGGGCATTACCACCGTCGCGGTCTATTCCGACGCCGATGCGGAATCGCGCCACCGGATTCTGGCGGATGAGGCCGTCCATATCGGCCCCGCCCCGGTTTCCGACAGCTATCTGAAGGGCGACCGGATCATTCAGGCGGCGCTGGACAGCGGCGCTCAGGCGATCCATCCCGGCTATGGCTTCCTGTCCGAAAACCCCGATTTCGTCGCCGCGGTCGAGGCGGCGGGCCTGACCTTCATCGGCCCCTCGGCGGCGTCGATCCGCGCGATGGGGCTGAAGGATGCGGCCAAGGCGCTGATGGTCAAGGCCGGGGTGCCGGTCGTGCCCGGCTATCACGGCGAACGGCAGGACGCCGATTTTCTGGCCGCCGAGGCCGACAAGATCGGCTATCCGGTGCTGATCAAGGCCCGCGCGGGCGGCGGCGGCAAGGGGATGCGGCTGGTCAACGACCCCGCCGATTTCGCCGCCGCGCTGGAGGGTGCGCAGCGCGAGGGCCAGTCCAGCTTTGGCGACAGCGCGGTGCTGATCGAGAAATACATCACCACCCCGCGCCATATCGAGGTGCAGGTCTTTGGCGACCGTCACGGCAACACCGTCCATCTGTATGAGCGTGACTGTTCGCTGCAACGCCGCCACCAGAAGGTGATCGAAGAGGCCCCCGCCCCCGACATGCCGCCCGAGGTCCGCGCGGCGATGACCGAAGCGGCGGTGCAGGCCGCCCGCGCAGTCGATTACCACAATGCGGGCACGATCGAATTCATCGTCGATGGCTCCGGCCCGCTGCGCCCGGACGGGTTCTGGTTCATGGAGATGAACACCCGCCTGCAAGTCGAACATCCCGTGACCGAGGCGGTGACCGGCCTCGATCTGGTCGAATGGCAGTTGCGTGTCGCGGCGGGTGAGCCGCTGCCGCTGTCCCAGGACCAGATCGGGCTGAACGGCCATGCCTTCGAGGCGCGGATCTATGCCGAGGATCCGGCGCGGGATTTCCTGCCCGCGCCCGGCCCGCTGCTGCATGTCAGTTTCCCCGATGGCGCGCGGATAGATACCGGCGTGCGGGGCGGCGACCGCATCAGCGCGCATTACGATCCGATGATCGCAAAGGTGACCACCCATGCCGCCAGCCGGTCCGAGGCGCTGTTCCGCCTGCGTCAGGCGCTTGGCCGCACCCATATCGCCGGAACCGCGACCAATCTGGGCTTTCTTCAGGCGCTGTGTCTGGACGACGACTTCGCCTCGGGGCGGATGGATACCGGGCTGATCGGGCGCAAGCAGGACACGCTGACCCATGTGCCAGCGCCCGACGACGCGGCGGTGCTGTTTGCCGCGATGGCGGCGCTGGATCTGGACCCGGCGCGGCCGCGTTTCGGGTTCCGGCTGTGGGGCTCGGCCAGCCGCCGGGTCGAGCTGGTCTCGGACGGCCAGCTTGTCGCCCGCGATCTGCGGCTGCTGGGCCCCGGCCATATCGCGGTCGAGGATGGCGATACCGCCACCGAATTCGAGGCAGTCTCGGTCAGCGCCGACGGGATGCGCGCGCGATGCGGCGGGCGCAACCTGCTGGCCCGCGTGGCGCGGATCGGCGGGGCCGTGTCGGTGCTGCTGGACGGGCGGATCACCGATTTCGCGATCATCGACCCGCTGGCGGTCGAGGCGACGGGCGGGGCGGCGGAAAACCGCATCACCGCGCCGATGACCGGGCTTGTGCGCTCGGTGCCGGTGCAGCCGGGCAGCAAGGTCGGGCGCGGCGATATCCTTGTCGTGCTGGAGGCGATGAAGATGGAACACAGCCTGCGCGCCGCCACCGACGGCACCATCGAGGCGGTTCATTGCGCCGTGGGCGACAATGTCGGTGACGGCGCCCTGCTGGTCGAATTCGCCCCCGCCGATCCGCAACCCGACGGCGAATCCCACAGCGAGAATGCCAATGTCTGATCCGGTCACCATCTATGAGGTCGGCCCGCGTGACGGGTTGCAGAACGAACCGGGCTTCGTCCCGACCGAGGTCAAGGTCAGGCTGATCGACCTGCTGTCGGAAACCGGACTGCGCCGGATCGAGGCCGCCAGCTTCGTCTCGCCCAGATGGGTGCCGCAGATGGCCGACGCCGCCGAAGTCATGGCCGGTATCCGCCGCAGGCCCGGCATCCGCTATGCCGCGCTGACCCCGAACCTCAAGGGGTTCGAGGCCGCGCAGGCGGCGGGCGTGGATGAGGTCGCGGTCTTTGCCTCGGCCTCGGAAGGGTTCAGCCGCAAGAACATCAACTGCTCGATCGCTGAAAGTCTGGAACGCTTCGCCCCGGTGGCACGGGCGGCGCAGGCGGCGGGGATATATCTGCGCGGCTATGTGTCCTGCGTGGTCGAATGTCCCTATGACGGCTCGGTCGCGCCCGAGGCCGTGGCCTGGGTCGCGCAGGCGCTGCTGGACGGTGGCTGCTATGAGGTCTCGCTTGGCGACACCATTGGCCGCGCCACCCCCGAGGCCGTGGACCGGCTGCTGGCGCATCTGACCTCGACCATCGACCCGGCGCTGCTGGCCGGGCATTTCCACGACACCGGCGGACATGCGCTGGACAATGTGCAGGTCGCGCTGGACCACGGGTTGCGCACCTTCGACAGCGCCATCGGCGGTCTGGGCGGTTGCCCCTATGCGCCGGGCGCGCGCGGCAATGTCTCGACCCTGCCGCTGCTCAGGATGCTGGACGATACCGGCTGGCGGACCGGGCTGGACATCGCGGCGCTGGAACGGGCCGAGGCCTTCATGGCGCAAGAAATCGCCGGAGCCACGAAAGAACCAGTGAAGGGCGGACAATGACACAGACGATCCTGATTCAGACCGACAGCGACGGCATCGCGACCATCACCCTGAACCGTCCCGACAAGCATCATGTGATGAACGCCCGGATGATCGCCGAACTGACCGAGGCGGCGCATGACCTTGGCCATGACGCCAATGTGCGCGCGGTGGTGCTGGCCTCGACCGGGCCCAGCTTTTGCGCCGGGGGCGATCTGGAATGGATGCGGGCGCAGCAGCAGGCAGACCGCGCCGGCAAGATGGCCGAGGCCGGCCGGCTGTCGGCCATGCTGGCGGCGCTGAACGCCCTGCCCAAGCCGCTGATCGCGCGGGTGCAGGGCAATGCCTATGGCGGCGGCGTCGGGCTGATCGCGGTCAGCGATATCGCCATCGCCGCCGAGGGCGTGAAGCTGGCGCTGACCGAGACCCGGCTGGGCCTGATTCCGGCCACCATCGGCCCCTTCGTCGTCGCCCGCATGGGTCAGGGCATGGCGCGGCAGGTGTTCTTTTCCGGCAACGGCTTTGACACCGGTTTCGCCCTGCGCGCCGGGCTGCTGCATCAGACCTGCCCCGCCGACAGGCTGGATGAACATGTGCAGCGTCAGGCGCAGGCGGTGCTGAAGACCGCCCCCGGCGCCGTCGCCGCTGCCAAGGCGCTGTGCCTGTCACTGGGCGGCGACGAGGCCCGCGATATCGAGGCCTCGATCACCGCGCTGGCCGATTGCTGGGAACGCGACGAGGCGCAAGAGCGTATCCGGGCGTTTCTGGGCTGAACCGCCCGGCAGCCATCGGCCCTGATCATCCCGTTGTCTGAACCATGCCCGCATCAAAACGGGCGTTGTTGCACAAGCCTGACGGCAAGTGATTCACTTTGCGAATCCATGCCGTTAGACGCGCTGCATGAGCAAGCCATCACCCGCCCGCTATCGCACGACGAACTGGTCCAGCTACAACGCATCGCTGCGCAAGCGGGGGTCGCTGCTGATCTGGGTGGACACGGACATGACCTGGCTTGCGCCGCGTGATGGGAGGCCTGGGAGGCCAGCGGTGTTTTCCGATGCGGCGATACAGTTCTGCCTGTCGATCAAGGTCCTGTTCAAGCTGCCGCTTCGCCAGATCGAGCCAGGTTCCGCCACTGGTTCGAGGAACCTTGGCGAGGCGGGATGGTGGCGAGCCTGCTGAAGCTGGCGGGGCTGGACTGGCCGGTGCCTGACTTTTTCACGCTGTGCCGCCGACAGAAGACCCTGGCCGTGCAGATCCCCTATCGCCGCGCCGACGGGCCGCTCAACCTGCTGGTCGACAGCACGGGCATCAAGTTCCTCGGCGACGGCGAATGGCAGGCGCGCAAGCACGGGGTGCAGGGGCGGCGCCAATGGCGCAAGGTGCATCTGGCGATGGACCCGGCCACGTCCGACATCCGCGCGGTGGAATTCACCCCTAGCCGTGACGGCGACAGCCCCGTTCTGCCCGACCTACTCGGCCAGATCCCGGCGGACGAGAAGATCGGCACGGTCACCGCCGACGGCGCCTATGACACGCGCCGCTGCCACACCGCTATCCTCGCGCGTGAGGCCACCCCGATCATTCCGATCCGCAAGAACGGGCGGCTGTGGAAGGAAGATTGCCCGGCGGCACGCGCCCGAAACGACACCCTGCGCGCCACCCGACATTACGGTCGGGCTTTCTGGAAACGTTGGACTGGATACCACGCCCGCAGCCGGATCGAGGCGAGGATGCGCTGCCTGAAATCCTTCGGCGAACGCATCATGGCGAGAGACCCGGATCGCCAGACCGCCGAAGTCCACATCCGCGTCGCACTCATGAACCGCTTCAACGCCCTCGGCACAGCCGACATCGTCCGCCTAGCCTGAGTTGAGTGGGGGAAGGGGCAGTCACGCCTCAAGCGATAGTTGCGCAACAACGCCATCAAAACGGGGCTTTCATCCCCAGAAAACCGGAATTGCATCCTAAAGCATTTCTACTGAACCCTGAATCGTTTGGGGTTCCGTCGCAGCGCGGATCGTGATTCCCTTCTGTCTGGGAGGATAGATCATGTCAGCACCATTGCCGTCGGCGCTCCGGACGCGGTTTCAGCTATATATCGAGGAGGGTTTAAGCGGTCGGGCGGCGGCGCTGCGGCTGAAACTCTCGCCGGCGACCGGAGCACGTTGGGGCCGGGCGATCAGGACCAGGGGGCATGCCGAACCATTGCCCCAGGGACGTCCCAAAGGGCATGGAAAGCTTGCCCCGCACCGGGCCTTTTTCGAGGAACTGCTCGCACAGGATCCCGACATCACGCTGTTCGAACTCAGGGACGCGCTGGTCGCAGCGGAAGGCGTTCGTGTCCATCACTCGTCCATTGCCAGTCTGCTGTCTCGCCTTGGGTTCACCTATAAAAAAAGTCGCTGGTGGCCGCCGAACGCCGCGGTGCCAGGGTAAGACAGCGGCGAACCGACTGGTTCGAGCATCGCTTGCCAACCATCGCGGATCGGCCGGAACGCGTGGTTTTCATAGACGAGACCTCAGTGAAGACCAATCTCACCCGTCTGCGGGGTCGTGCCCTGTGCGGCACACGCCTGACCATGGATGCGCCCTTCGGCAGCTGGGGAACACAGACCCTGATTGCCGGGCTCACACCGGATGCCCTGATTGCGCCCTGGTGCATCAAGGGCGCAATGGACGGTCCCGCCTTCGCAACCTGGGTTCGCGAGGTCCTGATCCCGGAGATCGAGCCGGGAACCGTGGTGATCCTCGACAACCTTGCCACCCACCACAACAAGCAGGCTGCTGAGGCTCTGCGTGCCCATCGCTGCTGGTTTCTCTATCTGCCGCCATATTCGCCGGACCTGAACCCCATCGAAATGGCATTCGCAAAACTCAAGGCGCACCTGCGCAGGATCGGGGCAAGAACATTTACCGACGTCTTCAAGGCCATCGGCGAAGTCTGTGATCTCTTCGATCCCGGCGAATGTTGGAACTACTTCAAGGCCGCAGGATATGTCGCAGGTTAAAACAGAAATGCTTTAATTCCGGCCATAAACCCTCATCAATATCACATTGACGAAAAACCCATCGCGTGAGAGAATAGCCTATTATAAACCTTGGGGTTGTACGGCTATTATTTCGCCACCTTTCAAGGATCAAGCAGGCAGGATTTCAGGCTTTTCGTCACCAGTTCTTCTGGAGTAACGGCCATGATTGATTCCTCCGAATCCCCGCAGCCTCGCATTTCAATGGCGGAATTGCAGCGACTCATGCGCGATCCCGAAACGCCGGAATCGATGCTGAGAGAGTTCTTCATCGAGGCGCCCGAGGCCTCGGGTCCCTTCCATCCCGGCATCGTGCCCAATCCCGAACGCGTCGAGATAGACCCCGCGGCGGACGCCTATGAAGGGGCGATGATGATGGGCTGGGCGTCCAGCCTGACCCGGCAGCGTCGGCAATTGGCGTTTCGCACCCGTCAGTTGCGCCGCGACAAGCGGCCGGTTCTGGTGGCCGAGGGCGACAGCTGGTTCAATTTTCCGATCCTGCTGGAGGATGTGATCGACCACCTCTCTGCGGATTTCTCGATCTGGAGCGTCGATGCGCCGGGCGATACGCTGCAAAACATGGTCATCGACAACCCGGAATACATGCAGGCGCTGCAAAGCCAGAAGAACAAGGTCAGCGCGTTTCTGTTTTCCGGTGCCGGCAATGACATTCTGGGCGAGGATCAGACCGGCGCCGCGGTATTGCCGCAGATCCTGCGCAAATATCAAAAGGACAAGCCCGCCGAATGGTATGTCGGGACGCGGGCCTTTACCAATAAACTGGCCTTTATCGAGAAATGCTATTCCAAGGTGTTTTCCGATGTCGAGGCGGCGTTTCCGAAACTGCCGGTCATCTGCCACAGCTATGACTTTGCCATACCGGGCGGCGGGCCGGGCGATCCGCGCCGGCCGCGCTATGCGGCGCAGGATCACTGGCTGGGTCGTCCCATGCGAGAGATGCTGAACATCACCGACCCCACGCTTCAGCGAGAGATCGTGGCGGTGATGATCACCCGGCTGAATGCGCTGATCTCCGGACTGTGCGGCGGCAACATGCCCGGGGGCAGGTTCAGGAATGCCTGGCTGACGCCGACGCCGCGAACCCTGTTGCAGATCGGCTTGTGGAACGATGAGCTGCATCCGACCGGTCAGGGTTACGGGATGATCGCGGACAAGTTCCGGGCGGTTCTGAAACAGGCTCTGCCCGGGATTGCGGCCCCGGAGCCGGAACTGGCCATGATCGCCGAGGCCTTCACCCCGGCGACCGAAGAGGCATTCGTCTGCACCGATGCCGGCGAGGGGGTCGAGTTCGAAAGCAATCTGGAAGCCCTTGCCAAACCCGCCGTGGACCGGACCGAGACGACCAGCCACAAGGCATCGCGTCAGGGCGCGCGGATCGATCATATCGTGGTCCACTATACGACCTCGCGCAATATCGAGGGCACGATCACCCATTTCAAGACCGGCGCCCCCCGCACCAGCGCGCATTACATCATAGGCCGTGACGGCAAGCTGGTGCAGATGGTGCCCGACAACGACACCGCATGGCATGCGGGCAGCGGGGCGATGAACCGCCGCTCGATCGGGATCGAGCATGTCGCGGCGCCGGGCGATGAGATCACCCCGGCGCAGGGCGCCACCTCGGCGGCGCTGATCGGCTGGCTGATGGCGCATTACGGTATTCCACGCGACAATGTCCTGCCGCATTGCTGCATCAAGGCGACAAGCTGCTGCGGCGATCTCTATCGCGGTTTCGGCGGCGGGGCCGGGAAATCCTGCGCGGTGCAGAAGGCGGCGCTGGATCAATGGATGACCAGTCAGGGCATCGGCGCCGACACCGTTACCGTCGCGGCGGTCTGCGCCCCGACCGTCACCGCAACCCGGTCGCCGCAGATCGCCACACAGGATCAGCGGCAGGCGATGGCACGGCATATCCTCGATTTCGAGGCGCGCCGTGACGCTCAGGGGCGGATTGCGGTCCATGAACTGCCGCCGGACGATGGCGGCGGGCGCTATGAGGTCGCGGGCATCAACGAGCGTTTCCACAAGGAGGAATGCGACCTGCTGGTGGCGCTGATCCGCGCCGGGCGGCATGACGAGGCCGAGGCCCGGGTTCGCACCTTTGTCCTGCGCTATACCGACAAGGCCGCGGAATGGACCAGCAATCCCGCCATCGAATTCAACCTGCGCGACTGCATGTTCAACCGCGGACCGGGTGGCGCGGCCCGCATCCTGCAACATGCGCTTGGCGTGGCGGTGGACGGCGCCGTGGGCGTCATCACCCGTGGCGCATTGGCAAAGGCCGAAGCATCCCCGGTGGCGCTGCTGGACCGGCTGCGGGCGTCCCGCGAATGGTATGAACGCGTCTATGCCCGCCGCAATGAAACAAGCCGGTTCTGGCGGGGTCTGGTGAACCGCTGGAACAAGGTGCGCGCATTGGCGCAGGATTTCCTGCCCGCAACGCCCTTTGTCACGGAAAGCCACCCGGTTCCGCGCCTCGAGGAAAGACTGGTACTGCAATCGTTTGACATGACGCCTTCGCAGTCGGGCGACGGCGCGGATTCCGCCCCCGCCTCACCGGATTTCATCGTTCCCGGCATCAGCTCGCGGCCGTTTTCCGATATCGGGCGGGACAGTCCGATTGCCGATCCGGGCGGGATGCTGGTGGGCTGGGGCGCCCTGATCCGTGGCGTTGACCGCGCCCGGTTCGAGGTGCAGGTCGGCAGCGACAACTCCCTGCCCGCCGCCTTCCTCGAGGCACTGGTCGCCCATCGCGCGGCGGTCGGTCGCATTCAAACCAATGGCTTGAATTATCAGGGAAAGCATGGGGCATGGACAGGAACCGGCTTTCTGGTCGGCCCCGACATCCTGCTGACCAACAATCATGTGCTGAACTCGCCCGAGGTGGCCCGCAATGCCCGCGTCGAATTCGATTTCGAGATCAGCACCGAAGACCTGTCGCGCGGCATCGCCGAACCGGATCCGAACATCCAGCGCCGCAGTTACAGGCTGAACCCGGGCAGGCTGTTCGTGACCAGCCCGGCGGAAAATGGCGGTCTGGATTATACCTTCGTCGGCGTGACCATCGAACCTGCCGAGGCCCCGAAACCCGTCCCGATCTGGCGCGCGGCCTTTCCGGTCTCGAACGGCGAACAGGCCTTCGTGCTGCATCATCCGGGGGGGCGGGGCAAGCGCGTCTCGCTGGACGATGTGGCGGTGATCGACATCCAGACGGATGTGGTGAAATACACCTCGGACACGCTGCCGGGCTCGTCTGGCGCGCCGGTTTTCGACAGGCGGGGGCGGCTGTTCGCGCTGCATCATGCGGGCGTCAGCGGGACGTTTTCGCTTGGCGACGGGCGGGTGATCGACGGCATGAACGAAGGCATCAAGATGGCCGCCATCGCCATGGATCTGGAACATCGCAGCAGCCAGCCCGATGAGGGCGACATGGCCCGACAGGTGCTGGACCTGTTCCACGGATCGGATTCCATGGCGGGCTTTTTCGGCAACCTTGGCCGGGAGGTGGCCATCGCACCCAATGCCAGCAGCACCGAAGTCGTGCATACCGGCTATGGCAGCAGTGGGGCGGATGTCGATGTCGGCTTCCTTTCGCTCGACTGGCTGGAAGGCGGCACGCCCGACCCGGTGCAACTGCGCGAGGCCGCAAGGATGATCATCGACATCGGTGGCGATCTGTGGAGTCTTGAGGGCATTTCCGAAACCACCGCCCGCGCCGTTCTGGCCGAGATCGCAGAGCTGTTCAAACATCAGATGTCGATGCTGGTCGCGGACCCAGACGCGCCCCCGGATCAGCCGCAGCAGGTGGTGATCTGGAACCCTTATGACATGGAGATCGAACGCGCCACCTGGCCCGCCGGGACCGCGCGTTATTGGTCGCTGCCGACTGAGGGCGGCACGGGGATTTTCACCGGCCCGCCGCCGCTGTTCACCCTGTCGGCGCGATCCAGCGGCTTTTCCGCCCATCTGCTGCCCTTCCGCAGTTCCGTATCCGACGCGCAGCAGCGTTTCGCGATTCCGCTGATGATCCGGGCGGCGGTCGAGACGGGAACCGACAAGGACTGGCTGATCGGCGGCAACTTGGCCGAATCGATGATGGGCGACGGGCTGGAGGTCGCAAGACAGGCCGGTTTCGCGCCCATGGCCGCCTTCGATCCGCATGATGGCGGGCTGGTTTTCCTTGCGCGTCAGGACACCGGGATCAGCCAGATCTTCCTGCCGCGCGGCATGACCTCGCTGATCGGCGACAGCGCCCGCTTTACCATCGCGGGGAACCGCTCGGTGGATGAATATGCGGATCGCTTTTCCGCAGGGGCGCCGGTTCTGGCGCGGCTGTCGGTCAGCGCCGGCCCGAAACGCCCCGCCCCCGACAGCGACGACATCACCCGGCAGATCGAGGCATTGCTGGCGGTCTGACAACGCCCTTCACCAGCCAGCCCCTCACCGGGCTGGCTGGCCGGGTCCGGTCGCGTCGCCCACACCCCACGGCCTCAGGCTTTCGCGCAGGCTGGCCGCGATGGCGCCATAGGTCTGTTCGCGCGGCGCATTCCGTCTCCAGACCAGCGAGATATGCCGGACCGGCGCACGCGACGACATCGGGCGGGCCACGACCAGTTGTTCGCGCATGACCTCGGAACGGATATAGAGCGACGGCAGCAACGAGATGCCCATGCCCGTGGCGACCATCTGGCGCAGGGTGTCCAGCGTCGCGCCCTCGTAATCGCGGGCGTGGATGGCGCCCACATCGTTGCACAGGTGCATGATCTGGTCATGCAGGCGATGGCCGCATTCCATCGTCAGGATGGTCTGCCCCGCCAGATCATGCGGGGCGATGTGATCCTGCCGGGCAAGGGGGTGATCGGCGGGCAGCACGACCTGAAGCGGCTCGACCAGCAGGCGGTGACATTCCAGATCCTTCCGCTCGACCCCGTCGGGCAACAGGATCACGTCCTGGGCACCGTCGCGCAATTGCCGCACCAGCATGTCGCTGCGCTCTTCGCGGACCCAGATGCGCATGTTCGGGAACCTGTCGCGCAGCGCGGGCATCGCGACCGACAGGACATAGGCGCCCACGGTCTGCACCACCCCGATCTGAAGCATCGCCTGCGGGGCGTCGGGATCGTTGCGGTGGGATATCTCGCGGATATCCTCCAGATCGGCGATGATGGCGCGGGCGCGGCGGGCAACCTCGTGGCCGATCGGCGTCAGGATGACCCGCGCCCGCGTCCGTTCGACCAGCCGCGCATCCAGTTTCCGTTCCAGTTCCTTCAGCTGCATGCTCAGCGTGGGTTGCGCCACCCGGCAGGCCTCGGCGGCGCGGCTGAAGTTCAGCGTGTCGGCGATGGCCGCAAGATATCGCAACTGCTGGAAGGTCGGCATGAAAGGATCTTATAGGCACAAACTATAACCGACAAGATGATTTTCTATTTCTGTTTCATGTCGCAGAATTGTAACCAAGGGGCAGCCGCCCATCCGCGGCTGGGGGCAGGGGCAGGAAAACGGATGAATTCTGACAGTTCGGAACTGTCCCCGGGGCGTCTCTGGGGATATGCTGCGGCCTTGACCGCACTGGTGATGACCGGCGTCTTCGCGCTGTATATCCCCGCAGTCCAGAATGGTGAGACCTTCCTGTTCGGCCTGAACTGGGCCCCGTCGCTGGGAATTTCGCTTGGTTTCCTGATCGACGGGCTGTCGCTGGTCTTTGCGCTGCTGATCTGCGGGATCGGTGCGCTGATTTTCCTCTATGCGACCGGCTATATGGGCGATCACCCGCAATTCGGCAGGTTCGTGCTGTTCCTGTTCGCCTTCATGCTGTCGATGCTGGGCGTCGTGCTGGCGCGCGATCTGATCACGCTGTTCGTATTCTGGGAACTGACCTCGGTCACCTCTTACCTGCTGATCGGCTTCAACCACGAGAACGAGCAGGCGCGGCGCAATGCCTTGCAGGCGATGCTGGTGACAGGGGCCGGAGGGCTGGCGCTGCTGGCCGGGTTCGTCCTGATCGGCACGGCAACCGGGGGCTATGATCTGGCGCAGATCCTGTCCGGTCAGGGATTGCAGGATCACGCGCTGTATCTGCCGATCCTGATCCTGATCCTGCTGGGGGCATTCACCAAATCGGCGCAGTTCCCGTTCCATTTCTGGCTGCCCAACGCCATGGCCGCGCCGACGCCGGTATCGGCCTATCTGCATTCGGCGACGATGGTGAAGGCCGGGGTCTATCTGCTGGCGCGGATGCATCCGGTGCTGGGCGACACGACGGCATGGGCGGCGTCGCTGACGGCGGCGGGGCTGGTGACGGCGGTGCTGGGCGCGGTGCTGGCGCTGCGCCAGACCGATCTGAAACAGGCGCTGGCCTATACAACGCTGATGGCGCTTGGCACGATCACGCTGTGTCTGGCGGGAGGCACGCCCTATGCGCTGACGGCGGCGGTGGGCTTTCTGATCGTTCATTCGCTCTACAAGGCGGCGCTGTTCATGGTCGTGGGCGCCATCGACCACGCCACCGGCACCCGCGATGTCGCGCATCTGGGCGGGCTGCGCCATGCGATGCCGCTGACCGCGCTGGCCGCCGCGCTGGCCGGGGCCTCGATGGCCGGGCTGCCGCCGATGATCGGCTGGATCGGCAAGGAACTGCTTTATGCCGGCTCGGCCACGCTGTCGCCCCCGGCGCTGGTCACATTGGGGGTGCTGATCGCCAATGCGCTGATGTTCGCGGTGGCGGGTATCGTGGCATGGCGGCCGTTCTGGGGCAGCCGCGTGACACCGCCGCACAGCCCGCATGAGGCGCCGTGGCAGATGCTGTCCGGGCCGCTGCTGTTGGGCGCGCTGGGGCTGGTCTTTGGCCTTGGCGCGGGGCTGGTGCAGCCGATGGTCGGCGCCACGGTGACCGGCAGTCTGGCGCAACCGCGCGCCGCCGCGATGCATCTGTGGGAGGGCGTGAACCTGCCCCTGCTGCTGAGCCTGACGACCTTTGCGCTGGGATGCGTGCTTTACCTGACCCGGGACCGCGGGCGGGCAGAGATCGGCGCGGCGCTGGCGCGCTTGCCGGGCTTCGATCCGGGCTGGGATCGCTTTCTGGACTGGTTCCGCGCCTTTGCCGGATGGCAGGCGCGTCTGATCCAGACCGGCAGGCTGGTGCAATATCTGACGGCGACCTTTGCGGTGCTGGCGGTGACGCTGGGGGCGACGCTGATCCTGAAACGGCCGCTGGTGGCGCTGAACCTGTCGGCCCCGCCGCTGGTCTGGCTGATCGGGGCCTTTACCGTGGCCGGGGCGGTTCTGACCCTGAACCCGCATTCCCGGATCGCCAATATCGCCGGGATCGGCACGGTGGGTATCGGCGTGGCGCTGATCCTGATCTTTTTCGGCGCGCCCGATGTGGCGACGACGCAGCTGATGGTCGAAACCCTGTCGGCGGTTCTGTTCGGCATCGCCATGCTGCGCCTGCCCGGCATCGTCGAGCGGCGCAGCGGTTCCCAGCGCCTGCGCCATGCGGTGCTGGCCGGAGGTGTCGGGCTGTGCATGACGCTGATCGTGCTGGCGATCACCTCGCACCCGCTGGACCGCCATATCACCACCTATTTCGAGGAAGGCTCTTATACGCTGGCGCATGGGCGTAACATCGTGAACGTGATTCTGGTCGATTTCAGGGCCTTCGACACCTTCGGCGAACTGACGGTGGTGCTGCTGGCCTCGATCGGGGCCTATGCGGTGCTGAAACGTCGCGGCAGGAGGTTTCGCAGATGAAATCCCTTATCCTGACCACCGGCGCGCGGCTGCTGATCGGCCTGTTTCTGGTCTTTTCGCTTTATGTGCTGCTGCGCGGCCATAACGCGCCGGGCGGCGGCTTCATCGGCGGGCTGATCGCGGCCTGCGGTTTTGCCATCCATGCCTTCGCCAGCGGCGTGGCCGAGGCCCGGCGGGCCCTGCGCGTCGATCCGCGCACCATCGGCGTGCTGGGGCTGGTCTGCGCGCTGATCTCGGGACTGATGGCATGGCCGCTGGGGGCCGCCCCCTTCGCTGGTCTCTGGGCCGAGGTCGCGGGCTATGCACTCTCCAGCGTGCTGCTGTTCGATATCGGCGTTTATCTGGCCGTGGTGGGCGGCATCCTGACCCTGATCTTTGCGCTGGAGGAGACGCTCTGATGGAAACCGTCCTTGCGCTTCTGACCGGCATCCTGACCGCCTGCGCGGTCTGGCTGATGCTGTCGGGCAACCTTCTGCGCTTTCTGTTCGGCCTGCTGCTGCTGTCGAACGCAATCAATCTGGCCATCTTCGCCGCCGGGCGCCTGACGGTGGGCGCACCGCCCCTGCTGGGCGAGGGTGGCGCCCTGCCCGCCCATCAGATGGCCAATTCGCTGCCGCAGGCGCTGCTGCTGACCGCCATCGTCATCGGCTTTGGCCTGTTCGCCTTCGCGCTTGGCCTGACGATCCGCGCCTATCGCGCCTTCGGCCATCTGGAGGTGGACCGCATGAGACTGGCCGAGCCGGAAGAGGCGAAGAAATGAACTGGATCCTTGCGCTTCCGATCCTCGTGCCCTTCGTGGCCGCGGCCCTGGCGTTCTTTGCCAAAAACAGGCGGGGTTCGGGCTGGATCTCGGTGATCGGGGCCGCGATCTCGGTCGTGCTGGCGATCCGGCTGCTGATCGCGGTGATGGAACACGGCGTCATCGCCACGCAGATGAGCGCATGGATCGCCCCCTTCGGCATCACGCTGGCGGCGGATTACCTGTCTGCCGCGATGGTGCTGATCACCGCCATCATCAGCCTTGCCGTCGCGGTCTGGGCCATGGCCGAGGTCGGCCAGATCTCGGCCCGCATGGGCTGGCACGGGCTGTTCCAGACGCTGATCGGCGGCGTCACCGGCGCCTTCCTGACCGGCGACATCTTCAACCTCTATGTCTGGTTCGAGGTCCTGCTGATCTCGTCCTTCGGCTTGCTGGTGATCGGCGGGCAGCGACGGGCCATCGACGGCGCGGTGAAATATGTGACGCTGAACCTGATCTCGACGGTGCTGTTTCTCGGGGCTGCGGGGTTGCTCTATGGTGCGACCGGAACGCTGAACATGGCCGATCTGCGGGCGGCGGTGGCGGCCCATCCCGATCAGGGGCTGATGACGGTCATCGCAATGATGTTCATGATCGGTTTTGGCCTGAAGGCGGGGGTGTTTCCGTTGTTCTTCTGGCTGCCCGCATCCTATCATACGCCGCATTACGCGGTGTCGGCGGTCTTTGCGGGGCTGCTGACCAAGGTGGGGGTCTATGCGCTGATGCGGGTCTTCACGCTGATCTTCGTCGGCGATCAGGGCTATACCCACGAAATCCTGCTGTGGGTCGCCTGCCTGACCATGCTGACCGGCGTTCTGGGCGCGGCGGCGCAAAGCGATTTCCGCAAGATCCTGTCGTTCCACATCGTCAGCCAGATCGGCTATATGGTGCTGGGGCTGGCGCTGATGACGCCGCTGGCGGTGATGGGGGGCGTCTTCTACATCATCCACCATATCATCGTGAAGGCGAACCTGTTCCTGATCGCGGGCATTTCGCGCCGGTTGACGGGCAGCTCGGACCTTTACGCCATCGGCGGGCTGTACCGCTCGGCGCCGCTGATGGGGATCCTGTTCCTGATCCCGGCCTTCTCGCTGGCCGGGTTTCCGCCGCTGTCGGGCTTCTGGGCGAAATATGTGCTGGTCAAGGCCTCGCTGGATCTGGGGCAATGGCTGGCAGCGGGGGTGGCGCTGCTGACCGGGTTGCTGACGATCTTTTCGATGACCAAGATCTGGGCCGAGGTCTTCTGGAAGGCCCACCCCGAAGGGTACCAGCCCCGGTTGTCGCAGATCCCGCCGCGCGCGCGCCTGCTGCTGCTGTCGCCGGTGGCCGCGCTGGCTTTGATGACGGTGCTGATCGGCCTGTTCCCTCAGCCTTTCGTGGATTTCGCCACCATCGGGGCCGAGCAGTTGCTTGACCCCTCGGATTATGTCGCCACCGTTCTGGAGGTCGCCCAATGACCTTTCTTGCGATGAACATCCTGCTGGCCATCGGCTGGTGCGCGCTGTGGGGCAGTTTCACGCTGATCGACCTGCTGGGCGGTTTCGTCTTCGGCTTTGCCGGGCTGTGGTTCGCGCGTCGTCTGGTGGGCCGCGACGAGGATCAGCGGTATTTCCGCGCCCTGCCGCAGGCCATCGTGCTGCTGGTCTATTTCCTGAAAGAGCTGGTCAAATCCTGCCTGCTGGTCGCCCGCGACTGTATCGCGCGTCGCCCGCAGCTGCATCCCGCCATCGTGCGGATGCCGATAGACCACAAAAGCGATCTGGAAATCTTCCTGCTGGCCAATCTGATCACGCTGACGCCGGGCACGCTGACGCTGGACGTGGCGCCCGACAAAAGCTTTCTTGTGATCCATTCGATCTATGCCGCGGACCCCGATGCGCTGGTCGCCGACCTGAAATCCGGCATGGAGCATCGCGTGAGGGAGGTCTTTCGCTGATGAGCCCCACAACCTTCATGAATTCATGCCTGACCATCGGCCTTGTGCTGATCGCGCTGGCCATCGCGGTCGGTTTCGTCCGGCTGTGGCGCGGGCCGACGCTGTCGGATCGGGTCGTGGCGCTGGACATGATGACGGCGGCGATCATCGCCTTTTGCGGGCTGTTCGCCGTTCGCGCGCAGATCGAGGCCTATCTGGATATCGCCGTGGCGCTGGCGCTGGTCAGTTTCGTCTCGGTCGTGTCGCTGGCACGCTATGCCGAACGTCTTGCCCGCAGGAGCGACAGCGATGATTGAGGTAATCACCGGCATTCTGGCCCTGCTGGCCGGGGGCTTCGCGCTGGTCGCGGCGGTGGGCGTGCTGCGCTTTCCCGACGTGCTGACCCGGATGCACGCCTCCTCCAAGGTCGCCTCTTTCGCCGGGGCGCTGGCGCTGCTGGCTGCGGCGGTCGATATCGGCCATGTCAGCGCGGTGACACGGGCGATCTTCGCGATCCTGTTCATCTTCCTGACCGCCCCCATCGGCGCGCACCTGCTGGGCCGCGCCGCCGCATGGCGCAGCGGACTGGGCCGGAAATGACAAGCGGTGCGTTGTCCCTGTTGATCTGGCTGGACAGCAATATGATGTGGTTGGCGCTCAAATTCCGGGGCAATGACCTCGCCTCGGTCGACGCCCCTGGACAGGCCCTGTCACAAGCGGCCTGACCGCCGCCAATCTTCGAAATCGAACCGGGCATCCCCGCGATGTCCGGTTTTTTCATGGCTGATCTCCGGGCTGAAAAAAGCGGCGATCTTCATCCGTGATTAATCACCTGCCGGTAACATGCCGGGGCAGGAAAAAATGAAATCACGGTCATCATGCGATCACATTGACGGGAATAACCGGCCCTTCGTCTCGTTCTGAATGAAGGAAACACAACCCCCGCAGCCGCTTCATCATGGAGAGAAAGATGCGTGCCATCTTTGTCCTTTGCATCATGCTGGCCATGGCCATCCCGGACCGGCCGGCAAGCGCCAATGTCAACGCCCGAAACCCCGAGATCACCCAGCTTTTGCTGGATAAATCGTCCCGCACGCTGTATCTGCTGAATGGCAAGCGGGCGGTGCGTCAATACCGCGTCGATCTGGGATCGAACCCCAGCGGGCATAAACAGTTCCAGGGCGACGGCAGAACGCCCGAGGGGCTTTATTACATCACCCACCGCAATCCCAATTCGAATTTCCACCTGTCGCTGGGAATATCCTATCCGAATGCGCGCGACCGCGAAATCGCCCGCCGTCTGGGCCGCAATCCGGGTGGGGACATCTTCATCCACGGGCGCGGCGCAAGGATCAGCAACCCTCCGCCCGACTGGACGCGCGGCTGTGCCGCCGTCACCGATACCGAGATGGCCGAGATCTTCAATCTGGTCCGCCCCGGCACGCCGATCTTCATCAAGCCCTGACCGGTTCCACCCATGCCACCTGTCGCCCCGCATCCCGCGGGGCGTTTTCATGCCACCTTACGGCCGAATTTCGCGACATCGGGAATAAAACCGCGGCTGAGACGTATTCCTCACGCGGCCGGGCAGACCCGCCGCAAGATTGGAGACCGCTATGAACCAGCTCAAAGCCCTGACGCTTGTCGCCCTGACGGCCACCGCCATTTCGCCCGGTGCCGCGATGGCCCATGATGATCCCTTCGACCGCTTCCTGCGCAGCATCATCCACGGCAACGGCGTCTTTAACGAACCCCGCCGCGATGGTCGTGTCTGGCGCAATGATGACGAAGATGACGATGGCCGCCGCAAGTCGCGCCACGGCATCTATCGCGGCTATCACGACGACGATGATGATGACGGCCGCCGTCGCGGGCGCCATGACGACGATGACGACTAGGTTGCGACCGGGGCCGGGGCCCGCCGCCTTGCGCGGGCTTCGCGCCGCCTCAGCCGATCGGGCGGCGGCCCAGCAGCCGCAAGGTCAGCGCCCGCCCCGCCCGCAGCACCGGATAGAGCGCCGCCGCCCGCCGTGGCGACCGCATCAGCCGCGCCAAAGGCCCCGGCGCATCTGTCAGGGCCGAGAGGAACCGCACCGCATCCGCCCCGTGATAAAGCCGGTCGCCATGACGCACCACCATGCCCACATCCAGATCGACGCCCCGGCGCTTCAGCGCCTCGACCCGAGGATCGGCTTCGCGCGCGTCGATCAGCTCGACCCGGCCGACGGCCTTGCGCAGCCGCAGCATCCGCGTATAGGCGCTGCAGAACGGGCATTGCCCGTCATAGAAAATCTCCAGTCCAGCCGCCATCTGCTTCCCCTTCCGCGCGGTGTCGTGCGGAATGAACGTCCCGGTGGCATCGTAATTCCATGAAGCCCGCAAAGACCAGTGCCATGCCCACACTTCGCCATCAGCTCTCATCGCCCGTCAGCGCCCAGTCTCTGGCGCTGTTCCGGATCGCCTTCGGGGCGCTGATGCTGTGGGACTGCTGGCGTTTCATCAAATACGAGCGGGTCTGGCGTTACTGGATCCAGCCCGATTTCCATTTCTCCTATCCCGGTTTCAGCTGGGTCGAGCCGCTGCCGCAGCCATGGTTGCAGATCGCATGGCTGGGCGTGGGGCTGGCGGCGGCGCTGGTCATGCTGGGGTTGTTCTATCGCGTGGCGATCATCGCGCTGACGGTGCTGTTCGGTTATTTCTTCCTGCTGGATGCGGCGGAATATCTGAACCACTTCTATCTGGTGCTGCTTTACGCGGCCCTGCTGTGCTGTCTGCCTGCGGCCCGCGTCTGGTCGCTGGATGCGTGGCTGCGCCCGCGCGATCCGCATGTGCCTGCCGCCGCCGTCGCGATCCTGCGCATCCAGACCGAGATCGTGCTGATCTATGCCGGGCTGGTCAAGCTGACGCCGGACTGGCTGCGGGGGGAACCGCTGGGGCTGTGGCTGCGCGACCGGGTCGAGGGGTTCTGGATCGCGCCGCTGCTTGAGCCCGACTGGGTGATGGTCGCCGCCGCATGGGGGGTGATCGCGCTGCATGTCGTGGGCGCGCCGCTGCTGATGTGGCACCGCACCCGGCTGGCGGTTTTCCTGATCTATTGCGTCTTTCACTGCGCGAATGCGTGGTTCTTCAATATCGGCATCTTCCCGTGGCTGACCATCGCCGCCACGACGATCTTTTTCGCGCCCGACTGGCCCTCGGCCCTGTTCGGGCGCGCGGCCCCCACCAGCCCCCCCGCCGCGCCGCTGCTGCCGCGTGCCGCCCTGCTGGCGATGGCGGTCTGGATCACGGTGCAGATCTTTTTGCCGGTCCGTGGCGCGCTGTTCGATTCCGAAACCCGCTGGAGCGGCGACGGCCATCGCTTCTCATGGCGGATGCGCATCTATGACCGCGAGGCGGAGGGGGTCTTCATCGTCACCGACCACCGCAGCGGCCAGTTCTGGGAGGTTGACCCCGAAGAGTTCCTGTCGCGCAGGCAGGCGGGCACGATGCTGACCCGCGCCGATCTGATCCATCAATTCGCCAATCATCTGGCCCGGATCTGGCGCGAACGCGGACATGAGGTCGCCGTCTATGCCGAGATCTGCAAATCCCTGAACGGGCGGCCCTGCCAGTACTACATCGCGCCGGGCACCGATCTGACGCAGGTGCGCATCAACCTCTTCGGTGCCGACCCCTGGGTCCTGCCGCTGGAGGAACCCGCATGGGGCGCCGCCGACAACCGCCGCCTTTACGGCGGGACGTGAAAAAAGGGCGCCCCGGGGGCGCCCTTTCATCGTCAGTCAATGCGGAAAATCAGCCGCGATCCTTGAAATAATCATTGATCTCGGTCTCGGCCTGATCCTTGGTCCAGCCGTATTTCTCTTGCAGCTTGCCGGCCAGCTTGTCCTTGTTGCCCTCGATCTGGTCGAGTTCATCATCGGTCAGCTCGCCCCATTTTTCCTTGACCGAGCCCTTCAGCTGCTTCCACTTACCTTGAATGATATCCCAGTTCATGTCGTCTCCTTAGGTCGGATCGATTATACAGACCCAACAACGGCTGACCTGCCCCGGTTCCATGCAGCATCAAATGTTAAGCTACCCGGTCAGGCAACTCCTGCCCGTCGCGGAAGGCGATCAGATTGCCAAGCGCGCGCAGCGCCATCTCGGTGCGGACCTGTTCGGTGGCGGTGCCCAGATGCGGCAGCAGCGTCGCATTGGGCAGACCGATCAGCGCCTGCGGGACCTCGGGTTCGCGCTCATAGACATCCAGCCCGGCAGCCTTGATACGCCCTGCGGCCAAGGCCTCGATCAGCGCGGCCTCGTCCACCACATCGCCGCGGGCGATATTGACCAGAATGCCGTCAGGCCCCAGCGCGTCCAGCTCTGCCGCACCGATCAGATGGCGCGTCCCGGCCCCGCCCGGCACCGCGATGACGGCGAAATCGGCGGCGGCCAGCGTCTCGGCCAGTCCCGGCATCTGCCGCGCCGGAAAATCCAGATCGGTCACGGTCGAGCGGTTGTGGAACACCACCTCCATGCCAAAGCCGAAATGACAGCGCCGGGCGATGGCCTTGCCGATGCGCCCCATGCCGATGATGCCGACGACAGCCCCGGTGACATGCGTGCCCAGCATCTGCGTCGGCTTCCAGCCGGTCCATTCCCCGGCGCGCAGCATCCGCTCGCCCTCGGTCGCGCGCCGCGCCACCATCAGGATCAGTGTCAGCGCGATATCGGCGGTGGCGTCGGTCACCACATCGGGGGTGTTGGTCACCGCCACGCCAGCGGCCCGCGCGGCCTCGATGTCGATATGGTTGAAGCCGGCGCCGAAATTCGCCAGCATCCGGCAGCGCGACCCGTCCTGAAACGCCCCGGCGGAAAACTGATCGCCAAGGGTCGGCATGATCGCATCGTAATCGGCCATCGCCTGCCGCGCCTCGGCCTCGGTCAGCGGATCGCCCTGATGGAAAACGGCTTCGAACCCGGCCGAGATCTCTTCCATCGCCTGCGCCGTCATCGGGCGCGTCACCAGCAGTTTCATCAAAACAACCTTCCTCCATTCGGCACGGTCTGGTCGGGCGAGATCAGCACCACCTCGCCCTCGGCATCGGGCACGCCCAGCACCAGAACCTCGGATCTGACCGGGCCGATCTGGCGCGGCGGAAAGTTCACCACGCAAAGAACCTGCCTGCCGATCAGCGCCTCGGGCGCGTAATGCCGGGTGATCTGGGCCGAGGATTTCTTCTCGCCCAGCTCGCCCACATCCAGCCACAGCCGGAAGGCGGGCTTGCGCGCCTCGGGGAACGGCTCGGCCCGGGTGATGGTCGCCACGCGGATATCGACCTTCAGGAAATCGTCGAAACCGATGGTCATTTCCCGCCCCTTCCCAGTTCACGCCCGCGTTCGGTGGCCGCCGCGACCGTGCGCGCCATCAGCGGCGGCAGCCCGGTTTCCGGGTCCATCAGCACCTTCAGCCCCGCCGCCGTGGTCCCGCCGGGAGAGGTCACGTTTTCGCGCAGCACGCCCGGATCCTCGTCGTCCTCGATGGCCAGCGCCCCTGCGCCCGCCACGGTCATCCGTGCCAGTTCCAGCGACAGCGCGGGCGGCAGACCCTGCGCCTCGCCCGCCTTCGCCATCGCCTCGATCAGGTGAAAGACATAGGCGGGACCGCTGCCCGACAGGCCGGTCACCGCATCCATCTGATCCTCATGGTCCAGCCGCACCACGCGGCCAACCGCCCGCATCAGCGTCTCGGCCAGATCCAGATGCGCCTCGGTCGCCGCCCCGTTGCCGATCATGGCCGAGATCCCCTGCCCGATCGCCGCAGGCGTGTTCGGCATCACCCGGACGATGGCGGCACCGGGAAAGGCGTCCTCGAATGTCGCGATGGTGGTGCCCGCCGCGACCGAGATCACCAGCGTCTCACCCAGCCGGGGCATTCCCCCCAGCGCATCGGCCATCATCTGCGGCTTGACCGCCAGCACCAGAACCGCCGGATCGTCGGGCAGGGGCGCGTTCAGCCGCAACCCCCGGCCCTTCCAGCCATCGGCAATCTTCGGATCGATCACCGTGGCCGAACCCGGCTCCAGCCCGCGCGCCAGCCAGCCGGTCAGCATCGCGCCGCCCATCCGGCCGCAACCGACCAGCACCAGACCGCGCGCATTGATATCGTCGAAATCGCCCATCCGCTCCCCCGTTGTCAGCCGGGGACGATGCATTGGCAAACCATCCCCTCAGGCCCGTCCGTAGGCCTCGCCCAAAGCGATGTCCAGCGCGGCGGCGGGGGCGGTATTGCCCCAGCCGACCAGCTGGAACGAGGGATAGAACCGCTCGCACGCGATCAGCGCATTGCGGATCATCTGGTCGATCTGTTCGGGCAGGGCGACGGCATCGCCCGCCAGAACCAGACCATAGCGCCACACCATCAGCCGCTGCTGCGCCCAATAGGTGAAGCCGCCGTCCCAGACCTGATCATTGGCCAGGTTCAGCGTCTCATAGATCAGCGCCAGCCGGTCGGCGGGCGGGTCCATGTCGAATGTGCAGATCAGCCGCAGCACCTCTTCCGCCGGCGACCAGGCCAGTGTCAGCGAATAGCTGCGCCACTGGCCCTCGACCACCATCGCGATCTGATCCTCCGCCAGCCGGTCGAAATCCCATTCGTGATGCACCGCCACCGTCTCGACGATGTCGATGGGGTGGATGTCGTCGCTGTGGATGTAGTGATCGGTCTGCGGCATGCCTGCCTCCTGCCTCTCTCTGTCCCGGCGGTTCATTCGCCGCTATCCTTGGTGACCGACGCTAAAACCGGCATAGCCACCCTTCTGCTCATACCATATATCGTGGTCCGGATCAGGGGCGCTGTAAAGCGAATTTTCGTTAACATGACCCCGGTCGGGCAAATGATCTGTGGAGAACTCGGGCAATGGCGCGCGATCACGGTGGAAATATCGACCAGGCAGTCGCCCGATTCGGCGCCGGCGACTGGATCGACCTCTCGACGGGAATCAACCGCCGCCCATGGCCCGTGGGCCAGCTGCCCGATCACGTCTGGCGCAGCCTGCCGACACAGGCCGCCCAGAACCGCCTGATCCGGGTGGCCAGCGACTGGCTTGGCTGCGACCCGGGCCGGCTGCTGCCCGTTGCCGGAGCCTCGGCCGCGATCCAGCTGATCCCCCGCCTCCTCGCCCCCGGTCGCGCCTGCGTCATCGCCCCCAGCTATAACGAACACGCCGCCAGCCTGCGCGCGGCGGGCTGGCAGGTCGATGAACGCGCCGATCTTCACGACATGGAGGGCGCCGATCTGGCGGTCGTCGTCAACCCCAACAACCCCGATGGCCGCGAATGGCCGCCCCACAGGCTGCGCGCGCTGGCCCGGACCGTCGGCCACCTGATCATCGACGAAAGCTTCGCCGACCCGCGCCCCGATCTGTCACTGGCCACCGACCCCGCCGACAACATGCTGATCCTGCGCAGCTTCGGCAAGTTCTGGGGACTGGCGGGCCTGCGCCTCGGCTTCACCATCGCCCATCCCGACATGCTGACCCGCCTGTCCGAAGCCGCCGGCCCCTGGCCGGTCAACGGCCCGGCACTCGACATCGCCACCACGGCCATGGCCGACCGCGACTGGGCCGACGACACCATCGTTTATCACGCCGAGGCCGGACTGCACCTCGACCGCCTCGCCCTTGCCGCGGGCTGGACCCCGGCAGGCGGAACCCATCTCTTCCGCCTCTATGCCACCCCGGGCGCCCACAACGCGCAGACCCAACTGGCCCGGGCCCATATCTGGACGCGCCGCTTCCCCTATTCCACCTCATGGCTTCGCCTCGGCATCCCCGGCACCCGCAGCGAATGGGACCACCTGACCGCAGCCCTGCGCACCCCCGCCCCTCGCACTCCTTGAAAATACCTCGGGGTGAATTGGCCGCAGGCCAAGAGGGGCAGCGCCCCTCCCCCTCCACCGGAACCCCCGGCGCCATTGCCTTCCCGCCACAATCCGGCACAATCACCCCCAGCGATCACCCGGAACCACCGCCATGCGCGCCATCCTGCCCCTTCTGCTGCTTCTGCCCACCGCGCCGCTGGCCAATGCGCCGCTGATCATCCTCGACCAAAGCCAGCTGCCCTTCGATCTGGGGCCGGGCCATCCGGCGAACAACCCGGCCAGAATCTCGAACTCGCCCAATGCCGCCGCCAATTCCGCCGGCAATACCGCCAATGCGGGCTCGACATGGAACAACCGCCCCTCGAACCCGGCGAATGAGAACCGGCTGATCATCACCGCCGATGGCGGGGTGCTGGGCTATTACGCGCCCAGCCAGACCGGGGTGCTGAACCTGTTCGACGTGAATGGCCGCCGCATCGCCTATCGCCCGGCCAGCGGAACGCGCAGCCTGTTTGCCACCGATGGCAGCTGGTGCGGCACCGTCGATGGCGGGCGCACGGATTTCGTGCTGGCCGTCACCCCCGGCTGCGCGGCGAAATTCCGGCGCTGACGGCTTTTCGCCGCAAATCCGTTACACTCGCCCCTTACACCCACGCTGACACGACCCGGAGCAGGTGATGAATCAGGAACCCAAGGACTGGCTGGAAGCCGAATTGCAGGACACGCTGGACGAGGATGTCGAGATCGAGCTTGAGGACGCGATCCTCTCGACCGAAATCAAGCGCATCTATCGCCAGATGCATCCCGATCAGCTGGATCGGAAACTGTATTTTCAGGAACTTCTGCGCCTGCAATCCGAACTGATCCGGTTGCAGGACTGGGTCAGCTATACCAAGGAAAAAGTCGTCGTCCTGTTCGAGGGCCGCGATTCCGCCGGCAAGGGCGGCGTGATCAAGCGCATCACCCAGCGGCTCAACCCGCGCGTGGTGCGCACCGTCGCCCTGCCCGCGCCCTCGGACCGCGAAAAGACCCAATGGTATTTCCAGCGCTATGTCCCCCACCTGCCCGCTGGCGGTGAGATCGTGCTGTTCGACCGCAGCTGGTACAACCGCGCCGGGGTCGAGCGGGTGATGGGCTTTGCGTCCGAGGATCAAGTTCATCAGTTCTTCGACGACGTGCCGGAATTCGAGCGGATGCTGGTGCGCTCGGGCATCCGGCTGGTGAAATACTGGTTCTCGATCACCGACGAGGAACAGCAGATGCGCTTTATGGTGCGCATCCACGACCCGTTGAAACAGTGGAAACTGTCGCCCATGGACCTGCAAAGCCGGGTCCGGTGGGAGGCCTATACCAAGGCCAAGGAGGAAATGTTCGAACGCACGAACATCCCCGAGGCGCCGTGGTATATCGTTCCGGGCAATGACAAGAAACGCGCAAGGCTGAACTGCATGAACCACCTGCTCAGCATGATCCCCTATACCGACGTGCCGCATGTCGAGGTCAGCCTGCCCGACCGCGTGTTCAATCCCGATTACGAACGCGAGGTCCTGCCACGAGAGCTTTATGTGCCGCAGAAATACTGACGCGGGCCGATTTCGCGATCCTGCGCAAAACCCTGCCCGGATCGCGTAAGCCCACTTGTCGCCATGATTAATCGGCCTATGATCGGGTTATGTTCCGCAACCTGCTCTCTCGTCTTTTCGCCGATGAACCCGGGCCCGCGCCACTGGCCGGGCAGGATGCCGAAGTTGCGATTGCCGCGCTTCTGGTGCGGGTGGCGCGTGCCGATGACCACTATCACCAGTCCGAACAGCAGCGCATCGACCGGATTCTGGCGCGACGCCGGGGGCTGGACATGGCGCAGGCCGCCGAACGCCGCGCCGCCGCCGAGATGATCGAGGCCGAGGCCCCCGATACAGTGCGCTTTACCCGCATGATCAAGGACCGGATCGCGCTGGAGGATCGCAGCGGCGTCATCGCCGCCATGTGGGAGGTCGCCTATGCCGACGACCACCGCAGCCAGGACGAGGAAACGCTGATCCGGCTGGTCTCGGGCCTGCTGGGCGTGCCTGATCGCGATTCCGCCCTGATGCGCCAGCGGGTGCGGGGCGCGATGGATCAGAACAACCTCTGATCCCGGATTTCAGAACCCAAGCCGGTCACGCAGCCCATACCACGCCATTCCCGCCACCAGCAGCGGCTGGCGCAGCATCGCGCCTCCGGGAAAGCGTCGCGTCGGCACCGCCGCCATTGCGTCGAAACCCTCGGCCTGCCCGGCCACGGCCCCGGCCATCAGCCGCCCGGCCAGCGTCGCCAGCGCCACGCCGTGACCGGAAAAGCCGCTGGCCGACAGGCAATTCGGCGCGGGTCGCCCGAAACAGGGCATCCGGTTCATGGTAATGGCCAGCGTCCCGCCCCAGGCATGGGTCAGCCGCACGTCCCGCAATTGCGGATAGACCGACAGCAGATGCGGGCGCACCACGCCCTCGATGTCGCGCGGGAAACGATAGGTGATCGTTTCGCCGCCGCCAAAGATCAGCCGCCGGTCGGGGTCCATCCGCCAGTAATTCACCACGAATTTCGTATCGGCCACGGCAATGTTGCCCGGCAGGATCTCGGGCGCGCGATCCCCCAGCGGTTCCGTCGCGACGATATAGTTGTTGATCGGCATGACCCGCGCCGCGACATGGCCGTCCAGATCGCCCAGATAGCCATTCGCCGCCAGAATCACATGATCGGCGATGACATGGCCCTGCGCGCAATGGACGGAGCTTTTGCCACCCGCCCGCCCGTGATCGATCCGCAGAACCTCGCTCATCTCATGGATGCGCGCGCCTGCGGCCTGCGCCAGACGCGCCAGCCCGCAGGCAAGGTCCAGCGGTTGCAGATGGCCCGCGCCGTGATCCAGATCGCCACCCGCATAGGCCGCGCTGCCAAGCGCCGTGGCCATCCCGTCGCGGTCCAGTGGCTCGATCCGGTCGTAATCGTAATGCCGCGCCAGATGATCGGCCATGACGCGGGCATGTTCGACCTCGGCCTTGCTGCGGCAGGCATGGGCCACCCCGGCATTGACCGGCACGCCCGCCTCATCCGCCAGCGCGCGGACCAGCGCCTTGGCATCCTCGGCCAGATCCCACAGGCGCCGCGCGGCATCGCGGCCCAGCTGCGCCTCCAGCCAGTCCACATCCTGCCGCTGACCCGAACCAAGCTGACCACCATTGCGACCCGAGGCGCCGAAGCCCACGCGATGCGCCTCGACCAGCGCCACCTGAAAGCCCTGCCGCGCCAGATGCAGCGCCGCCGACAAGCCGGTATAGCCCGCGCCAATCACCGCGACATCGGCCCGCACCTCTCCCCGCAGGGGCGGAAACGGGTCCAGCAGCCGCCCGGTTTCGGCATAGAGGCTGGGCGGATATTGCCCCGGCTGGTCGTTGATATGCAGCAGGCTCATACGTTCAGCAGCAGATGTTCCCGCTCCCACGGGCTGATGACCTGAAGGAACTCTTTGTATTCATTACGCTTGACGGCCTCATAGACGGCCACGAACTCATCGCCCAGAACGCCGCGCACCGGCGCGCTGTCAACCATCAGATCCAGCGCGTCGCCCAGATTATAGGGCAGCTCGTCCTCGGACATATAGGCGTCGCCAAGACATTCGGCGCGGGGGTTCTCGCCCTCGATCAGCCCCAGATAACCGCAGGCGAGGCTGGCGGCGATGCCCAGATAGGGGTTGCAGTCCATGCCCGCCAGCCGGTTCTCGACCCGCCGCGCCTCGGGGTCCGAGATCGGCACGCGCAGCCCGGTGGTGCGGTTGTCACGCCCCCATTCCAGATTGATCGGCGCCGCGAAATCAGGGACATAGCGGCGATAGCTGTTCACATAAGGCGCCAGCAGCGCGATCACGGCAGGCAGGTGTTTCTGCATGCCCGCGATGAAGTGCAGGAAGGCCGGGGTTTCGCGCCCCTTGGTATCGGAGAAGATATTGCGCCCGGTCGCCATGTCGATGACCGAATGGTGCATGTGCATGGCGCTGCCGGGTTCGCCCTCGATCGGCTTGGCCATGAAGGTCGCGAAACAGTCATGGCGCAGCGCCGCCTCGCGGATCAGGCGCTTGAAATAGAAGATCTCATCGGCCAGCGCGACCGGATCGCCGTGATTGAGGTTGATCTCGACCTGACCGGCGCCGCCCTCTTGCAGGATGCCGTCGATCTCGAACCCCTGAGCCTCGGCGAAATCATAGATGTCGTCGATCACCTTGCCGTATTCGTCCACCGCCGACATGGAATAGGCTTGTTTGGCCGCCGCCCGCCTGCCGGTGCGGCCCATCGGCGGGATGATCGGCTGGTTCGGGTCGATATTGCGGGCGACCAGAAAGAACTCCATCTCGGGCGCGACGACCGGCTTCCAGCCCTTGTCCCGATATAGCTGCATCACCTGTTTCAGCACGTTGCGCGGCGCGATGGGCACCGGGTTGCCCTGCTGATCGGTCACGTCATGGATCACCTGCATGGTCCAGTCCGCCGTCCAGGGCGCGGCCGAGGCGGTGGTGAAATCCGGCGTCAGGATCATGTCGGGTTCGGTGAACGCGCCCGAAGGGTTGTCGGCCCATTCCCCGGTGATCGTCTGCAGGAAGATCGAGTTCGGCAGATAGAACTTGTCCTGCCGCACGAATTTCGAGGCCGGCATCGCCTTGCCCCGTGCCACCCCGGCGATATCGGCGACGATGCATTCGACCTCGTCCAGCCGCCGCCCGGCCATATAGTCGCGTGCGGCCTGCGGGATGTCATCGCTCCACTGGCTCATGCGGCACCTGTTGCGCGGTTGCGCGGCTGGCGGAAGAAGGCTTCGATCCGGTCGGCCATAAGGCCCGCATCCGTGCCCCCGCCCATCCGGCCCGACGCGCGCTGCAAAAGATCTTCGGGCACGACACCCTTGCCGCGGGTGTCCATCAGCCCCTGAATGAAGGCATCCTCGAATTCAGGATGCGCCTGCACGGTAAAGGCCCGGTCGCCATAGACCAGCGCCGCATGTTCGCAAAACCCGTTGCGGCCCACGACCTGCGCATCCTCGGGCGGGGTCGCGACCTGATCCTGATGCCAAGCGTTCAGCCGCACCGGCTGGCCGTCGAAATCGTAATCCTGCATCCCCACGGCCCAGCCATCGGGATGCTTGACGACCTTGCCGCCCAGTGCCTGCGCGATCACCTGATGGCCGAAACAGATGCCGACCAGCGGCACCCCGGCGCCATAGGCGCGGCGGATGAAATCCTCCAGCGGCGGAATGAAATCGTGATCCTCATAGGCGCCGTGGCGCGATCCGGTCAGCAGCCAGCCCTCGGCCTGATCGACGGCATCGGGAAATTCCATCGCCTCGACATGCCAGATGTGGAAATCAAGTCCGCGACCGGCCAGCAGCCGCATGAACATATCCGGATAGTCGCCCAATTCGTCCTTCAACTGCGCGGGCGACTGGCCGCATTGAAGAATGCCGATACGCATCGAAAACCTGTGATGTTGCTTTGCGCCCCAACCTAGTCACGGCTGCGGCTCCGCCGCAAGGGGTTGCCCCCTTTTGCGGTCTGGCGAAGTCCCGCACCGCGCGCTAGCCTGCGCGACAAAACCCATGGACCAGAGGTTGTCATGCCCGGATTGCGCCCCGATATCGATCCCGACGGATTGCAGGAATTTTCGGTCGTCTTTACCGATCGTTCGCTGAACCACATGTCGCAGAAGTTCCAGCAGGTCATGCGCGACCTGTCCGCCACCCTGCGCGAAGTCTATGGCGCCCATCAGGTCGCCGTGGTGCCCGGCGGCGGCAGCTATGCGATGGAATCGGTGGCGCGGCAATTCGCGCGGGGCAATCACGCGCTGGTCGTGCGCAACGGCTGGTTCAGCTTCCGCTGGAGCCAGATCCTGGAGACCGGCAAGTTGCCATCCGAAACCACCGTGGTCATGGCCCGGCCCTCGGGCAATGAACCGCAAGCCCCCTTCGCGCCGCCCCCCATCGACGAGGTGGTCGCCCGCATCCGCGAAAACCGCCCCGATGTGGTCTTTGCGCCGCATGTCGAAACCGCCGCCGGGCTGATCCTGCCGGACGATTACATCAAGGCGCTGTCTGACGCCGCGCATGAGGTCGGCGCGCTGATGGTGCTGGATTGCATCGCCTCGGGCGCGATCTGGGTCGATATGCGGGCGCTTGGCGTCGATGTGCTGATCTCGGCCCCGCAAAAGGGCTGGTCGGCCTCGCCCTCGGCCGGGCTGGTGATGCTGTCCGAACGCGCCGCCACGCGGCTGGAAGACACCGAAAGCGACAGCTTCGCACTGGACCTGAAGAAATGGCGCGCGATCACGCAGGCCTATGAGGACGGCGGCCACGCCTATCATGCGACCATGCCGACCGACGCGCTGACCGGGTTGCGCGACGCGATGGAGGAAACCCGCAAGGTGGGTTTCGAGGCCGCGCGGGATGCGCAATGGCAGCTGGGCAACGCGGTGCGGGCGCTGCTGGCGGAAAAGGGCGTGCGCCCGGTGGCCGCCGAAGGTTTTGGCGCCCCCGGCGTGGTCGTGTCCTATACCAACGATCCCGATATCAAGAGCGGCAAGAAGTTTCTGGCCGAGGGTCTGCAAATCGCCGCCGGCGTGCCGCTGGGGGTGAACGAGGGGGCCGATTTCTCGACCTTCCGCATCGGGCTGTTCGGGCTGGACAAGCTGAAGGACGTGGACGCCACCATCGAGCGCCTGAAACCCGCCATCGACAAGCTGCTGTAAAGAAAACGAAAACCGGCGGCCTATTCAGGGCCGCCGGTCACGCACGGATCAGCTGCGCAGCGTGCCGCCCGTCGCCTTCTGCACCTTGTCGATGATTTTCCGGCTGACGGCCTCGATATCGGCGTCGGTCAGGGTCTTGTCACGCGGTTGCAGCCGGGCGGTGATGGCGATGGACTTGCGGCCATCCTCCAGCCCGGTGAACTGGTCGAACACCGTCACCCGCTCGATCAGGGCCTTGTCGGCACCGGCGGCGGCATTGACCAGCGCCAGCGCCTCGACCTGCGCATCCACGACAAAGGCGAAATCGCGCTCAACCGCTTGCAGGTCCGAAATCTGCAAGGCCGGGCGCGAGGCTCCGCTGGCCTTGGGGAAGGGCACATTGGCGATACGGACGGTGAACGCCACCGCCGGACCCTTCACATCCATCGCCTTGAGAATGCGCGGATGGATTTCGCCAAAACTGGCCAGCACATTCGGCCCCAGCGCGATATTGCCCGCCCGGCCCGGATGCCACCAGCCGTCCAGCTTGCGGTTGATCTGCCCCCGCGCGGGCGCGCCGATCGAGGCCAGGATCGCCTCGGCATCGGCCTTGGCATCATACAGATCCACCCGGCGCCGTTCCCCGAACGGATCGCGCGGCCCGCTGTGACCGACCAGCAGCCCGGTGACCCGCACGGTCTGCTCGCCCGGCTCTCCGCCCGCAAAGACCGGGCCAAGCTCGAACAGCGCCAGATCGGCGAAGCCGCGCGCCTGGTTGCGGGCAGCGGCGGCCAGCAGGCCGGGCAGCAGGTCGGGCCGCAGATGGGTCATCTCGCTGCTGATCGGGTTTTCGACGCGCACGGCATCGCTTCCGCCGCCGAACAGTTCGGCCACGCCATGTTCGATGAAACTGTAGGTCACGCATTCATTGTAACCCAATGCCGCAGCCGCCCGCCGCGCGGCGCGTTCGCGCATCTGCAAGGGCGTCAGGATCGGTTTCGGCACACCCGCCTGCGGACGCGGCAGCGGCTGGCCCTCCAGCCCGGTCAGGCTGGCGATGCGGGCGATTTCCTCGACCAGATCGGCCTCGCCCAGCACGTCGGGCCGCCAAGAGGGCACATGCGCCATGTCGCCCTCCATCCGGAAACCAAGGGCCTCCAGCGTGGCGCGTTGCGTGGCCTCGGGGATGTCCAGCCCGACAAGGCTGGCGGTGCGCGCCGGATCCAGCCGGTAGGCGCGGGCGGTATCGGGCACCGCACCGGCCACGACCATATGCGACGGCTCTCCCCCGCACAGATCGAGGATCATCTGCGTGGCCAGATCCAGCCCCGGCAGGGTGAAGGCCGGGTCGATGCCGCGTTCAAAGCGATAGCGCGCATCCGAGTTGATCTTCAGCGCCCGGCCCGTCGCCGCAATCGTGATCGGATCCCAATAGGCGCTTTCGACAAAGACATCCGTGGTCGTCTCGTCACAGCCCGACTCTTCGCCGCCCATGATGCCCGCGATGCTTTCCGGTCCGCGCTGATCGGCGATGACCATCGTGCCTTCGGGCAGCGCATAAGTCTTGCCGTCCAGCGCAAGGATCTCTTCGCCCGCAGCCGCTGGCCGGATGCGCAGATCGCCCTGCACTTTGGCCATGTCGAACACATGCAGGGGCCGGTTCAGGTCATAGGTGAACAGGTTGGTGATATCGACCAACGTATTGATCGGGCGCAGGCCGATGGCGCGCAGCCGCTTTTGCAGCCAGTCCGGGCTGGGGCCATTGCTGACCCCGCGCAGCACGCGGCCGGCAAAGACCGGTGCCTTCGCCGCAAGGCTGTCGTCGATCGAAACATTGACCGGGCTGTCGAAACGCCCCTCGATCACGGCCCGTTTGATCGGGATCAGTTCGCCCAGACCCCGCGCGGCCAGATCGCGGGCGATGCCATGCACCCCCAGCGCGTCGGGCCGGTTCGGCGTGATCTTGATATGGATCATCGGATCGACCTTTTCCGGCGCGTTCGCCGCCAGCCAGTCGATGAATTTCTGCCCGACCTCACCCGAGGGCAGTTCGATGATGCCGTCATGTTCGTCCGACAGTTCCAGCTCGCGCTCGGACGCCATCATGCCGTGGCTCTCGATGCCGCGGATCTTGCCGACACCCAGCGTCACGTCGATGCCGGGAACGTAATCGCCGGGCTTGGCCAGAACCACGGTGATCCCCTCGCGGGCATTGGGCGCGCCGCAGACGATCTGCTTTTCGCCCTCATCCGTCAGCACCCGGCAGACGCGCAGCCGGTCGGCATCGGGATGCTGTTCGGCATGCAGCACCTTCGCCAGCGTAAAGCTGCCCAGCCGCGCCGCCGGATCGACGACCTCTTCGACTTCCAGACCAAGATCGGTCAGCACCTCGGTGATCTGATCGAGGGGCGCTTCGGTCTTCAGATGCTCTTTGAGCCAGGACAGGGTGAACTTCATGACGTCGCTTTCCACTGCGTTGCCAGCCGGGGCAGGCCGGCGGGATCTTGTGCATGCCTTGAACCGGGCCAGCGCGCCGGGGTCAAGCCGGAACGGCAGATTTCCGCGCCCCTGACCTGAACCAACGGGCAGTTTTTTCCAGATTGCCGAGATCGGGGCGCAGTGCCACATTCGCGCGGGTATTCATGCGCCGACCGCAAGACCACCCGGCGCAAGGCCCATTTACAGGAATGAATTATGATCCTTCGCAATCCATCGCGGCTGACCTGTCTGGCCGCAGCAGCCCTGACCGGGCTTGGCGCCCCTGCCCTTGCGCAAGACGCCGAACAGCCGCTGTGCGGCGGGGTTCAGGCCGCATTCATCGGCGCGGATGGCGCATCCTCGGATGTCTCGGATGCCGATGATCCGCTGCTGACCAGCCTGCGGGCGGCGGAAGGGAACGATGCGCTGATCGCCTTTCGCGTCGGCGCCGACAGCGAATCCCTGCGGATAGAGGCGCAATCGGGCGGCGATCCGGCGCTGGAACTGCTGACCGCCGATGGCGATCTGATCGCGGAAAACGACGACACGCCCGAATCGCTGAATTCGCGGATCGAGACCAATCTGGGCCGGGGCAATTACTGCGTGCGACTGATCTCGGTCGGCGGCGGGGATATCGCGGCCACGGTGCAGATCGGGCGTCAGGACCAGCCGCGCCTGCTGAACGAGACCGGACGGACGGGCCAGATCAACGCCTGCGACGCGCAGACTGCGACTGTGCCCTTTGGCGGCGAAGCGCTGGATGCCGCGCTGGCGGATGGCGCGGTCAGTATCGGTCAGCCGGGAACCGATACGGGCTATTACCGTTTCGCGCTGTCGGCGGCGGCGCCGGTGACGTTTCGCGCCGCCAGCCCCACGCTGGACCCGCATGTGCGGCTGTTCGATCAGGGTGGCAACCTGATCGCGGAAAACGACGATGCCGACGGCACCGATTCGCGGCTGGACTTCCCCTCGACCCTTGCGCCCGGCAGCTATTGCCTTGGCGTCGCGGCGCTGTCGCCCGCCGAGGGAGAGATCACCGTATCCGCCGAAACACTGGACCGCGATGCGTTCTTGCAGGCCGCCTATCGGCGTGGAGAGATCCCGCCGCCCGCGGACAGCGGGTATCCGGTGCAGGAACTGGACCTGATCGGCACCCGCGACATGGTGGTGTTGCAGGACGGCAGCGCGCAATGGTTCCGCTTCTCGGTCGAGGCCCCCAGCGTGGTGATCGTCGATGCCTATGGTGCGCTGGTGGGGGGCGATCCGAAACTGGTGCTGTTCGGCGCAGGCGGTCAGGTCGTGGCGGAAAACGACGATTACGAGGGCGGGCTGGATGCGAAACTTGGCCCGGTGCTGCTGGAGCCCGGCAGCTATCGCATGGCGCTGACCGATGTCGGGCGACAGAACCAGACAGGCGCGCCGATGCGTCCGGTCGGGCTGGTCTTCGACCTGTTCCAGCGCGTGCCAAAGCCCGAATAACCACTGGCGGCGGGCCACGCCATCCGGCTGCCCGCCCTGCCCCTTCCGCCATGGAACCCTTGTCTGAAAGCGCGCATTTCCTATCTTTCACGCAAGACACACCCCACGGAGGACGACCGATTGCCCACGGATATCCAGACCCAGCTGCTGATCGAGCAACGTGTCACCAATGAGGCGAAATCGCCGCTGGTGGCCTATCTTCTGGCGATCGTGCTGTGGGGATTTGGCGCGCATCGGATGTATCTGGGGCGCTGGCTCAGCGGGCTTGTCATGCTGTTGCTGTGGGGGTTCGGCTGGCTGACGGCGGCAATCCTGATCGGCTGGGTGCCGATCGCGGTGGTCTGCGTCTGGGCCTTCATCGACCTGTTCCTGATCCCCGGCATGATCCAGCAGGACAAGGACGACATCCGCCGCCGCATCGCCAGCGAACTGGGCCTTTACGGCTGATCCGCCAATCAGTGGTCATTGGCCGCCCAAGGACCGGACTGCCTGTCCATGACGACCCTTTGCCTGCCGGGGCCGATGCGGTTCGGTGACAAGTGTGGCTTGCTTGCACTTGCACGCAGTTGACCCCGAATGATAGACGGAACGTCAATTTGAACCCGGACACGGTATCGGCACCGCGCCGCACCGGCAGGAAAAAGGCAAGACCGCATGGCGATGACCCACACCAGCTTTGACCGCGACGACCTTCTGGCCTGTGCGCGCGGAGAGCTGTTCGGCCCCGGCAATGCGCAACTGCCCGAACCGCCGATGCTGATGATGGATCGCATCACCGATATTTCCGAGGATCGCGGCGAACATGGCAAGGGTCATGTCGTCGCCGAATTCGACATCAATCCCGACCTGTGGTTCTTTCCCTGCCATTTCCCCGGCAACCCGATCATGCCGGGTTGCCTTGGCCTTGACGGGCTGTGGCAGCTGACCGGCTTCAATCTGGGCTGGCGCGGCTGGCAGGGTCGCGGCTATGCTTTGGGCGTGGGCGAGGTCAAGCTGACCGGCATGGTCCGTCCCGACCGCAAGCTGCTGCGTTACTACGTCGATTTCACCAAGGCGGTGCAGACCCGCCGGCTGACCATGGGGGTGGCGGATGGCCGCGTCGAAGCGGATGGCGAAACCATCTATCTGGTCAAGGACATGAAGGTCGCATTGTCGGCCAGCTGAGCAACAAATCAGGCTGAGAAACATTCAGAAGGAGCCCTTCATGCGACGCGTCGTCATCACCGGGCTGGGGATCGTCTCTCCCATCGGCAACAATGCCGCAGAGGTTACCGAAAGCCTGCGCGCCAGCCGCTCGGGCATCGTCTTTGCCCCCGAATATGCCGAACACGGTTTCCGCAGCCAGGTCCACGGCATGCCGCAGATCGTGCTGGAGGACCATATCGACAAGCGCAACCTGCGCTTCATGGGTCCGGGCGCGGCCTATAACTTCATCGCCATGCAACAGGCGATCGAGGACAGCGGACTGGAGGAAGGCGACGTGTCCAACCCGCGCACCGGGCTGATCATGGGATCGGGCGGGCCGTCCACCAGCAATTTCTTCGAGGCGCATCAGATCGTCATCGAAAAGGGCGCACCGAAGCGGATGGGCCCGTTCATGGTGACGCGCTGCATGTCGTCCACGAACTCGGCCTGTCTGGCGACGCCGTTCAAGATCAAGGGCGTCAACTATTCCATCACCTCGGCCTGTTCGACCAGCGCGCATTGCATCGGCAACGGGGTCGAGCAGATCCAGATGGGCAAGCAGGACATCGTCTTTGCAGGCGGCGGCGAGGAACTGGACTGGACCCTGTCCTGCCTGTTCGACGCGATGGGCGCGATGTCGTCCAAATACAACGACACGCCGCAGACCGCGTCGCGTCCCTATGACACCACCCGCGACGGTTTCGTCATCGCGGGCGGCGGCGGGGTCGTGGTGCTGGAGGAACTGTCGCACGCATTGGCGCGCGGGGCGAAGATCTATGCCGAGGTGACGGGCTACGGTGCCACTTCGGACGGCTATGACATGGTGGCGCCTTCGGGAGAGGGCGGCGAACGCTCGATGCGGCTGGCGCTGGACACCCTGCCCGAGGGGCGGCGCGTCAGCTATATCAATTCGCACGGAACCTCGACGCCGGTGGGCGATATCGGCGAGATCAAGGCGATCCGCCGCGTCTTTGGCGAGGGGCAGACGCCGCCCGTCAGCTCGACCAAATCGCTGACCGGGCATTCGCTGGGGGCGACGGGCGTGCATGAGGCGATCTATTGCCTGCTGATGTTGCAAAATGACTTCATCGCCGCATCGGCCAATGTCGAGACGCTGGACCCCGAATTGCAACCGGCCGAAATCGCCACCGCCCGCGTGGACGATGCCGGGCTGGATTCGGTTCTGTCCAACAGTTTCGGCTTTGGCGGCACCAATGCCACGCTGCTGATGTCGAAATATACCGAATAAAAAGAAACTGAAAAACGAGGACGGCACATGGGCGAACTTCTGAAGGGCAAACGCGGCCTGGTGATGGGGGTCGCCAATGACCGCTCGATCGCCTGGGGCATTGCGAAGGCGGTGGCCGATCAGGGTGCAGAACTTGCCTTCAGCTATCAGGGCGAAGCCTTCGGCAAGCGGGTCGCCCCGCTGGCGCAGTCGCTGGGGTCGGACTTCCTGCTGGATATGGATGTGACCGACGATGCCTCGCTGGATGCGGGTTTCGCGGCACTGGCCGAGCGCTGGGACCGGCTGGATTTCGTGATCCACGCCATCGCCTATTCCAACAAGGACGAGCTGACCGGTCGTTTCGTCGATACCAGCCGCGCGAATTTCAAGCATTCGCTGGATATTTCCTGCTATTCGCTGATCGAGGTGTCGCGGCGTGCCATGCCGCTGATGGTGCCGGGATCGACGATCCTGACGCTGACCTATGCCGGGTCGAACCGGGTGACGCCGTTCTATAACGTCATGGGCGTGGCCAAGGCCGCGCTGGAAAGCGCCGTGCGCTATCTGGCCAACGATCTGGGCCCGGACGGTATCCGCGTCAATGCGCTGAGCCCCGGCCCGATGAAGACGCTGGCGGGCGCGGCCATCGGAGGGGCGCGCAAGACCTTCCGCCATACCGAGGCCAACGCCCCCCTGCGCGCCAATGCCACGCTGGAGGCGATTGGCGGCACCGCGGTCTGGCTGTTGTCGGACTGGGGGGCCTGTACCACCGGCGAGGTGGTGACGGTCGATGGCGGCTATCACGTGCTGGGCATGCCGCAAAGCGAGAACCTGTGAGGCCGGGGGACTTTGCGTCCCGTCGCCGGCTGCTTCCCGAACCAGTGGCGCACCAGCCGGCGCCCCCTGCAGGATATTTGTGCACCAAAGATGGAGGGGGCGATGCGTCATTTCACGGCGAGCGACGGGGCACGGATGGCGTTTCTCGATGAGGGCGAGGGGCTGCCGGTGCTGTGTCTGGCCGGGCTGACCCGCAATATGGGCGATTTCGACTATGTCGCGCCGCATCTGGCCGGGGTGCGGCTGATCCGCATGGATTATCGCGGGCGCGGGCAGTCGGACTGGACCGGGGCGGCCAGCTATACCGTGCCGCAAGAGGGGCGGGATGCGCTGGAGCTGCTGGATCATCTGGGGATCGCACGGGCGGCGATTCTGGGCACGTCCCGGGGCGGGCTGATCGGGCTGTTGCTGGCGGCGGTGGCGCATGAGCGGTTGCTGGGTCTGTGCCTGAACGATGTCGGGCCGGTGATCGAACAGGCCGGGCTGGAGCGGATTTTCGATTATATCGGGCGCAACCCTTCGGCCCGGACATATGAGGCGCTGGCGGCGCGGCTGCCTGCGGCGATGCCGGGATTTGCCGATGTGCCCGAGGGCCGCTGGCTGAGTGATGCCTGCAAGCATTACGAAGAGGTGCCCGAGGGGCTGCGCATCCGCTATGATCCGGCCCTGCGCGAGGCGTTTCTGGCGGCGTTCGAGGGCGAGGCGCCGGATCTGTGGCCTCTGTGGCAGGCGACCGGGGATCTGCCGGTGGCGCTGATCCGGGGGGCCAATTCGGATCTGCTGTCGGCAGGGGTCGCGGATGAAATGCGGCGGCGGCGCCCGGATATGGTCTTTGCCGAAGTGCCGGGCCGCGCCCATGTGCCCTGGCTGGATGAGCCTGAAAGCATTGCCGCCTGCCGCGAGTGGCTGTCGAAGATGGGCGCTTAGGCTCAGCGGGGCGCTTGCGCGTCCTGCCGTGGCGGGGTTTCATACGCGGCATGAAGCAGCGCAGCGCCAATCATGTCCTGACCGGGACCCGTATCCGCGAACGCCGGCTGGCGCTGTCGCGCAGGCAGTCCGATGTGGCGCGGGCGGCGGGGATCTCGGCCGCCTATCTGAACCTGATCGAGCATAACCGCCGCCCGGTCGGCGATGCCCTGATGGTGCGGCTGGCCGATATCCTGCAAGTGCCGCCCGAGGAACTGGTGGCCGGGCGCGAGGAGGCCCGGATCGCCGCCATGCGCGAGGCCGCCGCACGCCTGCCCGTGCCGCTGACGGGTGGTCAGGCCGAACTGGAGCAGGCGCCCGAGTTTCTGGCCCGCTTTCCCGGCTGGGCCGCGGTTCTGATCGCCTCGGCCCGTCGCGCCGAGGGGCTGGAGCGGCAGTTGGTCAGCCTGTCGGATAGGATGACGCAGGACCCCTATCTGCTGGCCACGCTGCATGAGGTGCTGTCGGCGGTGACCTCGCTGCGTTCCACCGCCTCGATCCTGGCCGAAGAGGGCGATATTCCGGCCGATTGGCGCCAGCGTTTCCATGCCAATCTGGACGAGGACAGTCAGCGCCTGTCGCGCACGGCGCAATCGCTGGTCGCCTATCTGGACAGTTTCGAGGCCGAGGGCACCATCTTTACCCCGCAGGAAGAGGTCGAGGCCTGGATGGCGGCGGGACGGCCCGAGATCGACGATCCCGACGGGCCGCTGGTTTCGGACGCCGCGCGTGCCATGGCGCGCGATCGCCAGACCCGGATGAGTGCCGATGCCGATGCGCTGCCCGACAGCGTGCTGACCGAGGCGGTGGCAAAGGCCGGGGGCGATCCCCTGCGCATGGCGGCACTGCTGGATCAGCCGCTGGATCTGGTGATGCGGCGGCTGGTGGCGCTGCACCCGCCGGGATTCGAGGGCGCGGGCCTGCTGGTCTGCGATGGCTCTGGCGCGTTGACGCAGCGCGATCCCGCACCGGGATTTCCGCTGCCCCGGCCCGGCGATACCTGCCCGCTCTGGCCGCTGTTTCAGGCGCTGACCGCACCACAGACCGCCATTCACTGCTGGGTCGAAGCCCCCGGCGGCAACCGCTTTGACACCATCAGCCACGCCACCCGCAGCCAGCCCGAGGGGATCGACGGACCGGTGCTGACCCGTGCGCAGATGCTGATCCTGCCTGCCGGGGCGGCGGGTGCCGGCCTGCCTTCGGGGCCAGCCGCCCTGCCCGGTCCGGTCACGCGGATCGGTCCCGCCTGCCGGATCTGTCCGCGCGATCAGTGCCCCGCCCGGCGCGAGCCGTCGATCCTGGTGACATCGTGATCTGACACCCCGACCAAGGCATGCTTTGACAGCGCGGCCTCTTGCACCGCATTATCAGGGGGAACGCGCCCCTTCGGCCTTGGCCCTGCAAGGAGATCACCGCTGACGGAAAGTCTCGATATTCTGATGATCGAGGACGAGGCGAATATTGCCGAAGCCATCCGTTTCATCCTCAGCCGCGCGGGCTGGCGCATCGCCCTGCATCCCGAAGGGACCGAGGCGCTGCGCCAGATTCGCGAACAAAAGCCGCGACTGATCATTCTGGACCTGATGCTGCCCGGCCGCTCGGGGGCCGAGATCCTGTGCGATCTGCGCGCCGATGCCGATATCGGGCTGGCGCGGACACCGGTCCTGATGCTGAGCGCGCGTGCGCAGCATCCCGATTCGGTCCCGGCACTGGATCAGGCAACCGCCGTGCTGGCCAAGCCCTTCGCCAACGACGATCTGCGACGGATGGTCAGGGAATTGCTTGCATGAACCGGGACAGAGGGCGCGATGGCTGAGCAACCAAGGCTGTTTCTGGAACGCGCCTCCCTGCGGCGGCGCAGGCTGGGCGACGCGGCGCGGGTGCTGCCGGTGGCCGCCGCGCTGGCGGTGCTGATCCCGGTCTGGTGGCTGCCCTGGGTCTTCGCCAGCGCCGGTGGCGTGATCTGGCTGTTCGTCACCTGGGCCGGGCTGATCGTGCTGATCGGCCTGCTGCACCGCGCGCTGATCCGCGCCGAGGCCGCCATACACAATGCCGATCCGTCCGCCAGCGCTTCGCAGGAGGGCAGCGATGCCCTTTGAGACGCTGGTCGCGGGCTGTCTGGCCTATGCGGCGCTGATGTTCGCCGTCGCCTTCTGGGCCGACCGGCAGGCGGCGCGGGGGCGTGTCCGCTGGCTGGATCATCCGGTGGTCTATACGCTGTCGCTGTCGGTCTATTGCTCGGCCTGGACGTTTTACGGCGCGGTCGGCTATGCCAGCCGCTCGGGGCTGGAATTCGCGACGATCTATCTGGGACCGACGGTGGTGTTCGCCGGGTCATGGTGGGGGCTGCGGCGGCTGGTGCGGGTGGCGCGGACGCATCATGTCACCTCGATCGCGGACCTGCTGTCGGCACGGTTCGGCAAGTCGAACCGGCTGGCGGCGCTGGTGACGCTGATCGGAGTGCTGGCGGCGACGCCCTATATCGCGCTGCAACTGCAATCGGTGCGCCTGTCCTTCGAGGTCTTCGCCACCGCCCATCCCAATGGCGACGGCACCCTGGGCGGCACCGCGTTGTGGCTGGCGGCGGGGCTGGCGCTGTTCACCATCCTGTTCGGCACACGCAATCTGGCCGCGGATGAGCGTCACCACGGCGTCGTCATGGCCATCGCGCTGGAGGCCGTGGTCAAGCTGCTGGCCTTTCTGGCGCTTGGCGGTTTCGTGGTCTGGGGGCTGGCCGACGGTCCCGCCGATATCATCGCACGCATCGCCCGCGCATCCAACGACCCGGTGCTGGCCGAAGGCTGGCGGCTGCAACCCGATCGGTGGGCGGCGCTGAACATCGTCTCGGCGGCTGCCATCCTGACCCTGCCGCGCATGTTTCAGGTGATGGTGATCGAGGCCGCGGACGAGGACCGGCTGCGCGTGGCCGGCTGGGCCTTTCCGGCCTATCTGTTCGCGATGTCGCTGTTCGTGCTGCCCATCGCGGTGATGGGCCACGAGCTGCTGCCCGTCGGTGCCAATCCCGATCTGTATGTGCTGACCCTGCCCGAGGCTGCCGGGCAGAACCTGCTGGCGCTGCTGGTCTTTCTGGGCGGATTTTCGGCGGCGACCTCGATGGTGGTGGTCAGTGCCATCGCCCTGTCCACGATGATCTCGAACCATTGGCTGACACCGGTCTGGCTGGCGCTGCGCAAATCCAGCCCATCGGACGAACCCGACGACCTGCGGACATTGGTGCTGAACTCTCGCAGGCTGGCGATTCTGGCGGTGGTCGCGGCGGGCTGGATCTATCACGAGGCATCGGGCGGCAGCACCGCGCTGGCGGCGATGGGGCTGGTGGCCTTTACCGGCGTGGCGCAGGTGCTGCCGGCGATGCTGGGCGGGCTGTTGTGGCGGGGCGCGAACCGGATCGGCGCCTATGCCGGGATCGGCACGGGCTTCGCGATGTGGTTGGTCCTGATCTTCCTGCCCTCGATCGGGATCGGCAGCGCGCCGCCCCTGCCATCGGGGGTGGATCCGCTGGCCTTCAGCATCTTCCTGACACTGACCGCCAACAGCCTTGCCTTCATCCTCTGCTCGATCTTCTGCTTTCCCGACCCGGTCGAGAGGTTGCAGGCGCTGTCCTTCGTCAGCGCGGTCGAGCCGCGCCAGAACGGCGCCCCCGCGCGCGGAGAGGACCGGGTCGAGCCGCTGCTGGTCATGGCGCGGCGGATCTGGGGCGCCGATCCCGCACTGCTGTTCTTTCGCGCCGAGGCCGCCGCGCAGGGCAAATCGGGCTATCTTCCCGATCTGACACCCGGCTTTCTGACCCGGCTGGAGCGGCGGCTGGCCGGTTCCGTTGGCGCCGCCACCGCCCATGCCATGGTCGAGCGCGTGGCGGGCAGCACCGGGCTGACCGTGGCCGATCTGATACAGGTCGCCGACGAGGCGCAGCGGGCCAAAGAGGAAACCCAGCGGCTGGAAACCGCCTCGATCGAGCTGGCCCGCACCGCCCGCCAGCTGCGCGAGGCGAATGAGAAGCTGACCGCCCTGTCGGTGCAAAAGGATGCCTTTCTGGACCAGATCAGCCATGAATTGCGCACGCCGATGACCTCGATCCGCGCCTTTTCCGAATTTCTCAGCACGCCCGACCTGACCGAGGCCGAGCGCCGCAAATTCGCCGATATCATCCATGACGAGGCCGGGCGGCTGACGCGGCTGCTGGACAACCTGCTGGACATCTCGGTTCTGGAAAGCGGAGAGGCGCGGCTGACGGTTGCGGTCTCGAACCTGCATACGCTGATCGAGCGCGCGCTGACCGCCGCCTCGGCCACCCGCCCCGAGCGGGTGTTCAGCATCGACCGCGACCCGCTGGCCGAATATGTGCCGGTCATCACCGATGCCGACCGGCTGTTGCAGGTGCTGATCAACGTCATCGCCAACGCCCGCAAATATTGCGACGCCGACCGGCCCTCGCTGAAGATCCGCGCCCGCCCGGTCGAAGGCGGGGGCGCACAGATCGACATCGTCGATAACGGCTCGGGGATTGATCCGGGTCAGCAGACGCTGATCTTTGAAAAGTTTTCCCGCCTGAACGATCCGGCGCGCGCGGGCGGCGCGGGCCTTGGGCTGGCCATCTGCCGCGAGATCATGGCGTCACTGGGGGGCGAGATTTCCTATCTGCCGGGTCTGGGCGGCCGCGCCTTCCGCATCAGCCTGCCCGCCCGTCCGCCCACCGGACGCGGCCGCATTCCCGCGCCCGAAGATATCCCCGACGTGGATATGACGGACGGGTAAGGCATTTCTTAATCTGTCTTTGCCAATCTGGCCGCATCGAAGGCGAATCGGATTGGCTATGTCGGAAATTGGCTCTGGGGCGGATGGCGCAAGGGGGATTGCGGAGGGCAGCGTTCTGCGACGGCTGCTGAAAGCGCGCCTTGACGCCGCGCAGCAGGCGGGCTGTCCGCCGCTGCTGCCGCAGCCGGTCCCCCCCACCCCCGCCCGCGCGGCGGCGACCGCCGCCGGTCGCGCGGCGGACCGGCTGTATCGGCTGGCGGTCCAGCCGGTCGAGGTGACGACCGGCGCAATGTCGCTGGCGGAAATGCCCGAAATGCTGCCCGAACGCGCACTGCTGGTGGTGCTGGCAGGTCCGGCCGAGGCTTTGGGCGTCATCGCGCTGTCGCCCGAAACCGTCACCGCGCTGGTCGAGGTGCAGGCGCTTGGCCGCATCACCAGCCGCCCGGTCGAACGCCGCCGCCCGACCCGCAGCGACGCCATGCTTTGCACCGATTTCATCAATGCCCTGTTGGGGGAACTGGCGCAGGAACTGTCCGCCTGCGACGGGTTCGAAGGTTGGCAGGGTTATCTCTATGCCAGCCATCTGGACGATCCGCGCCCGCTGCTGCTGATGCTGGAGGATCGCGCGTTCCGCAGCATCACCATGGACCTGCGCTTTGGCGGCAATGACGGGAGAGAGGGGCGGATTCTGGTGGCCCTGCCGCAGCCTGGCCCGCCCGATCAGCCACGCGCCAGCCGCCAGATCGAGGTGGCGCCCGACATCGCCGAACCACAACCGCCCGCCCCGACGCCGGATCTTCGCCCCGACCTGACCGCCGTTACGCGTATGGCGCCGATCGAAGTAGTGGCGATCCTGTGCCGTCGCCGCATCTCTCTGGGCGAATTGCGCGCCCTTGCGCCGGGCAAGACCCTGCCCCTGCCCCGTGTCAGCCTGTCCGATACGCGGCTGGAAACGGTCTCGGGTCAACTTCTGGCACATGGCAAGCTGGGCGAGGTCGATGGCTGCCACGCCATCCGCCTGCGCAGCCCGGGTGACGCGGCACAGGACGCCGGCATTCAGGCCGAGGCCGCGGCGGCAGCATCGCTCCGGCATCATCCCCCGATGGACGATCTTGCGCAAACCGATCCGTTCCGCGATGATGCGGACGCGGCGCGGACACCCGCCCCGCCGAAGCATGAGGAGCCCTCAAGGGTGCTTCCCGAGTAACTCCTGACCCCCTGTCAGCGCTTTTGACGGGTTCAAGGCGGCATATTCGGTCTTTGACCCTTGAAATCAGCGCCTTTCCGACGCATCTAACAGCGGTCCCGAATCTTGGGGGCGCTTATTATGGAGTGATCATGGCCAAGGAAGAAATGCTCGAATTCCCCGGCGTCGTGAAGGAACTCCTGCCAAACGCGACGTTCAAGGTCGAGCTGGAAAACGGCCATGAGATCATCGCACATATGGCAGGCAAGATGCGCAAGAACCGCATCCGCGTTCTGGCCGGCGACAAGGTTCAGGTGGAAATGAACACCTATGACCTGACCAAGGGGCGCATCAATTACCGCTTCAAATAAGGCCGGGGCGCTTCGCTCCGGACTTCACGCATGACGCAGAACGCGCCTCCCCGACTGATTCTCGGCTCGGCCAGCCCGCGCCGACTGGAACTGCTGGCCCAGATCGGCCTGCGCCCGGACGCGCTGCGTCCTGCCGATATCGACGAAACCCCGCTGAAGGCCGAATCTCCGCGCGACTATGTGCGGCGCATGGCGCTGGAAAAAGCCGCCGCCATTGCGCTGGCCGATGACGAGGCGGTGCTGACCGCCGACACCACCGTCACCGTGGGGCGCCGCATTCTGGGCAAGCCCGCTGACCGCGACGAGGCCGCCCAATTCATGCGGCTGATGTCCGGGCGCCGCCACAAGGTCCTGACCGCCATCGCCCTGCGCCACGGCGACCGGACCCGGCTGCGTCTGGTCGAGACTCTGGTGCGGATGAACCCGATCAGCCCCGCCCGACTGGACGCCTATCTGGATGTCGGCGACTGGCAGGGCAAGGCTGGCGGCTATGCCATCCAGGGCGCGGCGGTGGCCTTCATTCCCTGGATTCAGGGCTCATTTTCCGCCGTTGTCGGGCTGCCGCTTGCGGAAACCGCCCAGCTTCTGGCGGCCATCGGCATCAACGGAGGCAAGACATGAAGGGTCGTCAGGTCATTCTGGGCCGGATCGCCGATCGCGAGGCCGCGGCGCTGGTCGTGGACGGACAGGTCGAGGATCTGCTGATCGACCCCTCAGGCGTGACGGAACTGGTCCCCGGCGCGATCTGCCGGGGCGTGACAGAGCGTCTGATGAAGGGTCAGGGCGGGGCCTTCCTGCGCCTGCCCGACGGCCAGCGCGGCTATCTGCGCGACCGCTCGGGCCTGCGCGAAGGTCAGCCGATTCTGGTGCAGGTCAGCGGCGTGGCCGAACCCGGCAAGGCCATCCCCCTGTCCAGCCGCCTGCTGTTTCGCGGCCGCCACGTCCTGCTGACGCCCGGCGCGCCGGGGGTCAATGTCTCCCGCCGCATCCGCGACACCGAGTTGCGCGAGACGCTGGAGGCCCTGGGCAAGACCGCGCTTGGCGACCGCCCCTTCGGCCTGATCATGCGCAGCGCCGCCGAAGCCGCGACCGGGGACGAGATCCTCGAAGACCTGACACCGCTGCTGGATCTGGCCGACCGCATCATGCCCGAGACCGAAGGCGGGCCGGAACTGCTGCTCGACGGGTCTTCGCCCTGGGATCTGGCATGGAGCGAATGGGCCGAACCGGCCCCTGACGCGGTCGAGCAGGGCGATGACAGCTTTGATCTGCATGGCGTCAGCGATGCGATCGAGACTTTCCTCGACCCGATGGTGCGGCTGCCCGGCGGCGCCTCGGCCATGATCGAGCCGACCCGTGCGCTTGTCGCCATCGACGTCAATACCGGCAGCGACAGCTCGCCCGCCGCCTCGCTCAAGGCGAATATCGCGCTGGCCCGCGACCTGCCCCGCCAGCTTCGCCTGCGCGGTCTGGGCGGACAGGTGGTGATCGACTTTGCCCCGGTCCCCAAACGCGACCGCGCGACGCTGGATCAGGTCCTGCGCGCCGCATTCAAGGGCGAAGCCAGCGAAACGACGCTGATCGGTTGGACCGCGATGGGCCTGTTCGAGATCAGCCGCAAGCGCGACCGCGCCCCGCTGGCGCAGCTTCTGGCGGAGTGTGCGTAATGGCCTGCCCCATCTGCGGCAAGGATTCCGTCAAGGAATACCGCCCCTTCTGCTCGAAACGCTGCGCCGATATCGACCTCGGCCGCTGGCTGCGCGGCAGCTATGTGATCCCGGGCATCCCGCTCGAGGATCTGCCCCCCGACGAGACCGACGACTCGCGCTGATTTTTGTCGATTGGGTCTGGACAGCCGCATCCGGTCCCCGTAAACAGCGCCCCACGCACCTGACTGTATAGGGTCAGCAGGCGCCCGGATAGCTCAGTTGGTAGAGCAGCGGATTGAAAATCCGCGTGTCGGTGGTTCGAATCCGCCTCCGGGCACCATTAATTCAAAGACTTAGCTGAAAGTACTGTCCCAAGGGTATCACTCAGGGTATCAGTTTCTTGCTCTGGTTTTGTTCTGCTCATTGGCGTTTCTCCCGCGCCTGATGGGCGCGCATCTCTTGTCTGGCCTCCCCTGCATACTTGGCAATCATGGCTTTCGTAGCGTGGCCGCTATAGGCTGCGATTTCGTCGTCATCGCATCCAGCCCATGCCCGTTCCTTGTTGCTGCGATAGGCAGCGCATGAAGATCATAGGCTTCCAGTCCAAGGCGAACGTGCTCTTTCCGCATGACCTTCGCCATGTAAAAATAATTGATGGGGTTGCCGTTCAGCTGCGTCAGGATCGGGCGGGCCGCAATCGGCGTTGCTCCAAGCGACTGCTTAAAGCATTTCTACTGAACCCTGAATCGTTTGGGGTTCCGTCGCAGCGCGGATCGTGATTCCCTTCTGTCTGGGAGGATAGATCATGTCAGCACCATTGCCGTCGGCCCTCCGGACGCGGTTTCAGCGATATATCGAGGAGGGTTTAAGCGGTCGGGCGGCGGCGCTGCGGCTGAAACTCTCGCCGGCGACCGGAGCACGTTGGGGCCGGGCGATCAGGACCAGGGGGCATGCCGAACCATTGCCCCAGGGACGTCCCAAAGGGCATGGAAAGCTTGCCCCGCACCGGGCCTTTTTCGAGGAACTGCTCGCACAGGATCCCGACATCACGCTGTTCGAACTCAGGGACGCGCTGGTCGCAGCGGAAGGCGTTCGTGTCCATCACTCGTCCATTGCCAGTCTGCTGTCTCGCCTTGGGTTCACCTATAAAAAAAGTCGCTGGTGGCCGCCGAACGCCGCGGTGCCAGGGTAAGACAGCGGCGAACCGACTGGTTCGAGCATCGCTTGCCAACCATCGCGGATCGGCCGGAACGCGTGGTTTTCATAGACGAGACCTCAGTGAAGACCAATCTCACCCGTCTGCGGGGTCGTGCCCTGTGCGGCACACGCCTGACCATGGATGCGCCCTTCGGCAGCTGGGGAACACAGACCCTGATTGCCGGGCTCACACCGGATGCCCTGATTGCGCCCTGGTGCATCAAGGGCGCAATGGACGGTCCCGCCTTCGCAACCTGGGTTCGCGAGGTCCTGATCCCGGAGATCGAGCCGGGAACCGTGGTGATCCTCGACAACCTTGCCACCCACCACAACAAGCAGGCTGCTGAGGCTCTGCGTGCCCATCGCTGCTGGTTTCTCTATCTGCCGCCATATTCGCCGGACCTGAACCCCATCGAAATGGCATTCGCAAAACTCAAGGCGCACCTGCGCAGGATCGGGGCAAGAACATTTACCGACGTCTTCAAGGCCATCGGCGAAGTCTGTGATCTCTTCGATCCCGGCGAATGTTGGAACTACTTCAAGGCCGCAGGATATGTCGCAGGTTAAAACAGAAATGCTTTAGCTTCTTCAAGAGCCGACTTGAGGTCATTGGTGCAGGGCAGCACGAGCGGCATGTTGGTCTTGCCCTGCCGCAGCTTGAGCGTGTCACCGTCGCGCAGATTCCGGGGACGATCAACGAACAGAAGGCTGGCTTGCCAACGGCATTGGCCGGATGATTTTCTCCGTCGGCGGCTGTCAGGCGGGAACAAGCTCCTCCAGCCGGGTACCGGGGAAGGCTGTCAGCAGCGCGTCGATTCCGGCGCGGTCGGGGGTCAGCACCGCCGCCGTCGTCAGCGCATCGGCCAGTGCGGCGCTGGAGCTGGATATGCTGATTTCGCGCCATGTGCTGGCTGTCGGCGCGCCTGTGCGGGGGTCGAGAATATGGCCGTCGCGCCCCGCCGCGTCGAATGTCGTGCCCAGAGGCGCCGAGGTCGCCATGGCCCGTTCCCGCAGCGGCACCACCCGACCCGAGCCCGTCCCGACCTGCCACGCCGCACCATCGGGCCGCCCGCCCATCGCGTGCAGCTCGCCCGTGTCGATCAGGATATCGGTCAGACCTTCGCCGGCCAGCAGCGCGGCCACGCGATCCGCGACATAGCCCTGTCCGATACCGTTCAGCGTCACCGCCATGCCGGGTTTCAGCGTGATCGCCTGCGGTGACAGATGCAGCCTGTCTGCACCCGTCACTGCCAATGCTGCCTGCCGTTCTGTCGTCGTTGGTCGGCGCCCGGCGGTGGCGGCTTTGGCCCACAAGGCCCAGAGCGGCTGTACCGTGACGTCGAAGCGGCCGTCACTGGCGCGGTGAACCGCTCTGGCCAGTGTCAGGCAGTCCAGCAGCTCGAAAGGCGGAGCCTCCAGCCGCCCGTCGCGGTTCAGACGCGACAGCGCACTGTCCGGGCGATAGAGGCTGAGGATATCCTCCAGCCGGTCGATCTCGGCCAGACAGCGCGCGGTGATTTCCGCCGCCTTCGGGTGATCCAGCCGGATCGAGGCGCGCGCGCCAAGCGCCTGTCCGACCCAATGCGGGGCGGCGGGCCGGGCAGAGAGCGCGACAGGCAAGGTGGCCGCCACGGCAGAGATGGTCAGAAAACGTCGGCGGGTCAGGGACATGGTTCAGTCTTTCTCTTGTCTGGACAAAGAGCGCAGGCGGTCCTCGAAATCGGTATCGTCCTGCGCATGGCCCCCCGCGTCATGGGCGCGCTGAGCAGGGGCCAGCACCTGATCGTCGGTGATCCCGGCCAGTTGCAGAACCTCTCCGCCTTCTTGCGCGGCAAAGGCCAGCGCGTCCTGCCGGCTGGAAAACGGCACTGCCTCGGGGGCCCCCATCGCGCCCTCGCGCGCCGAGCCCAGCACGAAAAAGGCATCCTCGGCGTCGATCCAGTTGCCCCGGCCCGGATCCTGCCATGTCGCATCCGGCGCGCCCATGTCGTTGACATGGATGGCAAGGATGGGGTGGCTTTGCTCGGGCAGGCGTTGATAGGCGATGGCGTCACGCACCTGACTGAAGAACAGCGGCGTGCCCTCCAACCCCTCCAGATGCACCTGCGCCTTTGGTCCTTCATGTTCCAGCAGGTTCATCTGGCAGAAATGACCAAGCGTCTCGGCCGAGATCTCGACCGGGGACAGATCCTGCGCCGCATCCTGCCGGCAGGCAGAGAGGGACAGGGCAAGGGCGAAAAACAGCGCGCGTCTCATGGGGTGACCTTTCGGAAAGCGGCGATGGCAAGGCCAAGGGCGATCAGCGGCCAGATCAGCACCGACAGGGCCGATTGCCACAGCGGGATCGAGGCCGCCGCGCCGCCGATGCCGCCTGCGGCTGCGCTGGCATCGGCGGCGGCAAGGTTGAACAGGCGGAAGGCGTCGGCGGGGTTGGCCAGCAATGCCAGTGGCAGGGCCTCGGTCGTGAACCAGCCGCCGCCATCGGACACGATCAGCGCCAGCAGCGCCAGATCATAGAGTACCACCGCGACCAGCCATAGCCCCACCGCCAGCCCCGCCGCCCCCGAGGGTCGCCGCGCCAGCGATGACAGCGCGTAACCCGCGCCAAGGAAGGTCGCACCCAGCAGGACCGAACTCCAGATCAGATGCGCCAGCGCGGGCAGCCCCGCGACCGAGGCCGGATCGGCCCAGACCGCCGCCACCGCCGCCGCGCCATAACCGAGCGTGACCGCCAGCGCCAGAATCGCGACATGGGCGATCAGCTTGCCCGCCAGCACCTCGGCCCGCGCGACCGGATAGGTCAGCAAAAGCGGCAGGGTGCCGCGCTCGACCTCTCCGGCGATGGCGTCAAAGCTCATCAGCAGCGCCAGCAGCGGCACCAGATAGACCGCAAGCGAGGTCAGCGAAGCGACGGTGATCGACAGCCGGTCGGCGCCGATATCGCCGGTCGGCGCGGCCCCGGCGGCAGCAAGGATCAGCGCGAATACCACCATCAGGCAGGTGGCGATCGCCACCCAGCGGTTGCGCAGCGCGATGCGGAACTCCAGCGCAGCGGTGGAAAGGATACGGGCGATCATTGCCCGTCCCTCTGGCTGAAATGGCTGTATATGTCCTCAAGGCTGGGCGGAATGACCTCCAGATCGGCCAGTTGCGCGCCCATCGCGGTGACCTGCGCCAGCAGGGCCAGTTTCTGGTCCTGCGTGCAGGTCAGGTGCAGCGTGCCGTCATCCGCGCGTCGCGCATCGGGCAGCGCGGCGGCCAATGCGTCCGTTTGCCCCTCGACGGGCGTGACAACCAGCCCGATGGGCAGGGCGGCGCGGCGGCGCAATTCATTCAATGTGCCCTCGGCCACGGCCCGGCCGCGCGACAGGATCAGGATGTGGTCGGTCCGGGCCTCTACCTCGGTCAGCACATGCGAGGACAGCAGGATCGTGGTGCCCGCCGTCGCGAATTCGTCCAGCAACGCATAGAAGTCGCGCCGTGACACCGGGTCCAGTCCCGATGTCGGCTCGTCCAGCACCAGAAGGCGGGGGCGGCCCATCAGCGCCTGCGCCAGCCCGACGCGCTGCCGCATCCCCTTGGAATAGGTGCCGATCCGGCGCCGGCCCGCACCGGCCAGCCCGACCCGCTCCAGCAGGCCGGGGGCCTTCAAGGCGGGCTCTCCGCGCAGGCGCAGGTAATGGCGGATCTGTTCTTCACCGGTCAGTGCAGGGTGAAAGGCCACGTTTTCAGGTAGATAGGCAACCTGCGCCCGCGCCGCCGCCGATCCGGGCGCGGTGCCGCAGACGGTAACCTCGCCCGCGTCATGGGGGATCAGGCCAAGGATGATCTTCATCATCGTCGATTTGCCCGCACCGTTATGGCCCAGCAGCGCCACCCGCTGGCCCGGAGCAAGCGTCAGCGAGACGTCGGACAGCGCCTCTACGCCCCGGAAACGCTTAGTGAGACGAGAGATCGTCAAGGTCGATGTCATCGAAATTTCCTTTGGTCCAGCGCCCCGCGGCTGCGGCCTCGAGGGCCGCGATATCGTCGGGAACCGGAATGGTCAGGGCGCGCATCAGCGGTGCGCTGTCGGTCACACCACCGGGCAGGGTGGCGGGAAAGCTGCTCTGGCTCCAGCGGATCAGCTGCACGGCGGGCGAGCCGGTCAGAAGCGCGGCGGCGGGTTGCGACCACAGGATATGGTCCATCAGATCGTTGGGCCGATAGGTGCCGTCGGCGATCAGATCGCCGTTCAGGTCGAAGGCGGCATGGTCGGACCAGTAATTGCCGATGCCCTCATGGCTCCATTCCATATGGCGGGTGCCGACATATTTCACCTGCTCGCGATTGGCGATGAAGGCGTTCGAGGTCAGCACGTTCCGCTCTGACCCGGCGGTGAAATGGATGCCGATGCCGCAATCCTGAAAGCGGTTGTCCCAGATCAGGTTCTTGTGGGCGTTATAGATGAAGATGCATTTCTTCGTGCCGCCGCGCACCAGATTGCCCGTGATGTCGGAATTGTTGGTATAATTCAGCATCACCCCATGCTCGCGGTCGCCAAGGCTGAGATTGCCGCGCACCACCGCCCGGTCCGAGTTCATGATGGCGAAGCCCAGGTGATTGCCGATCGAGATGTTGTCGATGACCTCGGTCCGGTGGGTGTACATGAAATGGACGGCGAAACGCAGGTCGCGGAAGGTGTTGCCGCGATAGGTGCTGTCCTTGCTTGTGTTCGAGAAAATCCCGTCGCGGCCATAGCGGATCGCGTTGCCCTGAACCAGCGTGCCGGGGCTGTTCCAGACATAGATGCCGTTGCCGCGTTCATTCATGCGCGGGTTGCGGGTGCCGATGATCTGGTTGCCGATGACGCGCGCATCATGGCCGCCATGCACGTCGATACCGTGCATGTTGCCGGTCACCAAAAGCCCCTCGATCCGGGCGCGATGGGCCTCGCGCAGGATCTTCACCCCTGCGTCGAGGTCCTGATTGAGATGCCCCGAGCCGGTAACGGTAAAGCCCGAAAGCATCACATCCGGCGCGTCGATGGTGACGACAGAGCCAGCGCCGCCACCATCGACCACCGCGCCGCGCGGGCCGGTGATGGTCAGCGGGCGGTCGATGGTGACGGGGCCGGAATAGGTTCCCTCGGTCAGTCGCAGCACATCGCCAGGGGCAGCCCCGGCGATGGCCTGTGCCAGCCGCCCCGCCCCCGGCATGACCTCACGTTCCCCTGCCGCCAGCGGCGAGGACAGAAGAAGGCCAAGGATCAGGCCGAGGATCGGGGCGGGCAGCAGGCGCATGGGTCAGGCGTCCCTGGGGCGCACGAACATGCGGCCACGCATCTCCATATGCAGCGCATGGCAGAACCACTGGCAGTAATACCAATAGACGCCCGGCTTGGCCGCGACGAAGGTGACGGATGAGGTCTGCCTCGGCCCGACCTCCATCGCAACGCCGTGATCGCCCATGGTGAAGCCATGGGTCAGGTCGTCGATCTCGTCAAGGTTGGTGACGATGACGGTGACCTCGTCGCCCTCGTTCACCTCGAAGCTTTCGAGGCTGAAGCTGGGTGCCACGCTGGACATATAGACGCGCACTCTGGTCGGGTCGCTTTCATCGCGGATGACCTCTTCGGCCCATTCGTCGATATCGACGCCATCGGCTTCTGCCTGCGCGCGGGTTTCGGCCCACATCGGGTCGTCGCGATCCCAGACCGACTTGATGTCCATGATCGAGGGATGAACCCCGATCGCGTCATGCGGTTCGGCGAAGGCCGGGCCGTCATGGACCAGCACCATCCGGTCGCCCGAGATGTCGATCAGCTGATCGTTTTCCGCCTTCAACGGGCCGACATTCAGGAAGCGGTCCTTCGAGAACTTGCACAGACAAACCAGCCAGTCGTTGCCCGCGTCCAGCGTCTCGCCCATGATGGTTTTCAGGTGGCCGGGCTGGTAATGCACATCCAGCTTGTCCTTGATCGGATCGACCGTCTCGCCGTTATAGGCGCGGATCGCGTCCTCGATGTTCCACTTCACCACCTGACTGTCCAGAAACAGCGAGGTATAGGCGTTGCCCCGCCCGTCAAAGGCGGTGTGAAGTGGCCCAAGGCCCAGCTCCGGCTCCGCCACCACGGCGCTGCGCGGATCGGCGCCCTCATCGAAGATCGCGTCGAATTTCGTCACGTCCAGCACGGTGACGGTGGGCGACAGCTTGCCCGCGACGCACAGGTGCTTGCGGTCGGGGGCCATGTTGCAGCCATGCGGGTTGTTGGCGATGGGGATATAGCGCGTGAACTGGCTGTTGGCTTCCTTGCGCCCGTCCAGAACCTTGCAGCCGTTGATTTCCTCATATTGCCCGGCCTCGATGGCCTTTTCGATCTCTTCGATGTTGAAGATGACGACGTGATCCATCTCGGCCTCGGTCATCTCGGCCAGCGTCATGCCCATTTCCGAGTTGTAACTGGTCGAGAAGGCCCATTTGCCTTCGTAATCCGCATCGCAGTTGTCAAGGTTTCCCGACACCTTCACCTGCCACGCCACCTGCCATTCATCGGCATCGACGGCGGTGAAGATGTTCACATAGGTGGACAGGTTCTCCATGTCGGTGCCGTCGTTGATCAGCGGCGCCTCGTCCTCGCCATTGCAAAAGACATAGTTCGAGCGCGGCCATTTTTGCGGGCGCAGCCCGTGGATGCCCTTGGCGTTGGGGATTTCCAGGATGGCGTCGCATTTCATCACGTCGCAGCGCACCCGCGCCACGCGGGTATTGGCCTTGTCGTTCATATAGAGGTGGCGGCCGTCGTATTTCCCTTCGGTAAAGGACATATGGACGTGGTGCAGATCGCCGTTGTCGTGGACCTTCTTGCCGTTGGCGGCAAGGAAGTTGCGGGTCTTTTCGGTCATGGTGCGCTGGTGGACCCGGATCGATTCGTTGGTCTGCCCCCATCCCGTGGCCGAGCAACGGTTGAAGACCGGAACCCGCATCAGCTCACGCATCGAGGGCACACCAAGGATGCGCAATTCGCCCGACTGGCCCGAGGACCAGAAGCCGTAATAATCGTCCAGCTGCCCCGGCGCGACCGCGCCATCACCCGCCGCCAGCGCCGCGCCCGCGGTCGCGGCCGTCACGCCCGCCACCCCGCCAAGGCCAAGCGCCAGCCTGCCGCCAAGCGTGCCCGTCAGCGCGGCACCTCCGGCGGTTGCGCCCAGCAGCATCCGGCGGCTGAGGCCCTTGTGTTCATTCGATTCCATCATCGATCTCCTTGACAATCAAACGGTTGTTTCGGTGGCGCGCGCGGCATTGGGGTGTCCGGCGGGGGGCATTCCCAGTTTCGGCGGCGCGCTGCCTGCCAGTTTTGCCCGGCGCTTCAGCTTCTTGATGACGACGGGACAGCGGTCCTCGGACTGATAGAGGACCTGACAATGCAGGCAGTTGATGCACTCATTGGGGTTGATCTCGCCCGTGGGGTGGATCGACTGGACCGGGCATTCATTGGCACAGGTCTGACAGGGATTGCCGCATTCGTGGTAACGTTTCAGCCAGTCGAACATCCGCAACCGCGCCGGGATGGCCAACGCCGCCCCAAGCGGACACAGGTAACGGCAATAGAACCGTTCTACGAACAGTCCGGCGATGATCAGTGCGCTTGCATAGGCGACGAAAGGCCATGCGCGCATGAAATTGAGGATGATCGCTGTCTTGAACGGCTCGACCTCGGCCAGCCGTTCGGCCTGTTCGACACTGGCCAGAGACACGCCGAACAGCCCAAGGAAGATCATGTATTTGATCGGCCACAGCCGCTCGTGCAGCCCCCATGGCAGGGTCCATTGCGGGATGCGCAGCTTGCGCGCGATCTGGTTGGTCAGTTCCTGCAACGCGCCAAAGGGGCACAGCCAGCCGCAATAAGCCCCCCGCCCCCAGAACAGCAGCGCCGCGGCGACCGCGAACCACAGGATGAAGGTCATCGGGTCCAGCAAAAACGCCTGCCAGCTGAAGCCGCTGGTCAGGCTGCCGAACAGCGCCATCAGGTTCACGACCGACAGCTGCGCATTGGCATACCAGCCCAGCCAGACCAGCGTGACCGTCAGAAAGGCCATGCGGAAGATATAAAAGCGGCGTTCGACGCGAACCACGAAGCTCTGGAAGAAGAATACCCCCGTCAGCACCGCCAGCATGACGCCCAGCCCCACGATCCTGGCGCGGGAATCATTCCAGATGCGCTTCCACAGCTCGGCCTGCGCGGTGCCTTCGTCGCGGTCGGCGACGGCGACGGCATCCGTGGGCGGCGCGGGCGGCGGGGCCAGCGCGCGCAGGTATTTCTGCGGCAGTTGATAGCCAAGGTCGAAAGTCTGGAACACCTTCTCGATCGGGCCGACATCGCGATGCACCAGCAGCTGGATGCGAAAGGGCTTGGTCGGGTCGAAACCGGCATCGGCGGGGATGCGGAACAGGTCGGTCTCGGTGAAATCCGGGGTGCCCCCGGCGGCGATCCGGCCAAGGCGGCGATGGTCGCGGTCGCGAAAACGCACGGAAACATCGTCCTGAATCAATACGATCCGGTCAAAGATACCACCGCGCACATAACCCGACCCCTTGAAGGAATAGAGACCCCGTCCCATGATCGCGACGGCATGTTCGCCCTCATCCAGCCAGTCACGCAGGTTGGCGGCCTCGGCCTCGCCCAGCAGCCCCGCACCAATGGCGGGGACCGAGACCAGCGCGGCCTGCATCTCGATAAAGGTGGAATCAGACGGCTCGGTCAGGGCACGGGCGCCCGCGCGGCTGTCGGGATGGGCGGCGAAGGCCTCGTTGACCTGCGCCACACTCAGCGACAACCGGCGCAGCGTGCCGTCGCCCTCGGCCTCTGTCCAGTCGGCAGGGGGCGCGGCATCAGGGTTCAGCTCGAATTGCGGGCCGGTCGCGGTGGTCTGCGCGGCCAGACCGCCAAGGCCAAGCGCCCGCGCGACCCGCAGACCCGAGCGGGTGATCGAATCGTCGATCACCATCACCGTCACCGTCGCGCCGGAAATGATGTCCACCTCGTGCCCGGTGCCGCCCGATTGCGCCTCGGCCACCAGATCAAGGCCGTGATAGCCCTCGACCATCGCGCGGACGCGGGATTCGGGAATGCCGATCAGCACGATGGGTTCGGAATGTCTGACCAGCCGCACCCCCGCGATCTTCGCATCGGGATCCAGTGCGACCAGCGTATGGATCGGCTTGCCGGAATAGCCGGTGGTGCCGACGAAATCCGAGGTGACGAATGCCCATGCGACGGTCTTGCCCCCTTGCAGGACGGGTGCCACGGCGATGTCGTCGCGGATCGGCCCGAAGGCGTCGGCACCCGGCACCAGTTCGGCCGCGTCCTGATCGGGCAGCAGTTGCCGCAGCATGGTTTCGGCGGCAGCGGGCGGGGCAAGGACCAGCAGCATCGCCAGAACCGACAGGATGGTCAGACAGATGCGAAGCCGGGCAAGAGACAGATCATGCGTCATGCCCTGCGGATAGGCCGGGCGCCGCTCGCCTTCTTTGTGCCGCCGCAAACACCGGGTGATTTGTCGGCCAGTCAGTCCGTTGCGGTTCGCCGCCACCCGGGCCGTTTCGCGGGCTGGTGGTTGTGCAATCTTCTGGCCGAAGGGCCGTGCATGAACAACCATTCGTTCTTTACCTTCTGTTTCTGGCTGTCCGCTGCCATGGCACCGCTGGGGTTCTGGCAGGTGCTGTTGTAGGGGTGGATGCGGTGCTGCTCAGATGATCCGGCTTTGCCCGCCCGCCGCGTCGGCCTGTGACAGATCGCGCAGGCGCCCGGTCGAAGAGATCACCGCGCTGGACTGATTGATCCGCACGCCATGTTCGCGCAGCCGGGCGAAGGCGCGGCTGAGGCTTTCGGGCTTCATTCCCAGCCTGCCCGCGATCAGCGCCTTGTCATAGGGCAGGATGACGGTGGTGCTTTCGCAGCCCTCGGGACACAGCTCCAGCAGGAACTCGGCCACCCGCTGCGCGCCCGAACGCGCCTTCAACTGCTCGATCTGCTCGACCAGTTCCTGCAGGTGCATGAAGGTGGCCGACAGCACCGAGATCGCGGTTTCGGGATGGGTCTGCAACATATCCAGAAACGCCTGCGCCGGCAGGGCCAGCAGCTGGCAATTCGTCGTCGCCTCGGCCGAGACCGGATAGACCGCCCGGCGCAGGGCGATCGGCTCTCCGAAGCTCTGGCCGCGGGTCATCACGCCCACCACCGCCTCGGTGCCGCTGGGGGCGATGCGATACAGCTTGACCCAGCCCTCGATCACCACATGAATCGCATGGGCAGTGTCGCCGTGGTGAAACACCGTCTGACCACGTTGGAACCGCCGGATCTGCGCGGCCTCCAGCAGGGTGTCGCAGATGGCGGGCGGCAGGCTGGCGAACAGTCGCGACTGGCAGGCGATCTGGCGATGCGCGGCAGAGAGTTTCAGAACCATCGGACCGGCCTTTCAAGAAGGTGAGAGGGCGCGACGGGCGCCCCCTGTGGCTGACGCATCCCGCTGGGGGTGCGGCTTACTGAACCTGCGCGATTTCGGCATCCAGCCGTTCGCGCGCCTTCTTGGGCATCTGCGCGCTTTGCGCGGCCTCCAGATTGTCCGGCGCATCGCCGACCTGGATCAGCATCACCATCCCCATCGCGAAATGCGGGGTGCATTTGACGCCGTAAAGACCCGGTTCGGTCACCGTCAGTTCATATTCGTCGTTGATCTTGCTTTTGAAGACCTCGACCCGTTCGGGAAGGATGTCCTTGATCGCCTCGACATTGTGGCTTTTGTCGGTGGGCACGAAGCGGATCACATCGCCCGGCTCGGCCCGGACGAAGCCCGGCTCGAAGACCATGACGCCCGCCTCGCCACGGTTCAGCATGGCGACCTCGTGCTCGGCCGCCAGCGCGGCGGTGGACAGCGCAAGGGCCAGCGCAGGGGCGGCAAGCAACAGGGACGGTTTCATTCTGGTTCTCCTTGTTTGCGGATCGGTGGACCCGTCAACAAGGGGTCTAGGCCGCGGGCCGGGCACCCTCTTTGATCAAACGCAAACAAGCGGCGGATTTCAGACGTCAGGATCGGCGATCCGTGAAAGCCCGTCGGCATCGGCAGCTCGGGCCGGTCCACCGGGCCGGACGGCAGAGCACAGGCACGATCATCATCTTCTGGTGCTGAAAACTTACAGGAATAGACCCTACCGCTGCGCGTGGCTGCGGTCCCAGTCCTCGCGTTTGGGCAGTTGCTCGAAGGTGTGTTCGGGCGGCGGGCAGGTCAGGGTCCATTCCAGCGTATCGGCATGCTCGTTCCAATAGTTGTTCTCGGTCACGCGCTTGCCTGCGAACAGGGTGTAGAACACGATGCCGATGAAGAACAGGAACGAGGCGAAGGACAGATAGGCGCCGGTCGAGGAAACACCGTTCCAGAACGCATACTCGACCGGATAGTCGATGTAGCGGCGCGGCATCCCCTGACGGCCCAGAAAATGCTGCGGAAAGAAGATCAGGTTCGAGCCGATGAACATCATCCAGAAATGCAGCTTGCCGGCCCATTCGGGATATTGCCGACCCGACATCTTGCCGATCCAGAAATAAACCCCGGCGAAGATCGCGAAAACCGCGCCAAGGCTCATCACATAATGGAAATGCGCCACGATGTAATAGGTGTCGTGATAGACCCGATCCAGCGGCGCCTGCGCGATGACGACGCCGGTCACGCCGCCGATGGTGAACAGGAACAGGAAGCCGAAGGCCCAGAGCATCGGGGTCTTGAACTCGACCGAGCCGCCCCACATCGTCGCGATCCAGGAAAAGACCTTGATGCCGGTGGGCACGGCGATGGTCATCGTCGCCACCTGAAAATAGGCCTGCTGGGTCAGCGACATGCCGACGGTGTACATGTGATGCGCCCAGACGACAAAGCCCAGAAAAGCGATCGCCGCCATGGCCAGCACCATCGGCAGATAACCGAAAATCGGTTTTCTGGCGAAGGTCGAAACCACATGGCTGATGATGCCGAAACCGGGCAGAATCAGCATATAGACCTCGGGATGGCCAAAGAACCACAGGATATGCTGATACAGGATCGGGTCGCCCCCGCCGGCCGGGTTGAAGAAATTGGTGGCGAAATTGCGGTCCATCAGCAGCATGGTGATGCCTCCGGCCAGCACCGGCAGCGACAGCAGGATCATCCATGCGGTGATGAACACCGCCCATGCGAACAGCGGCACCTTGAACAGGGTCATGCCGGGGGCGCGCATATTCAGGAAGGTGGTGATGATGTTGATCGCGCCCAGAATCGAGCTGGCACCGGAGACGTGGACGGAAAAGATCGCCAGATCCATCGCATAGCCGGCCTCGGACGTGGACAGCGGCGGATAGAGCACCCAGCCCACCCCCGCCCCCGGCAGGTCCGAGCCGCCCGGCGACAGCAGCGAGGTGATGGCCAGCGAAACCCCGCAGACATAGAGCCAGTAAGACAGGTTGTTCAGCCGCGGAAAGGCCATGTCCGGGGCACCGATATGCAGCGGCATGAAATAGTTGCCGAAACCTCCGAACAACGCCGGGATCACCACGAAGAACATCATCAGGATGCCGTGATAGGTCACCACCACATTCCACAGATGGCCATTCGGCGTGCATTCGGCCGATGCGTCGGCAATCAGGCGCATCCCCTCGAGGCACATGTATTGCACGCCGGGATATTGCAGCTCCATCCGCATATAGACGGTGAAGGCGACCGAGATCAGCCCGGCCAGACCCGCCGTGAACAGATAGAGGATGCCGATGTCCTTGTGATTGGTGGACATGAACCAGCGGGTGAAAAAGCCCTGCTGCGCTTCGACGGGTTCGCTGATCCGGGCTGCCATTGCTGTCGGTCCTTTATAAGCGTTCGGGGTCGTGATCCGCGCGGGCGCGCAGCAAGGCGGCGACACGGTCGGCCATGCCCGCGCAGCGCTGGCCCGCGAAGGGAAAGATGCTGTCGAACCCGCCCCGGATCCGGGCGCTGATGATCCGGCGCAGGCGGTGGCGGGCCCGCATCAGCCGCGTCTTGACGGTGCCAAGCGGCAGCGACAGGTCACGGGCGATGTCATGCAGGCCCATCCCGGCGGTCTCGTGCATCAGGAACACCAGCCGCAGATCGGGGGGCAATTCGGCCACCGCCGCCTCGATGACGGCGCGGGTCTGCATCCGGGCCAGCGTGGCTTCGGCGGTCTCGGGGTGGCAACCGGGAAAGGCCAGCACCCCGTCGCCGCAAAGATTGCGTTCCTGCACGGTGTCATATTCCTGCTGCTCGGGGCGGTGTTTGCGCAGCCGCATGGCGGCGCAGTTCAGCGTGATGCGGGTGATCCAGGTCGAGAACCGCGCCGCCTCGCGGAAATCATCCAGATGGGTGAAGGCCGACAGATAGGCGTCCTGCACCACCTCTTCGGCCTCGGCGTCACTGGGCATCATCCCGCGCGCGATGCGATAAAGCCGCCCGTTCAGCCGCCGGATCAGTTCGCGCACGGCCTCTTCGTCACGCCGTCGCGCGGCAGCGACCAGTTCGGCTTCGGACCAGTGCCGCGGCAGTGGCCTGTCCACAAAGGCGGGGCGATTCGTCACGGCTGATCCTTTCCCTGCATCATCACCGGCACCACCATCATGCCACGCCCCTGCCGCCTGTGGCGATCATGCACAGCCTGTCGCCCCTAATCGCCATCGATCTGCTCCAGCACCGCCAGCGTCTTGTTCGCATGGGCATAGGCCGCCCCCGCCCGCATCTCGGCCGCGACCCAGATCGCCTCCATGATCTGTTCGTTGCTGGCCCCGGCGCGTTTCGCGCCCCGGGTATGGCCCTCGATGCACCACGGGCATTGCGTCACATGGGCAACCGCGATCGCGATCAGCTGCTTGGTGCGCCGATCGAGCGCGCCATCGGCAAAGACCTTCTTTGACAGCGCCAGAAACGCATCATCGATCTCCGGCGCCAGCGCGTGCCGTTTTGCCCCAAGCGCGGCGGTGGCTTTCGGCAGGGTGATATCGGTCATGGTTTCCTCCTCGCGTTTCGCGGCACGTCACTCGCGCCAATAGTCGTTTGCCGCAGCGATGGTGGCGAACCAGGTGGCCGCCACGCCCGAAACGTCGATCAGGCTGCCCGCATCCGTCGCATAGCCCGGCCGCAGCGATTTCAGCACCTCGACATCGGGCTGGGCGGTCTTGACCGCCCGCCGCGCCATGCCGACCGCCAGTTCAAATCCCTGCTGCGGCGTGTCGGTCAGCAGCGTCGGCAGCCAGACCTCTGCCTCCGGCGCGTTCATATCGGTTGCCGGGCTGTCGGCGCTCTGGGCAAGGCCCGCGGCTGGCAGCAGCACCAGCGCCGCCAGAAGGAAAGAGGTCCGTCGCAACATCAAAACACCCCCGGTAAGTGAGCCACTCATGAGGATTGGATGCAGCACGCAGAAAAAGGTTCGCGAACACCGATGAAATTGTTGCCGGCTGACTGCAAAAGGTCAGCCCGCGCGGCGCAGCCCCGGCACCCCGGCAAGAAAACCGTCCGCAAAACCCGCTTCGGGCATCAACTCGCGCAGCCCGGCCAGTGCATCGGCCTTGCCAGCGGGGATTTGCGTGACGTGCCACCGCCAACCGGCCTTCGCGATCTGCAATCTCAGCATCTCCATGGGAATTGTTGCAGAAGTCCTCTGCAGACAGGGTTCACATCGCGATGGATGGGTTCAAGAGGCTGGCATATGTTAAAGCATTTCTGCTGAACCCTGAATCGTTTGGGGTTCCGTCGCAGCGCGGATCGTGATTCCCTTCTGTCTGGGAGGATAGATCATGTCAGCACCATTGCCGTCGGCCCTCCGGACGCGGTTTCAGCGATATATCGAGGAGGGTTTAAGCGGTCGGGCGGCGGCGCTGCGGCTGAAACTCTCGCCGGCGACCGGAGCACGTTGGGGCCGGGCGATCAGGACCAGGGGGCATGCCGAACCATTGCCCCAGGGACGTCCCAAAGGGCATGGAAAGCTTGCCCCGCACCGGGCCTTTTTTGAGAAACTGCTCGCACAGGATCCCGACATCACGCTGTTCGAACTCAGGGACGCGCTGATCGCAGCGGAAGGCGTTCGTGTCCATCACTCGTCCATTGCCAGTCTGCTGTCGCGGCTTGGGTTCACCTATAAAAAAAGTCGCTGGTGGCCGCCGAACGCCGTGGTGCCAGGGTAAGACAGCGGCGAACCGACTGGTTCGAGCATCGCTTGCCAGCCATCGCGGATCGGCCGGAACGCGTGGTTTTCATAGACGAGACCTCAGTGAAGACCAACCTCACCCGCCTGCGGGGACGTGCCCTGCGCGGCACACGCCTGACCATGGATGCGCCCTTCGGCAGCTGGGGAACACAGACCCTGATCGCCGGGCTCACACCGGATGCCCTGATTGCGCCCTGGTGCATCCGGGGCGCAATGGACGGCCCCGCCTTCGCAGCCTGGGTTCGCGAGGTCCTGATCCCGGAGATCGAGCCGGGAACCGTGGTGATCCTCGACAACCTTGCCACCCACCACAACAAGCAGGCTGCTGAGGCTCTGCATGCCCATCGCTGCTGGTTTCTCTATCTGCCGCCATATTCGCCGGACCTGAACCCCATCGAAATGGCATTCGCAAAACTCAAGGCGCACCTGCGCAGGATCGGGGCAAGAACATTTACCGACGTCTTCAAGGCCATCGGCGAAGTCTGTGATCTCTTCGATCCCGGCGAATGTTGGAACTACTTCAAGGCCGCAAAATATGTCGCAGGTTAAAACAGAAATGCTTTAGTCGCCGCCGTGATGGTAGCTACCGAACACGTTGCGTCGAACAGGTCGCAGTTAATTGAAGGAACCGCCGATCTTTGCCTCTCCAAGGAAATCGATATTAACTTCAGCGACGCACAAAAGTAGTTCTGTAGCCCAAGCAAGCCAAATCAATAGATTTTCAGCGTTGAAATTCTGTGCCTCTACTACCGTCCAGACCTTCTGCGCTTGATCGGCCAAAGCGTTGCCCCTTGCATGGGCGGGATCGGCGATTACTGCATCCGATGAATAGCCGCTCGACCGCCCAGCCGGGGATGCCGCGACCGCAATGCCACAGCACCGGCAGCCTGCTTCCCGCCCTTTGCGCAGCCTTCATTTCATTTTCACATCATCACACAGAACCAGCTTTCGCCAACTCTGCTTCCCTCACCGCGATCCCGGCCATGTCCAGCGCGGCCACCCGGTTCGCGGCGGCGGCGATGAAGCGGCCGTTGTGGCAGAAAAGAGCGCCCTTGACGCCAGAGATTTTCTCCAGTGCCGCGCCGGTCAGTCCGGCCCATGAGGCTGGCAGGTCGGCGCGTTGTTCGAAGCCATCCTCGGATTTGCGGATGCCGCCGATCACCCAATCACTGCCGCGCGGGTTGATGACGAACCACAGGTGATCCGCGCCGGCCTTTATTACAGCAGGGCGGAAGGGCATGCCCATTGGCAGCTCAAGGATGCGGCTGGCGCCTGCTTTGGCGATGGCCTCAAGGACGATGGCTTCGGCGCGCAGCTTGGCGGCGCTGCGTGCGATGCGGGCCTCGACGAAAGCGCGGGCGATGGTCAGGGCGGTCTGGAAGGCGCTGTCGTCAGCACCCGGAACGGTATCGTCGAAGACCGGCTTCAGGCTCTCGATCAGGTCGGGCAGGAGCATGCCGGTGAGCAGCGGCCCGGCGCTGGCCGGGCTGAGCGCGCCGTTGTCCAGCAGGTCAATCGGCAGGACGAACTTCGCATCGAACGACGCATGGACCGCTTCGATATGTTCGACCGGGACGCCGGAAGCCACCAGGTAGTCGCGGCCGAAATGGCGCCAGATCAGCCCGAACGAGCTGAAGGGCTGTCCATCATCACGCAGGGGCGCGCCGCGCTGGTGGTGGTCGAAGATCCCCGCATCGGCATCATAGGCCCCGCCGACATCATAGATGATGCGGTCAGGGCCGGGCGTGATCCATTCGGCCGCCCGGCTGCGGATGAGCTGTGCCTGAGGATAAAGCCGCGTCAGGATGACGGTCGAAAAGACCTCATCCGCATGAAAGCCGCCGGAATGGGTGACGAGATAGGCGGGGGGCATGGCTGATAGTCCTTGATGATGATGGACCGACCCTGAGCCCGTCCCCGGAACAGAAAAACGCCGGGGCCGGAAATCCGACCCCAGCAAAATCAAAGCGTTGACAAAACTATGCCCCGAATCCGGCCAAAACCACCCCGAGCCGGCACTAACTTTCGCCCGATTTACACAGGTCAGTGCGTCCAGGGGGCGCGGCGGTCGGTGGCGAAGTTCTCGCCATAGCCGCGGGGGCGGATGTTGGGGGCGCGTTTTTGCGGTTCCTGCACGACGAAATCCAGACCATGCGCACGGGCGTATTCCTCGGCCTGTTTGCGGGTCTCGAAGCGCAGGCGGACCTGGCTCTGCATGTCGTCGCTGATGGTCCAGCCCATCAGCGGGTCGATCTCGCGCGCGTCGGCCGACGGAAATTCCAGAACCCACAGCTTCGTCCGGGCAGAGCCGGATTGCATGGCGTTGCGGGCAGGTTGATAGATGCGTACTCGCATGGCGGTTTCCCTTGGCTGGTCGCGCAGGCGGTTATCGCCAAAATCACGCCGCGCTTCAAGTCCATGCAGTGATCCCGCATGAACAAGGGCCGGCCCGCAAGCCGACCCCGATCCGACCGGAACTGTAAAGGCTCAGGCCGCGCGCGACACCAGAACCTCGCCCACGCGTTGTTGCGCGGCGCCTTCGTCCAGCCCGCCGACAGCCGCGACCTCGCGGGTCAGGCGGTCCAGAGCGGCCTCATAGAGCTGACGCTCGGAATAGGATTGCTCGCGCTGGTCGTCATTGCGGTGCAGGTCGCGCACCACTTCGGCGATCGACATCAGATCGCCCGAGTTGATCTTCTGTTCATATTCCTGCGCACGGCGCGACCACATGGCGCGCTTGACACGGGCCTTGCCCTTCAGGGTTTCCAGCGCCCGGTCGATCGCGTCGGGCGACGACAGGCCACGCATGCCGATTTCGGTGGCGCGGGCGGTGGGCACGCGCAGGGTCATCTTGTCCTTGTCAAAAGAGATGACGAACATCTCAAGCCGCAGCCCCGCGACCTCCTGCTCTTCGATCGAGACGATCCGGCCAACACCATGAGCCGGATAGACGACAAAATCATCGGGGCGAAATTCGTTCTTCTTGGTCTTGGACATTTGGCTTCCTCTAGGTAGCGCCCCAAGCGATGGGACACAAAAAGACCGCAAGCGGCGATGCCGCCTTCGGATCCTGTTCTTATCTGTTCTTGAGCCTGCGACGGGCAGAAGACGCAGGGTCGGCAGCATGACCACCGCAACCCCCGGCCCCGCCCTGAAAGCGGTTAGGATGAATTACGACAGTGGCCTGAACATATCACGAATCGGGCACAAAAAAAAGCGCCGCGGCAGGAGGGCCGAAATGGCGTTTTCCTGTTACCTGTCAATGGCTTGGTTACATTCTCACGGATTCGCGAGAATCATCGATAAGCGAATCTTCCGCAAAACCGCATCGCGTGCAAGCCGGGCGGGCGGCAATCCGCCCGTCGGCTCAATCGCCCTCGCCCGGGGCCTCCGAGAAGTATTTGTCCAGCTTGCCCTCGACCCCGTCCAGTTCGGTGGCGGTGGGCAGCGGGTCCTTCTTCTGGGTGATGACCGGCCAGATTTCGGAGTATTTGCGGTTGAACTCGACCCATTCGTCCATAGCCGGCTCGGTATCGGGGCGGATGGCATCGGCCGGGCATTCGGGTTCGCACACCCCGCAATCGATGCATTCGTCGGGATGGATCACCAGCGTGTTTTCGCCTTCATAGAAGCAGTCCACCGGACAGACTTCCACGCAGTCGGTATATTTGCACATTATGCAGTTATCGGTCACCACGTAGGTCATCTGGCGCGCTCTCGCTTGATCCTTGCGGGCATTCACCTAGTCCCTTCATCCGGATCAATCAACCCATCCGTATGTTCAAGATAGAGACATTGTGCCTCAGTCGCGGGTCCCCGGCGGGTGCCAAGGGCCAGAACGCGCATGGCGCGCACATGGCCATGCGCTGAAATCGTCACCTCGTCGCCGACATGCAGCGACCGGCCCGGCTTGCGGCAGGGCTGGCCATTGATGCGGATTCCGCCGGCCTCGATCCGGGCTGTGGCCAGTCCGCGCGACTTGAAGAACCGCGCGAAAAACAGCCATTTGTCCAGACGCTGGCCGCCCTCGCTCACTTCTTGTCTTTGAGCGTCGCGAGGATGGCGAAGGGGCTGTCCGGGTCGATCCGGCGTTCCGGGCGTTCGGGTCGCGACGAGAAGGTCTTGGGCTTGGGTGCGCCTTTGGGCCCCTTTTTCGGCCCGCCCTTGCCGCGTGGCTTGCCGCCATCGCGGGCGGCACGGTCGCCGCCAGTTTCACCAGAACGGCGCTCGGCACGCTCGCCGCGCGGCTGACCACCTTGACGGCGGCCCTGTCCGGCTTCTTGCCCCTGGGCCTGCTGCGGGCGGCGATTGCCTCCGCGCGGACGCGGCGCCCAGCGGAAGGTATAGAACACCTCGGTCTCGGGCGCGTCTTCGGCCGCATCCGCTGCCGCTTCGTCGCCGGTCGGCTCGGTTGCCTGTTCAGGCGTCTCCGCGGCCTCGGCGGCGGCGGCCTCTGCCTCGATCCGGCGTTTCTCGGCCTGCTCCGTTTCCCATTTGGCGCGGGTTTCGGCGGCCAGAACGCTTTCCTCTTCGGTCAGCGGCGCGTCCGAGGGCTCGGCCTCGGGTGCGGGTTCGGCCACGGGGGCCTCGGCCGTCTTGACCTTCGCCCGCTCGCCCTTTTCGGCGGCATAGCCCAGACCCTGCATCAGTGCCGCGAATTGCTCCAGCGTCATGCCGGTGATCGACAGCATGTCGGGATTGGCCTCGAATCCACCGCGCGTATCCTGCGTACGCAGAAGGTCGGCCAGCCGTTCCAGCATGTCGATGCGGATCGCACGGTCACCTGCGGGGTGATAGCCCGACAGCGTGTAATAGCCCTGCGGCACCTCGGGGATATGCGGGATGGTGACCAGACCGGGGGGCGGGCTTTCGGGGAATTCGTCCAGCCCCTCGGCCAGCGACCACAGCACCAGCCGCAGCCGGGTCGGCGCGGGCTTCAGCAGCGCGGGCAGGAAAATGGTGAACTGGCCAAAGCGCACACCGTGCTTGCGCAGCAACCCGCGCATCTCCTGATCCAGTTCCTTGACCTCATTCGCCACGCCTTCGCGCGGCAGGATGCCCAAAGCCTCGACCAGACGGAAGGCAAAGCCTCGCGCCAGCCCGGTCAGTCCGTCATCCTTCTGCATCGCCAGCAAAGGCTCGAACAACGCCGCCACCTTGCGGTCGATGAAATGCTGCAAACGGCGGCGGACTTTCTCGGCGATATCGGAACCGGCCTCGTCATCGACGAAAACCTCGATACCGGGATGCAGCGCGTCGCTGCCCTTGACCAGCTTGCCGATGGCGGCGTCGCCCCACATCAGCCCACCCTGTTCGGTGAAATCCAGCTCGGTATCGGGGGCGTTATAGAAACGGTCCGCGCGCAGATGGAATTCGGGACGCAGCGCCTCGTATCCGGCGCGGTTCAGCATCCTGGCCTCGTCCGCCGTCGCGGTCTGGTCGGGGCGAAACCGGAACCCTTCAAGACGGCCGGCGAATTCACCCTCGACCGTCACTTCGCCCTTGTCATTCACTTCGGCCACAAGGCTCTCCTTCTGATTGAGCCGGCGCAACAATACCGAGGTGCGCCGGTCCACGAAACGTTGGGTCAGCGCCGCATGCAGCGCGTCTGACAAACGGTCTTCTACAGCGCGAGTTTCCCCGCGCCAATGGCTTTCGTCCTGCACCCAGCCGGTTCTTTGCGCAACATAGGTCCAGGTGCGGATATAGGCGAGCCGTTTTGACAGCGCGTCGATATCGCCATGGGTGCGGTCGATACGCTGAACGGCGCGGGCCAGCCAGTCCGAAGGAATCGCGCCCTCTTGCAGGAAACCGAAGATCCGCGCCAGCAGCCCGGCATGTTCACTGGCAGAAATACCACGAAAATCGGGCACCCGGCAAACGTCCCAAAGCAGCCGGACATCGCGCCCGCCCTGCACCCGGTCGCGGATCTCGGGCAGGTCGCGCAGCGTCTTCAGCGCAGCCAGATCGTCGGCCTCGCGCCCCCGGCCCAGCAATTCATGGCCCGAAGGCGCCTCAAGACTGGAGACCAGCCGCTCGGTGGTGCCGAATTCCAGCGCCGCGTTACGCCAGACCAACCGCTGGATCGGCGCAAAGCGGTGATTCTCGATGGCGTCGATCAGCCCTTCGTCAAGAATGCGCGCATCGCCGGTGACGCCGAATGTGCCCGCCTCGGTATGGCGCCCGGCGCGCCCGGCGATCTGGCCGATCTCGTGCGGGAACAACTCGCGCACCCGGCGGCCGTCGAATTTATGCGTGGCAGAAAAGGCGACATGGCGGATATCGAGGTTCAGCCCCATGCCGATGGCGTCGGTGGCGACCAGATAATCGACCTCTCCGGCCTGATACATGGCGACCTGCGCATTGCGGGTGCGGGGCGACAGCGCCCCCATCACCACCGCGCAGCCGCCCTTTTGCCGCCGGATCAGCTCGGCCATCGCATAGACGTCATCGACGGAAAACCCCACGATGGCCGAGCGTGCCGGCATCCGCGACAGCTTTTTCGAGCCCGACCATGTCAGCGTCGAAAACCGTTCGCGCCGCTGGAACTGCACATCGGGCACCAGCGCGGCGATGGCCGGGCGCATGGTGTCGCTGCCCAGAAACAGCGTCTCGTGCAGACCGCGCATATGCAGCAGGCGGTCGGTAAAGACATGGCCGCGTTCCGGGTCGGCGCAAAGCTGGATCTCGTCTATGGCGACGAAATCGGGGGCGATGTCGGGCATGGCCTCGGTGGTGGCGACCCAGTATTGCACCCGCTCGGGCACGATGCGCTCCTCGCCCGTGACCAGCGCCACGACCGAAGGGCCACGCATTTTGACGATGCGGTCATAGACCTCTCGGGCCAGCAGACGCAGCGGCAGGCCGATCACACCGGTCCGATGGGCCAGCATGCGTTCGATGGCATAATGCGTCTTGCCGGTATTGGTCGGCCCAAGCACGGCCGTGACCCGGCCCTTTGAAAGCATGTTCATGTGATCAGATCCGGGTGCCCGACGTTTCGCGTTCCAGCCGGGCGACGGCATCAAGCGCCTCTTGCTGGTAAGGATGGATCTTCAGGCTGGCGCGATAGGCCGCCAGCGCACGATGGGTATCGCCCATCTCTTCCAGCAGCGCGCCCAGTTGCGTCAGGGCGACGAAATGCCGCGGTTCCAGTTGCAGCGCGCGGCGCAGATCCTCGATGGCGGGGCCGGTCTGGCCCAGCATCGCAAAGGCCGCCGCCCGCGCCTGCCAGCCCGCCGCGAAATCCGGCGCGTGATCGGTCAGCGCGGTCAGATGACCGATGGCGCTTTCGGGATCGCCGATATCCAGCGCGCCCTCGCCCCGTTGCAGCAGCATGTCCATCGCGGCGGAACCCGATTTCGACCATTCGCGCAGAATGTCGGTTTCCGCGATGCGCCAGCCCTCGCCCTCGGGCGCGGCCAGCTTGCTGAACATTTCGTCAATTGCGTCGCCATCCTGCGCATAGGCAGTGGTCAGCACCGCAAGGTTCAGGCAAAGTGCAATCGACAAACGGCGAAATGCCGTTACGAAATGGTGGTAATGGAATCCGCAGGCGCCCATATACCAACTGTAACCCAGCCCGCGCGGCGGGCGCCAGAGATAGCGCGACCAAGAGGATGCAAATGAGCGATGTTGTGAACGCGGCGGTCACGAAACTTCAGGAAAAGCTGGGCAGTTTCTCGTCCACGGCGAAGTTCGTGATCGAGGATGAGGGGGCGATCATGATCGATTCCGACGGCGTGCGCGCCGGAGACGAGGACGCCGAGGTCACCCTGACCGCCAGCCGCGAGACCTTCGAGGGCATCCTGGACGGCAGCGTCAACCCGACCATGGCCTTCATGAGCGGCAAGCTCAAGCTGGACGGCTCGATGGGGGTCGCCATGCAGCTGGGTCAGGCACTGAGCTGAGCCGTTACCAGGTGGAACCCGCCCCCTTCCGTCAGTTTCCCGATGATTCGCGCGAACCGGCCTCTGCCTTCTGGGTCAGGGCCGATGACGGGCTGCGGCTGCGGCTGGCACTGTGGCGGGGCGGCGATGCCCCCCACGGCACCGTTCTGTTGTTTCCCGGCCGCACCGAATATGTCGAGAAATACGCCACCCTTGCCCATGATCTGAATGCGGCGGGTTTCGCCGTGCTGACGCTGGACTGGCGCGGTCAGGGATTGTCAGAGCGGTTGCAGGACGATCCGCTGCCCGGCCATGTCGGGGAATTCGCGGATTACCAGCGCGACGTGATCGAAATGATCGTGGCGGGGACCGATCTGGACCTGCCGCGTCCCTGGCATCTGCTGGCGCATTCCATGGGCGGCTCGATCGGGTTGGCCGCGCTGCATGCCGGGCTGCCGGTCGAACGGGCGGTGTTTTCCGCCCCGATGTGGGGGATTCAGCTGGGACGGCTGCCCACATGGTTCGTGCGCGCCATCACACAGCTGGCCGACCGGGCAGGCCGTGGCGGTCGGATCGCACCGCAAAAGGGCGGCGCGCGCAGCTATGTGCTGGATGATTCCTTCAACGCCAATCTGCTGACCCATGATGTCGATAACTGGACCCGCATGGTGCGCGAGGCCGCGACATGGCCGGAACTGACCATCGCCGGCGCCAGCTTTGGCTGGGTGTTCCACGCCATCGCCGAATGCCGCCGCCTGTCGGACCTGCCGCCGCCCGACCTGCCCACGCTGATCGCGATGGGCCAAGAGGAACGGATCGTTTCGCCCGGAGCCATCCGGCAGATGGCGGATCGCTGGCCCAGTGCCCGGCTGATGGAAGTGGCAGGCGCCCGGCACGAGTTGATGATGGAAATCCCGCCGCTGAGGCAGGCATTTCTGGAATCCGCCATCGACCATTTCCTGTCCGGCAGCTAGGCGTCACCAGCCGCTGCCCCTTCCGGGCGGGCAGAACGGATTTACCATTTATTATATTGTCTTGCGCCAAGCCGAAGATAATCTGTCAGTATTATGGCACATCACCACGCTCACTTCATGATTGTCGAGACCGACCCCTTCATCGCCCGCGACATGAGCGACGGGCTGATGGAAGCGGCGCCGGGCTGCACCGTCGAAATCTTCAGGTCAGCCGAGGAATTGGCTGATCTGCCTTCTGCCCCGGCGGCCCCGCATCCGGTGATCGTCACCAAGCTGTCGCTGGAGGCCATCGAGAGCAGCGGGCTGGCCACCACCGCCGCGCGAATGGGGGCCACGATCGTGGTGCGTCAGGGCGAGGACCCGCCGGAGGCCGTAGCGGCGCGCGGCTGGCTCAGCCTGCCCACGCCCTTCACCTGCGAAGACCTGTTTGAACTGGCCTCGTCGCTGCGGCTGAGGATTTCAGCCGCCTGAGACGACAAAAGGCCCCCGACGGGGGGCCTTCGGGTGATTCGAGGCGCGGCCTTCACACCAGATCGTCATCGTCGCGCCGGTTTTCGCGCAGTTTCGCGGCCAGCGTCACCCCTACCGCGAATGCCGCCAGCAACTTGGCCATGCTGCCTGCATTGCTGTTCGCCGCGACCCTTGCCTTGTCCGAGGCACGCCCCGCAGCCTGCCGCGCGGCGTCAACGTTTTCAGGCGTCAATCCGGCCTTGCGGGCGGTATCGCGGGCAAGGTCCTGCACCCGGCGCTCGGTATCGCTGGCGAATTTATTGGCGCGGAACGAGGCCTGATCCATGACGGAATGGACCTTGTTTTCGGCCATATCGACCATGCGAGAGGCTTCGGACCGGGCGCGGTTGACAGCCGCATCCGCCGCCAGATTGACCCGCGCCTGCACCTCTTTCTTCAGATCGTCGGTGGTGGGCATCCGGTGACGCGGGCGCGTCAGCAGCAGCAGGACCAGCCCGATGACGACGAAGCCAGCCCCGATCGCCAGCGAGGCATTGACCGACCCCCAGCCCAGACCGGTGGCAAGCCAGCTCCACAAGGCGGCCAGAAGGAAACCCGCACCGATGGCGAAAAGAACGCCCGCCACCGCCTTGAAGGCTGATCGGCGGGCGACATCACCCAGCGCGAGCTTCAGGCGCTGCGCGTAATCCAGCATGTGCCCGTCCTCAGCGACGCGCCAGAATCAGGCCGACAAGAAAGCCCACGCCCGCCGCGATGCCCAAGGCCTGCGCCGGATGGCGGCGCACCATCTCGGACACCTCGTCATAGCGTTCCTCGGCATAACCGGCGACTTCATGGGCGCGGCGCTGGCCTTCCTCATACAGATGCTCGGCCTGCGCGCGGGCGCGCCCGGCATATTCCTCGCCCGCCTCACGCGCGCGTTCGGCATATTCGCGGCCGGTTTCGCGCACGGAATCGGCCAGTTCGGCGCCGCGTTCCTTCAGCCGTTCGACCGGGGCATTGTCGGCGACCCGCCGCGCGGTTTCGCGCACATCATCGGCCACCTTGCGGGCACCGCTGCGCAGATCCTCGGCCGTTTCCTCGGCGGCGTCCCGGACGTCTTTTTTCATGTCTTCGGCGGTTTTTTCGATCTTTGCCATCTTCGGTTCCCTTTCGGTGTCGATGCCGTTTCGCGGCATCACCATTCGACAGCATTAACACGCGGAGGCAAGGCATCGTTCCCGTGTTCGCAAGAAATAACGCGCCTGCGACCCGGGCAGCAAAAGGCCGGGCGCAGGGCGCCCGGCCAAAGCGTTTCACACCGGTATCGGCTCAGTTGACCAAAGCGCGGCTGTTTTGCAGATGGCGCATGGCCAGCTTGCGGCCCTGACGGCCCGACGCCAGAATACGCGCAGCCTGCGGCGCGACATCGCTGTCGCGCAACTCGGGGAACAGGGCGAAGATTTCTTCCTTGGCTGCCGACCCGACCGCCTTCAGCGCCTCGGCACCGGTATAGAGCGATTCCGTCTCGGCGCCGTTCGAGAACACCACCTCGTGCCGGTCGAACAGCATGTGGAAATATTCCACGCCATCCGCCGCATCTGCAATGTCCACGCCCTCGATGGTCAGCAATTGCTTGGCCGCCACCAGAACCTCGCTGGTGCCGAACATGCGCTGCGCGATCCGCGACCGCACCAGAACCCGGTGCTGCGGCGAGACCAGCAGATCCTGCGCCGGAGTCGAGGCACCAAGCGCCCCTGCGGCAATGCGGATCGGACGCAGCGTCGGTTCCGCCGCCAGACGGTCGGCCGAAACCCCGACCGAGCCGATCCAGCGCACCGGCTGCAAGCCGTTGTCGCGGGTCATGACCAGATCGCCTTCGGCCAGATCCTCGATGGCCCGCAACCCCGCATCGGTCAGGATCATGGTGCCGCGGGTAAAGCAGGGCAGGTTGTTCTGATCGTGCGGCATCATCTTCTGGCGATCAACCGCGCTGCCCGGCACATAGGTCAGTTCCGAACCCGCATTCGGGAACTGCTGCAGGTCGAAAAATTTGCCTTCATAACCTTCAGGAGCGATGGCCTCGAAGGTGAAGCCGACGATGGTGTCGGTCTGCTGCCCGGGCGCATTGATGCTGATCGCGTTGACCCGGAACTCTGTTCCGTTCTCGTCGGTGACGCGGAACGAATATTCAAGCTCAATGGTATGACCGGCGGGCCAAGTCACGCCATCCAGCGTGATCCCCTCCTCCAGATGCTGACCCCAAGTGGGGTCATCCGAAAGGATTTCTCTTTCCGAGTAGACACTCGCCGGCACCATGCTGCCGGGGGCAAAGCTGAAGGTGGGCGGTGTGCCGTTATCATCCCAGCTGTCGCCCTGGCCGTCCTGCCAGTAAGTTTCGGGCGCTGCATCGCCGCCGGTAAAGGTAAACGCATCGATCGGAATGATCGGCAAAAGGAAATTGATGGGCATAACTGCTCCGTTCCTGAACTACTGGTGACAGACCCCCGAAGGGATCGACGTAGACCGAAGACGGAATAAGCCTGTGAGGAGGAGACGGATCTGTGCCCTGAAAAACAGGTGGGCTGAACTCATCACTTCGCTGCAGACGGCATCCGCACATCGAACCCGGCGCGAACACAGCATCGGGTAAGATTGCATTAACCACGCGGTGGCGCGGCTGGAAAGCTGTCTGTTAGGGCAGGTATGGCAATCCGGTAATGACCGGACCCGCCCGCGTTACAAATTGCAGGCTGGACGGGAAAGTTATCTGAAAAGACTGCATAAATGCACAGATGCCGGGGCGAATCAGGCCGCCTGATCGGGATTGCCGGGCAGGTCAGTGGCAGCGTCGCATGCCAAAAGACCGCACCCGGATGGGCGCGGCCTTTTTCATCGTCGGCAGGAAGGCGATCTTACTTGATCTTGCCTTCCTTGTATTCGACATGCTTGCGCACGACCGGATCGTATTTGTTGACCGTCATCTTCTCGGTCATCGTGCGGGCGTTTTTCTTGGTGACATAGAAATGCCCGGTTCCGGCCGTCGAGTTCAGACGGATCTTGATCGTCGTCGGCTTCGCCATGGTGCTTGCTCCTGCTGCGGGGCCGGACGCGCGGTGCAAACCCCGTGGAATTCTTGGAAGCCCGCCTTTTAGCGTGCGGGCAACGGAAGTCAACCGCGAATCGCCCCCGATCCGGGGGGCAATTCGGCGGTGTTGCGCGCGGAGGGCCTGTAAGCCGGATTCTGTCCACCGCTTGCGCGGCTGGATGACCATTCCTCTGGTCCGGCCGTTGCCGACCGGATCGTGCTGCCTACCCGGACCTGCTGGGGCAAGGCGGCCCCGCGAGGTTGCCCCCGCGCGCGGTCCCTATTCGGCATTGCTCCCGGTGGGGCTTGCCATGCGGGGGCTGTTACCAGCCCCCCGGTGGGCTCTTACCCCACCGTTTCACCCTTGCCGCTGCACGCAGCGGCGGTCTGTTCTCTGTGGCGCTTTCCCTGGGGTTGCCCCCGCCGGGCGTTACCCGGCACCGTCGCCTCATGGAGTCCGGACTTTCCTCGACAGTTGCCTGCCGCGGTCATCCGGCCCTCCGCGCAGGGGGGATATGGTGGGAAACGGGGGCGGGGTCAATGGGGCGACGGTTCAGGTGGGGCGCTGCCCCGTCGCGCTGGCGCGCGACCCCCCGGGATATTTGTTCGCCAAAGATGGGGCGGGTCGTTTGGTGATGGCGGCCAGCGCGGCGGCTGCGCGGCGGTCGGCCGGGGCTTCGGGGCCTTGCGCCCAGGGGCGGTAGTGCAGGCGAAAGGCGGCGAGGCGCGTTTCGGGATCGGCGGCGGGATAACCGATCGTGTCGAGGCTGAGGGGCAGCGGCTGATCGGGGCCGTCGGCGGGCCAGAGTGCAAGCCCGTCGCGGGCAAGCGCCTGCCAGTCGAAGCGCGGGCCGGGGTCGCATTTGCGGTCGGGGGCCATGTCGGAATGGCCGATGACAGCATCGGGACCGAGGGTCCAGCGGCGCATGATCTGGCGTAGCAGGTCGCGCAGGGCCGTCATCTGAGGTGCAGGGAAGGGGCAGTTGCCGGGATTGACGATCTCGATCCCGATGCTGCGGGAATTGATGTCGTCGCGCCCCTGCCACGACCCTGCCCCGGCATGCCATGCTCGACGCGATTCGGGGACCAGCGCCTCGGTGCGGCCGTCTTCGTGGACAAGCCAGTGGGCGCTGACCTCGGCTGCCGGATCGCAAAGGCGGGCGCGGGCCGAGGGGCCGTCCTCCATGCCGGTATAGTGCAGCACGATCAGTTCGGGTCGCTGGCCGCGCCGGTCACCGTGGTTGGGGCTGGGGAAGCCGTCGCTCAAGGCTGGCGCAGCGGGCGCGGGTCCCAGCCGCAGACGAAGCCGTCGCCATCGGGGTCCATGCCGCGCGTATCGGTCTGCGGGCCGCCTGCGCCGAGAAAGGCGATCTGCGCCGCCTCGGGGTTCTGGAAGCTGGCACAGACGCGCGCGGCCTGCTGGGTCGAGTCCGCGCCGCGCGGATAGACCGCCTGACCGGGCGCATGGCTGGTGGCAGCGGCAAAGCCCGATAGCACCGGGACCGAGCCCGGATAGGGACCGTCATTGGCCGCCAGCGGCTGGCCGGACGGACGGCGTGCGGGAGCCGCAGGCGCAGCAGGGGTGGCCGCGACCGTGATGCTGCGCCGGGCCGTCACGCCCATCGTGGCGGGAACCGGCACCGGCGATCTGCCTGCGATCCGTTCGGGTGTGGGTGCCTCGAACGGACGCACCAGCGGGATAGTCGAGGGGGCGTCGCCATTGCTGACCAGCGCGGCCTCGCGTTCAGCCAGATAGGTGCCATAGGGTGAGCCGCCGAACTGATAATTCGGGTTCACGCCCAGATGCTCGCCACAGCCGGCCAGCGCCAGCACCGAAATCAAGACCCAGCCGCGCATACCGCCTCCGTTATGTCCCTGTCTGGCCGAACCCTACCACCAGCGTTCCGGCTTGGCTACAAATCCTGCCGCGCGTTCCAGAACCAGCGCGTGATTCAGCAGGTCGCCCTCTTCGAAAGGCCGCCCGATCAGTTGCAGGCCAAGGGGCAGGCCCTGGCTGTCCAGCCCGACCGGAACCGAGATCCCCGGCAGACCGGCAAGGTTCAGCGTCACGGTAAAGACGTCGTTCAGATAGGCCTGCACCGGATCGGACTGGTCCAGCGACCCCAGCGCGAAGGCCGCCGAGGGCGTGGTCGGCGCAAGGATCGCGTCGATGCCATCCGCGAAAGCCTGATCGAAGTCGCGCTTGATCAGCGCACGGACCTTGCGGGCGCGGTTGTAATAGGCGTCATAGAAGCCCGCCGACAGCACATAGGTGCCGATCATCACGCGGCGCTGCACCTCGGGGCCGAAGCCTTCGGCGCGGGTCTTTTCATACATCTCGGTGATGCCGTCGCCCGCGCCCAGTTTCGCACGGTGGCCATAGCGCACGCCGTCATAGCGGGCGAGGTTCGAGGACGCCTCGGCGGGCGCGATGACGTAATAGGCCGGCAGCGCGTATTTCGTATGCGGCAGGCTGATCTCGACCACCTCGGCGCCCGCGTCACGCAGCATGTCGGCGCCCTTCTGCCACAGCGCGTCGATCTCGGACGGCATGCCGTCCACGCGGTATTCGCGCGGAATGCCGATGCGCTTGCCGCGAATGTCGCCGGTCAGCGCGGATTCGTAATCCGGCACCGGATGGTCGGCGCTGGTCGAATCCTGCGGGTCCACCGAGGCCATCGCACCCAGCATGATCGCCGCGTCGCGCACCGTCTTGGTCATCGGCCCGGCCTGATCGAGGCTGGAGGCATAGGCGATCACGCCCCAGCGCGACACGCGGCCATAGGTGGGCTTCAGCCCGACCGTGCCGGTAAAGGCCGCGGGCTGGCGGATCGAGCCGCCGGTATCGGTCCCGGTCGCCGCAAGGCACAGATCAGCCGCCACCGCCGCCGCCGAGCCGCCCGACGAGCCGCCCGGCGTCAGTTGACGCCCGTCCACCTTCCACGGGTTCACCGCCGGGCCATAGCAACTGGATTCATTGGCCGAGCCCATGGCGAACTCATCCATGTTCAGCTTGCCCAGCATCACCGCGCCCGCATCCCACAGGTTCCGGGTCACGGTCGATTCATATTCGGGGGTAAACCCTTGCAGGATCCGGCTGGCAGCCTGACCGGGCACGCCCTCGACGCAGAATACATCCTTTACCCCGACCGGGATGCCGGTCATCGGGGTTGCGTCGCCCGATTTCAGCCGCTGATCGGCGGCGCGGGCCATGTCGCGGGCACGTTCGGACGTGTGATGCACGAAGGCGTTCAGCGCCCCAGCCCCTTCTATGGCTGTCAGGCAGGCATCGGTCAGCTCGACCGAGGTCACATCGCCCTTGGCCAGCGCGTCGCGGGCATCAGCGATGGTCAGTTTGTTCAGATCGCTCATTCCATCACCTTCGGCACGGCAAAAAACCCCTCGCGCGCGTCGGGGGCGTTCGACAGGATCCTGTCGGGCATGCTGCCCGTGGTCACGACATCCTCGCGCCGTTTCAGCCGCATCGGGGTGACGCCGGTCATCGGCTCGACCCCTTCGACATCGACCTCGTTCAGCTGCTCCATGAAATGCAGGATGCCGTTCAGTTCCCGCGCCAAGGCGGGCAGCGCGGCGTCATCGACCGCGATGCGCGACAGATGTGCGACCTTGCGGGCCTCGTCTTCGGTGATCGACATGGCTTTTCCTTTCGTTGCAGCGCGGTCTACAACCGCACGGGCGAGGCTGCAAGAAGCCCGCGCAGCAAGGAGAAGATCGTGCATGCCGCCCTGACGATCCTGCCCGTCATCCTTCTGATCGTCGCGGGTCATCTGGCCAGACGCTGGAACATCATCGCGCCGGACAACTGGCCGGGGGTCGAGCAACTGGGCTTTCGCCTGTTGTTCCCGGCGATCCTGCTGACCTCGGTCTATCGGGCGGAACTGTCGCCCGGCGTGCTGGCCCCCTATCTGGGCGTGTTGCTGCTGACCTTCGCCGTCACCGGCATCGCCGCGCTGCTGATGCGCCGCCCGCTGAGGCTGACCAACCCGCGGCTGACATCGCATTTCCAAGGGGCGTTGCGTTTCAATTCGCTGCTGATTCTGGCCGTCGCGGCGCAGGGGCTGGGCCAGTCGGCGGTCAGCGATCTGGCGGTGGCGCTGGCGATCCTGATTCCGCTGTTCAATATCGCCGCCATCATCGCCCTGACGCTGTGCCCGCCGGAAAACCCGGATATGCCGCGTATCGCAAGGGCACAGGCGCTGCGCCGAATCACCGCCGAGATCCTGCGCAATCCGCTGGTGCTGGGCTGCGCGCTGGGGCTGGCGCTGAACCTGTCGGGGGTCGAGCTGCCGCCCTGGGTACTGTCGCCACTGGACTGGCTGGGTCAAGGCGCGCTGGCCGTCGGGCTGCTGACCGTCGGCGCGGGCATCCAGTTGCGGCGGCTGATCAACCGTGACCCGGCGCTGTGGGTATCGGTGGGCATGCGACTGGTTTTCTGCCCGCTGCTGTTTCTGGCTCTGGCCTTTGTCGCTGGCCTGCCCGGAGGCCAGATCGCCTCGGGCCTGCTGGCCACCGCCGCACCGGGCGCCTCGGTCGGCTATATCCTCGCACGCCAGATGGGCGGAGACGCCGAGTTCTTTGCCGACATCTTCACATGGCAAACGATTCTGGCGGCGATCAGCCTGCCGCTGTGGCTGTCTGTCGGCAGCGCGCTGGCGGGCTGAGGCCCGTTCCGGCGGCCCCCAAAATTTTCGACGGCGGGCGGATTTTTCCCCTTGCGCCTTCCGACGCCCTCGCCTAAACACCGCCCCACGCCGCCGGACACACCGGCAGAGCTGAAAAGCGGCCCGTTCGTCTATCGGTTAGGACGCCAGGTTTTCAACCTGGAAAGAGGGGTTCGATTCCCCTACGGGCTGCCACTTCACTCCTCAATTCATTGATTATCATTGATAATTTCTCCATCCACGTCCAACTTCTCTGACGGGTTGGACAATTTCCCAAGTTTTTCGAAGCCGCTGTCTGCCAGTTTCGAACGGTTGGCCTTACGCGTGTAGACCCTTGCTTGGGTCGTGTCGGCATGCGCCAGATAGGACGCGATTTCCCACTCGGAAGCTCCTGCATCTGCCAGCCTCGTCGCGCCAGCCTTGCGCAGTCCATGGATCGATCCGGGCACGCCCGCTTCCTGGCAACGCTTGCGAAACCAGTTACCGAACGAGGTAACCTTGTAGGGAAGCAGAGAACCCTCCTGAGTGACGAACAGGTTCTGCTCTACTGGCAGCTTAGCGATTTCTTCCGCCAATTCCGGGAGGATCGGCAGATCGGCTGCCACCGAGGTCTTTCCCCGCGCATAGGCGATCCGCAGCTTGCCATCGCGAACAGAAATCATATGGCGACCAGCCCCGCACAGGTCCTGACGCGCCATGCCAGTGTTAAGCGCGACCAGAATAGCCATTCGCGCCTTTGTCCCTGACCCGTGGCGCTCCAGAAACCGTGCAACCTCGGATTCGGTCCATGTGTGGTAACCTGCCGTATTCTCTTTCAGTCGCTCGGCGAATTTCGCCGGGTTGGGTCCGTCGTAGTCAAGCTTCTGGGCGGCGAAGTTGTATAGCATGGACATGTTCTTCTTCACGCCGTTCGCGGCGCTTGGTCCGGCTTTCTTCGCCATCAACGCTTCGACATGCCGGACCTTCATCTGCGCAAACGGAAGGTCACCGGCCTGCGCCCTGACCGCAACCTCCTGAAGCGTAAGACCCCGTAACTTTCTGATCTCTGCAATCCGGTTCTTCATCCTGCCAAAAATCAACATATCGTGACTCTGTTGCACAAATCGGGTGATGGCCGAGGTTCCCCCTTCCCCGGACGGACTTATCCCACAGCTTCCGTGACGGGTATGCCGAGCGCGGTGTAACCGTTCAGGACAGCGATACGGACCTGGAGTTCGGCGACCTGGCGGTCGAAGTCCCGCGCCATGAGGCGCTGGCCCAGCAGTTTCACACAATGCATCTTTGTTTCGATGCGGCTTCGGCGGTGATATCCGCTCCATCGTCGCCAGAGGGTGCGCCCCAGATATTTCGCGGCGCGAAGGGCTTCGTTTCGGGCCATGGCTCCGGCTGTGATAGCTTTCCAGGGCTTCGCGTTCTTGCGGGGCGGGATGACGGCATGAGCGCTGCGGTCGGCGATCGCATCGTGGCATTTGCGCGTGTCGTAAGCGCCGTCGGCGGTGACGCTGCCGATCTCCTGGTCCTCCGGGATTTGACTGAGAAGATCGGGCAGAACGGGCGCATCACCGATGTGGCTCCCGGTGACCTCGACAGCCCTGACCTCCAGCGTTTGCTCGTCGATCCCGAGATGAATCTTGCGCCAGACACGCCGCTTCGGGCCACCGTGCTTGCGCGCATGCCACTCGCCTTCGCCCTCGACCTTGATGCCGGTGCTGTCTATCAGCAGGTGCAACGGCCCTTTGGAACCACGATACGGGATGTTCACGGCGAGGGTCTTCTGACGGCGGGACAGCGTGCTGAAATCCGGCACTGCCCAGTTCAGGCCGACCAGCTGCAGCAAGCTCTCGACGAACCCGGTCGTCTGCCGCAAGGCCATGCCGAACAACACCTTCATCGACAGGCACGTCTGGATCGCGGCATCGCTGTAGCTCTGCTGGCGGCCACGCCTGCCTGACGGCGCGGCATCCCAACTCATCTCGGGGTCAAACCAGATCGTCAGCGAGCCGCGGCGCTTGAGCGCTTCGTTATAGGCCACCGATTGGGACCTGTCCACCCGCTATGGTCAGCCGCGCGCCTATCGTGTCGGCCTGCCCGAGATCGGCGGCGGGCGCTCCGAAACCGTTCTGGCCCCGAGGTGCTGCACTTCCGTATCGGCTGCGATGCCGTCACCCCTTGGGCCGGATCGGCACCGCTGGCCCGTGCCAAGCTGTCGGCGTCCCTGCTGGACGAAATCACCATTGCCCTGCGCGACGTGTTCCGGGATGCGCCCATCGGATCGCAGATCATCCCCGTTCCCGAAAGCAGCGCCGACGACATGGAGACCATACGGCGCAGTTTCCGGGGCAATCGGGGCGCGTCATTGGTCATTGAGGGCGTTGCGCAAGCAACCTCTGCCGGAATGAACCCGAATATCGGCAAATCACCGGACCAGCTTTCGCCTCACCTCGACAAGACGCTGGCCGACAAGCTGCTGACCGAGGCCAAGGGCGAGATTTACAACGTCTTCGGCATCCTGCCCGGCCTGACCAACCCGGCGACCACGGGACCTCTGGTGCGCGAGGCGCAGCGCCATCTGGCGCACCCGCCCCGATGGCCGTCCGTGGTTCACCGAACGCAACGACAAGGAGCTGGGCAAGCAATGGTCAGCGCACATGGTTGCCTGCGGATTGCGCCCGGAAGGCTATGCCGAGCTGCCGAAAGCGAAGAAGGCAGAGCATCTGCGTTTTAACGACGTGCGCGGAACGGCCGTCACGCTGCTGGCCGAGGCCGGAACCGCCATCCCACAGATTTGCGCCGTCACAGGCCATACACTGCAATCGGCGACGCGAATTCTGGAGAAATATCTGGCGATGACCCCTGCCCTGTCGAAGGCGGCGATCCTCGCGTTTGAGAACAGCCCGGCAACAGCTTTTGCAAACCGGCTGCAAACCGCCGCGCCGAACAGCAAGGAGGGTTTATAAATGTCACATATCTTCAATGAGATAAATGGCGGACCCGGAGCGATTCGAACGCCCGCCCCCCAGATTCGTAGTCTTACAAAAAGGCTGAGAAACCAAGGGCCGTTGAAATGGGCGTGGGCGGCCAGTCCGCCCTACCCTCACTTATCCGGCCACACCTCTTTCACTTTCGGCCTCTCGCCAGCCTCGTACCGTTGCCGCGTTCCGTCAGGCCAGACCAAATAGCCGCCGAGGGCCGGACGGTCATCCGCGGCTGATATGACTGTCGCGCTGACAACGCCGAACCACCCGCAGGCACTGCATCGGGCGCGGCGCTTTATGCCGTCAAGCAGCAGGTCAAACGGCACCACGATGACGGCCTCATGGCCGCACCGGCACCGGACCAGGCTGTAATGATCAGGGCCGATCGCCGGATGCCGCCCTACCGCCATAGCGGAGGCCTCGGCTGCACCAGTGCGCCGACCGGCTTCGCGACCGTCCACAATGTCGATTTCTACGATGCTGAGGATGGCCCCGGCGTCCAAGGCTACGAGGCTGACGGGAATGGCGTCTGGATTATCGATGGCGAATGATCGACCGATGAACCTCAAGTCCTCAAAGGCCATATCAGACCTGGTGGCATCGGGCCGTGCTTGGGGTGGTCACAATGCGATACCCCGAGGGGCAGTAGAAGGCCTTGTTGCGCGTGCTGAAGCTGGTGAGCGCCCCTATCAGGTCGCCCGCGATATGGGCATATCTTGGTCTGGTCTGCATGGCGCCCTCAAGAGGTATCCAGACCTGCATGACCGATACAAGGCCCTGCCTGTGAAGCGTGGGCGAAAGAAGCCCGCTGGGTGACGCCCAACGCGGGTCTGGTTTCGAGTTTTAGTGTCGCAAGAGTCATGGCGGGATTCCTTTCATGTCGTCAGCGTAGGTGATCAACCTTCGCGTTCTCGACCAGCTCAACATCGGCGCCGACCAGCCTTTCTGCGAGGATCTTGGCCCCGGTGATCACAAGGTGGCTGCCGTCCCACAGTTCGGCACTGTCGGGGTGAACCGTGACGACCCGAAGGTCAGGATTGTCAGGGGATTTGAAGAATGTCTCGTCGCTATATCGCCAAAGATCCTTCGCCTTAGCCGCATCTTGTTCGACCTTGGCGGTGCCATGGATCACTGCGTAGTCGTTACCACGCTCATCCGAGAATGCCAGCAAGACGGCAGGGTTTTCAGCGATCTGATCCAGTTTGTGGCCGTTGATGTCCGTCAGGACATAGATCGCCCCTTCATTCTTTCTCACACGTGCAAAGACCGGCCTGGCATGCGCCCTGTCGTTGGTGGTCGTAACGAACATGCAAGGGTCCATACGATCGGCCAACGCCCAGATGCGGTCGATAACGTCTTGGTCGTACATAATAATCTCCTTCAGTCTGCCATGCGCCGCGGTGCTCAAGATTGTTCAACCCAACGTCGAAAACCGCACTGAGGTTTCGCCAATTGCCAAGTCGATTGTCCACACAAGAACATTTGGCGCAGATCGGGGCGTAAATTAGCGGAGAGCGGGCCTCGTCTTGGGGTTGATGTTAAGCGGCGAGCTTGCGGTGCTGCAGGCGCCGATGTTTGATGTCCAGCACGGCTTTACCGCCGTGCCAGGCTGTCAGCCCCTCCCGCGTGATCGAGTAGGTCGCGGGAGGGGTCATGGACCTTACAAAAATCGCAGTCGCTCCTGTTGTGGATTAGTGGCAGTTGCCCGACGTACAGGACAGGCCACCAGCGACTGCACCAATGAGGGCGCCCTTGGTTTTCGACCCGCCGACAGAATCCGCCACCAGCGCGCCAGCACCCGCCCCGCCCACTGTGCGAACCGCCGCGCTGTTCATCGGGCTATTGTAGCCACCACCGCAACCGGCCAGCGCCAAAGTAAGCCCCAGAATAATCGCGTTTCTTTTCTGCATCTCGCTCTGCCTCATTTTTTGATTGTTGACGAGATGAGGGCTACACTTCTATGTCCATCAAGTGAAGTCTTGCCCCACTTCGACCGGCAGCGGCCGGCGCTTCAGCGCGCGATGGCATTGTGGAACGCGCCCGTCAGCATGTCCTGCGCATCCTTCAGCTTCGCCTCGGCCAAGTTCTGCAGCACCGCCGCGCTCGGCTTGAGCGCCCCGATCGCGTCCGGCACGCTGCTGCGCACATAGCCGAGGGTCAACTCCAGCGCCGCACGGCCGGTCAACTCGCGGGCAATCGCTAGCTGCGCCCCGGTCATCAGGGCGGAATGCAGCGCATCACGATGGCGCGCGGCGATGTCGATGCCCCATTTCTGGCGCGCCGTGGTGGCGGCCCAGCCGATGATGCCGGTCAGCGCGAGGCCGAGGATTTCGAGGACATGCGGCATGGCCGCGTTGATGATGGTTTGCATTTTCGTTCTCCATGATAAAAAAACCCGCGCGAGGCGGGACAAAATTGGGCAGTACAGGGCAAGGCTTGGATCAACTTTTGGCCAGCAGGGTTTGTGTGATGGCGCGGGCTCACTACGTTGGGCTCTTGCGAAGCAACTGACCCAAACCATTGGCCGGAATCATGAACGAAACCGTCCGAACACTAATTGCGCTGGCCTGCGTTGCACTTCTGATCACGGTCTCTTGGTCCGCCATGGATGACCTCAAGGAGGCTCACGACCGGAAGCACCGAGCGAACATCGTATTCGATGAGCGGGACGATTGAACTCAGCCCAGCAGCACGGCCCAGCTTTTCGGGCCGATGATGCCGTCGGCGCTCAGGCCGTTGGCACACTGGAATTGGCGGGTGGCGGCCTCGGTCTGCGGACCGAAGATGCCATCGGGGGCCACGTCATAGCCCCGGGCCTGCATGCGGCGCTACGCGGTCATGACGTGCTGGCCGCGCGAACTGCGCCGGATCGTCGGCGGGATCTCGGGGGTGGTGACGGTGCTGGCGCTGCCGGTATCGACCGAGGCCCACCAGCTGCGCACATCGAAGCCCGGGCATTGCGTCGGGCCGAGATCGCGGTGACCGACCACCTGGGCGCCGGGGTGCGTGGCCAGCAGATCGCGCACCAGCCGGATCGTCGCCGCCTTCTGCGCATCCGTGCGATTGTCCACGCCGACATTCGGGCCGGTGGCGCGCTCCAGCCCGCCGATGCAGCAGATGCCGAGGCTGCCGGTGTTGTGGCCAGCGACATGGGCGCCGACGATGCTATCGGCCCGGCCTTTCTGGACGGTGCCGTCGCGCTTGATGATGTAATGGTAGCCGACATCAGAAAACCCGCGGTCGAGGTGCATCCTACGGATGTCTTCGACGCCCAGATCCAGATCGGCATAGCTCGCGCTATAGTGCAGCACGATGTAGCGCACCGGTGCGTTGGTCATTGTCAGTTCTCCATGAAAAAACCCGCCGGTGAGGGCGGGCCGTGTCGGATCAGCTTGTCGGCGGCTGTTTGATCAGGCATCGACCCTCGCAATAGCTCGGATAGACGGGCATGTGTTTCTCCCATGCAAAAGTAGCCCCCGAGAGCATTCTTATATTGTGCATACAATTTAGCGGGTTATTGTTTGCGGGCCCTGCATGCTCGGGGTGGACCAAGGCGGTGTTCCCGCCTCACGCTATCCGCCTTGGTCCGGCCCCGAGTTCACACGCCGGTCAGGAATACCTGACCATAAGGACAAGATGACTTCCGCGTCAGCTTCGTCCAGAACAGCGTCACAGCCGAGCGACATGGTAAGCGTGTTTTCGAGTGACCGTGTTGTGGTATCGAGTGGCGTCGCTCGGCTGAAAAATCCCTATCGACGGAACATTTGCCGCCAGATGCAGTTGCCCACGCGTCTCCGGTTGTGCTGGCTGCAGCGGAGACGGCGGGGCGAGCGTCGGGATGCGTCAACTGCTCGCCCCGTTCGCGGCCCGGCATCGGTAATGCTGCCTATTGTCTGCTCTTAATCTTCGGCGTAGCGTCGCAATTGATGGGCCAGGCGGTTCCGCTCAAGTTCCCCCTGCCCATCATCCCCATCCCTTGTCAGTCTCGGTTGCCCCTCCATCGGGCATGAATATCTTCGCAATGCGCGGCTTCCCCGAACAGGAAGTTCATCGCCCGCATGAAAGCGCTGCGCCAGACTGAAGGTGGCTGCCGATAGACGCGAGAGCAGAGGGGTTCGCCCCTGCTACCGCAAAGCGCGCGATTGATCGTCACCGAAGTCCGCCACCAAGCATTCATGGCCGCCTCTCTCGCTGTTTGGGGCGGATATAGCGCCGAAATGTGACGGCATCGCAAAATGTACTGCATTCACCTCGGCGGCAGCGTCTTGTCGTTCCAGTGCTGGATGCGCCGCTGATCCGAGATCTGCCCATAGATGCGGTCGAGCGTCAGCTTGATGCCCGACAGCGATTCCTCGATCCGGGCGAGCTGCAATGCCTGCTGCTGTTGCGTCGTTTCGAAATGGGTCAGGCGACCTTCATGCCGGTCCAGCCTCTCGCTGTGGTCTTTCGTGCGAAGGTCGATCTTACGGCTCCACCAGACGATGTAGAAAATGGCCAGCAGCTGTGGCCAGCCCGAGCTGATCGTGCGGAAAACATCATTTTCGGGCATCACGCCTCCTGCGCATCACAAAGCCCCGCGCAGGGCGCGAGAGAAGTCGGTCAAAGTAAACATATGTCAAGTTGAGGTCGCCGCCGGTCATAGGTAAGGAAACCCCCACCAGCGTTACGGCATCCGGGCCGCCGCCCGCATCCAGCCTATATTAGGCGGTTGGACGTTTCGCTGCGCAGCCCGGCTCGAGGTACCATCAATACAGTGAGCCGGGCGCTATTCCGGGCGCCCGCGATCGAGCGCCACAGGTTGGGATCGTCGGCCATCGCGGCTCCTATTGATGTGCAGATATGTCGCAGCAGGACCTGCCCTTGGCCATCTTGGAATATTCGCCGCTAAAGGTAAGGTTTTCCTTACCAGCGATTCGGCAACCTTCCCGCACGGCCGCTGGCAGCCCGGCTCAGGTACCGTCAATTCTATGAGCCGGGCGCTATACCCCACAGCGCATAGAAAAACCCGCCACTAGGGCGGGTCGGGCGGCGAGGCAAGATTGCTTTTAGGCGGGTATCGGCCATTCCTTTGGGTTGATGGGGATAGGGTCATCGCCAATCATTACATGAAATGCCGCGGCAGATTTTCGCTCTTCAAAGGGAACGCCGAGCAGCGTTTCCCATATGCGACGCGCATTGAATGGGATGAAAGCCTCTGCATAGAAGTCTCTCTCGAGCATGTTCAGCCCATGCCACGCCGTCATCCTATGCTCCCAATAAAACTGATCAATGATATCTCGAGCAGCATTGAAATCACTATCGCAAAGAAACTCACTAAAATATTTTTCAGAGGCCTCGCGATATCGATCGATACCATATGCGTCTATTTCATCGCGTGAACCACGGGGCATCGTTTTGCGATGCAGCTCACACATTGTCTCGCACGAGGTTGGAGGCTCTGCCGTGTGCTTCGCATAGAACGTTCGACCAATTTCTAAAAGATTCGCTGTCATACACAGCTCGCCGTTAAACCGTTCAGACAGTGCTCCAACTGCTCCATAATGATGACTAGCATAGCTGGCAGCCATTAGCTTCCCACGCAGATCCGTCGCTGGCTGCTTTGTCGGGATCGCCAAGTGGCTCTGTTGCACAAATCCCGTGAGGGATTCATCTTGTGAATCCAGTGTGGTAGCTGTGATTCATGAGCAGACCCAAGCCCCCGACCTACAAGACCAGGAACTGGCCAGCCTATAACGAAGCGCTCAAGCGCCGCGGCTCGCTGACGATCTGGTTTGACCCCGAGATGAGTTGGGATGCCGCGCCGTCAGGCAGGCGTGGCCGCCAGCAGAGCTACAGCGATGCCGCGATCCAGACGTGCCTGTCGATGAAGGTGTTGTTCGGCATGGCCTTGCGGCAGACGACCGGGTTCGTCGAGAGCTTGCTGCAGCTGGTCGGCCTGAACTGGGCAGTGCCGGATTTCAGCACGCTGTCCCGCCGTCAGAAGACCCTCGCCGTGAACATCCCGTATCGTGGTTCCAAAGGGCCGTTGCACCTGCTGATAGACAGCACCGGCATCAAGGTCGAGGGCGAAGGCGAGTGGCATGCGCGCAAGCACGGTGGCCCGAAGCGGCGTGTCTGGCGCAAGATTCATCTCGGGATCGACGAGCAAACGCTGGAGGTCAGGGCTGTCGAGGTCACCGGGAGCCACATCGGTGATGCGCCCGTTCTGCCCGATCTTCTCAGTCAAATCCCGGAGGACCAGGAGATCGGCAGCGTCACCGCCGACGGCGCTTACGACACGCGCAAATGCCACGATGCGATCGCCGACCGCAGCGCTCATGCCGTCATCCCGCCCCGCAAGAACGCGAAGCCCTGGAAAGCTATCACAGCCGGAGCCATGGCCCGAAACGAAGCCCTTCGCGCCGCGAAATATCTGGGGCGCACCCTCTGGCGACGATGGAGCGGATATCACCGCCGAAGCCGCATCGAAACAAAGATGCATTGTGTGAAACTGCTGGGCCAGCGCCTCATGGCGCGGGACTTCGACCGCCAGGTCGCCGAACTCCAGGTCCGTATCGCTGTCCTGAACGGTTACACCGCGCTCGGCATACCCGTCACGGAAGCTGTGGGATAAGTCCGTCCGGGGAAGGGGGAACCTCGGCCATCACCCGATTTGTGCAACAGAGTCTCGCCAAGTGCTCAACACCGGCCCGCCTGGCGAGCTCCGAAGCCACCGCTGCGTCCCGGATGGTGCCTCCTTCCTTGCTGACATAGGTGTAAACGCCAAATTCCCGACCGCTTTGCGAGGCAAGGGTGAACATCACCCGACTATCCAGTCCCGCAGTCATCGCAAGTCGAAACGGCCTGCCTGCATTGCGTATGGATTGTATGACCCAACTTGACACGTCGCGGGCGGCGCTCTCCGCAGTTTGTGCTGGGATTGCATGCCGCGGCCAATACCTTTCGACCTTGCAGTTCGCGATCATCGTATTCGCAGTCAGTATCTTGACTCCGACATACGGTGTTCCGTTTCCTGGGAATCCATAACGAAACGGAAGGTCGGACTCTAGCTCCTCACCTTTCAATAGCCCGGCGTGGGATGCTATCGCAGACATATCGGATTGGCGTTGTTGCGCAACTATCGCTTGAGGCGTGACTGCCCCTTCCCCCACTCAACTCAGGCTAAAGCATTTCTGTTTTAACCTGCGACATATCCTGCGGCCTTGAAGTAGTTCCAACATTCGCCGGGATCGAAGAGATCACAGACTTCGCCGATGGCCTTGAAGACGTCGGTAAATGTTCTTGCCCCGATCCTGCGCAGGTGCGCCTTGAGTTTTGCGAATGCCATTTCGATGGGGTTCAGGTCCGGCGAATATGGCGGCAGATAGAGAAACCAGCAGCGATGGGCACGCAGAGCCTCAGCAGCCTGCTTGTTGTGGTGGGTGGCAAGGTTGTCGAGGATCACCACGGTTCCCGGCTCGATCTCCGGGATCAGGACCTCGCGAACCCAGGCTGCGAAGGCGGGGCCGTCCATTGCGCCCCGGATGCACCAGGGCGCAATCAGGGCATCCGGTGTGAGCCCGGCGATCAGGGTCTGTGTTCCCCAGCTGCCGAAGGGCGCATCCATGGTCAGGCGTGTGCCGCGCAGGGCACGACCCCGCAGACGGGTGAGATTGGTCTTCACCGAGGTCTCGTCTATGAAAACCACGCGTTCCGGCCGATCCGCGATGGCTGGCAAGCGATGCTCGAACCAGTCGGTTCGCCGCTGTCTTACCCTGGCACCACGGCGTTCGGCGGCCACCAGCGACTTTTTTTATAGGTGAACCCAAGCCGCGACAGCAGACTGGCAATGGACGAGTGATGGACACGAACGCCTTCCGCTGCGACCAGCGCGTCCCTGAGTTCGAACAGCGTGATGTCGGGATCCTGTGCGAGCAGTTCCTCGAAAAAGGCCCGGTGCGGGGCAAGCTTTCCATGCCCTTTGGGACGTCCCTGGGGCAATGGTTCGGCATGCCCCCTGGTCCTGATCGCCCGGCCCCAACGTGCTCCGGTCGCCGGCGAGAGTTTCAGCCGCAGCGCCGCCGCCCGACCGCTTAAACCTTCCTCGATATATCGCTGAAACCGCGTCCGGAGCGCCGACGGCAATGGTGCTGACATGATCTATCCTCCCAGACAGAAGGGAATCACGATCCGCGCTGCGACGGAACCCCAAACGATTCAGGGTTCAGTAGAAATGCTTTAGGCGGACGATGTCGGCTTTGCCGAGGGCGTTGAAGCGGTTCATGAGTGCGACGCGGATGTGGACTTCGGCGGTCTGGCGATCCGGGTCTCTCGCCATGATGCGTTCGCCGAAGGATTTCAGGCAGCGCATCCTCGCCTCGATCCGGCTGCGGGCGTGGTATCCAGTCCAACGTTTCCAGAAAGCCCGACCGTAATGTCGGGTGGCGCGCAGGGTGTCGTTTCGGGCGCGTGCCGCCGGGCAATCTTCCTTCCACAGCCGCCCGTTCTTGCGGATCGGAATGATCGGGGTGGCCTCACGCGCGAGGATAGCGGTGTGGCAGCGGCGCGTGTCATAGGCGTCGTCGGCGGTGACCGTGCCGATCTTCTCGTCCGCCGGGATCTGGTCGAGTAGGTCGGGCAGAACGGGGCTGTCGCCGTCACGGCTAGGGGTGAATTCCACCGCGCGGATGTCGGACGTGGCCGGGTCCATCGCCAGATGCACCTTGCGCCATTGGCGCCGCCCCTGCACCCCGTGCTTGCGCGCCTGCCATTCGCCGTCGCCGAGGAACTTGATGCCCGTGCTGTCGACCAGCAGGTTGAGCGGCCCGTCGGCGCGGCGATAGGGGATCTGCACGGCCAGGGTCTTCTGTCGGCGGCACAGCGTGAAAAAGTCAGGCACCGGCCAGTCCAGCCCCGCCAGCTTCAGCAGGCTCGCCACCATCCCGCCTCGCCAAGGTTCCTCGAACCAGTGGCGGAACCTGGCTCGATCTGGCGAAGCGGCAGCTTGAACAGGACCTTGATCGACAGGCAGAACTGTATCGCCGCATCGGAAAACACCGCTGGCCTCCCAGGCCTCCCATCACGCGGCGCAAGCCAGGTCATGTCCGTGTCCACCCAGATCAGCAGCGACCCCCGCTTGCGCAGCGATGCGTTGTAGCTGGACCAGTTCGTCGTGCGATAGCGGGCGGGTGATGGCTTGCTCATGCAGCGCGTCTAACGGCATGGATTCGCAAAGTGAATCACTTGCCGTCAGGCTTGTGCAACAACGCCGAGCGACAGGCATCGGTGTTCAGGTAGTCTCCACGCGCGAGACGGCGCCCGGAGCCGCTTATCGGGCTCATGCTGGTAGCAGCCGAGGCAGTCTGGCGAGGTTGTTGGCGGCCATCGTCAGGATGAAGCGAGAACGCATCCGCTCGACGCCACGATAGACGGTTTGGACCATGCCGCCGACAGTCTTGGCCCAACCGAACGCCTCTTCGATCCGTTTGCGGCGCTTTATGGAAAGGCGGTGATGGACGATTTTCACGCCTCGATCGACATGGCGGCGGAACTGGGCGCGCCGGTCCTGACCATCGTCACCGGCGGGGTTCAGTCCGGAACGCGCGGCGTCACCGACAGCCTGCGCCTGGTGACCGACCGTGTGGCCGAGGCCGCCCCCTACGCCGCCTCGCGCGGCGTCAGGCTGGCGCTCGAGCCGCTGAACCCGGTCTATGGCGGCGACCGCTCCTGCCTGACCACCCTGCGCGACGCGCTGGACATCTGCGATGCCGTCGGCGCGCCCAATCTCGGCGTGGCGGTCGATGTCTATCATGTCTGGTGGGACACCGACCTGCCGCGCCAGCTGGCCCGCGCGGGCGACCGTATCCTCGGCTATCATCTCTGCGACTGGCTGGCCGATACCTCGGATGTGCTGCTGGATCGCGGCATGATGGGCGACGGCGTAGCCGATCTGAAGGCCATCCGCTCCGCGGTCGAGGCGGCGGGCTATGAAGGTCTCTGCGAGGTCGAAATCTTCTCGGCAAACAATTGGTGGAAGCGCGATCCGGCCGAGGTGCTGGATATGATTGTCATGCGTTTTCGGTCAGTTTGCTGATCTGTAACTGGAGGAAATCATGAGTCGACTCTGACCAACGCGGAACGCGTTGATATTGCGTGATCATCCTGCGGTTTTGTTGGTGTTTTCTTGCAGGATTTTGTAATCTTGACGCAGAAACCCTGCAATTTGTGATCGCCAATGAAGCCCCATTTCCGGACCGCCGAACAGGATGATCTTCTGCGCCCCAGGCTGGTGGATATGATCGATCCGCGCCACGAGTTGGTGAAGCTCGCGGCGCTGATCGACTGGGAGTTCTTCGAGCGGGAATGGGCCGGGTTCTTCCCCTCGGCGACGGGGCGCCCGGCGACTTCTCCGCGTCTGATCGCCGGGCTGATGTATCTGCAGCATGCGTTCAAGCTGTCGGACGAGGCGGTGGTCGCCCGTTGGGTCGAGAACCCCTACTACCAGCATTTCACCGGCGAGACCTTCTTTCAGCATCGCCCGCCTATTGATCCGTCATCGCTGGTGCGCTGGCGCAAGAGGATCGGTGAGTGAGGCGTGAGCCGCCACTGGTTCAAGGCCACGCCGAACGCGTGGAATGGCTGTTGACCAAGACGATCGAGGCTGGCCGCAGTTCCGGGACGATCACCGACAAGGTCCTGAAACGGGTGGTGGTCGATACGACGGTCATGGAAAAGAACATCGCCCATCCGACGGACGCCCGGCTCTACGAGCGGGCCCGCGCCCTGCTGGTTGGTCTGGCGAAGAGGGCCGGGATCGAACTGCGCCAGAGCTATGCCCGTCTTGCACCGCGGCTGGCGATCCAGGTCGGGCGCTACGCCCATGCCCGCCAGTTCAAACGCATGCGCAAGGCGCTGCGCCAACTCAAGGGCCATGTCGGCCGGGTGCGTCGCGATCTGCGCCGGCACCTGCAGGACATCCCGCAAAGCCCCCTGCGCGAGAGGGTTGTGGACGCCCTCTGGCTGGTCGGCCGCCTGCTGGAACAGGGACCAAAGAGCCGCGACAAGGTCTATTCCCTGCACGAGCCCGAGGTCGATTGCATCTCCAAAGGCAAGGCACGGGTGCGATACGAGTTTGGCACCAAGGTCAGCCTCGCCACGACCCTTGTCGGCGGCCTCATAGTTGGCGCCCGCAGCTTTCCCGGCAATCCCCATGACGGCCACACCCTGGCACCGGCCCTCGAACAGGTCGAAATTCTGACCGATACGAGGCCCACACTCGCCCTGGTCGACCGCGGCTATCGCGGGCATGGCATCGAGACCACCCGCGTCCTGATCAGCGGCCAGCGGCGCGGTATCACCCCGGCGCTGGCGAAGCTCCTCAAACGGCGCAGCGCCATCGAGCCCGAGATCGGCCACATGAAATCAGACGGCAGATTGACCAGATGCCCCCTGAAGGGCAGGATCGGCGATGCCATCTTCGCCGTGCTCTGCGCCTGCGGCCACAACATCCGAAAGATCCTCGCCCATATCAGGGCTCTTTGGGCCTTCGTCATCCGCTTGGCGTTGTTGCAGAACTCCGTTTTCTGAGGGATTCACACTGCGAATCCAGTGGGCTAAGGGGCGAGTATGAGCAAGCCTGAGCCGACCCGCTACCGCACGATGAACTGGAAGTCCTACAACGATGCCTTGAAGCGGCGCGGGTCCCTTCTGATCTGGCTGGACAAGGACATGGTTTGGCGCGCACCCAAATCCGGATGCAATGGTCGGCCGCCGGTCTTCTCTGATGCCGCGATCCAGTTCTGCTTGATGGTGAAGGTTCTGTTCGGCCTGCCTCTGCGGCAAACGACAGGGATGGTGGCGAGCATCCTTTCGATGGCCGGGCTCGACTGGCGGGTGCCCGATTTCTCGACCCTGAGCCGCAGGCAGAAGCGCATCACGGTTCAGATCACGAGCCGCCGTGCGCCGGGGCCGCTGAACCTGCTGGTGGACAGCACCGGGATCAAGTTTCTTGGTGATGGGGAATGGCTTGCCCGCAAGCATGGCCCGCATCGCCGACGCCAATATCGTAAGGTTCATCTGGCGATGGACACGGCTACAGGTGACATCCGCGCCGTCGAATTCACCTCAAGCCGTGAAGGCGACAGCCCTGTTCTGCCCGACCTGCTCAACCAGATCCCAGAGGATGAACAGATCGGCACCGTCACCGGCGACGGTGCCTTTGACACCCGACGCTGCCACACCGCGATCCTGGATCGAGGCGGCACCGCCATCATCCCGATCCGGAGGAATGGCCGTCTCTGGAAGGAGGATTGCCCCGCAGCCAGGGCGCGCAACGAGATCCTCCGGGCAACCCAGCGCTTGGGCAGGGCCATATGGAAGCGCTGGTCAGGTTATCACGTCCGAAGCAGGATCGAGGCAAGGATGCGCTGCCTCAAGGCCTTCGGTGAACGCATCTCATCACGAGACCCGGACCGCCAGACCGCCGAAATCCATATCCGCATCGCCCTCATGAACCGCTTCAATGCCCTCGGATCCGCCGAGATCAAACGCGTGGCATGAACTCAACGCGGAAAGGGAAAACTGCGCTCACACACTGACTTCTGCAACAACGCCCATCCGCTTCATCCTCGGCATCATCGTGGTCGTTAACAGACCACTTCAGATGCAGGGCGCGGCATAACCGCGTTGTTCAGAACCGACGATGTAGCCGGTTTCCGCCGATTTTTCTGTTCGAGCGCAAGTGCTGCAAGCAGACGGGGGAATCGATGTGCCAGAACCGCCCAACTGACGCTTGGGCGTCATTCTCAAAGTGCGGCGCCACGATCCTTTTTTCTGATCGCCACCTCGCAACATTCGCGGGGGATGGCGATCATGATTTCTGGCATTGTCGTCGATGCAACGACCCGGAATGGCAGTCGCTCTCGCCTCTTGATGCCTTGCGCGATCTGGCGAAACGGCCTTAGCTGATCCCGTATTTGCCCAGCAGGAATGCCTCCATGCGGCGTCGATAACCGGCATTCTCGGCCAGCCCGAGATCGGTCGCGAGAACGCCGCTCATGCCAATATTTATGCGGGAGGCATAGTGCCAATACCATTGTCCTGCCGCCGTGCCATCTGTCATCCGCGCGTCAATATTTCCACGGGCGACCTCCTCTCCATCCAGCCAGATGCTGGCACCGTGGGCGGAGCCGCAGAACATGACCAGTGCCGGACGCCCCACCAAGCTGCCGCTGGGTAGAGCATAGGTCAGCAAGATATTATCGGACCCAGAGACCCCGCCGCTTCAGATCGTGAGGGCGGTGGCCGTGTTATTCAGTCCCATCCGCACCGACTTTCTTGTCGGGTCGGCCTGATCGGTTACGGAGCGGGCCAGAAGCTTGTCGCCAGCACTCTCCGTGACCTCCACCACCGCAAATACAGTCCAGAAGGGCCGGGGAAATTGGCTGGAGGGCAACATCCGTCTGGGGGTCCCGTCCGGAATGCTAAATGCAGGCTGTCCGTTGATGACCCCATATGACAGCGATGCGCTATCGATCGGCACAACGCTATTAGCCCGCGTCCGATCCAGCGTCGATCCGCCAGACGGATAGTCGGGATCGGTGAAGATTTCCCATCCGGGAACACCGCCCATGGCGGCACCCTCGGGCGTGCGGGTGATCTGCGGCAAGGCGGCATCAGGTGCGATGGCGATTCCGGGGTGATTGATGATAGGGCGCATGCACTGATCCTCAGTTTACGGTGACGGTGATATCTTGATGGCAGGCCCAATTGCGGAGTGGCCGGCCGTCAAAGAGTGAAATGTCGGGCGCAGAGTCGCGGACATTTCCGCGCGGAATGGTCGCTTCTTCGCGGGGTGTGCCGTCATGCCCCAGCGAGGCATAAAGCACCTGCTCGGATGTCCCGCTCGGAGCCGACGCCAGAGTCAGCGTGATCTGGGCCGGGCCGGTGACAGCGGCGCTGGCGATCGCGATCGACCCGGTGCTGTCCTGATAGCGAAATCCTGCCACGTCCCGCTCTGGCACGGTCACAGTGTCGATGACCAGCGGCGCGACCGGCACCTCGTAATCGATCACGACGCTGGTGCCGGTGCGCGTGGCGGACAGCATCTGCGTGATCGATGATTTGCCTTGCGAGGACCACAGCACCTGCCGCCATGCGCGGGCCAGATACTCGCCAGACACAAAATATCCCGGCCCGGTCATATGAACGAAATCGGTGTGGTAGAGGTCAGCGAACGGATAATCCGGGCCGCAGAGATTAATGTGCGGATTGGCATTATGTGCATCCAGCATGCGGCGAGAAGCATTCCCCGGACCGGAAAAGCTGCTGGTCTGTGCCACAACGAATTTGACCGTCGCATCCTGACCGGTGATCGCTTTGACATCGTCATCAACATCAGACTGCCATTCGGTCAGCATCTGGTCATAGATATTGCTGGTCGCGTCACCCTCTCCGTGCCTGACCACGCATCCGTCCACTATGACCCGCCATCCCTGCGCCTCGGCAAGCGCCTGTGCGCGCTGGAGCGCCAGCAGCATATTGGTGTAGGTCTGGGTGCCCTTTTTCAGACTATTGTAAGGGGTCCCGCCCATCGCTGCGGTAAAGGCGAGCATGCGGTGCCGCGCATTCAGCGCCTTGGCCTGCGCCTGCAAAGCCCGACAAAGCGCCTCTATCGGCGTCTCGCCCCGCGATCCAGCACCTTGCCCGACACGAGCAACAAGCGGCTCGAAGCCGATCAGGTCATCGGGATCGAGCGCCGGTGCGCCGTCGCCATCCGAAGTCACGAGACCCATGCGCACATCCGACAGCCCGTCACCGCGCCTGAACATCATCACCCAGTCCGGCCAATTCTGCTCGGTCGAAACCAGAGACGATGCCGAGGTCGAGCCGACCATCAGAGACTGACCGAGGCCGATCATGACATGCAGAACCTGCTGTTGATCGGGCACCAACAGCCCGGCGCCAGCAGCCACCACCCGAGACGGACCAAGCGCCGGCCAGTCGATGATCGCACGCACTGATGCAGGCGATCCACCGTCAAGGGCCAGCGCCTGATAGCTGCCAAGGGGCGCCGCAACCTCATCCGTCGCACCCACGGCTCGCAGGTCGGTGCCATCGACATAGCCGATCAGGGGGCTGCCAGCAGACGGGCCACCGCTGCCGATGGGATTTCCGTCTGCGTCGATCAGCATCAGCGCCCGATCACCCGCCGCCAGCACATAGGACCAATCATCGGCATAGCCGTGAAATTCGGAATCGACCGCCGGAACAACCTGACCCGTGCCATCGACGCGGATCAGGGTGTTGTCGCCAGTGGTCAGCGCCGCCTGCCACCCCTCATCGTAGCCGTGAAATTCGGCTTCGCCCGGCAGCAGAAACCGAGCGTCCTGATCGACCAGCGCGTAGGCCTCGCCGTTGATCATCAGCGGAGTGAATTGCCGATCTTCCGGGCCACTGTGAAACTCTGCGTCTTGCATGGCCCCGACGGTTGCCAGTTCGATGGACGCTTCGTCCCCTTCGACACGGGATTGCGCTTCCGCATCAAGACCAAGCGCCAGAGCGTCATCCGCAGCCTCCCGCTGAGCCGCTTCGGCGGTCAGTTCGGCAACGTCCGCCTTGTCATCGAGCAAAGCAGCACTCGGCACCCGCAGCATCACCCCCCAGCGAGGCGCGGTCGCGAACAGTGGATCATCTGCGGTCAGTCCCGGCGCACGATAGACGATGTAATCGCCCTCGCGTGTGGCGATCATGCCCAGAGTGTTGGGCAATGCAGCCTGCCCGGCGCTGACGGCGGCGGCGCGGGTGTGGAAGGATTTGGCGGTATTGGTCTGAAACGCATCATACACTTCATCCACAAACGCCTGAACCGCCGCTTCCAGCGCCTGTTCGGTCGAATACTGGTTCGGTGCCGAGCCATAGGTCGGCAGATTGAAGGTGGCCGGTGCGGGCATGTGTCCCTCTCGATGTCAGGCTGTGGTTGCGCTGGCGCTGTCGGTGAAACCGGACAGGTTCCCAAACTGGTCGCGAGCGCGCGCGAAATAGTATCGGGTGGTGGCGCTGCTCAGACCGGTTTCGGACCGCGTGACCGACACGGATGCGCCGGCGGCAACGGTCCAGAGCAGCTCGGCCGTCAGTGAAGTGTTCACGTCATTGCCGTAGATCAGCAGATGCCGGGCGTTGTTGTCGCTGGCCTGGGTGGTGGTGATATTGATCCGGTTTGCACTCTGGGCTGTGGCCGTGATCGCGGCAGGGACGGCAACCGCGGACGATGGTCCTGCCGCGATTATCGGATCTGATGTGATCCAGTCGGATTCGCCATAGATGCCGATCGAGCGCACCCGGATCTGGTATTCAGCGCCGATCACCACGAACTGCAGCGGGACCGTAAACACGCCCAGTTCGTCCGCCGCATCCAGCGGCAGCTTGCCACCGGGCCGGATTGCAAGCGTGAAGTTCAGCAGGCTATGCTCGATCCATTCATACTCATAGCCAGTGACCGATGCCGAGGTAGATCCGTTCCACGCCGCGATCACACCCGGAATGACCGTGTCGCCGCTTTGCTGAGCCGCAGCCGTGCCAGTCGTCATCACGATCGCTGGTGGTGGCTGGACGCGACCAATGCCACCATCGAAAGCGCCCGGCATGACATCCTGTTCATCCGTGGCCGGGTTCCAGGCAAAGACCGCGTCCGAGCTTTCGGCCAATGTCACCGGCAGGCGGATGGTGATCGATTCATCATCGTTGATGCCTGCGGTCGGGGCGATACTCTCGACTTCGTATTTCCCCTGCCACGATCCATAGGGCGCGCCCAGATCAACGTCGCAGACAGATCCGGCCACCAGATCGAAGCAATCGGGGAACAGCTCGCCGCTGATCCTGCGCTGCAACCGGCTGCGTTCCACCGCAATCTTTGCCAAGCGCCCGGCCTGCCGGTAATCGGTCACGAAATCCAGATCGAGTTGCAGGCGCTTGGCCACGCCGCCATCGGCAGCCTGTGCGCCCGGCACGACATAGACCGGGGTCTCGGCGCTTTCATAGGCGCGGTCGGGGGCCGGATAGCGGGCGACAGCCTCGGTATAGAGGTCATCCGATGATCCCCAGCGCACCAGATCCAGCGGCTGGCCATCGGTGAAATCGGTGATCGTCCTGACACTGGCGCGAGGCGTGGCCGGGATGATGCCCAGCCTGCCGCCGATCCGGGTCAGACGCGATCCGCCCGCTGCCAACAGTGGCTCCAGCTGATCCTCCAGCTCGGCGCCGTCGCTGAACACCAGCACCCCGTCGCAGCGATAACACGGGATGGTGCCGCCGACCTTGACCGGCACGGTCTGATCCGCAACATCCGCCGCCCAGGAAAATGTGTCGAGACGCAGATAGCGATCATCATAGGGCCGCACCGGGTTGTTGCGCAGCGCATCCAGAACGATCAGCGCCTGATTGCGCGAGAAACTGGCCGCCCCGCCGCTGCGCGGATCCTCGACCAGCGACCAGTTGCCATCGACGTTCAGTTCGGGCGGGCTGGCAGGCCAGCGTTCCCGCGCGCTTTCGTCGGGGCCGAATTCCAGCCGCGCCCAAAGAACCGTGCGGCCCCGCCATGCATCCGAGGCAGTGAAATACCCATCCGTTTCACTGACGATCCGCGCCGGGCATGTGGTCTGGTCACCCCTGCCGATCCAATAGGTGGCATGGGAGGCGAAACCACCGGGCCAGCTGAAGGGCGAATTGGTTGCCCGTGCCCCGCCATTCACCCCGAAATCGAACTCATTGCCGTCTTTCTCGACCTGCCGCTTGTCGAAGAGGACGGTGAACGGCCCCGCCGATGGCCGACTGTTCAGCAGGTAGCAGATATAGAGCACACGCCCGACCACCTTGAAGCCGACCGGCGTGCCGGGTGCCCAGGTCTTGCCATAGACAAAGCGATAGGCGGGCAGCGATGTCGGGCGGGTCAGTTCGGCCCGGACGGCCTCTTGCTTTGGTTTGCCGCGCAGCTTCTGGGCAATCAGGTTGATGCCGACCGAGATCGCCATGGTGACCACGCCCGCGACAACGGCAAAGGCGGCGGTCCCGGCGCTGAGACCGATCGCGGAAGCGACCCAGACGCCGACCGGTGCCGCCTCGGCCGGTTCGGCCATGGAAAAGCCGACCAGCGCAGTGGTGATCATCAGCTTGCAGTTACCCATATGTCTCGGATGATGGTGTTTCGGCGATGCGAGCGCCTTCGACAAGATCGGCGAGGCGGGAGAGGCCGCGCCATATGACGGTGGTTCCTGGTGGCGCATCGGAGGTCCGATCGAGATAGCCGCCGAGCCGCGCGACGAGTCTGACATAGAAATCGAGGTCACGCGGAAGCTTTTGCTTGCTCTCGGGCGCTGTGCGCTCGAGCAGTTGGCGTTCGGCGTCGGTGAAGACGGCAGCAGGCGATGCTTTCGGCACCTCTCGGCCGAGCATCGTCATCCATGACACGCGCCAGGACACGACGCAGCACAACGCGATACAGTTTGCCAGTCGATCAGCCGTGGCCAGGCGCAGCTCTTCGATCCGGCACCCGGTCTTCAGGGTCCGGAAGAATGTCTCGATCTTCCAGCGCAGCGCATACCATTGGAGCTTGTGGATTGCGTCCGCGTGGGTCGCCACCGGCAAGTTCGTGATCAGCTTCCAGAAGACGGGCACCCGGCCTTCCGGCGGGTCAAGCTCCTCGGCATGGATGATCTGAAGATTCTGATGCCGGTATTTCCGCTGCTTTCCGATCGGCGGGCGGACCGTCATTGTAGCGTGCCGGACCGAGAGCACGGCGCAATGATCCTTGCCCTGCGCATCGCGGAACCGGACCTCGTGGGTGCCGCTGGACTGCACCTCTGCCATCACCTTGGCAATGGTCGTGCCGCCATCCTCCGCCAGACGGTCGACGCAGCTGCGGACGAGGAACCCGGTCCCGAGTTCTTCGGACAGGCAGTAGAGTTCGTATATGTCGCTTTCCCGATCACCGATATGCACGCAGCGCTCTGGCACCCCTGTCAGTTCGGTGGACAGGCGCAGATTGTCGAGCCAGCGCATGCTTTCCTTCTGTTCGATCGGCACCCGGGTCGGATTGATCTTCCGTTTAAGAGCGGCGGTTCCCTTGAACTTGCTGCGCGACCAGAACTTGGCCGCCGTCAGGCCGAGCGGCAGCCCATCCGGCGTGATGGCCATGCTGGCATGCATCAAAAGCCCGCAGACCGCATGTTTCTGATAGCGACCTTCCTTCAGTTTGCGTCCAGTCGACACCGTCGTGAACCCCACCTTCTCCGGAGCCGAACGCTTGAAGGAGAATTCCGTGGTGTCCTGCAGGATCAGGATGGGACCATCGGTTGCCCGGATGCGCAGGGCAGAGGCAGCGAAATGGCCCTCGAGGATCTTGTCCTCGCTGACATTGCCGTTAGCAAAGAAGCGGTAGGCGGCCTTGGTATTCGACCAGTCCTGGAATGCCGTCGGCAGCGATTTTCCCGGCCGTTCCCCGAGGGCCTCGAGCATTGCCTCAAGCCGCCTGTTCAGCCTGACATCTCCCAGATCGCATCCGGCCGTTTCCGTTTCCACCCAACTCTGTCCCATGTCTGCACCTCAATTATTCGGTGCCACATGACGAATCATGATCGCTTGTGCTCAGGCAAGGCCAAGTCTGGTGGGTGAATCAATTCGCCGCACCACTTGTGGGTAACTGCAAGGATCATCAGCAGTTTACGCATGCCAGCCCTTGTCGGCGCATCGCAGGATCGCGAAGCCGTTTGGTGATTTTCCGGCCCAGAAGCCCGGCTCAATACAGATCAGGATCGACGGGCGCCCCGATGGTGCGGAAGGCGTGACGATCGCCAGCCCGCCGACGGCGTGGCCTTCCCGCAGGCCCGCACGGCGGGTCAGATCATCTGCCAGCGCGGCAAGACCACCGGGACGGGCCATCAGCTGCGCGGCCTCGCGCGCGCCGTGATAGCCGCGCACCGGCGCCATGGGATCGAATCCCCACAGCGCCGCGAACACATCACATGCGGCGGTGCAGCAGTCGCACCGCCCCCATTCGAACGGGCGCGACATGACGCGTTCGACCGTAAGCGCGACGTTGCGGCCCTATGCTGCGAGGCTTGACGGCTGGTTGAAGCGCCATGGCATGAGGTCTTCGATACCGCTTTGTGGGTGACCGTCGAGGATGGCGCGCAGTGTGGCGGCGAGATGGTCGACCGGGTTCACGTCGGACATCTTGCAGGTAGCGACCAGCGAGGCGAGCATAGCCCAGTTTTCGGCGCCGACTTCATTCCCGGCGAAGAGTGCATTTTTTCTTGTCAGGGCAATCGGCCTGATCTGGTTCTCGACCGGGTTGGTGTCGAGTTCCAGCATGCCGTGCTCGAGGAAGCGGATCAGTCCGGGCCAGTGCGCGAGGGAGTAGCGGATGTCTTCGGCAAGCTGGGATTTCTGCGGTATGCGCGAGAGTTGGGCTTCCAGCCAGGGTTTCAGCGCCGCGATGATCGGGGCCGAATGCTCACGCCGGGCAGCAAGGCGCATAGCGGCCTCCTTGCTCCGCACGGACTTCTCGATCTGATAAAGCAGCGCGATCTGGCGCAGCATTTCCTCGGCAATGGGTGAACCATCGCTCTCGAAGCGCTTTACGAAGCGGCGGCGGACATGGGTCCAGCAATAGACCAGTTGCCACGGGCCATTGTCGCGCGCGATCTCGGTCATCGCGTTGTAGGACTGGTAGGCGTCGCATTGCAGGAAGCGGCCGTGGTATCCGGCGAGGAAGTTCAGCGGATGCGCCTTACCCCGGCCAGGGGCATAGTGGAAGAGCACGATGGGTGGGCCAGCCCCGCCATGGCCGCGATCATCGGATACGACGGCCCAGAAGAATCCGCTCTTGGTGCGTTTCAGGCCCGGTTCCAGCACCGGCGCGCGGGTTTCATCCACGAAGATGCGGTCTGCGCCACGCAGATGGGCACGCATCTGGTTGATGACGGGCATCAGGTGGAAACAGGCGCGCCCGACCCAGTTGCCGAGTGTGCCGCGGTCCAGATCGATCCCTTGCCGCTTGAAGATCTCGGCCTGCCGATAAAACGGCAGGTGGTCACCGAACTTCGAGACGATAATCCAGGCGATGAAGAGTTCCGTGGGCAGCCCGCCGGGCACGACATGCTCGGGGGCATGGGCCTGCGCGACAGCTTGCGAGCAACGGCGGCAGGCGTATTTCGGGCGCCGCGTGACCAGCACCCGGAACTGGGCGGGGATCACGTCGAGACGTTCGGACACGTCTTCCCCGATCCTGGACATCTCGCCGCAACCGCAGGGACAGAGCGTGCTGGCAGGCTCGATCACGCGCTCAACCCGAGGCAGATGGGACGGCAGATGCCCGCGGTTGCGCTTGGGCTTGCGGGGTGTTTCCCCGCGCGCCCGCTGCATCGCCGCTTCGGCCTTTTCTTGTGCTGCCTCGAGCACACCTTGAGCAAATTCGGCATCTTCCAGGGGCAGGTTGAACTGGTCGGGCGAGAGCTTTTCGGAGCGCTTGCCGAATTTCTCGCGCTGCGCCGCGTGCAGGATATCCTGCAGCCGCCGATTGGCCTCTTGCGTCTCGGCCAGCGTCGCCTCCACCTCGGCGAGGCGGGCCTTCAGCAGGGCGTTTTCGCGCGCAAGATCAGCTGTTTCCATGGCGGGAAGTGAATCACAGGATGCCCTTGCAGGCCAGCAAAAACAGGCGTTTCGACGCAGCCTGCCAGTCACCCCGCCGCCAGCGGGCGCCGCGCCCGTTCGGGTCGGACCAGCCGCCAATCCACGCCCTCAAACAGCGCTGCAAACTGCGCTCCGGACATGCGCATGACCCCGTCGCGCACCTGTGGCCAGACGAACTTGCCGCCCTCGAGCCGCTTGTGAACCAGCACCATCCCGGTCTGATCCCAGATCAAGAGCTTGATCCGATCCGCCCGCTTCGCTCGGAACACAAAGGCGGCTCCGCAGAACGGGTCCATCCCGAACATCTCCTGCACCGCCAGTGCCAGACCGTCGATCCCCTTGCGAAAGTCGACAGGCCGGGTCGCCACGAAGACCTTCACCGGGCCGCCCTGGCCGAACATCACGACGCCGCTGCCCGTGCCGCGCGGATTGCCCGGGTCAGTTGGCCCTCGTCGACACCAGGACCCGCGCGGATGACGATGTCGCCCACCACGATTTCGAGATCAGACCCGGGGACGGCCGCCGAAGCCTCAGTCGCGCTGTCATCAACCACCAGTTCCGCGAAGAACGGCAAGGCCGCCACGCTTTCGGGCACCACCAAATTACCTTTGCGTATCTGCTTGCGCCAATCGTAAATCTGCCAGCGGGTCGTGCCGTGCTTGCGCGCAGTATCTGCGACCGTCACCCCGGGCATCATGCTCTCCGCCGCGATCCGCGCCCGCTCTGCCTTCGTCCGCCGCCGACGACCGCTTGGCCCCCCGATCACCTCAAGCCGCGAGACCCCGACGCCTATAGAGCCGTCCAATTGGACGCCCATTTTGCCGTCTCTCTCCAAATCCAAAACCTCCGCCGCACATGTGCGTGGAGAATGAAGGCATCAACTCAAAAATGGCAGGAGGGGATCGGCGTCGCGCTTACGTTCGACCTCGGACATGACGTGAGCCGGAGTTTTCGCCAAGCTGCGCTCCAAATAACAAGGCCCCGAAGCCTGCCCGAATGAGCCTGCCGCGGAGCCAATGAAGAAGGCCGGAGCTTTGCCCCGGCCTTGTATTTGTCGTTGATCTAATCGCTCTGGATCAGTTGACCACAGCCTGTTTGTTCTGCATCAGCCGCATTGACAGTTTGCGTGCCTGCCTACCCGAAGGAATGGTCCGCGCCGCCTCTGCAATTGCGCCAACTTCTTCAAGCATGGGGAACAACTCAAGGATTTCTGCGCGGGCGGCCTCGCCAACCGCTTCAAGAGCTTGTGGGCCCGTGAACAGGCTTTCGGTTTCGGCACCGTTCGATACGATCACCTGGTGCTTGTCGAACAGAATGTGGACATATTCCACAGACGCCACGCCGTCGTCATAATCGATACCATCCAGCTGCAACAGCTGCTTGGCAGCGACCAGAACCTCGACCGTTCCAAACATACGCTGCGCAATGCGCGAGCGGACCAGAATGCGGTGCTGTGGTGAAACGAGCAGGTCAGAACTCGGAACATCCTCGCCCAATGCGCCTGCCTTGATCCGGATCGGGCGAAGGTTCGGTTTGCGGCTCAACGTGACGGCGGGGATTCTGGCAGTGCCGATCCATCGGATCGGTTGGTAGCCTTCATCCTTGGTCAACACCATGTCCCCGATCTCGAGATCCTCGACTGCAACCGGCCCGTTCTGCGTTTCGATCATCGTGCCTGCGGCAAAGCAGGTAAACTGACCTTCCGGAATGTCGAAAGTTCCGTCGGGATTGTAGGACATGTTCTGGATGGCGGCATCCAGGGTGCTCTGAACGGCATTCATGGCCAAATCAGTGATCTGGTTTGTGAGAGCGCCGATCAAGGGAATATCTCCGATGGTGTCGGCCAATGCATCTTCCAACCCTGAAATCGGCACAGTGATCGTTGGAGCGTTCAGCCCAAGCAGGCTGAAGTCAACCGTGACACTGAGGTGATCTTCGTCCAGCGGTTCGTCGGAAACAAAATATACGTTTCCCTCGGCATCGGACATGATGCTGCCGGTCACGGGATTCAGCGTAACGTTCAAAGAGCCAAAATCTGCGGGGATGGGAGGAAAAAGCGGGTTGGTAAGTGTTACCCCTGCATTCGCATTCGACGTCGTCGCCTCTCCACCGTAGGTCAGGTTCTGTAGGGGGTTCTCGTTTTCGTCGAGTAGCGAAACGCCCTCCCCACGCTCCAAAGTATCGTCGCCACCGACCCCAACATCGAAGAAGCTGAATTCTGTCGAATCTGGCAATGTGTTCAACACGGTATTTTCACCAATCGAAAGTATTGGCGTGTCCAGATCCAGATCAAGCAGGGAGTCAGGTAGGGTAGTAAAGTAGGGCATTTTCCGTCCTTTTCAGAAGGTCGTGCAATCACGACATTTCGATGGACTCGTTACCGCAAACAGGCGCAAAATCGCTTATGCGCTCAGGCAAGAAGACGCCTAAATCAAACATTTGCAACCATTAGTTGCGCAACGTCACTCTTTTTAGTTGGTTTTCCTGTCAATCTTTGCTGATTCCGGTGTTCGCAAGAACCTGCCTCGTCAACCTTAGGTAGATTTTTCCGCTCACGGCTCTGGCCAGTAGGTCTTTTCTGCCAGCGACTGGGCGAACATCAGGTGGCGCCCGGCGGTGTCGGCCGGGTATTGCCGCGACTGATCCTCATGGCTGTGGGCAATGGCGGCCATCGAGCGATAGGAGGGACCGGTGGTGACGGTGACCCGCAGCCCGAACATGGTGACCGGCTGGCCGTTTTCGTCGGTGACCTCGACCGTCATGCCAAGCCCGTCTGCCGTACCGGTGGACACCTCGACCGCGCCGATCAGGCTGTTGCCGCCGCGCTCAGACACCTCGCCCATGTAGATCGAGGCATCGGCGCCCTTGATGGCGGTATCGGTATAGGCCTCAAGATCAGGGAAATCCGTGACCAGCATCATGGTGAACTCGGTCGGAATACCCGCGGCGGCCTCCTCGGGCACATCCACCGATCCGAACTTGCCGACGCCCAGCCAGGTCTGTCCGTCCCAACTGATATTGCCACGGCCGCTATGGGCACGCAGCGGCGCGCCGGGCCAGTCGATATAAGCCAGAACCACCGGGTGGAAATATCCGCCCGAAATGGCGGTCATCAGGGCGGGCGGAACGTCTCGGGTCAGTTCCATGTGTTCGGCCTTTCGCTGAGACCGCCGACCTCTTCGGCAAAGACCTCGCGGAAATTCCACGTATAGGACCAGTCGCCCGAGATCGGCTGGACGGCGCGCGGCAGCGCACCATCGACCCGGAACACCGCCTCATCCTGACCTGCCATGCTGATGCGCCCATTCGATATCGACGGCATGCGATCCAGCTTCAGGGCCACTTCGCCAGCCGCATTGGTCACCGCCTCACGCATCAGCCGGGCCACTTCGCTGACCGAATCGTCGGCCAGATCATGGATCCGGATAAAGTCACCCGGCGCACCGACGCGCGTCCGGGCAGGCAGCCCCCAAGCCGGAAGCGTGGTCCATGCTCCGGACGCCGAAGGAACGCCCCCGCGCACGACGATGCCGCTATACCAGCGCAGAGGGTTGGGCCCCGGGCCAACCTGCCATGCCAGAGGGTTCGGGCCGCTGCCTGCCCGCCACGCAAGTGGCATGGAATTCATCGTCGCGCCCCGCCGCGCCAATTCATCCAGCCACCAGTTGATCGGCGAGGATTGCAGCCGGACGGCGTGGATGCCTCCGTCGAGAAGCTGTTTCAGCATCTCGCAATAGCCCGCGCCCATGCGCCCGGCGGCCAGCGCCGACACCGTGATCGTGGCGACCCGACGCCTCGGTTGCGAGGCCTGCATCTGATCCCGCCCGGTCAGTGCCGAACGCAGCCGGGCCACCGGAGCGATATGGGTCCATTCCGCCCCGACGACGCCGACCGGGGGCCAAGGATAGACGAATATCGCCATCAGAGACGCCCCCCGAAAGACTTGGTCTGGCGCATGGCCCGACCGGCACCCGCGACCGAATCCCTGACGATGGTCTGACGCGCCGACGACACAACGTTGCCCGCGATGTCATACATGGTCGCGGTCAGGTCCCCGGTCGATTGGTCGAAGCCGATCGACATATGGCCGTCACCCGTCCAGCTGGTGCTACCTAATGCGCTGGAAGCTGGACTTCACCGGCGAGGGAAGCCCACCGCAGCGCAATGCATGGTTCATCTGGGACCGGCGCGATCCGCGCGGGCGAACACAGGGCAAGGCAGACCCGGATTTCCGGTGGATGGACAGGATCGATGCACGACAGGAGGTGATGTTCTGATGGGCAAGCCAGCAAGTGACAGGACCTTCGATGCCGTGGCAGCCTACGGCTCCGAACACTGGATTGCTGCTCGTTTTGGTCGATCCCACGATTGGCTGAAGCGCGAGCGGCAGCGCCTCGAGGCCGAGGGCTTTCCGCCGCGCGACCCCCTTACAGGGTTTACGCTGAAAGCGGATGTTGATGCATGGCTTGCCAAGCGTCGGCGCGTTGCCGACCCTGCCGGTCGTCAGGATTTCCCTGACAGAATCGGCGGGGTCAATCTCGCCAAGCTTTAGGAGGAACCGCGATGGACTATCGCCCTGCCCTCTGGGACGGCAGCGATCCGCTGTACGCCCCAAACACAGCCAGAACCAAGGACTGGCTATACTGGAAGCCCACCAAAAAATTCGTGGATGCGGGCTTTCCGAAAACCCCAAGGCGGCTGCCGGGCCGTATCGGCGATGACAACGGTGAGATGCGCGCTCAACTCGCGCGAGAATACACGCGGGAAATGCTGCGCTGATTCGACAACGCAGAACCCAAGATCGAGCCGGGCACCTGGAAACACCTGATCGCGGCATATCTTACCGACGATTTCAGCCCGTTTCAGGACCTGAAGGAGAACACCAAGGTAGAATACCGCCGCAACATGACGCGCTGGGAAGAAGCGATCGGCACAGCCATGGTCCGCGATGGCACGCTGCCCGAGATCAAGGGCTGGCAGCGCGCCATGGCAACCAACGGCCGATCTACCGCCTATCAGAAGCGGCAGTTCACGGCGCTTCGCATCCTGATCAGCTATGGCGTGTCCGTTCATTTCGAGGGCGCAAAAGCAGTTGAGGATGTGCTGCGGAAGATCCGCGTGAAGGGCGTTCGCGCTAGGGCCGTCTCGCCGACCGAGGCGCAGATCACGGCCATTATCGCAGCCGCCGACGACGCCATGGATCATATGTTCGCCCTCGGCCTGTCGCTTCAGTGGTGGCTGACCTTGCGGGCGGTCGATGTGCGTGGTCAATGGCTGGCCGGGGATGTCGGCGGCATCAGGAAGAACGGCAAGTATTGGGCCGATGGCCTCACGTGGGACATGATCGACCGCGATCTGACCGTTCTGCGCAAGACGCCATCGAAGACCGAGGAGACCCTTCCCGACGAGCTGGTCTACGACCTGATGCTGGTCCCGGATCTCCGCAGGCGCCTGGCCGAGATCCCCAATGGAAGCCGGGTCGGGCCGGTGATCGTGCAGAGGAATGGCGTCCCCTATTCGAAGCGGAGATGGGCAACGCTGTTCGCGCGCTATCGGAAGGCGGCGCAGGTTCCAGATCATATCTGGTGCATGGACACTCGGGCGGGTGCGATCAACCACGCCAAGCGCGCTGGGGCGTCCCACATCGAGCTGCAGCACCAAGCGAACCATGCGCAGGCCTCGACCACGGATCGCTATATCCGCGAACGCAGCGAATCGGTGAACAAGGTGATCCAGCTGCGCACGAGAACTGGTTGAGAACAGATGAATCAACCGGCGTTTCAACCGCGTCTCAACCGCCCCGAAGGGCACTTGTCTAAGTATCTGGAAAATATGGCGGACCCGGAGCGATTCGAACGCCCGACCCCCAGATTCGTAGTCTGGTGCTCTATCCAGCTGAGCTACGGGTCCGTCGTAGGGCGGTGATCTATCCCTCTGCCTCGGGGGATGCAAGAGGGGATCGAGAAAAAATTCAGCGTGCCGCCGCGCCGTGGCGCAGGGGCATGATGCCGATGTCGCGCGGCAGGTGGATCATGAACTCGCTGCCCTCCTCGTCGCTGCGCAGCAGCTCCAGCCGGCCGCCATGGGCGCGGATCAGGTCGGCGGCGATGGACAGGCCCAGACCGGTGCCGCCCTTGCGGACGCTGCCGGTGAAGGGCTGGAACAGGTATTCGCGCGCCTTCTCGGGCAGGCCGGGGCCGGTATCGCCGACGCGCAGCCACCATTCACTGTCGGTTTCGCCTGCACCGATCTCGACCGTGCCGGGCTGGCCGGTGCCCTCGATCGCCTGCCTGGCATTGCGCGACAGGTTGGACAGCACCCGATACAGCTGGTCGCGATCGGCGCGGATGGTCAGGCTGGGCGGGATGTCGGTCAGGAACTCGACCCGGCCTGCGGCCTCTCCGGCAAGGGTTTCGGCCTCGATCACCTCGGTCACCAGTTGCGACAGGTTGAAGCGTGACAGAAGCGGCGCCGGTTCCTCGGCCTTGCCGAAGGCCAGCGTGGTTTCGCACAGATTGACCGCACGGCTGATCGAGTTGACCAGCTTTGGCGCGGCGCGGCGCACCTTGGGATCGGCGCTGTCCTCAAGCCGGTCGGCAAAGATCTGCGCCGTGGTCAGGATATTGCGCAGATCGTGGCTGATCTTGGCCACCGCCTGCCCCAGCTGGGCCATACGCTCCTTCTGCTTCAGCGAGGACGTGACGGTCTTCTGCATCGCCTCCAGCGCGGACTCGGCCTCGCGCAGTTCGGCCAGCCGCGCATCGGGGGTGATGATATGGCGCACATCGTCGGGCGATTTGGCATAGGCGGTGACATTGCTGATGACCCGGCGGATCGGCACCAGAATCAGCCGCTGCGCCGCAAGGTTCAGAAGGGTGGCGGTCAGGATCGCGAATGTCGCCGACAGCACCAGCAGGCGCAGCGCGAATTCGATCATGGCATCGCGCAGGGGTTCGGTCGGCATGGTGATCTCGATCAGCTGCCCGGCCTGATTGACCGGCGCCCCGATCACCCGGATCACCCGGTTTTCACTGTCCGCCAGCGTCCACAGCGCATCGCGGATGGCGCCGGGCATCCCGTCTTCGCGCAGGTCATGGGTCGCCGCGACCGGGCCGGGAATGGGCGAGGACAGCACCAGCTGCCGGATATCGTTCCGCCGCAGGACGACGTTGAAGACCCCCGCATTCTGCAGCAGTTCCGATTCCAGATCGCTGGCCAGCGAATCATCCGTTGCCAGCAGCGCCAGCGAGGCGATCTGCCCCCGCTCCAGCCGGGTTTCCAGATAGTCCAGCCGAAAGCTTGCCAGGGCCGGAAGCAGGATGAACAGTTCGGCCAGCAGGACAAATATGATCGTCACCGCCGCGAATCGGCCGGAAATCGTGTTCAGTCGCATGTCGCCCCGGTTGTGACGTCCTTTGGCCAGCTTTTCAGCCCCGAACTGCTGGATTGCACATCAAACGAATGTGATCGCACGGAAGTTCCCCTGTCTTTGCCCCTCTGCACGCCGTAAAGGAAATTCCATCCATTGCAGGTTGACGGCAAGGCCGGTCTGCACTATCCAGCCGACTTCAAATAACCGGCGTGCATGCGCGCAGGATGGGACGAGCTGTCCGATTCTGTGCCTTTTCGCCAACCGCAAGCTATCACCCGGAGACCTGACCATGAAGCGCACTTTCCAACCCTCGAACCTTGTTCGTGCGCGCCGTCACGGCTTTCGTGCCCGCATGGCCACCAAAGGCGGCCAGCGCGTGCTGAACGCCCGCCGCGCCAAGGGCCGCAAACGTCTGTCGGCCTGACCCCATCGGGCAGGGAAACCTGCCGATTCAAGGCTTTCGTGATGCCGTCATCGTCCCATCCCAATGCTGAACGCCAGCCGGGGGATGCGGTCATGACGGCGTTTGTCGTGGAAGATCCGGCCGGGCGAGAGAAGGCACACCCCCTGCCCGTCCTGCGCAAGCGCGCCGATTTCCTCGCCGCTGCCCGTGCGCGCCGTCAGGGAACCGCGGGCTTTCTGTTGCAGGCCCGCAACCGGGGCGACGATGGCCCGGCGCGTGTCGGCTTTACCTGCTCGAAAAAATTGGGCAATGCCGTCGCCCGCAACCGCGCCAAGCGCCGGCTGCGCGAGGTGGCAAGGCTGGGTCTGCCCGGACTTGCGCGCGCCGGTTGGGATTACGTCCTGATCGGGCGGCCACAAGCCACGGCCGGCCGCGATTTCGCCGATCTGTGCAACGATCTGGCCTTTGCCCTGCGCAAGGTTCATAAATGAGCCCGCTGGCGCATCTGTTGGCGCTGCCGGTCCGCGGCTATCGGCTGCTCTTTTCGCCCTGGGTGGGGCATGGCTGCCGGTTCCAGCCGACCTGTTCCGCCTATGCGCTGGAGGCGTTGGAGCGTCATGGCGCGTTTCGCGGCGGCTGGCTGGTGCTGCGGCGGATCGGGCGCTGTCATCCCTGGGGCGGGCACGGCTTCGACCCCGTTCCCGATAACAAGCAGCCGGACAAGACCCGCTGAAGGACCCCCGCGATGCTGGACGATACCGACGATACCGAGATCCACCCGCTGTTTGCGGGCGCCCCTTCCTCGACCGAGTTCCGCAAGCTGCGCAAGCGTCTGGTCCGCGAGACCCGCGCCGCGATCGAGGATTACGGCATGATCCGGCCCGGCGATCGCTGGCTGGTCTGCCTGTCGGGTGGCAAGGACAGCTATACCCTGCTGGCGGTGCTGCACGAGCTGCAATGGCGCGGCTTGCTGCCGGTCGATCTGCTGGCCTGCAATCTGGATCAGGGCCAGCCGGGTTTTCCCGCGACGGTCCTGCCGGAATTCCTGAAACGGCGCGGGGTCAGGCACCGGATCGAATATCAGGACACCTATTCCATCGTGAAGGAAAAGGTGCCGCAGGGCCGGACCTATTGCGCGCTGTGTTCGCGGCTGCGGCGCGGCAACCTGTATCGGATCGCGCGCGAGGAAGGCTGTTCCGCCGTGGTTCTGGGGCATCACCGCGACGATATTCTGGAAACATTTTTCATGAATCTGTTTCACGGCGGACGTCTGGCAACGATGCCGCCCAAGCTGTTGAATGAAGAGGGTGATCTGACCGTGTTGCGGCCGCTGTCCTACGTCGCCGAGGCCGATTGCGACCGTTTCGCCCGCGCCATGATGTATCCGATCATTCCCTGCGACCTGTGCGGCAGCCAGGAGGGTTTGCAGCGTGTGCAGGTCAAGAAGCTGCTGGATGAATGGGAATCGCGCAGCCCCGGCCGCCGTCAGGTCATGTTCCGGGCGCTGATGAATGTGCGGCCCTCGCATCTGCTGGACCCGAAGCTGTTCGATTTCAGCCAGCTTTTCCCCGATGATTCAAATGCCACCGAAATTCCTCGCCTGCGGCCTCAGGAACATTAACCTAACATAAGGCTTTCGGCGCTAATCCTTGTCAGGTGATTCCATGACGGGGACATGCTGTGACTGACACATCGCATTCGCGCTGGCGGACCTTCTGGGACCGTATTCTGCCCTCTCGCCACAGCGAAGGGTGCAATACCGTGCTGCTGCTGCGGGTCGAAAACCTGATGCTGCTGGCCAACCGGCTGGGACAGGCCGGGCTGACACAGCTGTTGATGCAGGTCCTGATGCGGTTCGGCGGGGGGATCCGTCAGCAGGATGCCATCCGGATCGTCGGACAGGGGCAGTTCTGCATCACCATATCCGACCGGTCAGAGACCGAGGCGATGCGTATCGCCTTGCGATTGCAGGATCAGGGCCAGCAGCCTGTGGGCGTGGCCGGGCATCAGGCCCATCCCGTGCTGACCGGGGTGCTGATCCGTGACGGTGAGGCGGCGTCCGAGGACATGATCCAATGCGCCCACCAGCGGCTGTCGATGCTGCCCGCCGACCGGCTTGGCCGCATCAGCCTGTTCGATCTCTACTCCGCCGCCCCTGACAGCCACCTGCCCGCAACGGTGGCGCAGGCCGCGTCAGAGGGTCAGATCACCGCACTCTTCCAGCCGCAAATCTGCTGCGATTCCGGGCGCGTGACGGGGTTCGAGGCTTTGGCACGCTGGAATCACCCCACGCGCGGGCTGTTGAACCCCGCAGCCTTCATGCCGGGAATGTCCCCGGCAGATCATGGCGCGCTGTCGCTGTGCATCCTGCGCCAGTCGTTGACGGCGCTGAAACGCTGGGATCAGGCCGGGCACAGCGTCCCGACCGTCTCGCTCAACATCTCGGATTGCGAGCTTTCCGATCCGGATTTCGCCTCGGCCATCCTTTGGGAGCTGGACCGACAGGATCTGCTGCCCTCGCGGCTGGTGCTGGAGGTGCTGGAAACGGTCGGCCCGATCAACTGCTCGGATCAGGCGCGGCGCAATCTGGCCCGGCTGTCGCAATCCGGCTGCCATCTGGATCTGGACGATTTCGGCACCGGCTATGCCAGCCTCGACGCCATCCGCCAGTTCGGCGTCCACCGCATCAAGATCGACCGCAGCTTCGTGACCGCCTGCGATCACGATCCGGCCCAACAACGCATGGTGCTGGCCATTCTTGCGCTGGCCGACAGGCTGGGCATCGCTACGCTGGCCGAAGGCGTCGAAACGAAAGAGGAACATTCCTTTCTGGCCCAGATCGGCTGCGATCAGGTGCAGGGCTTTGCCATTGCCCGCCCGATGCCGTTCAGCGACACGCTTGGCTTTCTGGAAAACCACGAACGCCACATCGGACCGATATTGCCCCTTGCGCGCAAAGGGACGGGCTGACACCGTCGGCCCTGCCGAAACAGGTCGGATTCGTAAAAACCCCTTGTGCCGGGGCCGATCGGGGGCAAATCCGCTTGACCTTTGATGGCCCCTTCTGTTGAACCGGCGCGACTGACGCGGAAGCACGGTGGAAACGGAATGAACGACAACAACCGCAATCTCATCCTGGCGACGGTGCTGTCGTTTCTGGTGATCCTGGTCTGGTACACCGTATTCGCACCGGAACCGGTCGAGCAACGGCCCGATCAGCCCGCGATCACCCAGACCGAGGACGGGGCCGCCGTCCCGCCCGGCACCGCAACCAATGGCGGCGCGGATCTGGGCGACAGCGAGGCCGAGACCCCGCGTGCCGCCCGCGTCAACATCGAATCGCCGTCGCTGGCGGGGTCGATCTCGCTGGCCGGTGGGCGGATCGACGATCTGCAACTGACGCAATACAAGGAAACCCTCGACGCCGGTTCGTCCGCCGTGCGGCTTCTGGCGCCCTCTTCCGCCACCGCCGAACCCGCAATCGACAGCGCCGGGTCGAAACCCTATTATGCGGTCTATGGCTGGACGCCCGGTGCCGGTGTCGATCCGTCGCTGGTGCCCGGCCCCTCGACCCTCTGGACGCTTGAATCGGGCGAAACCCTTGCGCCGGGCCAGCCGGTCACGCTGATCTGGGACAACGGCGCCGGTCAGGTCTTCCGCCGCACCTTCGAGCTGGACGAGCATTACCTGTTCACCGTCTCGCAAAGCGTGTCCAACAATTCCGACGCCCCCTTCGTCGCAGCCCCCTATGGCATCATCGCCCGTCATGGCCAGCCCGACACGCAGAACTTCTTTGTGCTGCATGAAGGCGCCGTCGGTATGCAGGATGGTCAACTGGTCGAGCTGAAATACAAGAAGATCGCCGATCTGGACCCCGTGGACCGCGAAGGCCGCGCCGAGATCCTGAATATCGACGCCAATGGCTGGATCGGATTTACCGATAAATACTGGATGACGACGCTGGCACCCGCGCCCGGTCAGGCCTTTACCGCCGTTATCAAATACGCCGACAGTGCCGACATCTATCAGACCGAGGCGCGTTATCCGATGCAGACCGTGCCCGCGGGCGGCGAGCATACATCCAGCGGCTATCTGTTCGCCGGCGCCAAGGTGTGGGAGGTCATCAACGACTATCAGGAGGCCCCCGGCATCCAGCGATTCGTCGATTCGATCGACTGGGGCTGGTTCCATTTCCTGACCAAACCGATCTTCCGCCTGCTGCACTGGCTGCATGGCATGATCGGCAATATGGGCTGGTCGATCATCGCGCTGACCTTCATTCTCAAGCTGCTGGTCTTCCCGCTGGCACGCAAATCCTACATCTCGATGGCCAAGATGAAGGAATTGCAGCCGCAGATGGAGCAGTTGAAAGAGCGTACCGGCGACGACCGCGCAAAGTTCCAGAAAGAGATGATGGAACTGTACAAGCGCGAGAAGGTGAACCCCGCCGCCGGCTGTCTGCCAGTGCTGCTGCAAATCCCGATCTTCTTTGCCCTGTACAAGGTGATCTTCGTCACCATCGAATTGCGACACGCGCCCTGGGTCGGCTGGATCCGCGACCTTGCCGCGCCCGACCCCTCCAGCCTGCTGAACCTGTTCGGGCTGCTGCCATTCGCCGCGCCGGCGCAGGGCACGCTGCTGCATTCGCTGTCGCTGCCGGTTCTGGCCATCGCCCTGGGCATCAGCATGTGGGTGCAGCAAAAGCTGAACCCGGCGCCCACCGATCCGGCACAGAAGATGATCTTCGCCTGGATGCCGTGGATCTTCATGTTCATGCTGGGCGGTTTCGCCTCGGGGCTGGTGCTGTACTGGATCACCAACAACGTGATCACCATCGGCCAGCAATATACGATCATGTCGATGCACGGCCACCGGCCCGACCTGTTCGGCAATATCCGGTCCTCGCTGCCCGCCCGTTCGCGCAAATCCGCACAGGACAAGGGCGAGGGTAAGGGCAAGTGACCGCCACGCTGGCCCATATCCACCGCCACCCGATCAAGTCGATCGGGGGCGAGGGGCTGGCCAGCGTCACGCTGTCCCCCGGTCGCCGCCTGCCCGGCGATCGCGAATGGGCCGTCCTGACCGAAACCGGAGAGCGTCACGCCACGGATCCGCAACGCTGGCTGCCCAAAACATGTTTCCTGCGCGGCGTCGCCTCATTCCCGCTTCAGGCGGTCAGCGGCGGCTGGCAGGGTGACCGGATCGTGCTGAGCCATCCCGACCGGCCCGAACTGTCATTCGACCCGCAAAGCGACGGCGATGCGCTGCTGGACTGGCTGCGCCCGCTGTGGCCCGCCGATGCGCCCGCGCCCACGCGCCTGCTGCATGGCGCGGCGATCTGGACCGACCAGAAATGGCCCTGGCTGTCGATCCTGTCGCTGAACAGCCTGGCCGATCTGGAACAGCGCAGCGGCCAAAGCCTCGGCCTCGACCGCTGGCGCGGCAATCTGTGGATCGACGGCTGGGAACCTTTTGCCGAGCGTGATCTGATCGGCCACACCTTCCATATCGGCCCGGTCGAGCTGCGCGTCACCGACCATATCGGCCGTTGCGAGGCGACCAGCGCCAATACCGGCAGCGGTCAGCGCGACATCGACATGCTGGACACGCTGAAACGGCATTACGGCGATACCAATTTCGGCATCTTCGCCGAAGTGGTCACCGGCGGCGCCATCACCATCGGAGACAAGGTGCAATCATGAAGGTCGCCTTCCCCACTGCCCCCGATCCCGACCCCGATACCGCCGAGGCCGCGCGCCAGCTGTTCGCCGGGCCGGTCGATTTCGTCAAGGGCGTGGTCGCCATGGACGGCCTGCCCGGCGCCGACCGCCCCGAGGTCTGTTTCGCGGGTCGCAGCAATGTCGGAAAGTCAAGCCTTATCAACGCTCTAACCGGTCGTAAGGGGCTGGCCCGCGCATCGAACACGCCGGGCCGCACGCAGGAAATCAACTATTTCGCGCTTGGCGATCAGGCCTATCTGGTCGATCTGCCCGGCTATGGTTTCGCCAAGGCGCCGGTCGCCGTGGTGGCGAAATGGCAGGCGCTGCTGAAATCCTATCTGGCCGGGCGCCAGACCCTGCGCCGCGCCTTCTGCCTGATTGATTCGCGCCACGGCGTCAAACCCGTGGACCACGAGATCATGACGCTGCTGGACCGCTCTGCCGTGCCGTTCCAGGTGGTCATGACCAAGGCCGACAAGCTGGGCCCCAACGCGATGCAGCCCGTTCTGGCGCAGGTCGAGACCGAATTGCAGAAGCACCCCGCCGCCTTTCCGCAGCTGATCGTCACTTCTTCGGACAAGGGTCAGGGTATCGCCACCCTGCGCGCGATCATCGCCAATCTCGACTGACGGCGGCTGGACGCTGCCACGCACCGGCTCTAGGGTCGCCATGTCGCATAAGGGCCTCAACATGAGAAAGCAGAAGATGAACCGGGACTGGATCGCCACCGCTCGTACCCTGTCGGAAGCCCTGCCCTATCTGCAACGCTATTCCGATGCGGTCGTCGTGGTCAAATTCGGCGGCAACGCGATGGGCGATGACGAGGCGATGGCCGAATTCGCCCGCGACCTCGTGCTGATGAAACAGGTCGGCATGAACCCCATCGTCTGCCACGGCGGCGGCCCGATGATCAACGAGATGCTGGCCAAACTGGGCATCGAAAGCACATTCGTGCGCGGCAAACGGGTGACCACCAAGGAAACCGTCGAAGTGGTCGAGATGGTGCTGTCCGGTCTTGTCAACAAGCGCATCGTGCAGGCCATCAACGACGCGGGCGGGCGCGCGGTCGGCATCAGCGGCAAGGACGACGACATGATGGTGTGCGAGGCCGACGACCCCGAACTGGGCTTTGTCGGCCGCCCCGTTGAAATGAACGTCCAGATCATCCGCGACCTCTACGGCGCCGGCATGATCCCGGTCATCGCCCCGGTCGCGACGGGGATGGCGGATAACGAGACCTTCAACGTCAATGGCGACACCGCCGCCGGCGCCATCGCCGGCGCGCTGCAGGCCGACCGGTTGCTGCTGCTGACCGATGTCGCCGGTGTCAAGGACGCCTCGGGCGAGGTGCTGACCCAGCTTCACCCCGGTCAGGTCCGCTCGATGATCGCCGACGGCACCATCGCGGGCGGCATGATCCCCAAGACCGAAACCGCCCTGAAGGCGATCGACGAAGGCGTCCGCGCCGTGGTCATCCTCGACGGTCGTGTGCCCCATGCCTGCCTGCTGGAACTGTTCACCGAACACGGCGCGGGCAGCCTGATCCGCTCGACCGAACCGCGCGTGAAACCCCACGGATTGCGTCAGGGCGAAACCGGCCTCTAGGACAGATCGTCCAGCGGCGATCCAAGGGTGCTTGCCCTTATGGCAGGCGCTGTGGCAGGCTTCCGCCAACCGGCTTGGCAAATAGGGCAAACCCACATGACCCCACTCGGACATCGCCGCCTGATCCTGACCCGTCATGCCAAATCGGCATGGGACGATCCGACGCTGGCAGATCACGACCGCCCGCTGAACGCGCGCGGCCGCCGCGCGGCACGAGAGCTGGGAGACTGGATGGCATCGCGCGGCTATGAACCCGAAGAAGTGCTGTGCTCTTCCTCGCGCCGCACGCAGGAAACATGGGCGATGGTCGCCGGCGCCCCGCTCGAGGTGCGCCCGCTGCTGCGGCTGGAACCCGGCCTCTATCACGCCAGCCCGGAAAAGATGCTGATGATCCTGAAAACGGCCTCGCATCCGACGGTGATGATGCTGGGCCACAATCCGGGCATCGCCGAATTCGCGGCGATGCTGCCCGCGCGCGTGCCGCTCGACCCCGATTTCCGCCGCTATCCCACCGCCGCCACACTGGTCGTGGACTTTCAGGTGGACAACTGGTCCCAGATCGCACCGGGCCTTGGCAGCGTGATGGATTTCGTCCGCATCGACGGCCGGGACTAGATCCCCTCGCACTCCTTTCAAATACCTCGCGGGGGTCCGGGGGCGCGAAGCCCCCGGGGTTTGCCGCTCAATGCCCCAGAATCTGGCTGAGAAACAGCTTGGTCCGCTCGGATCGCGGGTTGTGAAAGAAATCGTGCGGGTTGTTCTGCTCGACGATCTGGCCCTGATCCATGAAGATCACCCGGTTCGCCACCGCCTGCGCGAATCCCATCTCGTGGGTCACGCACAGCATGGTCATCCCTTCTTCGGCCAGCTCGATCATCGTATCCAGCACTTCCTTGATCATCTCGGGGTCCAGCGCCGAGGTCGGCTCGTCGAACAGCATGATCCGGGGCTGCATGCACAGTGACCGCGCGATGGCGACGCGTTGCTGCTGACCGCCTGACAGCTGGCCGGGATATTTCAGCGCCTGATCGGGGATCTTGACCTTCTCCAGATAGCGCATCGCCGTCGCCTCGGCCTGCTTCCTCGGGATCTTGCGCACCCAGATCGGCGCCAGCGTGCAGTTTTCCAGCACAGTCAGATGCGGGAACAGGTTGAAATGCTGAAACACCATCCCGACTTCCGAGCGGACCTTGTCGATATTCTTGATATCGCTGGTCAGTTCCACACCATCGACGACGATCCGCCCGGCCTGATGCTCTTCCAGCCGGTTGATGCAGCGGATCAGCGTCGATTTCCCCGATCCCGAAGGACCGGCGATCACGATCCGCTCTCCGCGATGCACGGTCAGGTCGATGTCGCGCAGCACGTGAAAGGTGCCATACCACTTGTTCATCTTGTGGATCTCGATCGCCACCTCGTCGCTGATCTGCATCTGACTGCGGTCGATCTCGCGGGTAATGGGCTCGCTCATTACGGCCTCCTATCTGTGGTCACGGGCCAGCCGGCGTTCGAGATACATCGAGTATCGCGACATGCCGAAGCAGATGATGAAGAAGATCACGCCGACGAAGATATAGGGCTCCCAATAGATGCCCTTCCAGGACACACTGGCGCGAACCGCGTCGGACATGGATTTCAGCGGATCATAGAGGCCGACGAAGGTCACCAGCGTCGTATCCTTGAACATGCCGATGAAGGTCGAGACGATGCCCGGAATGCTGATCTTCAGCGCCTGCGGCAGGATGATCAGCCGCTGCGCCTTCCAGTAATCCAGCCCCAGCGAATCGGCCGCCTCGTATTGCCCGCGCGGCAACGCGGCCAGCCCGCCCCGGATCACCTCGGCCATATAGGCGGCGGCAAAGATCGTCACCATGATGATGACCCGCAGGATGATGTCGAAATTCGTCCCCGGCGGCAGAAAATAGTTCAGCAGCAAGGACGCCACGAACAGCAGCGTGATCAGCGGCACACCACGGATGAACTCGATGAACATCACCGCCAGCGACTTGACAAGGAACATGTCCGAACGCCGCGCCAGCGCCAGAATGATCCCCAGAGGCAGCGACATGGCGATGCCCGCCAGCCCGATGGTGATCGACAGAAGAAAGCCGCCGAACTGGTCCGAACGCACGAAGGGAATGGCGAAGGACAGCAGGTTTTCGGCATCCCGCGCTGCGCGGGCGCTGTAGAGCAACCACCAGCCGAAGGTCACCACCGCGCCCGCCACCGGCGCCAGCAGCGGGATGAAACGGGCCACCAGCCGCCAAGCCAACAGGCCCAGCAACGGCCCGGCCAGCGCCATGATCGGCGACCACAGCGAACCGCCCCACAAAAACCAGACCCCAAGGAAGGGATACAGCACCGAGAAGATCAGCAGCCAGCTGACATTGCGCTCGGATATCAACAGCCCGCCCAGAAACACGACGGCGGCAAAGATCATCCATGCGCCCGGCGCGTTCAGCCGCAGCATCATCCACAGGGTCAGCACCGTGGTGACGATCAGCACCGTGCGGCGGATCTTTTGTGATTCGGAAAACAGCACCGGCGCCAGCGCCACGAACAGCAACCCGAAACCCATCGTCGGGCGCCAGTACAGCGCAGGTGGATAGAAGCCGAACATATACTGGTTCCAGCGTTCGCGGATAACGGCGAAACAGGCGCCGCGCTGACCCTCGCCCCAGGTTTCGGCGATGATCTGGCGGCATTGGCTGAGGCTGTCGGCATTCCAGACACTGTGACTGAACCAATCCCCGAAATGGCGCAGCATGAACCAGACGATGGCCAGCGCCAGCAGGGTCAGCACGGTATTGACCGGCCCCGAGAACAGGTTTTCGCGCAGCCATTTCACCACCCCGGCTTCGGCGATGGGGGGTGGCGCGGGCGGCAGCATGGTGTCGCGGACAAAGGCGACGGTTTGGGCATGGGTCTCGCTCATCTCACCGCTCCTTCAGCTTGACGCGCGCATTGAAGATGTTCATCCCGGCCGAGATCAGCAGGCTGAGCACCAGATAGATGCCCATCATCAGCACGATGGCCTCCAGCTCTCGTCCGGTCTGGTTCAGCGTCGTGCCGCCAAGCGTGCCGCGCAGGTCCATATAGCCCACCGCGATCGCCAAAGAGCTGTTCTTGGTCAGGTTCAGATATTGCGAGATCAGCGGCGGAATGATCACCCGCAGCGCCTGTGGCAGAATCACCAGCGACATGGTGCGGCGGGGGCGCAGGCCAAGCGCGAATGCGGCCTCGCTCTGACCGTGGCTGACGGCCAGAATCCCGGCGCGGACGATCTCGGCGATGAAGGCGCCGGTATATAATGTCAGCGCCAGCCAAAGCGCCACGAATGAGTTCTGCACATTGACGCCGCCGGTAAAGTTGAAGCCTTGCAACGATGGCGGCTCAAGATGCAGGCCGAACCAGAAGATCAGCAGCAGCGACGGCAGCACCATCACCGCAAGGTTCTTCCACCACGTTTTCGGACGCAGGCCGGTGCGGTCCTGCACCGCCTGCGCGTGTTTCAGGATCGCACGGCGGATGAACCAGCCGCCCACCAGCACGACGACAAAGGCGATGGTGGCCCAGCTGATGGTGATCCGCGCGCCCAGATCCAGCACCCCGGGATCGTTGGTCATGCCCAGGCCCGGGATCGCGGTATAGCGGTTGGTCAGCGCCACATTGTCGAAAAAGATCATCGAGGCGGCGGGATCGTCGCCGCGATAGGCGTTGGGCGGCGGCATGACCTCGGTAAAGACCGCATAGAGGATCAGGATCCACAGCAGCAGCGGCACATTGCGGAACGCCTCGACATAGACGGTCATCAGCCGCGCGAACAGCCAGTTCTTCGACAGCCGCGCGACGCCGACGGCAACGCCCAGAAAGGTCGCCGCGACGCAGCCCAGAACGGAAATGATGATGGTGTTCAGCAGGCCGACAAAGGTGGCCCGCAAATGGGTGTCGTCGGATGTATAGGGTATCGCGGTCTGCGGAATGTCATAGCCCGCGCGCTGGAAAAGAAAGCCGAAATTGAAATCCTTGCCAAGAACCGCAAGGTTCCGGATGGTGTTGTTCACCAGCCACCATGCTGCGGCCATGACCAGAATGAACACGATGACCTGAAATGTCAGCGACCGGTATCGACGGTCATAGATCAGCATGCTCAGACGGAACGGTGGGTCCACCGATGCCGTGACATCTGTCATTGTTTTTCCCCTGTTGTCGCCTGTGTTTCAGCCCTCTGGGAGGAAGGCCCGGCTTTTTATCTTTGGACCGAAGGCAGGGCGGCGCCGCGCCTTCGGCAGTGTCGAGGGTTTCGGGCAGGATCACCGGCCCGATGGGATCACCGGTCCGACCGGATCACCGGAACGGCATCGCGTACATCAACCCGCCCTGCGTCCATTGCGCGTTCAGGCCACGTGCCAGCCCGATCGGGGTCTGTTCGCCGATATTGGCGGCGAAGATCTCGCCATAGTTGCCGCCGGCCAGAATGGCGCGTTTCGCCCATTCGGCATCCAGCCCGATCATCGCGCCCAGATTGTCGGTCACGCCCAGCAGGCGCTGCACTTCGGGGTTCTGCGAGGATTTGGTCAGTTCCTCGATGTTTTTCGAGGTCACGCCATATTCCTCGGCTGCGATCAGCGCATAAAGCGTCCAGCGCACGACATCGCCCCAGTTGTTGTCGCCATGACGCACGGCGGGGCCAAGCGGCTCTTTCGAGATGATCTCGGGCAGGATGATGTGGTTTTCGGGATCGGCGAATGCCGCACGGGTCGCCGCAAGCCCGGATGCGTCGGTCGTATAGGCATCGCAGGCCCCGGCCATGTATTGCTGTTCACCCTCGGCATTGCTGTCGATGCTGACCGGCTGATAATCCATGTTGTTGGACTTGAAGTAATCGGCCAGATTCAGCTCGGTCGTGGTGCCGGTCTGGATGCAGATCGTCGCGCCTTCCAGTTCCTTGGCCGAGGTCACGCCCAGATCCTTGCGCACCATGAAGCCCTGACCGTCATAATAATTGACGCCCACGAAATCGAGCCTCAGATCGGTATCGCGCGAGAAGGACCAGGTCGAGTTGCGCGCCAGCAGATCGACCTCGCCCGAGGACAGCGCGGTAAAGCGCGTCTGACCGGTGGTCGGCACGAATTTCACCTTGGTCGCATCACCCAGAACGGCGGCCGCCACGGCCTTGCAGATCGCGACATCGAAGCCCGTCCAGTTGCCATTGGCATCGGGCGCGGAAAAGCCGACAAGGCCGGTATTGACGCCGCAGTTCAGCTCTCCCCGAGCCTTCACATCGTCCAGCGTGTCGGCCATACCCATCCCCGCCACCAGACTGGCGGCAATGGCGGTGCCCAGAAATACCGAGTGGTTCATATCTACCTCATTGTTGGATCGCCGGTCCGGTTGCCGAAACCGGCGCATCAGGGCAATGCTCCCGCCCCGTTCAGGTCGGACCTGCCTGTTTGGGGTTGCGGGTCCAATAGGCAACAATGTGCCGATCGCCCCTGACACGTCAAGTAAAAGCCCGGCAACGGTGGTCGTTCAACCGGCGCGCGACAGGCTGCGGAACCGCGCCGCGGTCAGCATGGCATGGCGGCGATTCGCGGCGGCCTCTTCAGCCTCTTCGTCGCTGCCCCAGCGTTCGGCCTGGAATGTCTCGTCGATGCGCGACAGCCGGAAGGCCTCGTCCGCGTCGATGCGCTGATGCAGGACGGCCAGCCCGATGACCAACGATCCGGGCAATGTCACAAGGTCATGCAGCGCGGTCAGCGCGAATTCGTCCAGCCCGTCCAGATGGCCGCGCAGCCGCGCCAGCACCGCCGGATCCTGCGCCACGGGCAGGATGCCGTGGGTGATCCGCAACGGCGCCTGCAAGCCCGTCGCGGCCCAGTCGATCAGCGGATCCCAGGCTTCGGCCTGACGTTGCACCAGTTCCTCGGGCTGCTCTGCCCGATAGGACAGCAGGTCGGTGCCGCCATATTCGGCCAGCATGTCGGCCACGGCGGCAGTATTGGGACGCACCCTTTCGATGGCCGAGTTCGCGGCCCGGGTCAGCGGCATCGCGCCGGGGTCGATCACATCCGCCTGCGCATCCCATTCGGCGCCGATGGCGCTGGCAAGGGCCTCGGTTGGCAGGATCAGCGGTTGCTTGCCGGGCGTGCGCAGGGGGCGGTCGTCCAGCACGACCTCCCACCCCTCGGCCGTTCTGCGGATCGAGGCCAGTTTCCAGAAACGCCGGGCCTTCCATTCGCTCATTGCGCCCACTCCTCGAGCGCGCGGGTCAGCGCGGGAAAATCGCCCGCCACCAGCGACGCCCCGGCGTCCGTCAGGATCTGCGGCGGGTGATAGCCCCAACCGACGCCGAAACCAGCCATGCCCGCCGCCTGCGCCATCTCGATGTCAAAGCTCGTGTCGCCGATCATTACCGCGTCCCGCGCGTCGATCCCGGTCTGCGACAGGATGCGTTGCAACATCGACGGATGCGGCTTGGACGGATGTTCATCCGCGGTCTGCGTGCAGATGAACCGGCCTTGCAAGCCATGCGCCGCGATCATCGCATCCAGCCCGCGCCGTGCCTTGCCGGTGGCGATGCTCAGCAGCCAGTCGTCGCGCCGGGCCAGCGCGTCCAGACACTCCAGCGCGCCCTGATACAGCGGCGAATGCCCCGCCGTCCGCGCCGCGATGAAGGCCGCGCGATAGCCTGCGACGATGCTGTCCTGCTCGACCGCGCCAAGCGCCGGGGCCAGCCGCGCCACAGCGACGGGCAGCGACAAGCCGACAATGGACAGGATCGCCTCTCGTTCCGGCGCGGACTGCCCCGCCGCGTCAAAGGCCTGCACCATAGAGGCGCAGATCATGTTCTGGCTGTCGATCAGCGTGCCATCGACATCGAAAACGATCAGTTTCATTCAGTCTCCGCAAAGGGATCGTCGGGCACGTCGTTCTCGTGCCAGCCAAGCGATTGCCATGTGCGCCGCATGTGATCGGGCAAGGGCGCGGTCAGGGTGACGCGCTTTTTGGTGATCGGGTGATCGAAGGACAGGCTGCGAGCGTGCAGATGCAGCTTGCGGCTGATCTCTCCGCCCAGCTGCGCGCCCCAGCCATCGCCAAGGTTTTCCTGACCCGAGCCACCATATTTGCCGTCGCCCACGATCGGGTGGCCCATCTCGGCCATATGGGCGCGCAGCTGATGGGTGCGGCCGGTGATCGGCACCAGCGCGCACCAGCTGGCCCGCGTTCCCAGCGCGTCCAGCACCGCGTAATCGGTGGTCGCGCGCTTGGCGCCCTCGGTCCTGTCGATGTCGCGCGGGTGGACGGCCAGCATCTTCTCGCCCTCGCCGCCCCGCCCGTGACCCGGTGCCTTGACCAGACCAAAGCGGATCGTGCCCATGCGCGGATTGGGCACGCCGGCGACGGCGGCCCAATAGATCTTGCGGGTGGCGCGGGACCGGAACGCCTCGGACAGGGCGCGCGCGATGCGGTCGGTACGGGCCAGCAGCAGCACGCCAGAGGTGTCCTTGTCCAGCCGATGAACCAGCTTGGGCCGATCCTTGAAACCGAATTTCAGCGCCTCGGCCAGCCCATCGACATGGCGGTTGCCCTGCCCGCTGCCGCCCTGCGACGGCAGACCCGGCGGCTTGTTCAGCGCGATGATATGTTCGTCCCGCCACAGCACCGCGCGCTGGATCATCTGCTGATCGCTCTCGGCGATGCGCGGACGGGGCGCCTGCGCCGTGGCGGGGGTGGCGTCGGGCAAGGGCGGCACGCGCACTTCCTGCCCCGCCTCGATCCGGGTCGCGGGTTTGACCCGGCCACCATTGATGCGCAACTGCCCGGTGCGGCACAGCTTTTCCACCGCGCCCTGCGTCAGTTGCGGGAAACGCTTCTTCAGCCAGCGATCAAGGCGCTGCTCGCCCTCGTCCATGCCGATGACGATCACCTGAACGCCGCTCATGCCCATATCCCCCTGCCGATGATCAGTCCCGCCCCGACGGCCAGCAGGCACAGCAGGACCGACCCCAGAACATAGATCCCCGCAGCCCCCGGCTGGCCCTGTTCCCACAGCGTTGCGGCATCCAGCGAAAAGGCCGAAAACGTGGTAAACCCGCCAAGGACGCCGGTCGCCAGCAGCGGCGCATAGGCATGACCCCAGCGCAGCGCCATCAGCGCGGTCAGCAGCCCCATCAGGAAACTGCCCGCCACATTGACGGCCATCGTCGCCACCGGAAAGCCCGAAGCGCCCACCGGCATCGCCCGATAGACCGCATAGCGCGCAACCGAGCCGAACGCCCCGCCAATCGCCACCTGAAGGAATGGATTCATCATGGCGCGTAACTGTGGCGCGGCGGGCGCAAAGTCAACCGCCGCGCTTCAGACGTTGTGCCACGAACCAGTCGAGGCGCTTCTTCAATTCCCGCTCAAAGCCACGCTCGACGGGGACATACAGAACCGGACGCTTCATGCCCTCGGGGAAATAGTTCTGGCCGCTGAACCCGTCCTCGGCATCGTGGTCATAGGCATAGCCCGCGCCATAGCCCTGCTCCTTCATCATCTTCGTCGGCGCGTTCAGGATATGGGCGGGCGGCATCAGGCTGCCGGTGCGCCGCGCCTCGGCCCGCGCGCCCTTATAGGCGACGTAACCCGCGTTCGATTTTGGCGCCAGCGCCAGATAGATCACCGCCTGCGCCAGCGCCAGTTCCCCCTCGGGGCTGCCAAGGCGCTCATACATCGCCCAGGCATCCAGACAATGACGCTGCGCGCCCGGGTCGGCCAGCCCGATATCCTCAACGGCCATGCGGGTGATGCGCCGCGCCAGATAGCGCGGATCCTCGCCCCCCTCCAGCATCCGTCCAAACCAGTAAAGCGCCGCGTCTGGGTCGCTGCCGCGCACCGATTTGTGCAAGGCCGAGATCAGGTTGTAATGCTCATCCCCCGACTTGTCGTATTTCGCCGCCCTGCGCATCAGGCGCTGCGCCATGGCCTGCGCGTCGATGGGCGCATCGGTTTTCCACGCCGCCACCTGCTCGATCAGGTTCAGCGCCGCGCGGCCGTCGCCATCGGCCATCTCCAGCAGCGCCTCTCGTGCCTGCGCGGTCAGCGGCAGCTTGCGGCCTAGTTCGCGCTCGGCCCGCTGCGCCAGCAGTTCCAGATCCGTCAGCCCCAGCCGCTGCAACACGATAACCTGCGCGCGCGACATCAGCGCGGCGTTCAACTCGAATGACGGATTTTCGGTCGTGGCGCCGACCAGCAGGATGGTGCCATCCTCCATATGCGGCAGGAAACCGTCCTGCTGCGCCTTGTTGAAACGGTGGATCTCATCGACGAACAGCAGCGTCCCGCGCCCCTGCTGGCGGCGCAGCTTTGCGGCCTCGAACACCTTGCGCAGCTCCGGCACGCCGGTGAAGATCGCGCTGATCTGCACGAAGGCCAGATCGGTCTCATCCGCCAGCAGCCGGGCGATGGTGGTCTTGCCCACACCGGGCGGCCCCCACAGGATCAGCGAGGACAGGCTGCCCGCCGCCAGCATCGAGCCAAGCGGGCCGTCCTGTCCCAGAATCGCCTCTTGCCCGATCACATCGCCAAGCGATGCGGGGCGGATACGGTCGGCCAGAGGCCTCGTCGCGGGACGAGGCGCCGGTTCGTTTGCGGGGCTGGTATCGAACAGATCTGCCATGACAACGCCATTCTAGGCGCAGCACGGCAGGCCGAACAGCCCCGAAGCGGTCATTGCGACTTAATGCAGCTTGTCCGCCAGATTGATCGAAACGCACTGGAAATTGCCGTCATCGATCCACATGACCCGGCCGATCGCCTCGGCATGCAGACCACAGCGGCCATACCAGCGCGGCCATGTCGCCCCGGTCAGCGCAATCAGCCTGGTGGCGCCCAGTTCGCGTGCAGCGCCCGTCATCGCCTCGACCATCTTGAAATGCACCTTGCGGCGAACCGATTGCGGCACGGCGTGGTTCACGAAAACCCGCGAACATTCCCAGACCCCTTCATCCACCGGCGCCTCTTCATACAGCAGGTCCTGCGGGATCGACCCGCCCAGAACCCCCCGCTGCGCGTCGCGGATCATATAGCTGTAGAGCCCGCATTTCGCGGTGGTGGGCGTCAGCCGGAACCCGGCCAGAACCTCTCCGACCTCGTGGATCGCGATCCAGCGGCTTTGCGGCGTGTCGTACTGGTCGAACTCCATATCCTCGGATTCGGGCAGGTCCCAGTTTTTCTGGACGATGAAGCTTTGCTTCCGGGCCCGGAACAGATTGGCGAACAGCTCTCCGTGGTTATGTAGGTTCGCGAATGAAAGGGTCGTGGTCTGCATGTTACTTTACTCCTGGGGTGTGAGGTGACCCCTCACTGCCTCACGGACCCCTTGGGCGATGCCTCCTACAACAGACGATATTCCTTGGCCCTCTGCAGCGCCTCGGCGGTGGTTCGGGCCATCAGCCTTTCCCGGACCGATATCAGTCTTGCCTTGAACGCGCTTTCGGTAATGCCAAGTTTGGCCGCTGCCGCTGCATGACGATCGCCCTCCGCGATGCACCGAAGGGCTTCTTTCTGAGCCTTTGTCAGGCTCGTCGGCGGCTCCGTGATTTCGTGAAGCCGACGAACTGTGGTCGAGATCTCTTCGATCTCGGCATCCTCGAACTCGCGATCGGCACGCGCACAGCTGACGATCGAGCGGGAATTGATCGGACCGTAGGACACGGTCAGCCCGAAGGTCAGGCCGTGATTGGCTGCCTCCTTCAGAATGTTGAACGGATCGGGAATAGGCAGCGCGGACCAGCGGCAGGCCCCAGTGGTCGAAAAGCCCCAGGCGATCGTCGGATCGCGGAGAGCATAGCCATTGTTCGAATAATGTTCCGCCCATTCTTCGGGATAAGTCTGAAATTGCATGAGCGGCGCGGCAAAACGGATGTGCAGACCGACGAAATAGCCGGCCGACGCAACCTTGCTCAGCTTCCGCAACCCGGCATTTACATCTGCGCGTGAGGACATGATCATTTATACAAATTGTTTAAGGTACCATCGCCGCTAAAATAGTAGTCGCATGATTTACTTGCCAGACCGTTAACGTCTGGGGGAAGTTTTATTCCTGCGGCGGGAAAGCGCCGACAGGGGGTATGTGCAACCGGTAATGGTAAAGAAAACAACAGGGTTCAGCTCTCTATCCGCAGATTCGAGCAGACAAATGGATGTCGGCCGGCCACGCCCAAAATCCCGCGACAATCCGTCATCGCCCCAAAATGCCTGTTTCCGAACGGAAAATCCCCGCAATCCAGTGAATTGCGGGGACGGTGATTCGGTAGGCGCGGCGTCGATCAGTCCTGATCTGCGTTCTCGGCCTCATCTTCCAGGCGGGCGCGGTCGGCAGCGCCCTTGGCGGCGGGATCGCGATCGACCAGTTCGATGATCGCCATCGGGGCCATATCACCATAGCGGAAGCCGGCCTTCAGGATACGGACATATCCGCCCTGACGTTCCTTGTAACGCTCGCCCAGAACGCCGAACAGTTTGGCAACGTGCAGGTCCTGCTTCAGTTGGGCATCGGCCTGACGGCGCGCATGCAGATCGCCGCGCTTGGCCAGCGTGATCAGCTTTTCAACGATCGGGCGCAGTTCCTTGGCCTTGGGCAGGGTCGTCTTGATCTGCTCATGCTCGATCAGAGAGCCGGCCATATTGGCGAACAGCGCCTTGCGGTGTTCGTGGGTGCGGTTGAGGCGGCGATAGCCACGGGCGTGACGCATGATGATTCTCCGTTTACGTCTTTTGCTTTGTCCGGCGGCCCATGCGTGCGGGCCACTCTCCTTGGGGCGGAATGCCCGGATGACAGGGAGGGTCACCCCTCCCCGCCTGTCAGATCAGAACTGGTCGTCGAAACGCTTGGCCAGATCCTCGATGTTTTCCGGCGGCCAGTCGACGACATCCATGCCCAGATGCAGACCCATGCCCGACAGCACTTCCTTGATCTCGTTCAAGGACTTGCGGCCGAAGTTCGGGGTCCGCAGCATCTCGGCCTCGGTCTTCTGGATCAGATCGCCGATATAGACGATGTTGTCGTTCTTCAGGCAGTTGGCCGAACGGACCGACAGCTCCAGTTCGTCCACCTTCTTCAGCAGACGCGGGTCGAATTCCAGACCATCGTCGCTGTCCTGACGGTTGGCCGATTCCGGCTCGTCGAAGTTCACGAAGACCGACAGCTGGTCCTGAACGATGCGCGCGGCATAAGCCACGGCGTCTTCCGGGGTCAGCGAACCGTCGGTTTCGATCTTCATCGTCAGCTTGTCATAGTCCAGCACCTGACCTTCGCGGGTCGGCGTGACCTCATAGCTGACGCGCTTGACCGGCGAGAAGATCGCGTCGATCGGGATCAGCCCGATGGGCGCATCCTCGGGACGGTTCTTGTCGGCGGCGACATAGCCCTTGCCCGTGGCGACGGTCAATTCCATGCTCAGATCCGCACCGTCATCCAGATGGCAGATGACGTGATCGCGGTTCAGCACGGTGATGCCCGCGGTTTCCTGAATGTCGCTGGCCTTCACCTCGCCCGGACCTTTCGCGGTCAGGGCCAGACGTTTCGGGCCTTCGACGTCCATTTTCAGCGTGACGCCCTTGAGGTTCAGCACGATGTCGGTCACATCCTCGCGGACGCCCGCCACGCTGCTGAATTCGTGCAGCACGTTGTCGATCTGCACCGAAGTGATGGCGCCGCCCTGCAACGAGGACATCAGCACCCGGCGCAGCGCATTGCCGAGCGTCAGGCCAAAGCCCCGCTCCAGCGGTTCGGCGACCAGCGTCGCGGTGCGGGTGGCATCCGCGCCCGGCTTGACGACCAGCTGGGTAGGCTTGATAAGCTCGGCCCAGTTCTTGTGGATCATGGGTTTGCCTCCATACTTGTCCCCGACCCATGACCAGGCCGGAAACGCCCGAGGTTGAAAGCGAAAAACCCGAACCGCGCAAACGGGTGCGCGATCCGGTCAATCTGGACTGAAATCAGACCCGGCGGCGTTTCGGCGGGCGGCAGCCGTTATGGGCGATCGGGGTCACGTCGCGGATGGCGGTGATGTTGAAACCAACAGCCGCCAGCGCACGCAGCGCCGATTCACGGCCCGAACCCGGGCCCTGCACTTCGACTTCCAGCGTTTTCACGCCATGTTCCTGTGCCTTGCGACCCGCATCCTCGGCGGCCATCTGCGCGGCATAGGGGGTCGATTTGCGCGAACCCTTGAAGCCCATCGTTCCCGCCGACGACCAGGCAATCGCATTGCCCTGCACATCGGAGATCAGGATCTTGGTGTTGTTGAAGCTCGAATTCACATGAGCAACGCCAGTGGCGATGTTCTTGCGCTCTTTACGCTTCATGCGGGTCTTGTCGCGTGCCATGTCCGTTCCCCCTTATTTCTTCTTGCCGGCGATAGGCTTCGCCGGGCCCTTGCGGGTGCGGGCATTGGTGTGGGTGCGCTGACCGCGGACCGGCAGGCCGCGACGGTGACGCAGACCGCGATAGGAACCCAGATCCATCATCCGCTTGATGTTCATCTGGGCTTCGCGGCGCAGATCGCCCTCGACGGTCAGATTTGCATCGATATATTCGCGGATCTGCAGGATTTCGGCATCCGACAGATCATTGACGCGACGGGCGCGGTCGATACCGGCGGCCTCGCAGATCTGTTCGGCGAACATCGGGCCGATTCCGTGGATATAGGTCAGTGCGATGGGGACACGCTTCCCCGTCGGAATGTTGACGCCAGCAATACGAGCCACGCGCTTTCCTTTTCAGTTGCGGTTCCGTAGCACCGGAACCTTTTTTCACAACGCAAGGCCCGAAAGCCATGCCTTCGGGCCATTCGATGGGCCACCCGATTCTGCGGGTGATTCTCTTACGAGATGTCGTGACTTAAAGGTCAACCCCGCCATGGTCAAGGGGCGGGGTCACAATCTTTTCATCAGCGGGAACCGGTGCCAGCGGTCAGCCGTCCAGCGCCTTGGAAATCTCGGCGGAAACCTCGTCCATCTCGGCCAGGCCATCGACGGAAACCAGCTGATCCTTGGCGTAATAATAGCCGATCAGCGGCGAGGTCTTCTTGTAATATTCCAGCAGACGGGTCTTGAGGCTGTCCTCGTTGTCATCCGCCCGCCGCTTCAGATCGGTCGAGCCACAGACATCGCAGGTGCCGGCGACCTTGGTCGGGCGGGTCTCGTCGTGATAGACCTCGCCGCAATTGCCGCAGGTAAAGCGACCGGTGATGCGGCGCACCAGCGCCTCGTCATCGACCTGCATCTCGATCACCGAATCAAGGCCCTGCCCGGTTTCGTCCAGCAGTTTCCCCAGCGCGTCGGCCTGCGCCAGCGTGCGCGGGAAACCGTCGAAGATGAAGCCCTTGCCGCCCTCGGCCAGCTTTTCGCGGATCAGGCCGATCACGATCTCATCGGTCACCAGCTGGCCGCGATCCATGACTTCGGCCACGCGCTTGCCCATCTCTGTCCCAGAAGTGCGGGCCGCGCGCAGCATGTCGCCGGTGGACAGCTGCACCATGCCGCGTTCTTCGACCAGACGGCGTGCCTGCGTACCTTTACCGGCACCCGGAGGCCCGAGCAAAATGATATTGATCGTCATCTTCTGTCCCCTTCGGCTGGCCTTTTCGGCCGGTTCAGCGACGCGTCGGAGCGCGACGAGGTTTGGTCGAACCCGCTTTGCGTTTACCACGCAGTTGCGATTTCTCAATCAGGCCTTCGTACTGGTGGGCCAGCAGATGGCTTTGAACCTGATTGATCGTGTCCATCGTCACCGACACAACGATCAGCACCGAAGTGCCGCCGAAATAGAAGGGCACAGACCACTGGCTACGCAGGATTTCAGGCAACAGGCAGACGGCGGTCAGATAGGCCGAGCCGATCACCAGAACACGGTTGACCACATAATCCAGATAGTCCTGCGTCCGCTGGCCGGGACGGACCCCTGGAATGAAGCCGCCCTGATTCTTCAGGTTCTCGGCCACTTCCTCGGTCTTGAAGGACACGTTCTGGGTATAGAAATAGGTGAAAAAGATGATCATCGCCGCGAAGAACAGCAGATAGAGCGGCTGTCCCGGGCCGAAATAGGCCAGCAGCAGCGACATGGCCGGACCGCTTTCCTGGCCCGAGAAGGTCGAGATCGTCACCGGCAGCAGCAGCAGCGAACTGGCGAAGATCGCGGGAATGACGCCCGCCGGGTTGACCTTGATCGGCAGGTGGCTGGACTGGCCGTCATAGACCTTCATGCCAACCTGACGCCGCGGATACTGGATGCGGATCTTGCGCAGCGCCCGCTCCATGAAGACGACAAAGCCGATCACCACCACAACCATCAGGATCACGCCCAGAATCACCGGGGTCGAGATCGCGCCCGAACGGCCCTGCGCAAAGAAGGCGGCCAGTGCGGCGGGAATCTCGGCGATGATGCCGACGAAGATGATCAAAGAGATACCGTTGCCGATGCCGCGCGCGGTGATCTGCTCACCCAGCCACATCAGGAACATGGTGCCGCCGACCAGCGTGATGACGACCGACGCCTGGAAGAACAGCCCCGGTTCATGCGCCAGCCCGCCCGCCTCAAGGCTGCGGGCAAGGCCGTAAGCCTGAAACAGCGCCAGCGCGACCGTGCCATAGCGCGTATATTGGTTGATCTTCTTGCGCCCGGACTCGCCCTCTTTCTTGATCGCCTCCAGCGAAGGCACCATGGATGCCATCAACTGCACGATGATCGAGGCCGAGATATAGGGCATGATCCCCAGCGCGAAGACGCCCATCCGTCCCAGCGCGCCGCCGGTGAACATCGACAGGATGCCGCCGATGCCCGACTGCGCCTGGTCCATGAAGTTGCGCAGCGCGATGCCGTCGATTCCCGGCACGGGAATATATGTGCCAAGGCGATATATGATCAGCAGGCCGATCGTGAACCAGATGCGCTGGCGAAGTTCCGTGGCCTTGCCCAGAGCCCCCCAGGAGAGGTTCGCGGCCATCTGTTCTGCGGCTGACGCCATGTTTATCCGTCCCGTGTCATGACAGCGCCGCCGACCCGTTTCCGGGGACCGGCGGCGCCTGGAAAACCTTGTTGCTATCTATGGGGCGCGCTGACCCCATTCAACAGCTTATTCGGCCGCCACGGCTGCCGCCGCCAGCGTCACCTTGCCGCCGGCTTTCTCGACCGCCTCGACAGCGGCTTTCGACGCGCCGGTCACGGCGATGTTCAGCTTGGCGCTCAGTTCGCCCTTGGCCAGCAGGCGCACGCCGTCCAGCTTGCGGCGCACCAGACCCGAAGCGACCAGCGCATCCTCGGTCACGTCGGCGCTGGCGTCGATCTTGCCCGCATCGATAAAGCCTTGCAGCTGGCCCAGATTGATGACGGCGAATTCCAGCCGGTTCGGCTTGCTGAAGCCGCGCTTCGGCAGGCGCCGGTACAGCGGCATCTGGCCGCCTTCGTAACCGTTCAGCGCGACGCCCGAACGCGATTTCTGGCCCTTGATACCACGGCCGGCGGTCTTGCCCTTGCCCGAACCGGGACCACGCGCGACGCGCTTTTTCTTGCGGTTCGCGCCTTCGTTGTCGCGAATTTCATGCAGTTTCATATCGCTTCTCCTTGCCGGACGCGCCCCCGAAGCGAAACAGGACGGCCACGGCGTTTCTTGATTGTGAGTCGGTGCCATCACGGGCACCCGGCGCGTATAAACGGAACCGCCGGTCCGGGCAAGTCCCGCCCGCGTGCCTATTTGTCACGCAGACTTTGGCGTGCAAGGGCGGCGATCAGGTCGGTCTGCGTCACCACGCCGACGATGCGCGACCCCTCCAGCACCGGAACCGCATCCATCCCGCTGGTCGCCAGTTGTGGCAGAACGGCGGCGATGGGCGTCTGCGGCGTGGTCGCCACCGGCGCGACATCCATGATCGCCGAGGCGACCATGCCATTGCCCTTCGGGGCCCGCAGCCGGGCGCGGATCTGCCGCAACAGCGACCCTTCGGCGGGCCTTTCCTTGCCAAAAGCCGCGCCGATCATATGCAGCTGAAAGATCACGCCCAGAAACTGATCGTCCCGACCCACCACCGGCAACGAGGTAAAGCCGTGCCGCATGAACAGTTCCGCCACCTTGTCTGCGGGCATGTCGGGCGGCACAGTCACCAGATCGCGCGACATGATGTCACCCACCTGTTGCGGTCCGTCCAGATGGCCCGCCGCCTGCATCTCGGCCGCCGCGATCAGCCGCGCCAGATCCTCGACCCCAAGGTTCAGCGACTGGCGATAGCGCGACAGGATCCCCGACAGTTCCTCTTCGCTGAGGCCCAGACGCTCGGTCGCGACCGGGTCCAGCGTACCGTTGGGGTTCACTTCGCCGAACTGCCGCAGGGGATAGCGTCGCCCGGTCAGCCAGGCATAGAGGATCCCGGTCAGCACCAGCGCCAGCGTGCCCGCCGCCACCGGCATCAGCGCGAAGCCGAAACCATAGGGCAGGATGTTCTCGGCCCCCAGCGCGACCGTCATCGCCACCGCGCCGCCGGGCGGATGGGTCGCGCGCAACAGCGCCATCGCCATGATCGCCAGGGCCACGGCCAGAGGGATGCTCAGCAACGGTTCCGACACCATCTTGCAGGCGGCAATCGCGGCCAGCGCCGAAGCGGCATTCCCGACAATGGCGGGCCATGGTTGCGCCAGCGGGCTGTTCGGCGCTGCAAAGATCAGCACCGAAGTCGCCCCGAACGGCGCCACCAGATAGATCACCAGCCATTTCTCGGGCGACAGCAGCAACGCCAGCCCCGCCGTCACCGCCAGACCGATGGCCGCGCCTAGCCCGGCGCGGATCGCCTCGCGCGGCGGAACGGCGGCCACGGGCCCCAATGCACGCAGCCGCAGATGGCCGGACAGATCGGCAATGTTTCGCATTCGTCCCTCGTGCGGCTGCTGCCTGTTCGCTAGGCGGTTGTGCCTAAATTTGCAACATCGGCCATGGGCGATCCGCCATCATCCGACTTCTGGCGGATGCCGCACATCACCCGAACCGGACAAGCGGATGTGAATTGCCGATTTACGGCACGGGTCTATGACGGCGGCAGACAGCGACGGATCGTGCCATGCCCCTTGTTCTTCTTCTGCTGATTGCCGTTCTGCTGGGCACGCCCCCGGCGCAGGCGGCCAGCTTCTGTTCCGCCCGGATCAGCGGGCAGGATGTCGTGCTGGCCTATGACCGGGACGAGCCGGGCCTGCGGGATCACTTCACCCGGCGCGAGATCCTGTCCTCGACCTGGGGGCGCGGCACTTGCCCCAGCTATGTGGTGCTGCGCAGCCTGACGCCCGAGCTGACCGACGATCAGCGCGGCCCCTTCTGCCTGCGCCACGATGCCGACAGCGATTCGATCATCGGACATGATCTGGGGCGGCGGGATGCCAATGGCCATTGCGTCCAGCCCGCGAAAACCGTCTGCCAGCGCGTGAACCAGACCAGGGATGCCGCCGTTGCGATCAGCGGCGCGGCGGCCCGGGGCGCGGTCAGCGGCGCCCGCGCGCTGCCCGACGGGTCCGGCGCGGTGATCCTCAGCGGCTCGAAAGGGTATATTTCGGGCGCGCTGTCCTCTATCGGCGGGGCGGCGGCGGGGCTGGCCTCGTCCCCGGCCATCGTGGCGGGCGCGGCGGTGACGGTGGTCGCGGTCGGTGGCGCGGTCTATGCCTGCCGAGACTGAGCCCGCCGCATCAGAACGCGAACCATGTTCCGGCGCGCAGGGCGTATTCGCCCTCTCCGGCGACGGGGGCGATGACACCAAGCTCCAGCTTGACCGGGCCGCCGATGTCGCGAACGATCGAAGCGCCCAGCTTGGCTGAAAACGCCATGTCCTGCCGATCCTCCAGCCGCAACTGATTGATCAGCATCATCTTTGGCGTTGCATTCCAGCCAAGCGTCACATCGGCCTTGGCGGTGTATTCCGGCGTCAGATAGCCATATTCGACCACGGTCATTCCCTGTCGCAGGATAACGCTCTCGGTCTCTGCGGTGACTTTCAGCCGGGCCTCGACAGAGATCCAGCCACCGCCCGGCAGCCGGTCCAGCCCCCTGCCCCATGCCACGCCGACCTGCCCCAGGGGCACCAGTTCGCCGTCGCGCTCGATCACGCCCACACCTGAGGACACCGTCCAGCGATTCGCCCCGGTGCCATCATCCAGCGCACGTTGCAGCCACAGAAGCGCGCTGACCTCTCCGGCACTGGCATGGCCCAGTTCCAGCCCCAGCGTGCTGCGCGCACTCAACCCGTATTCGCCATAAAGCCCGGTATAGGAATTGCCGTCGCGGTCATGTTCAGTCGAAATCGACAGGAACACGGTCTTTTCCTGCCGCGGCCACGGGCCGGCCAGAGCAGCCCCGGCCTGCAAAAGCAAAAGGCAACTGACCCATATACGCAGCACAAGCGCACCCCTTACACAACAGAGTCATTCACCCTGAAGTATAATTGATCGCCATCAACACATCCAGAAATAAGCGCGGGGGACCCGGGCGTCAGCGCAAAACAAAACGCCCCGGAACAGGTCCGGGGCGTTTATATCTGTGTGAAACGGCCTGAATTCAGGCGCGTTCTTCGATGATTTCAACCAGATGCGGGATCTTGGCGACCATGCCGCGGATCGCGGGCGTGTCTTCCAGTTCCCGCGTGCGGTGCATCTTGTTCAGACCCAGACCTTTCAGCGTCGCGCGCTGGTCGGCGGGGCGCCGGATCGGAGAACCGATCTGCTTGACAACGATCGTAGCCATTCTTGCCTCTCCTTACGCTTCGACAGCGGCTTCGGCCGGCTTTTCGGCAGAATTCGTGGACGAGGGCAGGATATCCGCCACCTTCTTGCCGCGACGCTGCGCGACAGCACGGGGGCTGGCGCCGCTTTTCAGACCGTCAAGCGTGGCACGGATCATGTTATAGGGGTTTTGCGACCCCAACGATTTGGCCACGACGTCCTGAACGCCCAGCATCTCGAACACGGCACGCATCGGACCGCCGGCGATGATCCCGGTACCCGGAACGGCGGTGCGCATCACCACCTTGCCAGCGCCGTGACGGCCCTCGACATCATGGTGCAGCGTGCGACCATCGCGCAGCGGCACGCGGACCATGCTGCGCTTGGCCTGCTCGGTCGCCTTGCGGATCGCCTCGGGGACCTCTTTGGCCTTGCCCTTGCCGAAGCCCACGCGGCCCCGCTGGTCGCCGACAACGACCAGAGCGGCAAAGCCGAAGCGCTTGCCGCCCTTGACGGTTTTCGACACGCGGTTGATCGCGACCAGGCGATCGGCAAATTCCGGGGTTTCGTCACGGTCTTCGCGACGGCCCCGACGGTTATCACGTTCTGCCATAAGGCATTCCTTATACGCTGGCGCACATCCCGCGCCGTTGAATCCAATCCAGGTGGGCCGGTCGCCCCCGGATCATCGGGGTGGCGTGACCGCCACCCGCAGCATCAGAACTTCAGACCACCTTCGCGGGCGGCGTCGGCCAGTGCCTTGATCTTGCCGTGGAACAGGAAACCGCCACGGTCGAAGACGACTTCTTCCACACCGGCTTTCTTCGCACGTTCCGCAATCGCGGCGCCGATTTTCGCGGCGGCCTCGACATTGTTCTTGCCGACCAGACCAAAATCCTTCTCCAGCGTGCTGGCCGAAGCCAGGGTCACGCCCTTCAGGTCGTCGATGACCTGAACCGAAAGGTTCTTGGACGAACGGTGAACCGACATCCGCGGACGGCCATTGGCCATCGCCCGCAGTTTGTTCCGCACGCGCAGGCGGCGCTTCTGGAACAGCTCTTGCTTTTTCAGTGCCATTTCATGCGCCCCTTACTTCTTCTTGCCTTCCTTGCGGAAGACGAACTCACCCTTGTAGCGGATGCCCTTGCCTTTATAGGGCTCGGGGCGGCGCCACTCGCGGATATTCGCAGCCACCTGACCAACAATCTGCTGGTCGATGCCTTCCACAACGATTTCGGTCTGCTTGGGCGCCGTGATCGTGACACCTTCCGGCGTCTCGAAGTTCACGTCGTGGCTATAGCCCAGTTGCAGCTTCAGGGTCTTGCCCTGCATCTGCGCGCGGTAACCCACGCCCTGGATCTCCAGCTCGCGCTTGAAGCCTTCCGACACGCCGACGGTCAGGTTCTCCACCATCGAGCGGGTCATGCCCCATTGCTGACGCGCACGTTTCGACAGACCACGCGGCTTGACACTGATGGCGCCGTCTTCCAGCACCAGATCAATATCGTCGGTCGCGGTAAAGCTGCGGGTGCCTTTCGGCCCCTTCACTTCGATGGTCTGGCCCTTGATTTCGGCCGTCACGCCCTTGGGCAGTTCGACCGGTTTTTTACCAATCCGAGACATCTGCTGCCCTCCTTAGAACACGGTGCAGAGGACTTCGCCGCCGACATTGGCATTGCGAGCCGCTGCATCCGACATCACGCCTTTCGGCGTCGAGACGATCGAAACGCCCAGACCCTGACGGACCTGCGGGATCTCCCGCGCGCCGGCGTAAACGCGGCGACCGGGTTTCGACACGCGCGACAGCTCACGGATAACCGGAGTGCCGTCGTGATACTTCAGACCGATTTCCAGCTCTTTATGGCCGGCATCGGTGGTCACTTCCTCATAGCCACGGATGTAGCCTTCGGATTTCAGCACATCCAGCACCCAGGCACGCAGCTTGGAGGCGGGGGTGCGGACGGTCGATTTGCCACGCATCTGCGCGTTGCGGATGCGGGTCAGCATATCGCCGAGAGGATCGTTCATCGACATATTGCCCCCTTACCAGCTCGATTTGACCATGCCGGGGATCTGACCGAACGAGCCAAGCTCGCGCAGCATGATCCGCGACAGTTTCAGTTTGCGGTAATACGCATGCGGACGACCGGTCAGTTGGCACCGGTTGTGCAGACGCGTTTCCGACGAATTGCGCGGCAGTTCGGCCAGCTTCAGCGTGGCCTTGAAGCGCTCTTCCATCGGCAGGGACTGGTCCTTGATGATCTCGTTCAGCGCGGCACGCTTCTCGGCGTATTTCGCGACCAGACGTTCGCGCTTCTTCTCGCGCTCGACCATGGATTTCTTAGCCATATCTTCTTTCCCTCCGCGATCAGCTGTTGAAGGGCATGTTGAATTGCTTCAACAGCGCTTTCGCTTCCGCGTCGGTCGGCGCGGTGGTGCAGATGATGATGTCCATCCCCAGAACTTCGTCGACCTTGTCGAAGTTGATTTCCGGGAACACGATATGTTCTTTCAGGCCCATGGCATAATTGCCGCGACCATCGAACGATGTGCCCTTGACGCCGCGGAAGTCGCGGACGCGGGGCAGCGCGATGTTGATCAGGCGATCCAGGAATTCATACATCCGGTTGCCGCGCAGGGTCACCTTGGCACCCAGCGGCATTTCCTCGCGGACGCGGAAACCTGCGATCGAGTTCTTGGCCTTGGTGATGACAGCCTTCTGACCGGCGATCAGGGACAGCTCTTCGGCGCCCTGTTTCACCTTCTTGGTGTCCTTCACCGCCTCGCCGATGCCCATGTTCAGGACGATCTTGTCCAGACGCGGGATCTGCATGTCGTTCTTGTAACCGAACTCTTCCTTCAGAGCGGCACGGAACTGTTCGCGATAGGCCAGCTTCAGGCGCGGCGTGTATTTGCTTGCGTCCAGCATCAGATCACGTCTCCCGTGGTCTTGGCGAAACGGACCTTCTTGCCGTCTTCCTCGCGGAAGCCGACGCGGGTCGCTTTGCCGTCCTTGTCCATCAGCGCCAGGTTCGACAGGTCGATCGGCATCGCCTTCGGCACCCGGCCGCCCTGAGAATTCTGGGTCTGGCGCTGGTGACGGATAGAAATGTTGATGCCGTCAACGATGGCTTTGTTGTCCTTGGGCATGACAGCGGTGATTTCGCCCTGCTTGCCCTTGTCCTTGCCGGCCAGCACGACGACCTTGTCGCCCTTTTTCAGCTTGGCAGCCATTACAGCACCTCCGGCGCAAGCGAGATGATCTTCATGAAGTTCTTGGCACGCAGCTCGCGCACGACCGGCCCGAAGATACGGGTGCCGACCGGTTCGCCCTGGTTGTTCAGGATGACGGCGGCGTTGCGGTCGAAGCGGATCGAGGTGCCGTCCTCGCGCTTCACTTCTTTCGCGGTGCGGACGACGACGGCCTTGCGGACATCGCCTTTCTTGACCCGGCCCCGCGGGATGGCTTCCTTGACGGAAACGACAATGATGTCGCCCACCGACGCATAGCGACGGTGCGAACCACCCAGGACCTTGATGCACTGAACCCGGCGAGCGCCGGAGTTGTCAGCAACATCCAGATTGGTCTGCATCTGGATCATTTGGTTTCTCCCGACCTTTGGGGACCGGCCTTATTCCGGCCCCAGGGTTTCGATCATTTCTGATCTGTGATGATGGACTTATGCGGTAGCCGCTTCGTCCGTCAGGACAGTCCAGCGTTTGGTCTTCGAGATCGGCGCGCATTCGATGATGCGAACGGTATCGCCAACCTTGAAGCGGTTCTCTGCATCGTGCGCCCGGTATTTCTTGGACGAACGGACAGTCTTGTGCAGCAGCGGGTGCTTGAAGCGGCGCTCGACCAGAACGGTAACGGTTTGTTCGTTCTTGTCGCTGGTCACGCGGCCTTGCAGGATGCGTTTAGGCATGGGCCGGTCTCCTTAGTTCGAGGCCGCGGCTTCCGCCGCTTTCTGGTTCAGAATCGTTTTCACACGCGCCACATCGCGGCGCACGGCGCGCATGCGGGCGGTGTTCTCAAGCTGGCCGGTGGCCTGCTGGAAACGCAGGTTGAAGGCTTCTTTCTTCAGCGCGACAAGCTGATCCTTCAGCTGATCGGGCGTTTTCGACGCGAAATCTTGCGCAGCCATTGCGCTGGTCCTTTCCAACATCACCGGAGAGCCCCTGACACGCAGGGCCACCCTGATTCCCGGTGGAGTTTCGTGATGAAGGCCTGCGCATACAGCCAGACCCCGTTTCATGCAAGCCCTTTCCCGGCGTTTCACCGGAAAAAGACAAACCCCGCCGTTGTCCCGGCGGGGTTCTGGGTTCATGGAACGCGCCTCGGCGCGCCCCGATCACCAATCTTCGCGAGCAACGATGCGGGTCAGCACCGGCAGCTTCTGCGCGCCAAGGCGCAGGGCTTCGCGGGCGATCTCGTCGGCCACGCCGTCGATCTCGAACATGATCCGGCCGGGATGGACGCGGGCGGCCCAGAAATCGACCGAGCCCTTGCCCTTACCCATCCGCACTTCGGTCGGCTTGCCCGTGACCGGAACGTCCGGGAAGATCCGGATCCAGACCCGGCCCTGACGTTTCATGTGACGGGTGATCGCGCGGCGGGCCGCTTCGATCTGGCGGGCGGTCACACGCTCGGGCTCGGTCGCCTTCAGGGCGTAAGAGCCGAAGTTCAGATCGAACCCGCCCTTCGCCTGACCGTGAATCCGGCCCTTGTGCTGTTTGCGGAACTTTGTCCGTTTTGGTTGCAGCATCTTGTTCTACTCCTCAGCGCGCGTCGCGACGCGGGCCACGCGGCGCCGGCCCTTCCTGGGCCTCGGCTGCGCGACGGTCGCGGGCTTGCGGATCATGTTCCATGATCTCGCCCTTGAAGATCCAGACCTTCACACCGATGATCCCGTAAGGGGTCGTGGCTTCGGCCAGCGCATAGTCGATATCGGCCCGCAGCGTATGCAGCGGCACACGGCCTTCGCGATACCACTCGGTCCGGGCGATCTCGGCACCGCCAAGACGGCCACCGACATTCACGCGGATCCCCAGCGCACCCATGCGCATCGCGTTCTGGACCGAGCGCTTCATGGCGCGGCGGAACGAGACACGACGCTCGAGCTGCTGGGCGATCGATTCGGCGACCAGCGCCGCGTCGACTTCGGGCTTGCGAACTTCGACGATGTTCAGGTGCAGCTCGGAACCGGTCAGATTGGCCAGTTTGGTGCGCAGCACCTCGATATCGGCGCCCTTCTTGCCGATGATCACGCCCGGACGCGCCGCATGAATGGTCACGCGGCATTTCTTGTGCGGCCGTTCGATGATGACGCGGCTGATACCGGCCTGCTTGGCTTCCTTCTTGATGAAGTCCCGGATCTTCAGGTCTTCAAGCAGCAGATTGCCATAGTCCTTGTCATCGGCATACCAGCGGCTGTCCCAGGTGCGGTTGACCTGCAGGCGCATGCCGATCGGATTGACCTTCTGACCCATTACGCTTGCTCCTCGACTTGGCGCACCTTGATGGTGATTTCCGAAAACGGCTTCATGATCTTGCCATAGCGGCCACGCGCCCGCGGACGGCCACGCTTCATCACCAGGTTCTTGCCGACCCAGGCTTCGGCGACGATCAGGTTATCGACGTCAAGGCCGTGGTTGTTTTCGGCATTCGCGATTGCCGATTGCAGGCATTTCTTCACATCGCCGGCCACACGCTTGTGCGAGAAGGTCAGATCGGCCAGCGCGCGATCGACTTTCTTGCCGCGGATCAAAGCTGCCACGAGGTTCAGCTTCTGCGGCGAGGTGCGAAGCATCTTGATCTTCGCGAAGGCCTCGTTCTCCGCCACGCGGCGCGGATTTTGTTCCTTACCCATGACGATTACTTCCTCTTGGCTTTCTTGTCCGCCGCGTGACCGTAATAGGTCCGGGTGGGCGAATATTCACCGAATTTCTGACCGATCATCTCTTCGGTGACGTTCACGGGGATATGCTTGTGCCCGTTATAGACGCCGAAGGTCAGGCCGACGAATTGCGGCAGGATGGTCGAACGACGCGACCAGATCTTGATGACGTCGGATCTTCCCGACTCGCGGGCCTTTTCCGCCTTCTTGAGCACATAGGCATCAACAAAGGGGCCCTTCCAAACAGAACGTGCCATGGATTAACGCCCCTTCTTCTTCGCGTGACGCGAACGCAGGATATATTTGTCGGTCGCCTTGTTGCTGCGGGTCCGCTTGCCCTTGGTGTCCTTACCCCAGGGCGTGACCGGCGTGCGGCCACCGGACGTGCGGCCCTCACCACCACCATGCGGGTGGTCGATCGGGTTCATGGCAACACCGCGAACGCTGGGACGGATGCCCTTGTGGCGGTTGCGGCCAGCCTTGCCGAAGTCCTGGTTCGAATGGTCGGCATTCGACACGGCACCGATGGTGGCCATGCATTCCTGACGCACCAGCCGCAATTCGCCCGAGGACAGGCGGATCTGGGCATAGCCGCCGTCGCGGCCGACGAACTGGGCATAGGTGCCAGCCGAACGCGCGATCTGGCCGCCCTTGCCGGGCTTCAGTTCGACGTTGTGGACGATGGTGCCGATCGGCATGCCGCTGAAGGGCATGGCGTTACCGGGCTTCACATCGACGCGGCTGCCGGCGACGACCTTGTCGCCCACGGCCAGACGCTGCGGCGCCAGGATATAGGCGCGCTCGCCATCTTCATAATTGATCAGCGCGATGAAGGCGGTCCGGTTGGGATCGTATTCGATCCGCTCGACCACCGCGGTCACGTCGAACTTGTTGCGCTTGAAATCGACGATGCGATACAGGCGCTTCGCCCCGCCGCCAATGCGGCGCATGGTGATCCGTCCGGTGTTGTTCCGGCCGCCGCTTTTGGTCAAACCTTGCGTAAGGGATTTGACCGGGCGACCTTTCCAAAGCTCCGAACGGTCGATCAGAACCAGCCCGCGCTGGCCAGGCGTCGTCGGCTTATACGACTTCAATGCCATCTTTCTGTCTTCCGTTGCTTTGGACCGAGGTGGTCCGTTTCTTCCAAAAGATCAGCGGCCCCGGGATACCCGGAGCCGCAGATTCGTGACCTGCTATCAGAGTCCGGTGGACACGTCGATAGTGTTCCCCTCCTCAAGGGTCACATAGGCCTTCTTCACGTCGCTGCGGCGGCCCAGCTGGCCCCGGAAGCGTTTCTGCTTGCCCTTGGTGATGGTGGTGTTCACCGCCTTCACCTTGACACCGAACAGGGCCTCGACCGCTTCCTTGATCTGCGGTTTGGTCGAATCCTTGGCCACCTGAAAGACCACGCCGTTGTTTTCCGACGTCATGGTGGCTTTTTCGGTGATGACCGGCTTGACGATCACGTCGTAATGTTCAGCTTTCGCGCTCATTTCAGGCGAGCCTCCAGAGCTTCGACACCCGCCTTCGTGATCACCAGCGTGTCACGCTTCAGGATGTCATAGACATTGGCGCCCATCGACGGCAGGATATCCACTCCTTCGATATTGCGGGCGGCACGGGCAAAGCCCTCGTTCACATCGGCGCCGTCGATGACCAGAACGCGTTTCCAGCCATTTTCCTTGACCGCCTTGGCAACGGCCGAGGTCTTGGCATCGGCGAGGTTCAGATCCTCGACGATCACCAGTTCACCAGCGGTGGCCTTGGCCGACAGCGCGTGTTTCAGACCCAGGGCACGGACCTTCTTGGGCAGATCGAAAGCATGCGAACGCGGGGTCGGGCCTTTATAGACGCCGCCGCTGCGGAAGATCGGCGCCTTGCGGGAACCGTGGCGTGCGCCGCCGGTGCCTTTCTGGCGATAGATCTTCTTGGTCGAATAGCTGACTTCGGATTTCGTCAGCACCGAATGGGTGCCCTGCTGCGCCTTGGCACGCTGCCAGCGAACGACGCGCTGCAGGATGTCGCCGCGCGGCTCCAGCCCGAAGATCTCGTCGGCCAGCTCGATTTCACCGGCCTTGCCGGCGTCCAGCTTGATCACATCGAGTTTCATCACTTGTCTCCTTCGGGCGCAGCACCGCCGTCGTCAGCCTTGTCGGCCTCGATCGAGGCTTCGGCTTCCTTCAGCGCGGCTTCCTGCTCGGCGGCGGCGGCTTCTTCAGCGGCCTTGCGGGCGGCTTCTTCCTCGGCGGCGGCCTGGGCGGCAGCCTCCTCGGCCAGACGCTTCGCTTCCTGGGCTGCCGATTTCAGCGCGGCGGGATAGATCACGTTGTCAGGGGTCGGTTTCTTGACCGCATCCTTGATCGTGACCCAGCCACCTTTCGAGCCCGGAACCGAACCCTTGACCATGATCAGGCCACGGTCGGCATCGGTACGCACCACTTGCAGGTTCTGCGTGGTGATGCGTGCGGCACCCATATGACCCGCCATCTTCTTGCCCTTGAACACCTTGCCGGGGTCCTGGCACTGGCCGGTCGAACCGTGCGAGCGGTGACTGATCGACACGCCGTGCGAGGCGCGCAGACCACCGAAGTTGTGGCGCTTCATCGCACCCGCGAAACCCTTACCGATCGAGGTGCCCGCGATATCCACGAACTGACCGGCAAAGTAATGGTCAGCGGTGATTTCCTCACCGACATTGATCAGGTTTTCTTCGGCGACGCGGAATTCCGCGATCTTGCGCTTGGGTGCAACCGACGCCTTGGCAAAGTGACCACGCATCGCGGCGGTGGTGCGCTTGGCCTTGGCCTCTCCGGCGCCCAGCTGAACGGCGGTATAGCCGTCACGTTCGGCGGTGCGCTGATCGACGACCTGCAGGCTGTCCAGCTGCAGGACGGTGACGGGAACCTGACGGCCGTCGTCCATGAACAGACGGGTCATGCCCAGTTTCTTGGCGATAATACCAGTACGCAGCATCATCCCCTCCTTACACCTTGATCTCGACATCCACGCCGGCGGCGAGGTCGAGCTTCATCAGCGCGTCAACGGTCTGCGGGGTCGGATCGACGATGTCCAGCAGACGCTTGTGGGTACGGATTTCCCACTGGTCGCGCGACTTCTTGTCGATATGGGGACCGCGAAGAACGGTGAATTTCTCGATCTTGTTCGGCAGCGGAATCGGGCCGCGAACGGTCGCACCGGTACGTTTGGCCGTGTTGACGATTTCCTGGGTGCTGGCGTCCAGCACGCGGTAATCGAACGCCTTCAGCCGGATGCGGATATTCTGGCTTTGCATAGTCATCCCTCTTGCGGGGAGTTCCAGTCGAGAGGCTGACCACGCACCACGCGAAGCCAGCGTCGGACCGTATAAAAACTGCAAGGCCGCCCATCTACATGGCGGCCACACGCAAAGCAACCGATTCGCCCTATATGAAAAGGCCGACGGCAGCGATGCCTGCGCCATACAGAGTTCACCACCCCACGTCAAGCGCCCCGACGGCATCTGAACCCGCAGATGCGAACCGGTTCATTGTCACTGCCGCTGCGTCCGGGGTCCGTCGGCTTGCCCAGACAATGTGGCTCCATCTTCGCCCACTGGGCGTCCGTCAGTACGAAGCGATCCATCAAAAGCTTGAATCATATCCAACCGCTTTTGTGAATCCCCACAGACCTTAGACAAGGTGAACAGTGCTGGTTCTCATCAGGATCGGCACCGGCTTGCATTAAGCTTCGGCACCCAGTGCATGACCTTCGGCACCGGGAGCCACTGAAGTACCGCTCGCAGCGTTAGCGAAGGCGAGAAGCGCGGAGACCCCAGCTATCGCAGCGGTTCTCGCCTTCGCGGTTACGGAAAGCATCGAAGAAGAAAGGGCGGAAGGACGAAGCCGCTCGCGCGGCATTGGCGCCTGTTGCCGGCTGCCGGTTCCAGTGCCACGGGAGCAGGTCATCGTGCTTGTTGATCTTGTAGTCCGGGATGCGGGCGAGGGTGTCGGCGAGCCAGGCGTTGGGATCGACGGCGTTGAGCTTGGCGGTTTCGATCAGGGTGTAATCCCCTCCGGGAAGAGGGCGATGATGCGTCGAAGCTTGGGGCGCCTGAATGGGAGACCTGAAACCACGACGTCAGCCGCAAGTTTCTTGCACAGCACGTCAAGAGTCGAACGCTCAGCAGTAGTGGGCGAGAAGCTGCCATTCTCTCCGGGCTCCATGCTGTTTAGCCGCACCAGCAGTTCCCAATCGCGAAGCGCCACCGCTGCATCGCCGCTGCCCTCAATTCCGACAACGATCCTGTGCACCGTTGCGCCGGTCCCGGTGATCTCATCCTCCACCTGAGCGACGAGAAGGGGGGCCGAAATACCGCGAGTGCGTGACAGGAACACCTGCTGGTCCATGCTGTGTGCGATTGCACGGTCGAGCAAGGGATGGCCAACGCCAATAAGCTTGGCCAGGGCGTTATCCGCGCGCATGAAGCGATCAAAGGTCAGCGCATCATATCTATCGCGTAGCTCGACGCCTCCTCGCCATGCCTCAGGTGTGGCGACCGAAAGCCCCTCATCGCCTTTTGTCACGCGGCGGCCAGCCAGCGCCATGGCGTTGCGGAAGAAGGGCTCTAATGCCGGCAGGTCGAGTTTGGGGATTTCCGCCCCTGCCGACTGAAAGTCGTAGCGGGCGACATTCCCGAGCATGGCACGCACTGTTTCAACAGCATCACGGCCGCCAAATTGCTGCGTATTCTGGTCGAACCAGCCTGCAAGGCCGTTGCTTCTTCGTGTGGCCCCCTGTGAGTAGAGGTCATCAAAGAACTGGCTGCCGGCCATACCGATGACCAGCTGAGAAATGTCTTCTGGATCATCCATCGAGGCGGAAAGGGTCTCCTGAATCCGTGAAAGTTTCTCCTGCAGGAGAGACCAGATCCGTGCCTCCACCGTCTGCGGATTGCGCAGCAGGAAGACGCTGACGGCGCGCTTCTGACCATAGCGGTTGAGCCGGCCTACCCGTTGATGCAGTCGCATCGGATTCCATGGCATGTCGATATGGACCAGCACGGCACAGCGTTCCTGCAGGTCAATGCCTTCGCCGCCAGCCTCGGTGGAAATCAGAAAGCGGGTCCGACCGGCATTGAAATCGTCAGCAGCAACGTCGCGTGAAAGCGAGAGAACCGTTTCCATGTCGTCGGTATCCCTACCTGCCCAAGGCAACGGTCGAGAAGACCGAGGCCCGCTCCTACATGCGGCTGCTGTCTGGCGGCGCGGAGGGCGCGGCATGAGCGATGCCCCGGAAATCCTGCTTGCCCATCACCTCAAGGCTCTCAAGCTGCCCACGTTCCTGCGCGAGCATCAGAAGCTGGCCCGGCAATGTGCGGCGGAAGGCGTGGACCATGTCCGGTATCTCGCCCGGCTGGTCGAACTGGAACTGATCGACCGGGAGCGGCGGATGGTCGAGCGCCGCATCAAGGCCGCCAGGTTCCCGGCCGTCAAAAGCCTGGACAGCTTCGACTTCGCGGCCATTCCCAAGCTGAACAAGATGCAGGTGCTGGAACTGGCCCGCTGCGAATGGATCGAGCGGCGCGAGAACATTATTGCCCTCGGCCCCAGTGGCACGGGCAAGACGCACATCTCGCTCGGCCTTGGTCTGGCCGCCTGCCAGAAGGGCCTGTCCGTCGGCTTCACCACCGCCGCGGCCCTGGTCAGCGAGATGATGGAAGCCCGCGATGAGCGCCGCCTGCTTCGCTTCCAGAAGCAGATGGCCGGATACAAGCTGCTCATCATCGACGAGCTCGGCTTCGTGCCCCTGTCGAAGACTGGGGCGGAACTGCTGTTCGAACTGATCTCGCAACGCTACGAGCGCGGATCGATCCTGATCACCAGCAATCTGCCCTTCGATGAATGGACCGAGACCTTCGGTTCCGAGCGCCTGACCGGCGCGCTGCTCGACCGCATCACCCATCACGTCAACATCCTCGAGATGAACGGCGAAAGCTACCGTCTCGCCCACAGTCGCGCCAGAAAGGCCGACTGACCCACCCTCGAAAATCGCCAACGACGCCGGCACGGAACTCTGGTCGGGCTACCCCCTCCCGACGTTCCGTGCCGGCGTCGCTAACTGGCAGACTTTTGCGCCGCCCCGTGGCAGGTTTTTACGCCGCCGTTGACAGGGAACAGCCAGCGGCTCTATTTTGCGCGCTGGCGGGCATCGGTTCATCCCCGCGCATGCGGGGAACAGAGTGAAAAAATCGTTGTGCTGGCCCGTGCTGACGGTTCATCCCCGCGCATGCGGGGAACAGGCTTCCTCGGCCTTACTGTCGGCAGCGACCGCCGGTTCATCCCCGCGCATGCGGGGAACAGGTCATCGACAGCGAGATCGGAACAGCGGCCTGCGGTTCATCCCCGCGCATGCGGGGAACAGTGGGCGGGGACGTCGGCTCCGGGGTCGTGTGACGGTTCATCCCCGCGCATGCGGGGAACAGGATAAGATGCTCGTGCTCAGCTACACACAGGGCGGTTCATCCCCGCGCATGCGGGGAACAGAGCGCCAGCCCGTAGGCCAGCGCGCGCTGGTACGGTTCATCCCCGCGCATGCGGGGAACAGCCGAGGTGCGTATCATGGACCATATCTCAAGACGGTTCATCCCCGCGCATGCGGGGAACAGGACCACGGCGCTGGATAACGGCGCACTTCCAGCGGTTCATCCCCGCGCATGCGGGGAACAGTCCGGCGCGGGTGCGTCAGTCATGGCAGTTTCCGGTTCATCCCCGCGCATGCGGGGAACAGTCACCACCAGCCGCTTTGTGCCGGTGGATGTTCGGTTCATCCCCGCGCATGCGGGGAACAGAAGGAGGTTATGTCTGACCCATCAGTTGTGAACGGTTCATCCCCGCGCATGCGGGGAACAGAGGGTGAAGTTCCAGAAGATAACATGCTACAGCGGTTCATCCCCGCGCATGCGGGGAACAGGTAGTTCACAGAACCTGTTTCAGTTGGGTAGTCGGTTCATCCCCGCGCATGCGGGGAACAGTGCTGATGGATCGCTCAATGCGACCGCTGCGGAGGTTCATCCCCGCGCATGCGGGGAACAGTTATGGCGATCCGAAGGGCCGCTAAGCGTGGCCGGTTCATCCCCGCGCATGCGGGGAACAGGGGGGCGCGCTTAGGTGGAGGCCGCACATCTTCGGTTCATCCCCGCGCATGCGGGGAACAGGCGACCTCCGCGATTACGATTACGCCGCCAAGCGGTTCATCCCCGCGCATGCGGGGAACAGATCATGCCCTGGGCGAACAGTCGCCCCGCCGCCGGTTCATCCCCGCGCATGCGGGGAACAGGTATCGCGCTGGTCGCGCAACGGGATCAGCTGCGGTTCATCCCCGCGCATGCGGGGAACAGTCCCTGCTGAGCTGCCGGTTGTCATTGGCGGCCGGTTCATCCCCGCGCATGCGGGGAACAGGGCGCGTCTTTACCTGCCGGGCGGTTCAGCCGCGGTTCATCCCCGCGCATGCGGGGAACAGTTCGTGGGGTTGAGTTCGGCCAGCAGTTCAGCCGGTTCATCCCCGCGCATGCGGGGAACAGTTCGTGGGGTTGAGTTCGGCCAGCAGTTCAGCCGGTTCATCCCCGCGCATGCGGGGAACAGCACGTCCTGCAATAGGACATTGGCCCAACCGCCGGTTCATCCCCGCGCATGCGGGGAACAGCGGCGCTGAACAACATCACCGCTGGCATGACGCGGTTCATCCCCGCGCATGCGGGGAACAGTCCGCGAAAATGATGACCCCGCCGTTCTTCGACGGTTCATCCCCGCGCATGCGGGGAACAGTCGATCAGAAGGTTCTCGAATGCGCCGGTGCGCGGTTCATCCCCGCGCATGCGGGGAACAGCAGCCGCCCGTCGAAAAGGCGGCGCTCGACGCCGGTTCATCTCGCGACCACACTCGACGTTACAGATCCTTCACCAGCCGCAATGCGTCATAGATCGCGGCGTGGGTGTTGCGGGCGGCGATGGCGTCGCCGATGCGGAACAGGCGGAACCGGGCTTCGGGATTGGGGCGCAGCCCCTGCGCCGTCCCCGCGATCAGCGCGTCGTAATCGACCTCGCCCAAGTTCGACGACAGCGGCCTCAGCTCGAAATAGAGATCATCCAGCGGCCTTGTGCCGTGGTTGACCACCACCTGATCGACGATCCGGTCGCGGCTGAAGTCTCCGTAATCGCTGCCCAATGTCGCGCGCAGCATGTTGCCTTCGCGCGCCACCGACATCAGCCGCCACGTCACGGTGAAGGTCGTGTCGCGCTGTTGCAGGTTGCGCATATAGGGAACCAGATTCATCGCCATCACCTCGGGCGAGAAACTGCGGTCGGGGGTGACGATCTCGACCGCCGCACCGGTGCTTGAGATCAGATCGGCGGCTTGCAGCGCGGCGTGATCGCCCGCGTCATCGAAGATCAGCACGTTCTGGCCCGGCTTCACATCGCCCGACAGGATATCCCAGGCCGAACAGATCAGGTCATTGCCCGCGCTGAGCACCTCGATATGCGGCAGCCCGCCGGTGGCCACGATCACCTCGTCGGGGTCGGTCGCCAACACGTCCCCGGCATCTGCGAAGGTGTTGAAGTGGAACCGCACGCCGTGCTTTTCGCATTGTGCCTGCCGCCATGCGATGATCGAGATCATCTCGCGCCGGCGTTCGTCCAGCGCGGTCAGGCGGATCTGGCCGCCGGGCTGGTCGGCGGCCTCGAAGACCGTCACCTCATGGCCGCGCTCGGCGGCGACGCGGGCGGCCTCCATCCCCGCAGGTCCGGCGCCGATGATGGTGATGCGCTTAGTTGCGGGCGCGGGCGGGATGGTATGGGGCATGGTTTCCTCGCGCCCGGTCGCGGCGTTGTGCAGGCAGAAGGCCAGCCCGCCCTGATAGATCCGGTCCAGGCAGTAATTCGCACCAACGCAGGGGCGGATATCATCCTCGCGCCCCTCTATCACCTTACGGACCAGATGCGGGTCGGCCATATGCGCCCGCGTCATGCCGACCATGTCCAGCAGGCCCGAGGCGATGGCATGACGCGCGGTCGGCACATCGGGGATTTTCGCGGCGTGGAAGGTGGGGAAGTTCGTGGCCTTCCTGATCTGGCCCGCGAATTCCAGATGCGGCGCATTGCGCATCCCCTGCACCGGGATCACGTCGGTCAGCCCGGCATCGGTGTCGATATGGCCCTTGACCACGTTCAGGAAATCGACCAGCCCACTGTCCTTCAGCTTTTGCGAGATGGTGATGCCGTCATCCGCCGTCAGCCCGCCCGGCAAATCCTCGTCGCCGGTATAGCGGACGCCGACGATGAACTCCTCGCCGCAGCGTTTGCGGATTTCGCGCAGAATATCAAAGGTAAAGCGCAGCCGGTTGTCCAGGGAACCGCCATAGGGATCATCCAGATCATTGGTCAGCGGCGACCAGAACTGGTCCATCAGGTGGCCGTAAGCCTGCAATTCGATCCCGTCCAGACCCGCCGCCTTCATCCGCTCTGCCGCGTCGGCGTAATCGCGGATGATCCGCGAAATGTCCCAGTCCTCCATCTTCTTGGGGAAAGAGCGGTGCGCCGCCTCGCGCTCATGGCTGGGCGAGACGACCGGCAGCCAGTCGGCCTTGTCCCAGCGGGTGCGGCGGCCCAGATGGGTCAGCTGGATCATCACCGCCGCGCCGTGATCGTGACATTCGTCCACAAGCTGCTTCATCCAGCCGACGACCTCATCCTTCCACGCAAGGATGTTGTTGAAGACCGGCGGGCTGTCCCTGGACACCGCCGCCGACCCCGCCGTCATGGTCAGCGCCACACCGGCCCGGGCGCGCTCGACATGATAGGCACGGTAACGCCCCTTCGGCATACCGTCCTCGGGATAGGCGGGTTCATGGCTGGTGATCATGATCCGGTTGCGAAGCGTCAGGTGCTTCAACTGATAGGGCTGCAAAAGGGGATCGTTCGACATGGGATCTGCCTGTGAAGGTGGAGCGTCGCCCCTCAGGTTCGGTAAAATGTTCACTTGTGTCAATTAAAAAATCATGGATGAACATAACGCGGTCATCTCAGGACATTTTTCTTGAAGCGGGGCCTTGGCCGGACTAGAAAAACACCATGAAAAGCCCGGCGACAGTTGACAGTGGATGGCGTGGATCGCGCGAAGGGTGGTTGGAAACCGGCTATCAGGCGCTGATCGACGGCGGCGTCGATGCGGTCAAGATCCAGCCTCTGGCGAAACAGCTGAACCTGTCGCGCACCAGCTTTTACTGGTTTTTCGAGGATCGCGAGGCCCTGCTGACCGCCCTGATCGAGGGATGGGCGGAACGCACCACCGCGCCGCTGATCTCTGCCACGCAGGAATATGCCGAATCGCGGGCCGAGGCGATGCTGAACGTGCTGGCCTGTTTTCTGTCCGGCGCTTTCGACGCGCGGCTGGAGTTTGCGGTGCGCAGCTGGGCCTTGCAGGATGAGGGCGTCGCCGAACGGGTGCGGATCGCGGATGAGGCCCGGCTGAACGCCCTTCGCGACATGCTGATACGCTGGCACCAGCCCCGGCAAGAGGCCGATATCCAGGCGCGGACGATCTATCTGACGCAGATCGGCTATATCTCGATGCGCGCACAAGAGGATATCGAGACACGGCTGGCCCGGATCCCGACCTATGTCGAGATCTATACCGGCCAGACCGTCCAGCCGCGAGAGATGGCGCGCTTCACCGCCCGGATCAGAAGCGCATAGTGCCCGCCGGAAGGGGTCATTGCCACCTGGCCGCGCATGAATTATCTATAATCCTATGAAAACGCCGCCAGACGAGACACAGCCCGCCCGCATCGCCCGCATTCTTGCGGACCGGATCATCTCGGGCGCGATCACTCCGGGCACCCGCCTGCGGCAAGAGCACGTCGCAGCGGAATTCGGGGCCAGCCATGTCCCGGTACGAGAGGCGTTCCGGCATCTGGAATCGCAGGGGCTGGCCGAAAGCCTGCCGCGTCGCGGGGTCAGGGTCACGGATTTCGACATGGCGGAACTGCGCGAGGTCGCGGAAATGCGCGCCAGCCTTGAATCGCTGGCCTTGCGCCATGCCGCGCCCAATATGACGCGCGATATTCTTGATGAAGCAGAAGAGGTTACGCGCCACGGCGACCGCGCCGACAATGTTCGTGACTGGGAGGCCGCGAACCGGCATTTTCACCGGCTGATCCTGTCGCCCTGTCGTATGCCCCGGCTGTTACGCAGTATCGAGGATCTGCAAACCGCCAGCGCCCGCTTTCTGTTCGCGGCATGGCGGCAGGATTGGGAAGCCCGCACCGACCACGATCACCGCGCCATTCTGGATGCGCTGCGCAAACGGCAGACCGATCTGGCCTGCGCCACATTGGCGCGTCATGTCGGCTGGATCGGAAAGCGCAAGGCACCCGCAAAAAGCGGTGAGTTCCGAATGGTTTACGGGATTTCCGGATAATTATCTACAATTCGCATTGCCGCCCCAGCATAACCCATCCGTAAATATAGATAGATTCGCTGTCTGCTTTCGGAGGGTTCCGCCATGACAACATTTATCCGCCCCGCGTCTCATTGGGTCACGCGCTGGCGCAACCCGGCCATTGCGCTGTGCGGCGCGGCGCTGATCACCATCGGCGCCAAGTTGCAGGTGCCGTTCTGGCCGGTTCCGATGACGCTGCACACGCTGGCGGTGTTCCTGATCGCTGCCGCGCTGGGGCCGCGTCTGGGGCTGGCGGCGATGGCCACCTATCTGGGCGCGGGAGCAATGGGGCTGCCGGTCTTTTCCGGCTCGCCCGAGCGTGGCGTGGGGCTGGCCTATCTGGCGGGGCCGACGACGGGCTATCTGCTGGGCTATCTGGCGGCCTCGGGGCTGATCGGCTGGCTGGCTTGTGGTCGCGGCGTGATGGCGCTGGGGGCTGCGATGCTGGCCGGGCTGGCGGTGGTCTATGCCGCAGGCATCATCTGGCTGGCCGCCTTCGTGCCGGCGGGACAGTTGCTGGCTGCGGGCGTGCTGCCCTTTCTGGCGGGCGATCTGGTCAAGATCGTGCTGGCCTGCGCGCTGCTGTCGGGACTGCACCGCCTGACGGGGCGCAGCCAATGACGCGCGGGATCAGGACCGACTGGACGCTGGACGAGGCAACGGCGATCCACGCCCTGCCGCTGCCCGACCTGATGGCCCGCGCCGGACAGGTCCACCGGGCGCATTTCGACCCCTGCCGGATCGAGACCGCCAGCCTGCTGTCGATCAAGACCGGCGGCTGTCCCGAGGATTGCGGCTATTGCTCTCAATCGGCCCATCACCAGACCGGCGTGAAGGCCACCCGGCTGATGGATGCCGACGAGGTGATCGCCGCCGCCCGGCGCGCCAAGGCATCGGGGGCGCAGCGGTTCTGCATGGGCGCGGCATGGCGCAGCCCCAAGGATCGCGACATGGACAAGCTGTGCGACATGGTGCGCGGCGTCGCCGATCTGGGGCTGGAAACCTGCATGACGCTGGGAATGCTGTCGTCCGCGCAGGTCGCAAGGCTGAAGGCGGCGGGGCTGGATTTCTATAACCACAATATCGACACCTCGCCGGATTATTACCCGCAGATCGCGGCCACCCGGACGATGGAGGACCGCTTGCAGACCGTCGATCATGTCCGCAGGGGCGGCATCAAGGTCTGCTGCGGCGGCATCATCGGCATGGGTGAATCCGATCAGGACCGGATCGCCATGCTGGTCACGCTGGCCACCCTGCCCGCCCATCCCGAAAGCGTGCCGGTGAACCTGTGGAACGAGATCGAGGGCGTCCCCGTACAGTCCCGCGCCCGCCCGGTCGATCCGTTCGCGCTGGTGCGCACCGTGGCGCTGGCGCGGATCCTGATGCCGGCCTCGGTTGTGCGACTGTCGGCCGGTCGCACGGGGATGAGCGACGAGTTGCAGGCGCTGTGCTTTCTGGCCGGGGCCAATTCGGTCTTCGTGGGTGACCAGTTGCTGACGACCGAAAACCCCGCCGCGTGGAAGGATGCCGATCTGTTCGCCCGGCTGGGCCTGCATGTCGCGCCGGTGGCCGCCCGCGCCGAACCCGTGGCGGCGGAATAGGCCGCGTTTTTCCGTCCCGCGCGGGAATCCGCCAATCCTTCCGCCCATCCCGTCCCGGCCGGTTGCGATTCCGGTCGGGAGGCCGCAAAGTCCCGGCAGGCTGCCTCTGGTGTGGATATGGCGGCTTGGTTGCCAGCAGGAAGGCGGAAGATCGTGTCCGACTGTTCACAGCTTCTCGGTGTCTTTTCCGCAACCCGCCCTGTCATCCCTTCACATGCTTTTGCGCATGGATCGCATCGCAGCCCCCTGATATCGCGGAGGCCGCGCTGATGTATCTGATGAACGAATGCTCGATCGAGCTGCCCGAGGGCTGGAACGACCAGTCGATCAATGTCGTCTCTTCCAATTCCGCGATGGCGCCGGGCCTGACCCTGACGGTGACCCGCGACAACCTGCCCTTTGGCATGTCGTTTCAGGAATATCTGGACGAGCAGGTCGAGCAGGTCAGCAAATCCATGGTCGATTTCACGATGATGGGCCGCCAGAATGTCCGTCTGGACGGCACCCCCGTGGCCGAGATCGAATGCAGCTGGCTGGCCAAGGATGTCAGGATGCATCAACTGATCTATATGCTGCCCAGCCCCGATGGCCGGGCGATGGTCATCACCGCCTCGATGCCCGGACAGATGACGCCCGGCCAGCTGGCCGAGGTGCGCCGCATCGTGCAGACGCTGAAATTCCGCCGAACATAGCGCAAAGGCCGCCGGGGGGCGCAGATGAGCTTGCTTGAATATTCCATGCGCGTCGCGGGTCAGAACTCGACCCATCTGATGGGTTTCGGGTCCGAAGGCAGCGCGCCCCCCGCCTCGGGCTCGACCCCGCAGATGCAACAGGCCATCGCGGATCAGCCGGGCGCGCGCAACGCGCTGGAGCAGGGCTGGGATTCCACGCTGGATTTCATGGAAAGTCCCGGCGTGCAGTATTCCGTGATGGGCACCGCCGCCGTCGCCGCGATGGTCAAGGGCGGGCTGGGTATCGCGGGCTGCGCGGCGGCGGCGGGCTCGACCGCCACCGCAGGGGCGATCACCCTTGGCGCGGTGGGCGGGCTGATCCCGATTGCGGCAGGGGTCGCGGCGGGCTTTGCGGGGCACTGGGTGGGCACCCATATCGGCGATTTCATCGGTGGCCAGATGGGGCTGGAGCCGCTGTCCGGCCCCAGCGAGAAACCGGCCTGCGTCGGCGACAAGATCTATCACGCGCCCTCCGGTCTGGTCGCGGGACTGATGGGGGCCGCCGTCGTGCTGGGCGCGGTTGCGGCCATCGGCGCGGCGGCGGTCCTGACGGCGGCCACCGGCGGCGCGGCGGCACCGCTTCTGGTGGCCACGGTCGCCTTCGTCGCGGGCGGTCTGGTCGGCGGCGCCTGCATGGGCGCGGCCAGCAGCCTAGGCAATCAGGGCGAGGAAAAGGGCGAAATCCGCACCGGATCGCCCGATGTGTTCTTCGAGTCCAAACCCGTGGCGCATGTCAGCTGCTTTATCGACTGCGACGATCACGGGATGGAAAAGCAATGCGCCCAAGGCTCGGACACGGTTTATGTGAACGGCTTTCCGCTGTCGCGTCAGGGCCACAAGACCACCTGCGACGGCACCATCCAGACCGGCCGCGATACGATCATGCTGGATGTGACCACCTCGGCCGATATGCTGGATATCGACGGCGGCTGGCTGAACCGGCTGACGCGCACGGCGGTGGTGATCTCGGATTTCCTGCCATTCCCGCGCGGTCGCAAGCCGTCGCAGGGCGACAGGACCCCGCCCGCCCCGCGCACGCCCGACGGCCCGGCGAAACCGCCGCGCTTTCCGCGTGTGAACGCCGCCGCCAATGCGCTGAACAACGCCTTTCTGCGGATGGAGGGCGATCCCGTCGATGTCGCCTCGGGTCAGGTGGCCGAGTTCCGCACCGACCTCACCATTCCCGGCACCATCGACCTGCGGCTTGACCGCAGCTATCGCCGGGGGGCAACCGGCATTCAGGGTCGCGACTGGTCCGGCACATGGGCGCAGCATCTGCGGCTGGAGCCGGGCGCGGTCGTCTGGCAGGACCCGGACGGCGTGCAGTTCACCTTCGAGACGCCCGAGGACAATGTCTGGTCCGTCAACCTGCGCTGCCCGCATATCGCGCTGATGGGATCGCGTTCGGGGCGGTTGTATCTCTATGACCATCGCAGCCAGTTGTTCACCATCTTCGGTCACCGGGTCGGCAAGCACCTGCTGCTGACCGAGATACAGGACCGCAACGGCAACGAGATCACTTTCCACTGGGGACCCGAGGGCCTGACTTCGGTCCATCACAGCGACGGTTTCGGGCTGATCGTGGACAGCCGCGGCATGCTGATCCGCCATGCCACGCTGTTGGGCCATGACGCAGGAGATTGTGTCTTTACTTGGCAGTATGACGCGGGCGGGCGGTTGCAGCGGGTCGATTCCGCGCAAACCGGGCAGTTGAATTACGGCTATGACCCGCAGGGGCGGCTGGCCATGTGGTCCGACAGCCACCTGACGCGGGCGCATTTCGCCTATGACGACCACGACCGGGTGATCCGCAACTGGACCGACAGCGGCCATCTGTCGGTCGAGCTGGCCTATGACCTGTCCGCCCGCCGCACCCGCGTCACCGATGCCGCCGGGGCGGTCAAGCTGTTCGACTGGACCGAGCGCGGGTTGGTCTGGCGGGAGATCGACGCCGCCGGGGGCGAATGGCTGACCGAATGGGGCACCGGGGCCGAAGTCCTGACGCGGCAGGATCCGCTGGGGAACATCTGGCGCTATGACCATGACGGGGTGGGCAACCTGATCCGCGCCACTGACCCCGAGGGCAACAGCGAAAGCTGGGAATACGGTCCCGACCGGCTGCCCGTGGCCCATGTCGATGCCAATGGCGCCCGCACCACCTTCCGCCACGACCAGAGCGGCAACCTGATCGCCGTGACCGATCCCACCGGCGCGCAAAGGCTGTTCCGCCGCGACGAACAGGGCAAGATCCTGCGGATCGACCAGCCGCAGGATCGGCAGATGCGGATCTATTACGACCGGCTGAACCGACCCGCGCGGGTGCAGGCGCCCTCGGGACAGTCGATCCGCCTGACCCATGACACCGAGGGCCGGATGGTCAGCCAGATCGACGAGATCGGTGCCGAGACGGTGATGGATTATACCCGCAGCGCGCGCAATCCGCGCGGCGCGCTGGCCAGCGTGACCCTGCCCGATGGCACCGTGATCAATGCAAGCTATGACAGCGAAGGTCTGCTGAGCGCCGCCAGCAATGGCGAAGGCGACATGCGCAGCTTCCGTCATGGCGCCTTCGATCTGCCGCTGGAGACGCAGGACCCGCAAGGCCATCGCGTCCGGCTGGAACATGACTTCGCCCTGCGCGTCACCGCCGTCGTGAACGAGATGGGGCAGCGTCACGAACTCAGCTATGACGCCGTGGGCAATCTGGTGGCCGAGCGCGATTATTCCGGCCTCATCACCCGCTATGAACATGATGCGGCGGGGCGGCTGGCGCTGCGCATCGCCCCGGATGGCGCGCGCACCCGCTATGAATGGTCGCCTGCGGGCCGGTTGCTGGGGACCGAGGTGACGGATGGCGACCGGGTGCTGACCACGCACTCGACCTATGATCCGGCAGGCCGTCTGGTCGGGATCGAGGACGACAACAGCCGGATCACCCGCCGCTTTGATGCCGCGGGCCGTCTGGTCAGCGAAACCGTCAATGGCCGCGAGACCAGCTTTGACTATCGCCCGGGCGAATCCACCCCCGTCGCGCGGGGCGGCGACGGGCTGGGGATCGAGATCGACCATGCCATCGACGGCCATGTCTCGGCGATGCGCTTTGCCGGGACCGAGCTGCGCTTCAAGCATGACATGCGCGGGCTGGAGACGCTGCGCCACAGCTCGGGCGGGTTCAGCCAGGAGCAGGGCTGGGACGTCATGCGCCGCCTGACCGGGCAACTGGCAGGCCCCGGCCTGATGCAGGGCCGCCCCGGCGCGGCGCGGATCGAACGCGGCTATCGCTGGGACCGCGCCGGCCGGGTCGTGGCGATCAGCGACCGCGCGGCTGGCCTGACCCAGATGCGCTATGACGCGCGCGGGCTGGTCACCGATACCAGCCAGCAGCGCCCGGACGGTTCGACCCCGCTGTTGCGTCGCTTCGACTATGACCCCAGCCGCAACCTTGCCGGTCTGATCGAGGATATGCGCGCCGAGCAGGTCGAGAAACACGCAGGTCGCATCCGCCGCCGTGGCCGCATCACCTATCAGCATGACGATTGCGGCCGGGTGATCCAGAAGCGGCACGAGGAACCGGGCTTCCGCCCGCGCATCTGGGCGATGGCCTGGGATGCGCAGGACCGTCTGGTGCGGCTGACGGCGCCGGACGGCTCGGTCTGGCGCTATGACTATGACGCGCTTGGCCGCCGCATCCGACGCTTGCGGGTGATCGATGGCGGCAAGCCCGAACGCGATCCCGACGACTGGAGCCTGCCCGCCCCCCCGCCATCCGGCGAAGCAACGCGCGCAGGCGGGTCATCGCGGATGGGCAGCGCCTATCAATGGGACGGCGACCGCATCGTGGCCGAGGCACCGGTCTATGCCGATGGCACCGTCGCGTGGGATCAGGCCGAGCATTGGGTCTATGATCCCGACAGTTTCCGCCCGCTGGCCCGCGTCCATCAGGGCCATGTCGCCCATGTCGTGACCGACCATCTGGGCACCCCGCGAGAGCTGGTTTCAGACGATGGCACCCGCGTCCTGTGGCGCGCCGAACTGGGCCTGTGGGGCGGTATCGACCGGATCGAGCAAGCCGCCAATGACGACCACCCGCCGGTCGATTGTCCGATCCGCTTTCAAGGGCAATGGGCCGATCCCGAAAGCGGCCTGCATTACAACCGCCACCGCTATTACGACCCCGACGCGACCCAATACCTGACCCCCGACCCGATCGGATTACTGGGCGGCATCAGACCGCAGGGCTATGTCGATGATCCGAACGGCTGGGTCGATCCGCTGGGGCTGGCGCGGTGTACCGTCAATGATTGCCCTGCCGGTGGTCGAGGTAACATCGGGGGAATAACTGTTGGCCCTTACAGCACGATAGGTGGCCACCACCTGAATCAGGGTGCGGCCTATCGTTCCCAAATACCTTATCGGGATGGGCTAACGGCAGATATTCCGGGCAATATCTTCACTCAGCCGAATTCGCCCCACTACAGGGCACATCAAAGTCTCGAAGCATTTTGGGACCTCTATCGGAAAGGTGGGCCGTTCGAAGGTCAGGTTCCAACAAACGCGCAATACGATCAGGCGCTGAGGCAGTCCCTGCTGGCTGCCGGCTACCCTCCGCTGCAGGCACACAGACTTGCCGACGCAGCTGCCGCCGAAAGAAAGGCTCATGGACTGTCGAAGCACGACAAGGTACCGAAAGTCCCCGGACCGATTTCAAGCGTGCGTAATCCCAGGAGGTAGGCCGAACCATGTCCAGCATCGTTGACACAGTTATAATGCGAGTATTCGACGCCATGGATGCGGGCATCGGTCGCAAGGTGGGTCAACATGGAGATCTGCCCCAGACCATCGCAACACCACTCCAATGGGCAGAGAGTCGCATGGCGGCAGAGAAAGGACAGTCATCGATTGTTTTTGAATCGTGGCTAGAGACCTTGCGTCCCGATCCATCGACGAATAGTGCCCTCTCAGCCGAGGATCTCAATCATCAGCAAGTGGTCCTGTCGGATGTAGCCAGTATCGTCAGCCAGGCGATCGAGGTTGAGCTGGGCCAGGTTCAGATCGAAAACTTCGATATGGAACCGCAAGGATTTGGCCCACCCCATGTGATCTCGAATTTTCGATGGGTTGCGATCACATTGGCTCAGCAAGCGCTGTTGCAAGAAGATTTTGGGTGGCCGCCCGGACAGGCCGAGGATTTCATGCGCATCTATGAAGCTGGGCACCTGCCCGTAGGTTGCATTGAAAAGCCCCATTCAACGACGCTGTTGATCTGGTAGATCATTGACGATCAGGCTTGCGCGATGTTTGCAGCGCACAATGCCCCCATCGTCAAGAATCCGCCGGTGCCGGGCATCCGGTCTGGCACCGGCTGCCATTCGGTGCCATCCTTCCCCCGACTGCCTGATTCATGACTGCGAGATTTCCAATGAACGCTCCTTTCAAACAAGCTGGCCGTCTGGGGCGTCTGACGACGACGCTGGGGCCGGATGCTCTGGCGCTGCTGCGCTTCGACGGCAGCGATTTCATGAATGACCTGTTCGAATACCGTGTCGAGGCGCTGGCGCCGCGCGGGGATATCGATTTCGACCAGCTGATCGGCACCCATGCCAGTGTCAGCATCGACGGACCCGAAGGCAGCCGCGTCTTTGACGGCATCGTCACCCGCGCCCGATGGGCCGGAACGGGCGAGAACGGCCACCGCTATGACATCGTGCTGCGTCCGTGGCTGTGGCTGGCCGGGCGGCGGCGCAACCAGCGCATCTTTCACGGCAAGACCGTCATCCAGATCATCGAGGAAATCCTGTCCGATTACGCCTCGCTGGGTGATCCGGCGTTGCAGGTGCAGGTCTCGGAACAATATCCGGTGCTGGAATATACCGTCCAATATCGCGAAAGCGATCTGGATTTCGTCCGCCGCCAGATGGAGCGGCACGGCATCAGCTTTCATTTCCGGCACGCGATGGGCAGCCATACGCTGGTGCTGACCGATGACGTGCTGGCGCATGAAAGCATCGGTGAACGGCCCTTCAAAAGCTATGACGGCCATCATCAGGCCGAGGGCGAGCATATCTGGGACTGGTCGCCCGAACGCAACCTGACCACCGGGGCGGTGCGGCTGATCGACTATAACTTCAAGGCACCGACATCGCTTATGGAGGTCGAGGATCGCGGCGATGCGGCCCATGCCTTCGGCCATCTGGAAAGCTATGAATATCCGGGCGACTATCTGGACGAATCCGCCGGGCGCATCATGTCGCGGGTCAGGATGAGGCAGGAACGCGGGCAGGACAGCCGTATCCGCGCGGTGGGCGACTGCCTGTCGCTGAGCGCGGGCAAGGTCATGCAGCTGGGTGGCGATCCGGTGCCGGGAACCGGGCTGCGTTATCTGTGCCTTGCCGCGAATTATCACTTCGTCAGCGAGGCTTACGGCTCGGGCGGGCAGGGCAGCGACGGCTACAGCTTTACCGGCAGCTATACGCTGATGCCGGACAATGCGCCGATGGCGCCGCCCAAACGGACCCCCCCGCCGGTGGTCGAAGGGCCGCAGACCGCCGTGGTCGTGGGCGAAGGAGAGATCGACTGCGACGAATTCGGCCGCATCCTCGTGCGCTTTCACTGGGATCTGGCGGATGCCCGCTCGATGCGCTGCCGGGTGGCGCAGAACTGGGCCGGCAATGGCTTGGGCGGGGTCGTCATTCCGCGCATCGGCATGGAGGTGGTGGTCGACTTCATCGATGGCAGCCCCGACAAGCCCATCGTCACCGGCTGCGTGGTCAATGGCGCAAACGGCAATGTCTATGGCCTGCCTGCGGGCAAGACGAAAAGCGGCTTCAAGACCAAGACCCATGAGGGCGGCGGCTTCAACGAACTCAGCTTCGAGGATGCCAATGGCGCCGAGAAGGTCTTTCTGCACGCCCAGAAGGACATGGAGCGGGTCATCAAGGACAATGAATCCACCCTCGTCGAGGCCGGAAACCGCAGCATCACCGTGCAGACCGGCGACGAAAGCAAGAACATCGCCAGCGGCAACCTGTCCGAGACCGTGGCCCTGACGCGAGGCACGCAGGCGAATGTGATCGCGGCCTCGGCGCTGGCCGGACAGGCCGGGCCGGGCGTGATTTCCTATTCCGCCGACGACGATATTGCGATGACCGCCAAGAAGAAGGTCATGGTCAATTCGGATCAGGACATGCAGCACACGGCGACGGACAACATGCTGCTGGACAGTCAGGACCTGATCGGCATCACCGCCACCAACAGCATCACATTGCAGGTGGGCGATTCCCGCATCGTGCTGACCCAGGACGGGATCGTGCTGGAATACGGCTCGACCAGAATCACGCTGGCCGGGGATGTGCTGGATCAGGTCGCGACCGAGATCCACCTGAACCGGGGCGTCGGCGCCTGATGTATCGGATCAATGAAGGCGCCTTCAGCCTGCCCGGTGACTGGCAGGACCGCACGGTGAACATCCTCGCCTCGGACAATTCGCCTGCGGGCGTGTCGCTGACCATCACCCGCGACGACATCGCCTGGGGGGTCAGCTTTGCCGAATACATGGAGGATCAGCTGGCTCGGGTCGACAAGGCCCTGTCGGGGTTCGAATTGCTGGAGCGGCGCGAGCTGCACCTCGGGGCCATCCCGGCGCAGGAAATCGAATATCGCTGGATGCGCAATCAAAGCCCGGTGCACCTGCTGACCACGACGCTGCATCTGGGGCGCAAGGCACTGGTGATCAGTGCGTCGGTCGAGGGGCAGATGAGCCTGAGCCAGAAATCCGAGATGCGCCGGATCATGGCCTCGTTCCAGCCCGATCCGGCGCTGTTTCAGGCTGCGTCGCTGTAACCGTCAGCCCTCGGTGACGGCCTCACCGGCCACGCATTCGCCCAGCAACTGCCGGGGTTCGTCCTCGTCACCGTAATAGACGAAGGCCATGTCGCCCTTGCTCCAGAACTCATAGGCCTGATCGCCATCGGCGCGATAGCGCGCCCCCGAGGCCGAAATCACCTGCGGCAACGTCATCATCCGACCCTCGATCAGCGCGACGACATGGCCGGGCCCGTCCTGCTGGTTGATATAGACCACGGGCAGTTCGACCCCGCGTTCGCATTCATAGGTCACGCTGACCAGTGCCGCGAAATCGGGGGCGTCATCCTGCGCTGCCTCGTCCTGCGCCATGACCGGGCTGGCAAGGGCAAGGGTTGCAAGGGCGGGAATGATCATTCGCATCGGGTCACCTCAGATGGTTCGGGTCATGAAAACGCTGTTCGGATCGGGGCCATAATCGGCAAAAGGCCCACATTCCGCAAAGCCTTCGCGTTGATACAGCTGCCGCGCGGCGATGAAGGTCGGCTGTATCCCGGTCTCCAGCGACAGGCGCTGCAATCCGGCGGCCTTCGCCTCGGCGATCAGGTGGTGCAGCATCAGGCGCGACAGGCCGCGCCCGCGATATTCGGTCAGGACATGCATGGATTTCAGCTCTCCATGCCTGTCGTCCAGTCGCTTGATCGCCCCCATCGCCACCGGCAGGCCAGACAGCCGCGCCACACAGAAGATGATCGCGGGCGATACCAGCGCCTCGCGCGGGATCATGTGGATCGACTCGGGCGGGGTGTCGGCATGCATGTCGGCGTTGTGACGCTGAAACAGCAGCGCCAGATCCCCGGCCAGCGGGCTTTCCTGCGCCATGCGCAGATCCTGCGTGGTGATGCCCTGCCCTGCCATCCGATCCATTGCTGCCCTTACCCGCGACCTTCGCGCCCAGTTTCGCGCAGCCCGCCGCCAAGGTCCAGAGGCCCCGGCGATTGCGCCATGCGGGTTCTGGGCCTAACTGTTGTATCCGGCCCCCTTGTCGGCGGGTCGCGACGCGCAAGGACACGCCATGAGTGAAACCGCCCCCGCCCAGCCGCCCCTTATCATCTCGATCCAGAGCCAGGTGGTTTACGGCCATGTCGGCAATTCCGCCGCGCTGTTTCCGATGCAGGCCGCCGGGCTGGAGGTCGCGCCGATCCCGACGGTGATCTTTTCCAACACCCCCAATCACCCGACCCTGCGCGGCCGTGCCCTGCCCGCCGATTTCTTCGCCGATCTGCTGCGCGGCGCCGAGGAACGCGACCTGCACCGCCGCGCCGCCTTTATCGTCTCGGGCTATATCGGATCGGTCGAGGTGGCGGAACTGACCGCCGCCTTCATCACCCGCGCCAAGGCGCTGAACCCCGATCTGATCTATCTGTGCGACCCGGTTCTGGGCGATACCGGACCGGGCGTCTATGTCCCCGAGGCGATTGCCGCGATCATGCGCGACCGGCTGCTGCCGCTGGCCGATCTGGCGACCCCAAACCCGTTCGAGCTGAGCTGGCTGACCGCGGTCGAAATCAACCGGATCGAGGATTTACGTCAGGCCGCCGCCCGGTTGCAGATGGCGCCGGGCGGGCAGCTGATCGCCACCGGCTGTCAGTTAAAGGACACGCCGCCGGACATGATCGAAAGCGTGATCGTCGGCCCGTCGGACATCAGCCGCCATCCGGTGCAGCATCTGCCGATCTATGTGGCCGGGACCGGAGATCTGTTCGCGGGGCTGATCACCTCGGGGCTGGCCCGCGGACTGGCGCTGCCCGATGCCGTGGAACTGGGGCAGGAGCTGACCAGCCGCGCCCTGTGCAGCGCCCGCGATCTGGGCACGAAAGAGGTCGTGCTGACCGATCCCGTCTTTCGCGCGCGCCTGCTGGAACTGGGCCGACTGGTGGATTGACAGACCGCCAAGAGCCGCGAATCAACCACATTCCCGCCGCCCGGCCCCATTGTGATCACACCCTGTCGCGCTGTGATCACAATCATCGCATAACCCCCGGTTTTGGCCGCTTTCCCCGCAATACGGTTTCGTTTCATCGCGCGGCTGTGCCAGAACATCGCCAAATCAGTGAACCGAATGAGGGGGTCGCGATGAACATCCACGAATATCAGGCCAAGGCGCTGCTGCGTCAGTACGGCGCGCCGGTCAGCGATGGCCGCGTGGTGGTAAAGGCCGATGAGGCGAAATCGGCAGCGGGCGAACTGGACGGCCCGCTTTGGGTCGTCAAGGCGCAGATCCATGCCGGCGGTCGCGGCAAGGGCAGCTTCAAGGAAGCCGAAGCCGGTGAAAAAGGCGGCGTCCGTCTGGCGAAATCGGTCGAAGAGGCCGAAGAGCTGAGCCGCCAGATGCTGGGCCGCACCCTTGTGACCCATCAGACCGGCCCGGTCGGCAAACAGGTCAACCGCATCTATATCGAAGACGGTAGCGATATCTCTCGCGAGCTTTATCTGGCGCTGCTGGTCGATCGCGGCACCTCGCGCGTCAGCTTCGTCGCCTCGACCGAAGGCGGCATGGATATCGAGGAAGTCGCGGCCTCGACCCCCGAAAAGATCGTCAGCTTCAGTGTTGATCCGGCCTCGGGCCTGTCGGATTTCCACGGCCGCCGCGTGGCCTTCGCCCTTGGGCTGGAGGGCCAGCAGGTCAAGCAATGCGTCGCGCTGGTGCGCAACCTGTATCGCATGTTCATCGAGAAGGACATGGAGATGCTGGAGATCAACCCGCTGATCGTGACCACCGACGGCAACCTGAAATGCCTCGACGCAAAGATGGGTTTCGACAACAACGCGCTATATCGTCAGGCGGACGTGCTGGCGCTGCGCGACGAGACCGAGGAAGACCCCAAGGAACTGGCCGCGTCGAAATTCGACCTGAACTATATCGCACTGGACGGCGAGATCGGCTGCATGGTGAACGGCGCCGGTCTGGCGATGGCGACGATGGACATCATCAAGCTGTTCGGCGCCGAACCGGCAAACTTCCTTGATGTCGGCGGCGGCGCCACCAAGGAAAAGGTGACCGAGGCGTTCAAGATCATCACCTCGGATCCGCAGGTGAAGGGCATTCTGGTCAACATCTTCGGCGGCATCATGCGCTGCGACATCATCGCGGAAGGCATCATCGCCGCCGTGAAAGAGGTCGGCCTGCAGGTCCCGCTGGTCGTGCGTCTGGAAGGCACCAATGTGGAACTGGGCAAGCAGATCATCGGCGAGTCCGGCCTGAACGTGATCGCGGCGGACGACCTGTCGGACGCAGCGCAGAAAATCGTCAAAGCGGTGAAGGGGTAATTCAAGATGGCCGTTCTCGTCAACAAAGACACCAAAGTCATCTGCCAGGGGATCACCGGGTCTCAGGGCACCTTCCACACCGAGCAGGCGATTGCTTATGGCACGCAGATGGTCGGCGGCGTGACGCCCGGCAAGGGTGGCAGCGAACATCTGGACCTGCCGGTCTTCAACAGCGTGCATGAGGCCGTGGCGAAAACCGGCGCCAATGCGTCGGTAATCTATGTGCCGCCCCCCTTCGCAGCGGATTCGATCCTCGAGGCCATCGATGCCGAGATCCCGCTGATCGTCGCCATCACCGAAGGCATCCCGGTGCTGGACATGATGCGCGTCAAGCGGGCGCTGATCAATTCGAAGTCGCGCCTGATCGGGCCGAACTGCCCCGGCATCATGACGCCGGACGAATGCAAGATCGGCATCATGCCGGGCAGCATCTTCAAGCGCGGCTCGGTCGGCGTCGTCTCTCGTTCCGGCACCCTGACCTATGAGGCGGTCAAGCAGACCTCGGATGTCGGGCTGGGCCAGTCCTCGGCGGTCGGTATCGGCGGTGACCCGATCAAGGGCATGGAACATATCGACGTGCTGGAAATGTTCCTCGACGATCCGGAAACGGAATCGATCATCATGATCGGCGAAATCGGCGGCAGCGCCGAGGAGGAAGCCGCCGAATTCCTGGCCGAGCAGAAGAAGAAGGGCAGATGGAAGCCCACCGCCGGCTTCATCGCCGGGCGCACCGCGCCTCCGGGTCGTCGCATGGGCCATGCCGGCGCCATCGTCTCGGGCGGCAAAGGCGATGCGGAATCGAAGATCGAGGCGATGAAACGCGCCGGAATCGTCGTCGCCGACAGCCCCGCCGGGCTGGGCGAGGCGGTGCTGAAGGCGATCAAGGGCTGATGATTTGACAGTCCGCGCCCCCGACCTAAGTATGGGGGCGCGGAGATCGGTCATTGAGAGGGGTGATGGAGGTGCAGCGCGATCATTGGCAGGCCAAGGGGGCACTTCCGGCCCCGTCGGGTTTTGCACGACATCTGGCTGTGCCCGTCACGATGATTACGCTGCTGGCCATCAGCGCCTGCAGCCGCCCGCCGACCGACGACATCCTGCCCGGCGGCATCCCCGCCCGCACCAATCTGCATCAGGCCAGCACGTTGCCGCCGGACTCGGTCCGCACGGTCGCCCGTCGCGATTTCGGCTGGCGCCTGATCTATCACCCGACCCGCGCCCCGGTGAACGCCGAACAGGGCGCGGCCTTTGCATTATGCGGGCTGGAACGCAAACGCCCGGCGCGGATCGAGATCCAGCCCCGCATCGACCCCACCGCCGATCCCGGCGCCCGCATGATCGACATCTATTGTTCCTGAACCCGCCCGAACTGCACTGCGTCAACCCTTAGCCTGAACCCCTTAGCCCTAACCGGGGATGAGCCATGACCGACCAACCCAAGAATACCGATTTTCACGATTCCTCATTCCTGCAAGGGCATAACGCCGCCTATGTGGAACAGCTTTACGGGCAATGGGCCGAAAACCCCTCTGCCTTTGACGCGCAATGGGACGCTTTCTTCCGCAGCCTTGGCGATGACGGTGCCGATGCCATGCGCGAGGCCAGGGGCGCCAGCTGGAAGCGCGCCGACTGGCCACCGGCTGCCTCGGATGACAATACCGCCGCGCTGACCGGCGAATGGCCGATGGCCTCGAAGGCCGAGGCGCAGGCGGCGATGAAGAAGATCGCCGCCAAGGCCGAGGAAAAGGGCGTCAACCTGACCACCGAGCAGATGCGTCAGGCGGTGTTGGATTCGATCCGCGCCATCATGCTGATCCGGTCCTTCCGTATCCGCGGCCACCTGCATGCCGATCTGGACCCGCTGGGGCTGCGCGACATCCCCGATCATGGCGAGCTGGACCCCGCGACCTATGGTTTCGGGCCCGGCGATCTGGACCGCCCGATCTTCATCGACAACGTTCTGGGGCTGGAGATCGCCTCGATCCGCCAGATCACCGATCTGATGAAGCGCACCTATTGCGGCACCTTCGCGCTGCAATACATGCATATCTCGAACCCCGAGGAAGCCTCGTGGCTGAAAGAGCGTATCGAGGGCTACGGCAAGGAAATCGCCTTCACGCAGGAAGGGCGTCGCGCCATCCTGAACAAGCTGGTCGAGGCCGAGGGCTTCGAGAAGTTCCTGCATGTCAAATACATGGGCACCAAGCGCTTTGGCCTTGATGGTGGCGAGGCGCTGATCCCGGCGATGGAACAGATCATCAAGCGCGGCGGCGCGCTTGGCGTTCAGGAAATCGTCATCGGCATGCCGCACCGGGGCCGGTTGTCGGTGCTGGCCAATGTGCTGTCGAAACCCTATCGCGCGATCTTCCACGAATTCCAGGGCGGCAGCTTCAAGCCCGAGGACGTGGACGGTTCGGGCGACGTGAAATATCACCTCGGCGCTTCGTCGGACCGCGAATTCGACGGCAATGTCGTCCACCTGTCGCTGACCGCGAACCCCTCGCACCTTGAGGCGGTGAACCCGGTCGTGCTGGGCAAGGCCCGTGCCAAATCCGACCAGCTGGACGACACGCTTGACCGCAGCTCGGTCCTGCCGATCCTGCTGCATGGCGACGCGGCCTTCGCCGGTCAGGGCGTCGTGGCCGAATGTCTGCAACTGTCGGGCATTCGCGGCCACCGCACCGGCGGCTGCATCCATATCGTGGTGAACAACCAGATCGGTTTCACCACCGCGCCGCATTTCAGCCGCACCTCACCCTATCCGACCGATATCGCGCTGATGGTCGAGGCGCCGATCTTCCACGTCAATGGCGACGACCCCGAGGCGGTCGTCCATGCCGCCCGCGTGGCCACCGAATTCCGGCAGAAGTTCCAGAAGGACGTGGTGCTGGACATCTTCTGCTATCGCCGCTTCGGTCACAACGAAGGCGACGAACCGATGTTCACCAACCCGGCAATGTACACCCAGATCAAGGCGCACAAGACGACCTTGCAGCTTTATACCGACCGGCTGGTCGCCGACGGGCTGATCCCCGAGGGCGAGATCGAGGACATGAAGGCCGCGTTCCAGGCGCATCTGAACGAGGAATTCGAGGTCGGCAAGAACTTCAAGCCCAACAAGGCCGACTGGCTGGACGGCAAATGGTCCGGCTTCGGACGCGAGGGCGCAGAATATGTCTCGGGCGATACCGGCATCCCGGTCGAGATGATGACCCGCATTGGCCATGCGCTGACCACGGTTCCCGAGGGGCTGAACCTGCACAAGACGGTCGGCCGTCTGGTCGAGGCCAAGCGCCAGATGTTCGAATCCGGTCAGGGCTTCGACTGGGCCACCGGCGAGGCGCTGGCCTTCGGGTCGCTGCTGGCCGAGGGGCACGGCGTGCGGCTGGCCGGTCAGGACAGCACCCGCGGCACGTTCAGCCAGCGTCATTCCTCGTTCATCGACCAGAAAACCGAGGATCGCTATTACCCGCTGAACCATATCCAGCCGGATCAGGCGAAATACGAAGTCATCGACTCGATGCTGTCGGAATATGCGGTTCTGGGCTTTGAATACGGCTATTCGCTGGCCGAACCCAACGCGCTGGTGCTGTGGGAGGCCCAGTTCGGCGATTTCGCCAATGGCGCGCAGATCATGTTCGACCAGTTCATCAGTTCGGGCGAGAAGAAATGGCTGCGCATGTCCGGTCTGGTGATGTTGCTGCCGCATGGCTATGAGGGTCAGGGGCCGGAACACTCTTCCGCGCGTCTGGAACGCTTCTTGCAGATGTGCGCCGAGGATAACTGGATCGTCGCCAACTGCACGACCCCGGCCAACTATTTCCACATCCTGCGTCGTCAGATCCATCGCGGTTTCCGCAAGCCGCTGGTGCTGATGACGCCGAAATCGCTGCTGCGCCATCCCAAGGCGATCAGCAAGGCCGAGGATTTCCAGACCGGATCGACCTTCCACCGCCTCTTGTGGGACGACGCCGAACGCGGCCATTCCGATACCAAGCTGGTCGATGACGCGCGGATCCGTCGTGTCGTCATCTGTTCGGGCAAGGTCTATTACGACCTGCTGAAGACGCGGGACGAGGCAGGCATCGACGATGTTTATCTGCTGCGTCTGGAACAGTTCTATCCCTTCCCCGCGCAGGCGATGGTCAAGGAACTGGGCCGTTTCAAGCAGGCGGAATTCGTCTGGTGTCAGGAAGAACCCAAGAACCAGGGCGGCTGGACCTTCGTCGAGCCCTATCTGGAATGGGTGCTGGAACGGCTGGGGGCCAAGCATGGCCGCGCCCGCTATGCCGGTCGCAACGCCGCCGCCTCGCCCGCCACGGGTCTGGCTTCGCGCCACAAGGCCGAGCAGGAGGCGCTGGTCGCCGAAGCGCTCGACCTCAAGGATTGATCTGATGACGACCGACGTGAAAGTGCCCGCTCTGGGCGAATCCGTGACCGAAGCCACTGTCGCCACATGGTTCAAGAAGCCCGGTGAACGGGTCGAGATGGACGAGATGCTGTGCGAGTTGGAAACCGACAAGGTGACGGTCGAGGTTCCCAGCCCCGCCGCCGGTGTGCTGGCCGCCATCGTCGCAGCCGAGGGCACGACCGTCGCCCCCGATGCGGTGCTGGCGCAGATCGATGAAACCGGCGCCGCAGCAGGCGCCGCCCCCAAGACCGACAAACCGCAGGCCGAAACAACCCAGGCCGAGAAGACCCAGGAGGGACAGAAGATGAGCGGGAAATCCGTGGATGTAATGGTGCCGGCACTGGGCGAATCGGTGACCGAAGCCACCGTCGCCACCTGGTTCAAGAAACCCGGCGACAGCGTCGAGATGGACGAGATGCTGTGCGAGCTGGAAACCGACAAGGTCTCGGTCGAGGTTCCCGCCCCCGCCGCTGGCGTTCTGGCCGAAATTCTGGCCGAGGAAGGCGCGACTGTCGATGCCAAGGCGCGGCTGGCGATCATCACCGAAGGCGCGGCTGGCGCGAAACCGGCCGCTGCCACCCCGTCGGAAAAGGCCCGCGATGCCGGCCCCGAAACCCCGACGCCGCGCGCCGACGCCGGTCAGGGCAAGGATGTCGAGGATGCGCCCTCGGCCAAGAAGGCGATGGCCGAAGCGGGCATCGGCCGCGATCAGGTCACCGGCTCGGGCCGTGATGGCCGGGTGATGAAGGAAGACGTGGCCCGCGCCGCATCCGCCCCGCAACCCGCCGCGGCCCCTGCGGCGCCGCGCGCGCCCTCGGCCCCGCAGGATGCCTCGCGCGAGGAGCGGGTGAAGATGACCCGCCTGCGCCAGACCATCGCCCGCCGCCTGAAGGACGCGCAGAACACCGCCGCGATGCTGACCACCTATAATGAGGCCGACATGTCGGGCATCATGCAGCTTCGCAACGAATACAAGGAAGCCTTCGAGAAGAAGCACAAGGTCAAGCTGGGCTTCATGTCCTTCTTCGTGAAGGCCTGCTGCCACGCGCTGAAAGAGGTGCCCGAGGTCAATGCCGAGATCGACGGCACCGACGTGGTTTACAAGAACTTCGTCAATATGGGCGTCGCGGTCGGCACGCCCAACGGGCTGGTCGTGCCGGTGGTCCGCGATGCCGAGCAGAAATCCTTTGCCGAAATCGAAAAGGAAATCGCCGAGCTGGGCGCCAAGGGCCGCGACGGCAAGCTGTCGATGGCGGAAATGCAGGGCGGCACCTTCACCATCTCGAACGGCGGCGTCTATGGCTCGCTGATGTCCTCGCCGATCCTGAACCCGCCGCAATCGGGCATCCTTGGCATGCACAAGATCCAGGAACGTCCGATGGTCGTCGGCGGTCAGATCGTGATCCGCCCGATGATGTATCTGGCGCTGTCCTATGACCACCGGATCGTTGACGGCAAGGGCGCGGTGACCTTCCTCGTCCGCGTCAAGGAGGCGCTGGAGGATCCGCGCCGCCTGCTGATGGATCTGTGATCCCGCAAGGGACGTTGAGTTTGCCTCAACGTCCCTTTTTTCCGACAGGAGAGTGTCATGCAGGCCCTTGTTCACTATACCATCGCCGATTTCGCCACATTCCGCACAGCCTTCGATGCCGATGCCGAGGATCGCGGCCAGAACGGTCTGTCGCTGCTGCAATTGTGGCGCGAAAGCGACGCCAGCGCATGGGCGCTGTATCAGGTGAGTGACGCGGGTGCCGCGCGCGGCTATCTGACGGTCGGAGGCGCGGCATTCGCCGATCAGGCCGGGGTATCGGCCACCGATTTCCATTTCGTCGAGACCGCCTGAGATGATGGGGGCCGAACTGACCGCGCTGGGTCTTGCGGCATTCTTGCAGGCCCTGCAGATCGGTTTGGCCGGGTGGTCGATGAATCGCGATGTGGGCGTGGCATGGAATGCCGGGCCGCGCGATACGGCGCCCGAAATGTCGGCGCTGACCGGCAGGCTGCGCCGGGCGGTGGACAACCATTTTCAGGGGCTGGTGCTGTTTGCCATCGCGGTATTGCTGGTCACGCTTGGCGGTCAGGGCAATGCGCTGACCGCCGGTTGCGCATGGGTCTATCTGCTGGCGCGGGCCCTTTATGTTCCGGCCTATGCGTTCGGCTGGTCGCCCTGGCGTTCGCTGATCTGGGCCGCGGGCTTTGCCGCCACCATGCTGATGATACTCGCGGCGCTGATCTGAGACGCGCCACGAGCGGTATTTTACGGGCCTGCGGCTGGGTCGCAGCACCCAAGGGGACAAGAAGGAGTTCAAGATGTCCTATGATCTGATCGTGATCGGCGCTGGCCCCGGCGGCTATGTCTGCGCGATCCGCGCCGCCCAGCTGGGCCTGAAGGTCGCCTGTGTCGAGGGCCGTGAAACCCTTGGCGGCACCTGTCTGAACGTCGGCTGCATCCCGTCCAAGGCGCTGCTGCATGCCAGCCATATGCTGCATGAATCCCACGAGAATTTCGAGAAGATGGGCCTGATGGGCGCGGCACCCAAGGTCGATTGGGCGAAGATGCAGGGCTATAAGACGGAAACCGTCGGCGGCAATACCAAGGGCATCGAATTCCTGTTCAAGAAGAACAAGATCGACTGGCTGAAGGGCTGGGCCAGCATCGAGGCCCCCGGCAAGGTCAAGGTCGGCGAGACCGTGCATGAGACGAAGAACATCGTCATCGCCTCGGGCTCGGTCCCGTCCAGCCTGAAGGGCGCCGAGGTCGATAACGACAAGGGCATCGTGGTGGATTCGACCGGCGCGCTGGCGCTGCCGAAGATCCCGAAATCCATGGTGGTGATCGGTGCGGGCGTGATCGGGCTGGAGCTGGGTTCCGTCTATGCCCGGCTGGGCGCCGAGGTGACGGTGGTGGAGTATCTGGACGCGATCACCCCGGGCATGGATGCCGAGGTGCAGAAGCAGTTCCAGAAGGTGCTGACCAAACAGGGGCTGAAACTCATCCTTGGCGCGGCGGTGTCCGAAGTCGAGACCAGCGGCGGCAAGGCCGAGGTGAAATACAGCCTGAAGAAGGACGGCAAAGAGCAGGAGATCAAGGCCGATTGCGTCCTGGTCGCGACCGGGCGGCGTTCCTTTGTCGATGGGCTGGGGCTGGACGGGCTGGGGATCGAGCTGGACCCGCGCGGCTTCATTCCGGTGGACAAGCACTGGCAGACGGCGGCGGCGGGCATCTATGCCATCGGCGACGCGGTGCCCGGCCCGATGCTGGCCCACAAGGCCGAGGATGAGGGCATGGCGGTGGCCGAGGTCATCGCGGGCAAGGCGGGTCATGTGAATTACGACGTGATCCCGGGCGTCATCTATACCACGCCCGAAGTCGCCAGTGTCGGACTGACCGAAACGGCGGCGAAAGAGGCCGGGCGCAAGGTGAAGGTCGGCAAGTTCCCTTTCATGGGCAATGCCCGCGCCAAGGCGATGATGCAGGCCGATGGCTTCGTCAAGCTGATCGCCGATGCCGAGAGCGACCGCATTCTGGGCTGTCACATCATCGGCCCCAATGCGGGCGAGATGATCCACGAGGTCTGCGTGGCAATGGAATTCGGCGCCTCGGCCGAGGATCTGGCGCTGACCTGCCATGCGCATCCGACCACCTCGGAAGCGGTTCGCGAGGCCGCCCTGGCCTGCGGCGATGGCGCGATTCATGTCTGAACCGGAGGCATTGCGGGCAAGGAGGGGGGCGCTGCCCCCCTCGGCGCGGCCGCGCCTCACCCCCCGGGATATTTCGGCACCAGAGATGGGCAGGCGGGGGGTATTGCTTTCGGTGCTGGCGCTGGCGGCCTGTGGCGGGTCCGGGGGCATGCCCGAGGGACGGGGCAGCGCGGGGCTGTATCCGAACGAGACGCCCTGGCTGCGGTCGCGGATCAATTACTGGGCCGGGCATTACGGGGTTCCGCCTTCGCTGGTGCAGCGGGTGGTGATCCGCGAGTCCGGGCACCGGCCCGAGGCGCGCAACGGGCCTTATTACGGGTTGATGCAGATCCTGCCGCAGACGGCGCGGACCATGGGTTATCGCGGGCCGGATCGCGGATTGCTGGATGCCGATACCAACCTGCAATATGGTGTGAAATATCTGCGCGGGGCCTGGCTGGTGGCCGATGGCAATCACGACCGGGCCATCAGCTGGTATGCGCGGGGCTATTACTATGAGGCCAAGCGCAAGGGGCTGTTGAAAGAGACCGGGTTGCGGGGCTGAAATCGCGCCCCCGAAGGGGCGCGACGGGTGATCGGATCAGCGGGCGGTTTCGCGCAGCACCTCGCCCGCGGGATCGAGTTCGAGGGTGACGGCCTCTCCTGCCGGGTTCTGGGCGTCGAGGGTCAGGCGGCGGCCGTCATGGCGCAGAAGGCCGAAGGCGGAATAGCCGGACTCGGTCAGGCGCTGGTTCAGTTCGACGGGATCGAAGGAAAGCTCCGGGGCCCTGGCGCGCTGATCGCGGCGGGTTTCGCGATGCGGGTTCTCGCCGCGCATCGTCCTGGCGTGGCCGCGCGGGTCCTTGTTGTGGAAGCCGCGTTCGCCCCAGCCGCCCTTGCGGTCGCCGCCGTCGCGGCCAAAGCGCAGCATCCGCCCGTCCTGATCGACCATCACCGCGATATCGTGACCGGCTTCGTCCTCGCCTTCGATGCGGAAGCGGGTTTCGCCATGTTGCTTGATCTCGTCGATGGTCGCGAACTGGGCCAGTGCATCGCTGTCACGCACCGCCTGCGGCAGCAGCGCGTCGATCAGGCTTTGCGGCAGGGGCGTATCGTCGGCGTCGATCGCGATCAGGCGGCCTTCAGGGTCGAATTCCAGCTCCAGATCGTTGCCGTTCTGCTGATAGCCTTCGATCTCGGTCTTTTCGCGTTTGACCGAAATCTCATGGACCCGCGAGAACAGGCCCATTGCCTCGTGGCTGCGGATCGCATCGGACAGGATCGCGTCGAGGGCGGGCTGCGGCAGGGCGGCGTCGTCGGCCTCGATCTCGATCAGCTTGCCGTCGCGGTCGAACAGCGCCTCGATCTTGCCGCCACCCGGCAGACGGCCCTCGATTTCCCGCGCGCCGTGGCGTTTGGTTTCGGTCTGCACGTTCTGCAGGTCCATCTGTTGCAACCAGTCGGGAATGTCGGTCGCATCCTGCGCCAGCGCCACGCCGCCCCATGCACCTGCCAATGCGATGATCGCGGCCGAGGTCGTCAGTCTGATCCTGCTCATGTTCTTGTCCTTTCCTCAAATTCGAATCATGTTCTAACCGGCCCTGCCTGAATGAACCGCCAACGGGCCGTTTGGGTTCTGTTGGGCAGGCGCGGCGCATGATCGCAGGCATGACACGTCTTGCGTACAGCCTTGCCCTGCTGATGATGGCCTTGCCGGTTGCCGCGCAGGACAGTCAGGAGGTGCCGCCCCCGCCCGCCCCTGTTTTCGACGAGTTCCGGCCGCTGCCGCTGCATGAGGTCGCGCGGCAGGTCAGCGACCGTTATGCCGGGCGGCTGGTTGCGGCCGAAATCCGGCCACCCCGGCCCGAAGAGCGTGAAAATGGCGTTTCGCTGGTTTATGAGTTCCGCCTGGTGACGCCGCGCCGCCATATGCTGCTGATCCGCGTCGATGCCCGCGACAGCCGCTTTCTGGAGGTTGCGGGGCGCGGCCAGATCGAGGCATTGCGAAGCGGCGCCCGGACATCCGGCAAGGAGCCGGGCAGATGGGACCAAGGGGGCGAATGACATGCGGGCTCTGATCGTCGAGGATGATCCGGTGCTGGCCGGGCAGCTGGTCACGGCCATGGAGCAGGCGGGCTTTGTCACCGACCATGCGGGCGACGGCCGCGAAGGCGAATTCATGGGCGCCACCGAAAGCTATGACGTGGCGATACTGGATCTGGGCCTGCCGGGGATGCCGGGGATCGAGGTGCTGACCCGCTGGCGCGATCAGGGCATCGGCGTGCCGGTGCTGATCCTGACCGCGCGCGGCGACTGGACCGACAAGGTGGCGGGGTTTCGCGCCGGCGCCGATGATTACGCCGTCAAGCCCTTCCGGCTGGATGAGGTCGTGCTGCGCTGCCAGACCCTGATCCGCCGCGCCGCCGGCCATACCCGCCCGGTCATCAGCGCCGGGGCCTTGCAGCTGGACAGCCAGCTGGGCGTCATCACCCGCGACGGCGTGGCGCTGAAACTGACCCCGTTCGAGCTGCGGATCATGTCCTATCTGATCCATCACCAGAACCGCATCGTCAGCCGCACCGAACTGTCGGAACATCTGTATGACGCCGATGCGGACCGGGATTTCAAGTCGATCGAGGTGGTTATCGGACGGTTGCGCCGCAAGATCGGCGACGGCATGATCGAGACCCGGCGCGGCGAGGGTTATGTGCTGCGGTCGGGCGGCTGATGCGCTCGATCCGGGGGCGGCTTCTGGTTCTGGCGGCGGTCTGGCTGACGGCGGCGCTGCTGGCGGCGTTCCTGTTCCTGTCGGCGCTGCTGGAGGATTTCGTCACCGACCGTTTCGATGCCGAGGCCGGGGCCATCGCCGACGCGCTCAGCGCCAGTCTGGAGGTCAGCGACAGCGGCCGGATCGAGGTCGATGACCCGCCCGCCGATCCGCGCTTCCGGCTGCCTCTGACCGGCTGGTATTGGCAGGCCGAGGCCGATGGCCGGGTCTTCGACCGCTCGGATTCGCTGCTGGACGGCTGGCTGACCGGGCCGGGCGGTGAATTTGCCGGTGGGGCCGGACGGGGTGCCGACGGCGCGCCCCTGCGGATCATGCGGCGGGAACTGACCATCCCCGACAGTGATGCGCTGATCGCCCTGACCGTCACCGCACCGCAAGAGCAGATCACGCAAAGCCTGCGCCAGATCCGCCAGCCGCTGGCGCTGGCGCTGATCGTGCTGGGGCTGGGGCTGGCCGCCGCCAGTCTGGTGCAGGTCACGGCGGGCCTGCGCAGTCTTGACCGGCTGGGCGCCGATCTGCGGCAGGTGCGGGCGGGCCGGACCGAGCGGCTGGCACTGCCCGATGTGTCCGAACTGCGCCCCCTGACCGCCGAGATCAACGCCGCGCTGGACCAGAACACCACCCTGCTGGCCCGGTCGCGTCAGCATCTGGGCAATCTGGCCCATTCGCTGAAAACGCCGCTGGCGGCCCTGGCCAACGAGCTGCCGCCGGGCCATCCCGGCCACAACCTGATTACCCGCATGGACCGGCTGATCGGCTGGCATCTGCGCCGGGCGCGGGCGGCCTCGCCCCGGATGCTGGGCCAGCGCACGCCGGTTCTGCCGGTGGTCGAGGATATCATGCTGGTTTTGCGCTGGCCGATGCAGGACCGGGGCATGACCGCCGGGATCGACTGCCCCCCCGATGCCAGCTTTGCCGGCGAACGACAGGATCTGGAAGAAATGATCGGCAATCTGGCGGAAAACGCCGTCAAATGGGGCCGGTCGCGTTTGCAGATCGGCGTGACCTGCCAGACCGGACGGCTGCGGATCGTGATCGAGGATGACGGCCCCGGCATGGCCGAAACCGACGCGCCCAAAGCGCTGATCCGTGGCGCGAGGCTGGACGAACACGGTCCCTCGGGCAGCGGGCTGGGGCTGGCCATCGTCGCCGATCTGGCCGCCCTGCACGGGGGCGAACTGCTGCTGAGCCGCTCGGAGTTGGGCGGCCTTGGCGCAACACTGGACCTGCCCGCGTAACCGGGCCGACCCTGGCGCCGGTTTGGCCTTGACCCTCGGCCCATAACCGTGATGGTGCCTATCCTGAGCGACTTTTACCGATGGGGTCGGGATGAAGATTGTTGGCATCTGCCGTTTTTCACTGCTGGGCCGTGGCGACTGGAAGGTTTACCAGGGCAAACCCGACTCCGAGGTGGAGGCCATCGCCGCCGAACAGGCAAGAAAGCTTTTTGCACCCGAGCGTATGGAGCAGCGGCTTGCCGCATTCGAGCACCTGACTCTGGCCTGGCGCACAGGCAGATATAATCAGTGGCAAGCCAGAACCGGCCTCGTTTCGGGCGGCTGGGTCACAAGCATCGTCGTGATGATGACCCGACTGCGTCAGAGTCACACCGTCTCCAATTTCCACCGATGCAGAACGCCCATCAATAAGCCGCGCTGCCAGTGCCTGCGGGCAATGCGCCATAGGGCAGCCAGATCGTCTTGAGCTGCGTGGCGTGGTGCAGGAAGGTTTCGCCCTGCGCCTGATCGCCGGTCCAGTCGCGGTTGGCCGGCGAGCAGACGGGTTTCAGATTGCCGCCTGCCGCCTGTTCCACCGCCGTCAGACCGGCGCTGTCGCCTGCATACCACATCGCGGCGACCTCATCATGGGCGGCCAGCACCTGCGCCAGATCATACCTGCCTCCGGTCACGATATTGACCACGCCGCCGGGCAGGTCCGAGGTGTCGAAGACCTGATACAGGTCCAGCACCGGCAGCGGATCGTCCTGCGCGGCAATCGCAACCACACGGTTGCCCATGGCGATGGCGGGCATCACCAGCGACATGAACCCGGCCAGCGGCTGCCTGTTCGGGCAGGCGATGCCGATCACGCCGAAGGGCTCGGGGATCACGTTCACCAGATGACCCGGTTTCGCCTGTACATTCGCGCCGTCGAACTTGTCGGCCCAGGCGGCATAATGAAAGGCGCGGGCAATGGCGGCCTGAACCTCGGATTTGCTGCTGCGGGCGGCGAATTCGGGGGCGCGGGCCGACAGGTTCTCGGCGATGTAATAGAGCACCTGCGCACGGGCATGACCGCCCATCGCGGACCATTTCCCGGCCTTGGCGGCGGCCTCGACCGCGCCGCGGATATCCTTGCGGCTGCCAAGGGGGGCCAGCCCGCCCGGCACCGCATACATTGCCCCGCCATCGGGGCGTTTCTGCGCGCCGCCGATATACAGCTTGGCGGTGCGGTCGAGGCCGCTGCCCTGCCCTTCGCCACCCGGCGCGACGACAGGGGCCGAGGGTGCGGGTTCGCGGACCGGTTTCACCGCCGGTTCGGCCAGATAGTCCAGCATCCCCGCGCACCCGCCTTCGCGGCCAAAGCCGCTTTCGCGATAACCGCCAAAAGGGGCCGCGGCGTCAAACAGGTTGGCGCAGTTGATCCAGATCACGCCCGCCTTGATCTTCGCCGCGATATCGGTCGCGACGGTGGCGCTTTCGGACCAGACCGAACCGGCAAGGCCGTAGCGGGTGTTGTTGGCCAGCTCAATCGCCTCATCGGCGGTGCGGAAGGTGGACAGCGTGGCGATGGGGCCGAAAATCTCCTGCTCCATCCCCGGATTGGCGGGGGCGATATTGCGAAGATAACCGGGCGCGATAAAACAGCCCTCCGCCGCCTGACCGCCGACCAGTTCCGCGCCCGCCGCCACCGCAGCCGCGCAGATCGAGGTGATCCGGTCCTTCTGCACCGGATCGACGATGGCGCCGATATCGGTGGACTTGTCCAAAGGTGGGCCGACGCGCAGCCGGTCCATGCGTGCGCGCAGCAGTGTTTCGAACCGTTCGGCCACCGCCTCGGCCACCAGAATGCGCGAACCGGCGCAGCAGACCTGCCCCTGATTGAACCAGATCGAATCGACCACGCCCTCGACTGCCGCATCCAGATCGGCATCGGGCATGACGATGAAGGGCGACTTGCCGCCCAGTTCCAGCGTCAGCCGTCGCCCTGTCCCGGCCAGCCGGGCGGCAATGGCGCGGCCCACCTCGGTCGAGCCGGTGAAGGCGATCTTGTCCACATCCGCGCCCACCAGCGCCGCGCCGGTTTCGCCATCACCGGTCACGATGTTCACCACCCCAGCGGGCAGGCCGACCTCGCGGCAGATTTCGGCGAAGGCCAGCGCGGTCAACGGCGTGTATTCAGCGGGTTTCAACACCACCGTATTGCCCGCCGCCAGCGCGGGGGCGATCTTCCATGCCAGCATCAGCAGCGGGAAATTCCACGGGATGATCTGGCCGCAGACGCCAAGCGGCGCATGGCCGGGGAATTGCGTATCCCGCAGCTCGGCCCAGCCCGCATGGTGATAGAAATGCCGCGCGACCAGCGGAATGTCGATGTCGCGCGATTCGCGGATCGGCTTGCCATTGTCCAGCGTTTCCAGCACCGACAGAAAGCGTTCGCGTTTCTGCACATGCCGCGCCAGCGCATAGAGGTAACGCGCCCGTTCCGTCCCCGACAGCGCCGCCCAGCCCTTCTGCGCCTTGCGCGCGGCCTTGACCGCCGCCGCCACATCATCCGCGCTGCCCTGCGACACCTGCGCCAGCAGATCGCCCGTCGCGGGGGCGCGGGTCCCGAACGTGCTGCCGGGCTTGGTGAATTTGCCGCCGATGAAATGGCCGAATGACCCGCGCGTGTCCAGCCAGTCGCGCACCGCGCCGCTGTCCTCGACCGAAGGGCCGTATTCCATGCTTTCCATGATCTCGCTCACGCTGGTCATCGGTCCCTCAGGCAATGGCTTGGCGATGGGCGCCGGCATAGCGGCCCGTCACATGATGGCTGATCTGGCGCTCGATATCGCCCAGCAGGCTGGAGGCGCCGATGCGGAACAGATCGGGGCGCAGCCAGCCGCGGCCCAGTTCCTCGGCCATCAGCACCTGCCAGTTCAGCGCGTCTTTCGCGGTGCGCAACCCGCCTGCGGGCTTGAAGCCGACGACATGGTCGGTCTGCGCGCCATAGTCCCGGATCGCCCGGCACATGACCAACGACACCGGCAGGGTGGCGTTCACGCCCTCTTTCCCGGTCGAGGTCTTGATGAAATCGGCCCCCGCCTGCATCGCGACATGGCTGGCTTTGGCGACGTTTTCCAGCGATTTCAGATCGCCGGTGGCAAGGATCGCCTTCATCTTCGCTGCCCCGCAGGCCTCGCGCATGGCGCGCAATTCGTCATAGAGCGCGGCCCAGTCGGCGCGCAGCACATGGGCGCGGGTAATCACGATGTCGATCTCATCCGCGCCCTGATCCACGGCATAGCGGATCTCGGCCAGACGCAGATCCAGCGGCATCAGCCCGGCGGGAAAGCCGGTGGCGACACTGGCCACAGGCACCCCGGAATTTCCAAGCGCACGCTTCGCCGCCGCCACCATTGTCGGATAGACGCAGACCGCGCCCGTGGTCAGACCGCCAACGCCCATCGCGGCCAGCAGATCGGGCGCGACGGGCTGGCGCGCCTTGGCGCACAGCCGCGCCACCCGGTCGGGCGTGTCGCCGCCCGCCAGCGTGGTCAGGTCGATGCAGCGGATCGCGTTCAGCAGCCACGCCGCCTGATGGTCCTTCTTCAGGCTGCGCCGCGCAGGCAGGCTGGCGGCCCGGCGTTCGGTGGCGGGCGTGTTGATGTGGATCGTCTCGAACCAGTCCACGCGCAGATCGGTGCCGGGATTGCGGGTCATTTGCGCGGCTTCCCCCTCCATGTGCCCAGCCAGTTGCGGAACCGGCCACGCGCCTCGGCGGTCCCGTCCGAGACCCGGTCGCGGGCGGCATCGGCACGGGCCTCGACCCGGTCCCAACGTTCGTCCACGCGGCGCACTGCGGGTTCGATGGTGCGTTCGTGAAACTGCGCCCACATCCGCCACAACAGCGCGATGAAGATCAGCAGCACCACGCAGACGATCGAGGCCGCCCAGTTGCGCGGGCGCTCATTCGGGCCGGCCAGCGTGTCGATCGCGATGGCGTTCGGATAGGCCGTCAGCCACGGAATCCGCCAGCCATAGGCGGTGATGCTGACCCATTGCGGATCATTGCCCGTGGATCGCAGATTGGTCGCCTCGGCATGCAGATTGGCGCTGTCATATTTGAAATAGGGCGGCCAGATCCAGCCGGTATCCTCGTTGCGATAGACGAAGACCTTGCCATTGGGCCGCACCGTTTCGACAAAGCGGACGTCGCGCTGGCCTGCGGCATTCTCGACCGTACCGGTATCGTCCGCGGCATAGAAGATCGCGTTGGACGAGGTGATGGAGGTCAGCCGGTTATAGGTGTTGGTGATCCGCACCGTGTTCTTGGACGGCAGCGAATAGTCGAGGAACATGAAGACCACGACCCCCAGCAAGACCCCCAGAACGACCTTGACGTAATGCATGATGCGGCGGCTCCTATTGCCAGTTGACCAGAATGACGATCGCCATGATCGCCGCTGTGGGTATCACGAAAACCAGCCAGATCAGGCGGGATTTCAGGGATTTTTCAAACCCGACCATGGATTTGCGGACGAACTCTTGCCGCGCCGCGTTGTTCCCGGCCATGTCGGGGTGGCGCTGGTCCCAGATCTCTTCCAGTTTCTCGTGGCGCAGCGACCGGATATAGAGCCGAAGCAGCAGGAAGAACATCACCTCCAGCAGAAACACCAGTATGACCAGCCGGAACAGTGCCGCCATGCCTATGCCCCCCACGGACCGGCCGGGCGCGAGGCCCCCCGGTCGGACAGGCTGACACGCGGCAGGCGGGTGGTCGCCGGCCCCCACGGACCGGGGGGCGCGGACGCATCGGGTTCGGCCATGTCGGGTTCGGATCCGAACAAGGCGTCGCGGGTGCCCTGTTTGTCAATCTGGTATTCACGGGCCAGCACCTCGGCCACATAGGCGCGCTTGCCCTCGTCCCAAGTCTGGTAAAGCCGATAGAACAGCGGCTTATGGGTAATGAACAACTGCCGCAAGTCATGCGGCGCCAGTTCCGACAGCAGCCGGTTGACCAGATCGCGCGCAGGGCCGGGCGTGGCGCGCAGGGCGTAAAAATAGGCCGGATCGCCACTGTCGATCACCGGCCAGTCTCCGCCCTGTTCGGCATAGCGCAGCAGCGCCGACAGCCCCCGGATCTCGGGCGGCAGGCCATCGCCCATCCGCGCCGCCGCGCGCCGCAGTTCCTGCCTGCCGCCATTGCCGGTCTCCAGCCCCAGCCGCGTGGCCGCATCGACCAGCACGAAATCCATCTTCTGCCGCAGGATCGGTGCGGCATCGGCACCTCTGGCCGAAATGATCGGCTCGGCCAGCGCATTCCGGGCCAGCCAGGCGGCGATCTGGTGGCGCTGGGTCAGATCGAAGCTGACAACCCCCGCGATGTCGGCCTTGCGGTCGGGATCGGCAAAGATCATCGCCGGTTCCTGCGCCGAACGCAGCAGATAGACGCCGCCGAAATCATCGGTCCAGAAATCCGGCACCGGGAAATCGGTGTGATCCAGCCGCACCGGATGGCGCAGCACATCGCCGGATTTCTTCGCCTGTTCGATCATCCGCGCGATCAGCACATCGTCCCACCACGCATCGCGCCCGTTGCGGAAAGTGTCGATCATCGCGGTCAGCCGGTCGGCCTCGGCAACGTGGTTGCCGGTCGTGTCGGCGCTGATGCGCAGGCTGCGGATCTGGGTCAGATCGGCGGGGCCGTCCATCTGCCAGACATGATCGTCGATCTGGCCGATCACCGCGTCGCGGGCGGTCAGGCTGAACAGCTGGCTTTCGTTATCCGCAATGAAACGGCGCAGCACGTCGCGCAGCACCGACAGATCGGCGGCCAGCATCGGCGCGGTCTTCTGTTCGGTCGTCAGCAGGATGAACTGCCGCGTGCCGCCATCGGGCGCCAGATAGTCCATATCGCCCAGCTCGTCCCCGATCTCCGGGGAATAGCCGGTGATGTCGATGTGGAATTCCTTCAGCGCCGTCTGCCGCCCGGTCAGCTTTTCCAGCGCACGATTGTAAAGCCCGGTCCAGGCGGCAGAGCTCACCCGGATCAGGTTGCCGAACATCAGCCCCTTTTCGATCAGGCGCTTCATCTGCCCCCCTCGAAGCGGCGCTTGGCCTCGGCCATGCGTTCCATGTTGCGCACGGCGTCCTCGATCGCGCTTTCATCCGCGCCCTCGGCATAGCGGAATTCGCTGTCGGCATAGCGGTTGATTTCCTGCACCACCATGGCCACCGTCACCGGCTTGCGCAAGGCCGCAATCATCTCGAGCTTGCGGGGATAGGGCTGGTGCATGAAGGGTTCGGGCCGGTCGAACCAGTCGTCGGGCATGTCGAAATCCATCGCCCGGGCCTTGACTGCATCGGTGATGTTCTTGACCGCGCGGCCCGTGAAACGCGGCTCGGCCTCGGCGATGGCGTGCAGATAGCTGCCCAGATCGGCCAGCGTGTCCAAAGCGCCGAACTGCCGGTTGACCTGATCGAAGACCCGCGCCAGCCCGGGCTCGGCCGGGCGGGAATGGCCTTCATAACTTTCGGCCACGGCGCGTTGCAGCGCCTGCGCCCGCATCAGGTCGTGCTCGCCCACCGGAATGTCGTGACGGCTGCCCAGCAACAGGGCAAGGATGTCGATATAGTCGGCCTGCGTCTTCGGCCCGTCGATCAGAAAGCGCGCGCCGGCACGCTGGCGCAGGGCGTCGTCGATATTCTCGGCATGGTTGGAAAACATCCCGAAGGCGCAATTGCCGCGCACCACGGTCGAGGCGCCCGCAAAGGCCTCCATCAGCACGGCGGTGATTTCCTGCTGCCCTGACGAGGACTGCCGGTCGCCGCGCCTGCCCGCGATCTGGTCGATATCGTCGATGGTGCCGAAGCCGATCACGGAAGGGTCGATCACCGCATTGATGAAGGCGCGGGCGTTCTGGCCGGACTTGCCCTGATAGCTGTCGATATTGTCCACCGACAGGTTGCGATAGCGGAAATCATAGCCCGCCACCTGACAGTAATCGTTCAGCATCCCGGCCATCATCTGGATCAGCGTGGTCTTGCCGGTGCCCGGGCGGCCATCGCCCAGAAAGGTAAAGATGAAGCCGCCCAGTTCCACGAAGGGGTTCATCTTGCGGTCGAAATCATAGGCGACCATCATCCGCGCCAGCCGCATGGCCTGATGCTTGGCGATGGCGTTGCCGACGACCTCTTCGGGTTTCTTGAAGCTCATCGACAGGGGCGTGCCGCGCGATTTCACCGCCGGGGCAAAGCCTGCGATGGGCAGATCGTCGCCATCCACCCGCCAGCTTGCGCCGGTAAAGGCGGCGATGCGGGGGGCGTTTTCGCCACGGACCGCAACCGCCGCCGACATCGCCTCGGCCCAGGCCAGCGCGGTGGCCAGCAGTGATTTGTCGTCACGGGCGTGGCGGGCAAGGTTCTGGTCCAGTTCCCACAGCGCGCCCTGAAGCGCCGCCAGCGGGTTGTCGGTCACGATCTCGTCGGCGCTGATGCCCTCGATCGTCTCGGACCCGGCATGTTCGGCCAGCAGAAAGGCGATGGCATTGGCGCAGACCGACAGTGCCGCAAGCGATTCGACCGCCAGCAGTTCGGCAAATTCGCGGTGACGCTCGGCAGGCAGGCGGCTTTCCAGATTGATGCGCTTCAGCTCCACCGCGCCGGACCGGGCCGCGACCTCATCGGCGACGGCCAGCGCGATGGCGGTGGCGCGGCGCAGCACGCGGGCCATGGTCGCGGCGGCAGGGGTCAGCAATTCGTCGCCGCCCGCATTCTCGATCCGCTCCAGCAGATGCACACCATCGGCCCGCGCCACCGGCCGCGCCGCCAGCCCCGGCGTCGTCGGCCGAAACCGCGAGGTGGACGGAACCCCGGGCGAGCGTTCGGCCACCTGCGGCTTTGCCTGCTGGCCAAAGCGCGGCGCGTGGTCGAACGCCGTCAGCAGCGACAGCGCCTGCGGGTAATAGGCGCGTATCCGGTCCTCGGGCAGTTCCATTTCGTTGCGGGCGTTCATCAAAACCTCTGCCTGTCAAATACCGTCATCAAATCTATCTGTAGGATCGCATCTGCCCATCGGGGCCGGGCACATATTTGCGAATATCGCGCAGACCCTGCGGCGACAGCGCGACCAGCGCCTGATAGGGCCGTTGCGGCAGCACCAGAACCCGCGTGACCGAACTGGCGCCCTGCCCTGCCCCGCCCTGATTCAGCGGGTCCAGCCGGAAGATCTGCCGCTCGGTCACGCCGAACAAGCCGCTGCTTTCAAGGGTGGCGCGTTCGGATTGCAGATCCTCGATGGTCATCGCCATGGTCCAGTCCTCGCCCGCGGGGGCGGCGGCATTTTCCAGCACCTGCCGGATCGGGCCTTCCTGCATGGTGAAGCCCTGCGAATAGATCGGCCCCAGCACGATCCGGCGCAACCGGCGCGGATGCAGCCGGTCGAAATCGCGGTCAAAGCCCTGCGCGATGGTCACAAGCTGCAACGAGGTCACGGATTGCGCCAGCAGATGCGCGCGGACCTCGGGCCAGCGGCGGGCATCGTCGGTCAGCGGGCGGCGGCCGCTGTCATCGACATCCATCAGATACAGCACCGGCACGTTCAGCTGGCTGTCATAGACCGCCCAATGCAGCAGCCAGCGCCGCCTTTGCCTTTCGCTGCCCGACAGCCAGTATCCCTGCGGATGCATCTGCGGCCAGAACAGCCCGCCCTGTTGCAGCATCTCATAGTAAAGCCGCTGCGACATCGCATATTGCAGCCGCGTCGGAATGGTCAGGTCGCCGACGATCTGGCGGATCATGTCGTCCCTGATCGACCTGGCCGAGGGGCTGCGCGCCAGTTCCTCGGCCGCCTGCGCGGCATCGGCGGCGGTCTGGGCGATCTCGGACCAGACCGGCAGGCCGGATTCGTGAATGTCGATGGTGACATGGCGGCGCAAGGGGCCCTCGATCCGCCCGGCGATCAGATATTTCATCGCCAGCGCGTCCAGCGTGACCTTCAGCGCGTCCAGATAGCCGCCGATGATCTCGGTCTCGATGCGGCTGAACAGCCCGTCGCGCACCATCCCGGCCAGCGCGGCAGGCAACAGATCCGCCACCCGGCGCGTCTGCGCGAAAAAGGCCCGCGCCGTCGCCTCGTCCTCCAGCGCGCGGTGATCGGCATCAAGCGTTCCGGTCCGGCTCACGGGCGCTTATCCACCATAAAGGTTGCTGTCATGCTTCTTGACGATTTCGGCAAAGCGGCGGGCAAAGCGTTCGTCGGCGCGGGCCTTTTCCTCCAGCACCTTGCGGGCAAAGACCATGTGATCGCCATGTGCCTCCAGCATGTCGGCCATCCGGTCGTTGGTGGCGGTGCCGATGGCGGCCATCGCGGCCTGCGCTTCCTGATCCGTCTTGACGCCGATCTCGTTGATGCGGTGGGCCACGTCCTGCTGCTGCGCGGTCTTCAGCGATTTGGTCAGCGCGTCATACAGCACCACGCGCTGCCTTGTGTCGGTTTGCAGCTTGTTGATCAGCACCATCTGCGTCGCGGCCTGATTCTGCAGGCTGTCCACCCAGGTCTTGCCCGCCTCGATATAGCGTTCCAGCGTCTGCGAGCGGGCCAGCGCGACCTGTTCCTGCTGCACCAGTTCGTTGTGATCCTTGTTGGCCAGCGCCAGATCGCTTTCCAGCTGCGTGCGGGTGCTGGGATCGGTGGTGGTGGCGATGCGGTTTTCCAACTCGATCAGCTTCGGGTCCATCGCGGTGATCGTCTGGCGCAGGTTTTCCAGCGTCGAGACGGCCTCTTCGCGTTCCGACAGGGTGCTGACCAGATTGGCCTCGACCTTCGTCTTCTGGTCGTTCAGCAGGTCCAGCTGACCTTGCAGCAGCCGGGTGATGCTGTCCGATTTGGCGATGAGGTCCTGCAACTTGTCGTCGATGCTGGCGGCCCGCAGGCGTTCCTGCCGCATCGCCTCGGATTTGCCGCTGGCAAAGATGCCGACGAATTTCTCCCACCCGGTCTTGTTGCGCAGATCGTCGAAATCGCGCGAAAAACCGGCGGTCACATCGTCCAGCCCCATGATGAGTTCGGCGATATTGGCGTTCATCGCCTCGGTATGGGCGTGAACATCGGCCAGCGTGGCATTGGCAACATCCAGCGGCAATTCCGCCACATCCGCCCGCGCGGTCGCCCGGTCCAGCGCAGAGGTCATCTCGGATATCTTGTCCTGCGCCAGATGCACCTGTTTCTGGCTGTCGGTAATCTGTTGTTCCAGCGATGCCATTGGCCGCCTCCCGATGAATACCGGTCAAATGTGCGGCGCATGAACGACTGGCGCAAGGGGCGCGCGTCGATTGCAACAGGTTTGCGCAGGGAAACGCCCGGCCCCCCATCCCCTAGAACGGCACGTCACCCGCATCCGCCGGCTGGACATAACCCGCCTTGATGGTCTTGAAGCCTGTTTCGAACTGCACGGTCAGCGTATCCTCGGCGATGCCCATGACCTGACCTTCGCCGAATTTCGCATGAACCACGCGGTCTCCGACGCTGAACCCGATGGCGTCGATGGTGACCGGCGCGCGATGCACCGGCCCCTTACGCTCGGCCGCGCGCGCCTGCATCCGCTTCCAGCCGGGCGAGTTATAGACATCCGCCCGCGCCGCGCGTTCATACATCGCATCGCCCGGATTGGCCCCGGCAAAGGCCATCGCCGCGCCATAGCCGCCGCCGTAAAGGCCCGGCGGCGTCAGCACCTCGACATGTTCGGACGGCAATTCGTCGATGAAACGCGAGGGCATCGAGCTTTGCCATTGCCCGTAAAGCCGCCGGTTGCCGGCAAAGCTGATCGTCGCCAGACGTTCCGCACGGGTGATGCCGACATAGGCCAGACGGCGTTCCTCCTCGACGCCCTTCAGGCCCTGATCGTCCATGGCGCGCTGGTTGGGGAACAGCCCGTCCTCCCACCCCGGCAGAAAGACGACCGGAAATTCCAGCCCCTTGGCGGCGTGCAGCGTCATGATGCTGACCTGTTCGACCGTCTCGCCATCGTCGCGGTCCATGACCAGCGCGACATGTTCAAGAAAGCCTTGCAGGTTCTCGAATTCCTCCAGCGCCTTGACCAGTTCCTTGAGGTTGTCCAGACGGCCCGGCGCATCGGGCGACTTGTCGTTCTGCCACATGGCGGTATAGCCGGATTCGTCCAGTATCCGCTCGGCCAGTTCGACATGGCTGGCGGTGCTGTCGATCGCATCCGCATGCCAGCGCCCGATCGCATTCACGAACAGCCGCAGATTGGCCAGCCCCTTGCCGCCCAGATGGCCGTCCTGCACCACGATCCGCGCGCCTTCCAGCAGCGGCACCCCGTTCTGGCGCGCCACGCCCTGGATGGTTTGCAGGGCCTTGTCGCCAAGGCCGCGTTTCGGGGTGTTCACGATCCGCTCGAACGCCAGATCGTCCGAGGGGCTGACCACCAGCCGGAAATAGGCCATCGCATCGCGGATCTCGGCCCGTTCATAAAAGCGCGGCCCGCCGATCACCCGATAAGGCAGACCGATGGTCATGAAGCGATCCTCGAAGGCGCGCATCTGGTGGGACGCGCGCACAAGGATCGCCATCTGGTCCAGACTGACCTGACCCAGCGCGGCACGGTGGCCGCCCTGAAACGCCTCGATCTCTTCGCCGATCCAGCGGGCCTCGGCCTCGCTGTCCCAGTGCCCGATCAGGCGCACCTTCTCTCCCGGTTCGGCATCGGTCCACAGCGTCTTGCCCAGCCGCCCCTGATTGGCCGAGATCAGCCCCGAAGCCGCCGCCAGAATCTGCGGCGTGGACCGATAGTTCTGTTCCAGCCGGATCACCTGAGCGCCGGGAAAATCCTTTCCGAACCGCAGGATATTGCCCACCTCGGCGCCGCGCCAGCCATAGATCGACTGGTCGTCGTCCCCCACGCAGCAGATATTGCGATGCCCCTGCGCCAGCAGCCGCAGCCACATATACTGCGCGATATTGGTATCCTGATATTCGTCCACCAGGATATAGCGGAACCGTTCCTGCCAGCCGCGCAGCACACCGGGATGCGCCTGAAACAGCGTCACGCAATGCATCAGGAGATCGCCGAAATCGACCGCGTTCAGCGTCAGCAGCCGTTCCTGATAGGCCGCGTAAAGCCGCCCGCCCCAACCGTCGAACGCCCCGGCCTCGCCCTTGGGCAGATTGGCCGGCGTCAGGCAGCGGTTCTTCCAGCCGTCGATCAGATGTGCCAGCTGCCGCGCGGGCCAGCGTTTCTCGTCCAGATTTTCGGCCTGGATCAACTGCTTCATCAGCCGGATCTGGTCGTCGGTATCCAGAATCGTAAAGCCGGGCTTCAGGTGCAACTGGCCGTTGCCGATCAGTTCTGCATGGCGGCGCAGGATCTTGACGCTGATGCTGTGGAAGGTACCCAGCCACGGCATCCCCTCGACCGCCTCGCCCAGCAGACGGCCGATGCGGTCCTTCATCTCTCTCGCGGCCTTGTTGGTGAATGTCACGGACAGGATCTGTCCCGGCCGCGCCCGTCCCAGCATCAGCAGATGCGCGATGCGCGTGGTCAGCGCCCGCGTCTTGCCGGTGCCCGCGCCCGCCAGCATCAGGACCGGGCCATCCAGAACCTCGACCGCGGCGCGTTGCGCCGGGTTCAGCCCGTCCAGATAGGGTGCGGGCCGCGCGGCCATCGCCCGTTGCGACAGCGGCACGCCATCGAATTCGTCGGAATCGTCCATCAGCTCCATCCCGTCAACATAGGCGCAATGACAGGTCAAGGAAAGCCCGTGTTCGCCCTATGTTCTACACACATCCGCCGATCCGGGCGGTTTGACGGAACCCGCATAGCGTTTCAAACGTCATCTTTCCATCACCGGCCAGCCTTGGCCGACCCAGAAAACGGGAGAATAACAAGATGAAACGGTTTTCGATCATCGCGGCGGGCGGGTTGCTGCTGGCCCTTGCCGCCTGCGGCAGCAATCCCACCGAACGCGCCGCAACCGGCGGAATCGGCGGCGCCGTGATCGCGGGTCCGGCTGGTGCGGTCGTCGGCGGAACGGTCGGCGCGGCCACGGCGGATTAAGCCGCTCACGCCACCAGCCGCGCGCCATCATGGCCGCTGATGCGCAGTTCCATCAGCGCGCCTTCCGGCTGGTCCGAAGCAAACGCCACCTCGGTGAATTGCTCGGTCCGGCCAAGCCGCGGCCCCTCGGTCAGCACCTTGTGGCTGCGCCCGACCTGAGCCTGAAGGTGATGGTGCAGCGCCGCCTCGCCCGCCGCGCGCAGACGGGCGGCACGTTCGCGGATCACCGGGCCGCGCAGCGCGGGCATCCGGGCGGCAGGCGTGCCCTTGCGGGCGCTGAACGGAAAGACATGCAGGAAGGTCAGCCCGCAATCGCCGATCAGCCGGACCGAGTTTTCGAACATCGCCTCGGTCTCGGTCGGGAAACCGGCGATGATGTCGGCCCCGAACACGATATCGGGGCGCATCCGCCGGGCGTCCTCGCAGAACCGGATGGCGTCGTCGCGCAGGTGGCGGCGCTTCATCCGCTTCAGGATCATGTCGTCGCCCGCCTGAAGCGACAGATGCAGATGCGGCATCAGCCGGGGTTCCGTCGCGATGGCCAGCATCAGGTTCTCATCCGCCTCGATCGAATCGATGGAACTGATCCGCAGCCGGGGCAGATCCGGCACCAGCCGCAGGATCCGCATCACCAGATCGCCCAGACGCGGCTGACCCGGCAGATCCGCGCCCCATGAGGTCAGATCGACCCCGGTCAGCACCACCTCGTTAAAGCCGCGATCGCGCAGCCGCTTGATCTGTTCGACCACGACCCCCGCCGGGACGGAACGGGAATTGCCGCGCCCGTAAGGGATGATGCAGAACGTACAGCGATGATCGCAGCCGTTCTGCACCTGAACATAGGCGCGATGCCGCCCGAACCCGTCGATCAGATGCCCCGCCGTTTCACGCACGGACATGATGTCATCCACGCGGATCTTCTCGGTCTCGCCGATCAGATCGGGCGTGCGCAGGCTGGCCCATGTCTCGGGCTGCATCTTTTCGTGATTGCCGATGACGCGGGTCACCTCGGGCATGGCGGCGAAGGTCTCGGGCTCGGTCTGCGCCGCGCAGCCGGTGACGATGACCGGAGCCCCCGGATTTTCCCGCGCCAGCCGCCGGATTTCCTGCCGGGCCTTGCGCACCGCCTCGGCGGTGACCGCGCAGGTATTGACCACCACCGCGCCGTTCAGGCCCGCAGCTTCGGCCATTTCCCGCATGGCTTCGGTCTCATAGGCGTTCAGCCTGCAACCCAGCGTGGAAAAGACAGGCGCGCTCATCCGTTCAGCCATTCGCTGGTGAAAACCCCGGTAAAGACATGCGCGGTCGGCCCCTCCATCCAGACGCCGTCCTCGCGCCAGTCGATATGCAGCACGCCGCCCGGCACGTTGACCTTGACCCGCCGTCCCGTCAGCCCCCGCCGCGCCGCCGCCACCGCCGCCGCGCAAGAGCACGACCCCGAGGCCAGCGTCGGCCCCGTGCCGCGTTCCCAGATGCGCAGGTTGATTTCGCTGTCGGACAGGACCTGCACCACCTCGACATTGGTGCGCTGGGGATAAAGCGGGTGATGTTCATGCGCGGGGCCGAACGTCTCCAGTCCGACCGCCGCCGCATCCGGCACGAAAAAGGTCATATGCGGATTGCCCATGCCGGTCGCGACCGGATCGCCATCGACCGGCAGGTGCAGCGTATCGACATCCCGGGCCAGCGGGATCGCCTGCCAGTCCAGAACCGGCGGCCCCATATTGACGCGGGTCAGCCCCTGCCCCGCATCCTCGGCCTGAAGGATGGCATGATCGGTGCGCAGCCGCAGGCGGGTCTGGCCGGTCCGGTCCATCTCCCGGCGTGCGATGCAGCGCGTCGCGTTCCCGCAAGCCGCGCTGCGCGACCCGTCGGCGTTCCAGAACACCAGCCGCAGATCGGCCTGCGCGTCGTCTTCGATAGTGGCCAGCTGGTCGAATCCGACCCCGCAATGACGGTCGGCGATACGCGCGATCAGCCCCGGCGCCAGAGGCCGCCCTCCGTCGCGCAGATCGATCACCACGAAATCATTGCCAAGCCCATGCATCTTCATGAAGCCCAGCCCCGCCGAGTCATTTTGTTCCATGCCCGCCATATATGCCTGTCCATAGATTTCCGCCAGTGGCCTTCATTTTTCGTCTTGACGCGCCCGGCCCACCCCCCTAGGTAGCCCCTCGTTGGGCCCGTAGCTCAGTTGGTAGAGCAACTGACTTTTAATCAGTGGGTCACAGGTTCGAATCCTGTCGGGCTCACCAAGAAAAACAAGGGCTTAGCTAGAAATAGCTGAGCCCTTTTTCGTTGCGGGGGCACAATGGGGGCACATTCGTTGACCCTATAGAGAAAGCCCCCGACACCATTGCCGGGGGCCCTTCACGCGCGCCACCACTCAAAGGCGGCGTGAGTTAACCGATAAGTCGCACCTTGACCGTTGCCGCGCCACTGGCGGCGGCTTCAACGGCGGTGCCGAGTCGCGTGTTGCCTGCTGCGGTCGTCGTCGCAAGCGAGTCGTCGGCATCCCAGTAGATCGGGGCCCCAACGGTGACAGCATCGGCCGCAACCTTCGGCAGTTCCCAGACGCCAACCGTGGTAACGTCGCAGGGTTCGCCTGCACCGGCGTCGCCTTGAGCAATGCCGACGATCTCGCCGGCGATGACAACATCACCTGACAGGACGCCAGCAGGGGCGGGAATGGTCAGGGTGTTGCCGGGTTGAATGAAGTTCTTTGCCATGGGTCAGACTCCTTTTGATGTCTGCAAGTAAACGATTGAGTTGCGGCGCCGGGTCAGCGCCGCGATTTGGCTGTCGATGTCTGCAAGGGCGCGGGCCATCTCGGCATCGCTCTTGAAATGGACTTCCTCGCCGTTACTGTCGCGCGTGCTGCGAATGCCCGAGTAACGGGCATCCTGTAGGTCGTCGCGATAGCGCCGCAGGGCTGACAGGTCGGCCACGATCAAGCCCCCGCGTTGCGATAGGCGCCGCGATGATCGACAGCACCGCAACCGAAGTCGAGAACCACGCGGAACTCCCGGCCCAATACCTCCCAACCGTCGCGGGATGCCAGTTGCGGCCCTTGCGCGCTGGACAGATAGGCATATTCCAGCACCGGGGCGGTTGCCGGATCGCCAAAGACGAACCAAGCGGGACCGCTCAGCCGGGGTTCAACAAGAACCTGCAACCGGCCCGCCATTGCGTTCACGTCGCTGGTGCTGACAGCGTAAATGGCGCTGAGGATCTTTTCTGCGTTGGTTTCGTTCTCGGGGCTGACCAGCAGGAATTTCGGCGTGACGTTCACCGGGGTTTCGCCGTCGAGTCCCTTCTGGCGGCGCAGCGCAAGGCGGGCATCGCTCAGCGGGTCATCTTCGGCGGTCAGTTCCAGCGGGCCGGGATCGGTTGCGACGTTGCCGTGATCGGCATGGAACAGCGGCAAGCCGTCATCCATCGTCACGCCGGCGCCGCCGTTCGCCAGCAGAAGGCCCAACAGTTGCTTGGCTTCGGCTTCAGCAGCAGCGGTGCCCATCATTTCGCCCCAACGGCCGAACGCCCCCAGGTCATCATTGACGATCGCCTTTCGCGACAGGCTGAACATGCCGCCGAACGTTTCCAGCGAATAACCTTCCTTCGCCTCGCCCGTGGTCATCGCCTGAATCTCGCCGTGCTCAGAAACGGGTTTCAGGCCGCTGAACTCGCCCAGCTTCAGAATCGACAGCGCGCGAAAATCGCTGGCGGTTCGCTGGCGCGCAAGCTGTTTCAGCGGCGATTGCGCCCGGCCACCCGATATCGCGAAGAAGAGCTTGAAGCCGAACTGGAACGTATGCTCCGCGACGACACGCGGGCCTGCTTTGCCCTTGTCGATGGAGCCAGCTTCCCGGGTCTTGCAGAACTGCTCGACGCATCCTCGCTCGAACATGATTGCCTCTTTCGGGGAACGGCGCGAGACACTGCCGGCGCCGTTGCACCCTGGATTATTCGGATAGGGTCACACGATACCGTCAGCCGCCGCCTGGTTAGAGCGGCCCTCGGCAAGCAGGGTGGATACCCTGCAGCTCCGACGATGATCCTGAACACCGAGCATTCGATCGATGAGGTCGGACGCCATTTTCGGCGCCTGACGCGCGTCAGGGCGGAAAGCGATGGTCGATGGCTGTATTTCCGCTACACCGATCCTCACACGATGGACGATCTGCGGGCATCCATGAATCCCGAAGACGCCGCTGCCGTGCTGGGACCCTATGCGCCAGTGGTTCTGCATCCCGCCGGGGCTTTCCGCCTGGCGCGCCGCCACCTCCGGTCCGAAGCCCGAAGCAACAGTTTCGCGTTCAGGCTGGCCGACAGACATGTCAGGGCCATGCGCCATCGTCAGCGCGCGCGTTTTGCGCAGGTTGTTGCAGGGGATCTGGCGGCTCTCGTGCCCAACATGAGAAGATCGGCGATCGAGGAACTCGTCCGCCGGGGCATGGATCTTTGCCGCGACACGGGCATGTTCCAGCAGGACAGCACGGCAGGCTATATCCTTCTCTCGGGGCTTCTTGGCCCGCGCTTCACGCAAACCTATAGTCGATACGCACCAATCCTTGACCCCCGCCGCAGCGAAACGGAGCGAAAGACCATGATCCACAGCACCCTTTCCGAGGTCCAGAAACGGAGCCTGTCCAATGGCCGGTGATGCCGCCAGCGAGGTGATGGAAGGATATCCCGCCGCGCCGGTTGGCGGCACATCCCTGCAGTGCCGGCAGGGCAACCGGCTATGGCTGGAAAACCTGAGCGGGCGCGACGCGTCGGTCGCCGTGACAGTCGGATCGGAGACCAGCCAGATCCTTCCGCAGACGGCATCCGACTTCACGCTGTTGACAAACACGCTTGCGGGCAGTTCCGGCTCCGTTTCCATCGCGATCAATGGACAAAGCTGCACTCCGATCGCGGGCCTTCGCCCGGAATTGCTGACCTGCCCCGAGGATGTGACGGTCGGCCTTGTCACCGGGCGGGCCAGAACAACCCCCAACCCGCTGAGCGGCGCCGAACGCGGCATACCCGTGGAACTGAATGCCGCCGAGGCGGATCTTTCGCAGTTCCTGCCCGATGGCATGACGGTCGCGAACACCGAGATCGACATGGTTTTCGTCGGAATGGCCGCCGAGGGGCCAGGCGCGATGCCGCCGGGCCTCCATGATGTCGACAGCACCTCGGATGCGGAGGCCCAATGGCTTGCCCAGTCGCTGATCTCGAACACGATCAGCAGCGTGGGCAATGAAGCTGGGGTGGTCATCTCCTTCGGGCTCCAGACAGGGCAGAGCAGTCCCGGACAGGTTCGCACCGCGCTGAAGGAGGTGATCTGGAACGGGCGATTCTACGTCAGACAGATCGCCGCATGGGGCGGGCAAAGCGCGATCATCTTCAAGGGGGCTGCCCGATCCCGCAGCTTTCTGACGGCGATTTCCTATGGCTTGCGAAACAGCAAGATGAGCTATCTCAGCAGCTATGCCCTGGGCATGGAGGCGGTGCAGAACCCCTCGGCCCGAAGCATCGGTCAGGTCGCGCAAACTGCCGCGAAGGGCAACCTGATCGGCTTTGTCATCGCCAGCCATTCCGATGTCAGCGAGTTCATCCGGCGCGAGGATCCCGAGAAGAACTGGGGGGAACTGCTGGGCGCCCTCAGCGTCACGTTTGTCAAGGTCTGGGCCGCCGGTTTTGTCGGGATTTTGGGCGCCGCTGCTGCAGCCTCAGTCGCGCTGGCGGTTGGTGCCGCGGCGGTGCCGGTGGCCGTGGTTGTCGGCCTGGGTGTCGGGATTGCCATCGGTGCCGGCCTTTTCTTTGATTGGCTTGACAACATAACGGGCTTCAAGGCCGCTGCGCGCAGGATCGGGCATAAATTCGGTCTGGCGGTCCAGAAAGGTTTCAGCGCGGTGTCGGCATTTGTCGAAAGGATTTCGACGAGTGCCGAAGGCATTATCGACGGGTGGTTCCAAAGCTTCAGCAACAACCTGCGCCAGAACGATCCGAACGGATGGTGCGCGCTGTTCTGTTCCAGTTCACTTGACCAGGCCCGCGCGTGGCAGAGAGCATTCACAGGGCGAGGCGGATGGTAGAGAAGGCTCGCACGTCGGGGCCCATATTGCCCACGGATAAAGGATTTACATTTCTTGGCTGTATCATGCTGTTGGTGCCAGCCTTGCTGGCTGCGGGCGCCGCCTTTGCGCCGACCGCTCGCGGGCCATGGATAGCTTCGGCATTCCTGTTGCCACCGATCCTCTTTGCCGTTGTTCGCGGAGTAGAGCGGCGTTCTTCGGGCTATCGGATGGCCACGGCTCTTGCCGTCCTGCCCATGGCCGGCATTCTTGGAATCGTGGCGGCATTCCTGTTGCCCTTCGCCTTTGTCGGTCTGGACGCACCGTTTCTGTGGTGGCTGTGGATTGCCCTCGGGGCCGCGCTGTCTGCCGGCATTCTCGTCGGCCTGGCACGCCACGATCCCGATGATCAGAAACGGCTCATATCCCGGCGGTACAGGCCAGAAAACGGACACCTGACAATCGACCCCGACAAGACCGGAGTAATGGCCATGCGGGCCAGCACCGGCTCGCCTGCGATCGACATATTGCTGAAAGTCCTCTGGTGGTTCTACTCGGGCCTGATCATTGTGGGCATGTTCTTGGGCGGAGGAGCTGGCTTCGTCCTGTCCGATGTTCTGGGGGGCCTTCTGGTGCCGCCGCCAGGAGTGGACATGAGGGTGCTGATCATCGAGGGCGTTGCCCTGATCGCAATAGGTCCATTGGGCATGATCATGCCATCCTTGTGGCGAGGATGGAGAGAGGTCGCCCGGTTGGAAAAGCTTGCGCGCTGATGGGCGGGAAGCGGTCTGACGGCCGCGCGGCATGGCGCTAATGGCCGGTTGCGCCTTGTTCTTGGCTCGCTTTCGGTGTACGAACAGACAGGGAACAGGGACATGACCATAGGATACGACGGACGCAGCATCGCTAACTTCGTGCTCGATTTCTGTGAGAGGAATGGCCGAACGGTCACAAACCTTTCGTTGCAGAAAATCGTATACTTCTGTCATGTCTGGTCACTGATCGAGCTTGGGAAGCCGCTGATCCGTCACAAATTCGAAGCTTGGGAATATGGGCCTGTGCTCCCCTATCTCTATAGAGAATTCAAAGGGTTCGACCGCTCGCCTATTATGGGCCGAGCAAAACAGATCGACCCGATGACCGGGCAGCATCGCATTGTCGAATGTAGCTTTGACCATGAGACGGATGTAATGCTGAGCAAGATCGTCGCATTCTACTCTCGGTTACGCGCAAGCGATCTTGTAGAACTTAGTCACGCGGAGGGAGGGCCGTGGCACGCTGTTTGGAATCATGGTGGAAAAGTGAACCCCGGCATGAAGTTAGACGACGTGGCGATTCGTGACTTTTACTCTAGGGCCGTGCGGCCTTACTCTTTGCAATAAAAGGACTAAAGCATTTCTACTGAACCCTGAATCGTTTGGGGTTCCGTCGCAGCGCGGATCGTGATTCCCTTCTGTCTGGGAGGATGGATCATGTCAGCACCATTGCCGTCGGCCCTCCGGACGCGGTTTCAGCTATATATCGAGGAGGGTTTAAGCGGTCGGGCGGCGGCGCTGCGGCTGAAACTCTCGCCGGCGACCGGAGCACGTTGGGGCCGGGCGATCAGGACCAGGGGGCATGCCGAACCATTGCCCCAGGGACGTCCCAAAGGGCATGGAAAGCTTGCCCCGCACCGGGCCTTTTTCGAGGAACTGCTCGCACAGGATCCCGACATCACGCTGTTCGAACTCAGGGACGCGCTGGTCGCAGCGGAAGGCGTTCGTGTCCATCACTCGTCCATTGCCAGTCTGCTGTCGCGGCTTGGGTTCACCTATAAAAAAAGTCGCTGGTGGCCGCCGAACGCCGCGGTGCCAGGGTAAGACAGCGGCGAACCGACTGGTTCGAGCATCGCTTGCCAGCCATCGCGGATCGGCCGGAACGCGTGGTTTTCATAGACGAGACCTCGGTGAAGACCAATCTCACCCGTCTGCGGGGTCGTGCCCTGCGCGGCACACGCCTGACCATGGATGCGCCCTTCGGCAGCTGGGGAACACAGACCCTGATCGCCGGGCTCACACCGGATGCCCTGATTGCGCCCTGGTGCATCCGGGGCGCAATGGACGGCCCCGCCTTCGCAGCCTGGGTTCGCGAGGTCCTGATCCCGGAGATCGAGCCGGGAACCGTGGTGATCCTCGACAACCTTGCCACCCACCACAACAAGCAGGCTGCCGAGGCTCTGCGTGCCCATCGCTGCTGGTTTCTCTATCTGCCGCCATATTCGCCGGACCTGAACCCCATCGAAATGGCATTCGCAAAACTCAAGGCGCACCTGCGCAGGATCGGGGCAAGAACATTTACCGACGTCTTCAAGGCCATCGGCGAAGTCTGTGATCTCTTCGATCCCGGCGAATGTTGGAACTACTTCAAGGCCGCAGGATATGTCGCAGGTTAAAACAGAAATGCTTTAGGCATGGCACAACTTCGCGTCCCCTCCGTCCAACATTTGGCACGAAACTGGAGCGGCAACCCACAGTTAATCTCGCGCGCCCTCGTGCGGCTGGTCAGGAATCCTCCGACCTTCAGTTATAACCCGCTCTATGGTGCTGTCAGGGATATGCTTGTTTTAGGTGTTCCCTACGAAGATGTCGTCAGGGGCATCCAGAAGATTAAGCGTGAAAGTGTCAGGCAGAACCTTCTCAGTGTGCTCCCGCTGATCCGCGATCATTTTTCTGGAATTTCACCAGACTACTACCAGACCATCGACAAGCGCTATTACCCGGTGGGGCGCGGGTTGATGGTAGGGCATCCCTCCATTCCTGAGAAAGGATCGCACCATCAAACCGTGGGATCAAACAGCTAGGTTCCACACTCATTGATTCTAAACGACTGCGGCGAGTGCGGTGGCAGACATGTAGGCGATGGGGCACCTGTCGTGTCGTGTTGCAGCCCGCCTCCAGCCCTTTAGCAATGGTGTGCACCCCGGTTGCTCAGGTCGAGTGTATGCCGCAATCCGCCCCTGTCCGGGGTGGTTTCGGGATGGCACGATGAAGCAATGCTTTTGATCTGGCGCCGCTCTGTCGCGGCATCGGGTGTCACGTGGCGTCTTGGCGATCATCGGTGCGCCCAAGGACGACCGTCAGCGCGTCCTCTATGGTCGTCGCGTAATGCACCAGCGGTCGCTTCAGGCCATGGGTCACGAATACCCGCTGGATATCGCGGCTGGCGCCCGTCAGCCACAGCGCCACACCGCGGCTATGCGCCTTGTGTGCAAGGCCCTCGATCATGTTGGCGCCGGTCGAGTCGAGGAAGGGCACGGCCGCGAAATCGACGATCAGCGCCTTGTGGCTGTCCTGGATACGGTCCAGCACCGAACCGATGGAGGCCGTCGCACCGAAGAACAGCGCGCCCGTGATGCGATAGACCACGACCTCGGGATTCGCCGCCACATCCTCGGCATAGATCCCGCGCGGGTGGGCGGTGTCCGCCTCGTCCCGACCGACGAAGGGGGTGTGGGTATCGACGGCGGTGGTCCTGCTCATCCGCTGGATGAAGAGAACCGAGCCGAGCGCGAAGCCGACCACGATTGCCTCGGTCAGGTCGCGGAAGATGGTCAGCAAGAAGGTGGCACCAAGTACCGTCGCCTCGCCCCAGCCGGACCGGACAAGGATGGCGATGGCCGGTTTCTCGATCATGTTCCAGGCGACAACGGCAAGGACACCCGCAAGCGCAGCCAGCGGAATATAGGCGGCCAGCGGCGCTGCGACGAGCATGAACAGAAGCAGAAAGACCGCATGCAACATGCCGGCCACGGGTCCGTGCGCGCCCGAACGCACATTGGTCGCCGTCCGCGCGATGGTCCCGGTGACGCAAAAGCCGCCGAAGATGGCCGAGCCGATATTGGCCGCGCCCTGAGCTACCAGTTCACAGTTCGACCGGTGCCGCCGGCCGGTCATGCCATCGGCGACAACCGCCGAAAGAAGCGATTCGATCGCCCCCAGCAGGGTGAAGGAGATCGCTGCCGGAAGCACCGCCATGATCCTGTCCGGCGACAGCTCCGGCAGTGCGGGGGCCAGCAGGGTCGAGGGAATCCCGCCGAACTTCGTGCCGATGGTCTGCACCGGCAGACCGAGGGCCGCCGTCGCAACCGCCGCCACGCCGACCGCGATCAGCATGCCCGGCCAATGCGGTCGCCACCGGCGCAGCCCAAGGATGATGCCGATGGTGGCCCCAGAGACCAGCATCGCGGCGGGCGCCAGACTGTCCCGCACCACCCACAGCGCCGGTATTTTTTCTAGAAGCTTGCCCGGCTCATGTTCCAATGTCAGGCCGAAGAGTTCCTTGATCTGGCTGGCGAAGATGATGACCGCGATTCCGGCGGTGAAGCCGACCGTCACCGGGAAGGGAATGAACTTGATGAAGGTGCCAAGTCGCAGAAAGCCGACAGCCGCCAGCATCAGACCCGACAGGAAGGTGGCAAGGATCAACCCCTCCATTCCATGTTGGGCGACGGTCGCTGCGACCAGGACGATGAAGGCCCCGGCCGGGCCACCAACCTGAAACCGAGAGCCGCCGAGAAGCGAGACGAGGAAACCGCCGACGATGGCCGTGTAAAGCCCCTGTGCCGGGGTCGCGCCGGAGGCAATGGCGATGGCCATCGACAGAGGCAGTGCGACGATGGCGACCGTCAGGCCGGCGATGGCATCGGCGCGCAACTGCGTCAGGCCATAGCCCTCGCGCAGGACGGTTACCAGCTTCGGGGTGTAAAGCTCGGCAAAGCTGGGTGCATCGCCATGTTTACGGGTCTTGTCTTTCATCAGGGCCGCACCTTGTCTGGGTGTGCGGCGGGATCGTCGGCTTGTCGTCGGCGGTCGCCGTCGCGGAATCTGTCTTCAGGGTTTCGGGGTTGGAGATATCAGGCGGACGCCACGTCCGCCTGCCGTGCTGGTTGTGCCTTCTCCGATCAACTCGACCCCCGCCCGTTCCAGCGCGCCGACAACCCTGGTCAGACTATCGACCACGCCACGAACATTGCCCGTGCTCGCCTCCATGCGCTGGATCGTCGGAACCGACAGGCCGGAAAGCTCGGCCAGAGTTTTCTGGTCGATGCCAAGAAGAACACGCGCGGCGCGCATCTGGGGGCCAGTGATCATGGGTATATCCTTAGGGGACATGACCGATATGAACCATGCATAATGATATGTCAAATATCATTATAGGTATGTAAAACATATATACAGGTGATCTTGCGCCTTGATTGGCGGCTGTGTCTGAAAGCCTGTGAAACGAGTGGTTCGGCGATCGTATCGCGTGGCGAAACGACGGAAATTCCTGAGGCGGCCACGGTTTCACTCAGACGCGAAACTGGAGTGGTCTATCGTCGCAAAAAGGCTAAGGCCGCTCTGCTTCGGGTCAGGCTCCAGACTCATTGATTTCAGCGTCAGAACAGGACGGTTGCGCAAGCACGATAGCTGGGAGGAAGGCGATGGGGCACCTGTCCCTGACGAACATTGGCAGCGGATCGAGGGTCATCTCCCCGGCCGGATGGGGCCTGCCGCCAGCTTCTGATCGGGGTTTTGACGGACCGCATTTCTGTCAGGTTTCAACTTTTTCTTGCTTCTGCTGCGCGGTTGTTTGCGTCTTCGATCAGGCGGCGGTGGCGGCGTGCTTCTGTCAGGATATCCTCGAACCGTTCCAGTCCCTTGGCCTCCAGCGCGGCGATCAGCCGCAGATAGGCCTCGGCGGTGGCCAGCGTGTCGCCCATCGCGGTGTGGCGGTCGCCCTCGGGGATGACGATGCCCAGACGCTCGGTCAGCGCGTCCAGCGAATGCGGCGCCGATTGCCCCCACAGCATCGCCGACAGCAGCACCGTGTCCAGCACGCGATTGTCGAAATGGGCCCCGGTATCAAGCGCGGCATTGCGCAGGAAGCCCATGTCGAAGGGCGCGTTATGGGCCACCAGCACCGTGTCCTCGGCGAAGTGGCGAAAGGCGGTCAGTGCGGCGGTCATGTCGGGGGCGTCCGCGACCATCGCATCGGTGACGCCATGCACGGCGGTCGAAGAGGCCGGGATCGGGCAGCCCGGATTGACCAGCGTCTCGAACCGCTCTCCGGTCAGGCGGCCACGGGCGATGCGGACCCCGGCGATCTGCACGATCCGGTCCGAGGGATCGAGGCCCGTGGTCTCGGTATCGAAGACCACGCAGGTCAGGTCGGCCAGTCGGGTCGAGGCGGCCTCGCGCCGCGACAGCGCAAAATCATAGGTCAGGCCGGGATCACCGCCACCGGCGGCGGGGGCGATCTGCAGCGGCAGGACCAGTTTCGAATCCCCGCCGTCACGCTCGGGCCAGATGCCGGTTGCGTGGGCGGCAAGGATTTCGTGGCCGGTCAGGTCGGGCTGCGCGGGATCGGGGGGCTGGGACAGCCAGCTTTCCAACCGGTCCATCGGTACCGGCGCGCCGGTCCATGTCAGCGCCAGCCGCGCCTCGGCGTCGTCGCCTTCGGTATCGGCGACAAGGCGCGGGGTGATGCCCATGTCGCGCAGCCGCCCGTCCAGATGCCGCAGCAGCCCGTTCAGCCCGTCGGCATCGACCAGCAGGGTCAGCGGGCGCTGGCCCTCGGCCAGTTCCAGCCCGGCGGCCAGTTCCGGCAGATCCGCCCGCCCGACCGGGGCGTCGGCGGTCATCGTCGCGGTCAGTTCCCGCACGGCATTGGCCAGACCCTGACCTTCGGCCTGAATGGCGCGGGCCAGCGCGGGCGGGATCGGGCCGTCCAGCGCCTCCAGCATCGGCACCAGCGTCGCGGCATTGCGGCGCAGCGCCTCGAGCGTGTCGCGCGGGACCGGCTGGCGCGCGGGGCGGTCGCGCAGGATCAGCAGCGTGCCGCCATCGACCCGGCGCATCCGCCCCCACAGCGGCAGGCCCTGAAGGCTGAGGCAGCGGATATCGGTGGCCCCGGACCCGGTGGCAAGGCGGGCCTCTGCCGCCGCCAGCGCCGCCCCGGCCAGATGGCCCGCGATCGGGCGGTCCAGCGCGATCCCCGGCAGCAGCTGCGCCGCCGAGGCGTTGTAGAACACGATCCGCCCCCCGGCATCGGTCATCACCGCCGCGGCGCCGATATCGGCCAGGATGGATTCCAGCGTCGCCTTTTCGCGTTCCAGATCGGCGGCATGTTCCGAGATCGCCCCGGCCAGCGCCTCGGCCGAGCGGGCCCTGGCCTCGGCGGCATCGCGCGCGGCGGGGCCAAGATCGGCCAGATAGCGGGCCTCGGCGGGGTCGGATGTCTGGCCGGTGCGCAGCCCGCCCGCCAGCATCTCGATCGGGCGGGCGACGTTGCGGTCGAACAGGAACCAGACCCAGGCGGTGACCGCCAGCACCCCCAGACCCGCGATCAGCGCCGCCAGAACCAGCGCGTCCAGCACCAGCGCATCCGGCACCGCGCCCGACATCGCACCGGTATCGGCCCCCTGCCCGGTCAGCCGCCGGCCGGCCACCCACAGCGCCAGCACCAGAAAGCCCAGCACCGCCGCCGCCAGTCCCGCAAAGATCAGCAGGATCCGCAGCCGCAGCGCCAGCCGCGTCAGCATGGCCCCTCCAGCAGCCGCGTCAGCTCGGCGCGCAGCTCGGACAGCTCGAACGGCTTGGCGATGAAGCCATCCGCCCCCAGCGCCAGCCCCTTGCGCCGCTCGACCACCGAGCCGCGGGCGGTCATCATCACCACCCGCACATCGCCAAGCCCGGGATCGGCCCGCACATCCTGCACGATCTGATAGCCCGAGACATCGGGCAGCATCACATCCAGCAGCACCAGATCGGGATGCAGGGCGCGGATCCGCTCGACCGCGCCCGCGCCGGTATCCATGCGGTCATGCTCGTGCCCCTCGCGCGTCAGCAGGAACTCCAGCGCGGTGGCGATATTGTCCTCGTCCTCGATCACCAGAATCGATGCCATCAATCCCCCCCTTCGCAGACGGCGGCAAAGGCCGGGTCCTGCGGGCCAGACGGCGCCCAGTCGCTGCGCGGCATGCGGATCAGGCCCTTGTCGCAATCGAAATCCTGCGGCACCACCAGCGCCGGGCCGCGCCGCTCGATCAGCATGATCTCGGCCCGGCGGGTGCCCCCGGTGGTGCCGGAAACCGTGGCCGGGTCCAGCACGGCAAAGCGCGTCTCGACCGGGAACAGATAGGTCCAGGGCGCCCAGGGCAGGCGGTCATGGCCGACGACCAGCACCTGCGCGCCTGCCGGCAGCCGCGATTTCGCCCGCCCGGACCAGGCGTAATCGTTCCACACCGAATAGACGACCATCGACAGGCCGATGCCGGCGGGCAGCAGCCAGCGCGCCGGGGCCATCCCCAGTTTGCGCAGCAGGTGCATCGCGGCATAGATGACCGCCGCCGCACCCACGCCGACGGCGATGACCCCCAGAAGTTCGACCCCGACACCCGTCATATGCGCCTCATCCCAGCATTCCCTTACCATGCCCTATTGCGGATTGCATGCCGCGCACCACCACGAAAGCGTCGCGCAGATGGCTGCGTTCGAAATCGGGCAGGCCGGCAGGCGACAGAAAGTTGTCGGGGCGCTGCCCGGCCCGGATCTGTTCGGCCTGATTTTCCAGCCGCGCCGTCTGGATCAGGTCATAGGCGGCGATCAGATCCTGCCCGCCCCGCTCCGACACGATGCCGCGCGCCGCGGCCTCGGTCAGCCGCGCGCGGGTGTTGACCGGGCGCAGCCGCCCCTGCAACGCATGGATCCGGGCCAGATCGATCACCGGCACCACGCCGTTATGCTTCATGTCGATGCGGTGGCGGTTCTCGCCCGAGCGGATGGTGGCAAAGCCGCCGATCAGCCCCAGCGGCGGCCGGTGTTTCAGCGCGTTCGAGGTCAGGTTGTACAGGAAAATGGTATTGTCCGCCGCCAGTTCCAGCGTCTCGGCCTGCAAACCCTCCAGCAGCGCGGCATCGCCGCCGATCGCCCGCAGGTCGAACATGACCGAGGCCAGCATCTGCGCCTGCGGATCGGGATGGTCGATCCAGTCGCGGAAATAGCCGCGCCAGACCTGCCGGGGCTGGCGCCAGCGCGGATTGGTCGCCATCATGTCGCCGGGGCAATAGACATAGCCGCATTCGTTCAGCCCGTCGCAGACGAAACGCGCCAGTCCGGCAAACCACGGATCGGCGGGATCGCAGCCGTCTTCCAGGATCAGGCAATTGTCCTGATCGGTCTGGCCGGTCTGTTCCTGCCGCCCCTGACTGCCGCAGGCCGCCCACAGCCAGCGGCCCGGCGCCGGACCCAGCCGGGCCCCGGCCATGGCCAGCAGCCGGCGGGTCACCGCATCGGCGATATCGGTGATCATCCGGGTGACGATCTCGTGGCGGTGATTGCCGCCGACCAGCTGCACCAGCAAATCCGGAATCCGGGCGGTGCTGCGCGCCATGTCGGCCACGCTGTCGGCACGGGCAATGTCATGGATCAGCGCCGAAGAGGAAATCGCCTGCACCCGCGTCAGATCGGTCTGGCTGACCATGCCGATGAAACGCCCGCCATCGACCACCGGCAGATGGCCGATGCCCCGTTCCAGCATGATGTTCAGCACGTCATAGCCCAGCTGGTCCGGCGACAGCGTGATCGGGTCGGGGGTCATCACCGCGCTGACCGCGATGGCGGGATCGCGCCCCTCGGCCACGATCCGGTTCGACATGTCGCGGATGGTGACCAGCCCCAGCAGCCGCCCGTCCCCGACCACGCCGATGCTGCTGGCATGGGCGTCGCGCATGGCGCGGGCGGCCGCCAGCACCGGCGTGTCGGGGGGGCAGCTCAGCGCGTCCCGCCGCCCGATCAGATCGCCCACCTTCAGCACCGCCAGATCATTCTGGCGCGGACTGGACAGGCCGCCCCGGTCGAAGAACCGCGCCACCGAACGATAACTGCCGATCAGCCGCATCAGCTCGGCATGCGGCAGCATCAGCACCGTCGCCTCCCCGATGGCCGTCGCGGTGGTCACCGCCACCCCCTCGCGCAGCAACCCGCGTTCGCCAAAGGAATTGCGCGGGCCCAGTTCCGACACGCTGTCACCGGCGGCGTCAGAGATCCGGACCGCCCCGCTCTCGATCAGATGGATCCCCGGCAGCTTTTCGCCATGGCGATAGATCACGTCGCCCGCCCTGTATTGCCTGCGGCCGAAGGAACCGGCGACACGCGCCAGCTCGTCCCGCGGCAGGCTGTCATAGGGGTGAACCGTCGCGAGAAATGCACTGATACCGGTCATGGCCCATGCCCCGTGGCAGAAAAAATAACCGCGCCCCCGGAACAGGGGCGCGGTACGTAGGGTCAGTGAGAAACCGCTCCTCCGGCGCCGCGCGGAACACGGATCGATTCGACCAGTTCCCGCACTTCTGCCGGCGGCTCTTTGGTGGCATTCGACACGGTGAAGGCCACCGCGAAGTTGATCAGCGCACCGATCGTCCCGAACGAGGCCGGGGCGATGCCGAACAGCCAGGCATCCGGCGTGTCAGGCAGCATGTTGGTGCCCGCCACGAAGAACCAGCCCTTGTAGAGGAAGATATAGACCGTCGTTGACACGACGCCCGCGATCATCCCCCAGATCGCACCATGCTTGTTCACGCGCGAGCTGAAGATCCCCATCATCAGAACCGGGAAGATCGAGCTTGCGGCAAGACCGAAGGCCAGCGCCACCGTCTGGGCGGCAAAGCCCGGCGGATTCAGCCCCAGGATCGTCGCCACCAGGATCGAGATCCCCATCGAGATCCGGGCGGCCAGCAGCTCGTTCTTTTCGCTGATGCCCGGATTGATGGCGCCCTTGATCAGGTCGTGAGACACCGCGCCCGAGATCGCCAGCAACAGCCCCGCCGCCGTGGACAGTGCCGCGGCCAGACCGCCCGCCGCCACGATGGCGATCACCCAGCCCGGAAGATTGGCGATTTCCGGGTTGGCCAGAACCATGATGTCATCCGACACCCGCGTCAGCTCGTTGCCGACCAGACCCTGTTCCTCGATGATCGCGGCGATGGGCGCATCGGCGGCACCGGCCTCGTCATAATACTGGATCAGGCCGTCACCGTTCTTGTCCTCCCATTGCAGCAGGCCGGTGACCTGCCAGTTGCGCATCCATTGCAGGTCGGGATCGTTCTCGATCGATTCCAGCGACACGGCGGGCTGGCTGAAGGTCTCGCCCGTTTCGGCACCCGGCCACATGGTCGCGGTCAGGTTGAAGCGCGACATCGACCCCACCGCCGGCGCGACGGTATAGAGCAGCGCGATGAACACCAGCGCCCAGCCCGCCGATTTGCGCGCATCCGACACTTTCGGCACGGTGAAGAAGCGGATGATGACATGCGGCAGACCGGCGGTGCCGATCATCAGCGCCATGGTGAACAGGAACATGTTCAGGGTCGAACCGTGATGCCCGGTATAGGACCGGAAGCCCAGATCCGTCACCACCTGATCCAGCTTGGTCAGGAACTTGACGCCCGAGGCGCTGTGGTCGCTGAACATGCCGGTCTGCGGCAGCACATGGCCGGTCAGCTGGATCGCGATGAACACCGCCGGAATGGTATAGGCAATGATCAGCACGATATACTGGGCCACCTGCGTATAGGTGATGCCCTTCATCCCACCCAGCACCGCATAGCTGAAGACCAGCGCCGCGCCGATCCACAGCCCGGTCGAGTTCGACACCTCCAGATAGCGCGAGAAGGTGACGCCGACCCCGGTCATCTGGCCGATCACATAGGTGATCGAGATGATCAGCAGGCAGATGACGCCGATGATCCGCGCGGTCTGCGAATAATAGCGGTCGCCGATGAATTGCGGCACGGTGAACTTGCCAAACTTGCGCAGATAGGGCGCAAGCAGCAGTGCCAGCAGCACATAGCCGCCGGTCCAGCCCATCAGATAGGTCGAGTTGTCATAGCCCGTGAAGGCGATCAGACCCGCCATCGAGATGAACGAGGCCGCCGACATCCAGTCGGCCGCGGTCGCCATGCCGTTCATGACCGGCCCGACGCCGCGGTTGGCGGCATAGAACTCGGCGGTCGAACCGGCCCGCGCCCAGATCGCGATGCCGATATACAGCGCGAAGGACAGACCGATGACGATCAGGTTAAGGGTAAACTGGCTCATGATTCAGGTCCTTTCACTCATCCACGCCATATTCGCGGTCGAGCTTGTTCATGCGCCAGGCATAGAAAAAGATCAGCACGATGAAGATCAGGATCGAGCCTTGCTGGGCGAACCAGAAGCCCAGATCGGACCCTCCGACCGAGATCCCCGAGATCAGCGGCCTGAGCAGGATCCCGAAGCCATAGGAAACCAGCGCCCAGATGGCCAGACAGGTCCAGATGATCCTGAGATTTGCCTGCCAATATGCATTTGATGATTTTCTGTCACTCATGTCCTGCGAACCCTCCCTGTTCAGACATACCACGTTCCGCCCTTGATGTTGCCGTCGCATCCCCGTCAGGGCGAGTGAACCGGGATGCGTTCCCCGCGTTTTTATTCGCGGTTCATCCGGTTGTTGATGAGGTCGTCGACGACCTCGGGTTCGGCCAGGGTCGAGGTATCGCCGAGGCTGCCATAGTCGTTCTCGGCGATCTTGCGCAGGATCCGGCGCATGATCTTGCCCGAACGCGTCTTCGGCATCCCCGGCGCCCACTGGATCAGGTCCGGGCGCGCGATCGGGCCGATCTCGGTACGCACCCATTTCTCCAGCTCGGCGCGCAGATCCTCCGAAGGATCCACCCCGTTCATCAGCGTCACATAGGCATAGATGCCCTGACCCTTGACCGGATGCGGGTAACCCACAACCGCCGCCTCGGCCACCTTCGCATGCGCCACAAGCGCCGATTCGACCTCGGCCGTGCCCATCCGGTGGCCGGACACGTTGATCACGTCATCCACCCGCCCGGTGATCCAGTAATAGCCGTCCTCGTCGCGGCGGCAGCCGTCGCCGGTGAAGTAATAGCCGGGATATTGCTGGAAATAGGTCTCTTCGAACCGCTGGTGATCGCCCCAGATGGTGCGCATCTGGCCGGGCCAGCTGTCGGCGATGCACAGCACCCCCTCGGCCGGGTCGCCCTCGATCAGCTTCGCCGTTTCGGCCTCCAGCACCGCCGGGCGGATGCCGAAGAAGGGCAGCGTCGCCGAACCCGGCTTGGTCTCGATCGCCCCGGGCAAAGGCGTGATCAGATGGCCGCCGGTCTCGGTCTGCCACCAGGTGTCCACGATCGGGCAGCGGCCCTTGCCGATATTGCGGTCATACCAGTTCCAGGCCTCGGGGTTGATCGGCTCGCCCACCGTGCCCAGCAGGCGCAGGCTGGACAGGTCGTGGCCCTCGATGAATTCGGTGCCCTTGCCCATCAGCGTGCGGATCGCCGTCGGCGCGGTATAGAACTGCGTCACCTTGTGCTTGGCGCAGACCTGCCAGAAGCGGCCGGCATCGGGGAAGGTCGGCACGCCTTCGAACATCAGCGTGGTGGCGCCATTGGCCAGCGGGCCATAGATGATATAGCTGTGGCCGGTCACCCAGCCCACATCCGCCGTGCACCAGAAGACGTCGCCATCGTGGTAATCGAAGGTGTATTGATGCGTCATCGCGGCATAGACCAGATAGCCGCCGGTGGTATGGACCACCCCCTTCGGCTTGCCGGTGGACCCCGAGGTATAGAGGATGAACAGCGGGTCCTCGGCCCCCACCGGGCGCGGCGGGCAGTCGGGGCTGGCGGTCTCCATCAGCGCCTTCACATCGACATCGCGGCCCTCGACCCAGGTGGTCTGGTCGCCGGTATGCTTGACCACCAGGCAGCGCACCCTGTCCGAGCAATGCAGCAGCGCCGCATCGGCATTCGATTTCAGCGCCGTGCGCCGCCCGCCGCGCGGCGCGGTATCAGAGGTGATGACCAGTTTCGCGCCGCAATCGTTGATCCGGTTGGCCAGCGCATCGGGCGAGAACCCCGCAAAGACAATGGAATGGATCGCCCCGATCCGGGCGCAGGCCAGCATCGCATAGGCGGCCTCGGGGATCATCGGCAGATAGATCACCACCCGGTCGCCGCGCATCACCCCCTGAGACAGCAGCACATTGGCAAAGCGGTTCACCTTGTCGGACAGCTCCGCATAGGTGATGTGCTGCGCCGGATCCTTCGGGTCGTCGGGCTCGAAGATGATCGCGGTCTGGTTGGCGCGCGCCGGCAGATGCCGGTCCACGCAGTTGACGCAGGCGTTCAGCACCCCGTCGCCGTACCACTTGATGCTGACCTTGCCGAAGGTGAAATCGGTCTCTTTCACCTTGCTGTAGGGTTCGATCCAGTCCAGCCGCCGCCCTTCACGCCCCCAGAACCCCTCGGGATCCGACATCGATTCGGCATAAAGCCGCCCATAATCCTCAGGACCAACATGCGCTGACCCAAAACCAGCAGGAATCCCGTGCTTTTCAACGATTTCAGTGCTCATGGCTCCCCCTCACAACAATTATCCCCCTGCAGCCAACCCAAAGATCACCCAAGGACGAGGACTTCGGAATGGACTGACACAAACGAACACTATGAACAGTAAACACACTCCATAAACCACGTTAAGTGATTTCTGTATAAGGAAAATTTTGTAAATTTATTAACAGAGTTTGGTATAATACTGTAAATTAATTTACACATGCCTGCCTTGCCCGGCCAGACACGCCGCAGCGCCAGCATCAAGGCCCGCCAGAATTCCGCACCCGTCACCTCACCCAGGGCCATCCCGCCAAACGGCTATGACGCGGATTATACAGCGGCTGAGTGGCACGCCCGAAGCCAGCGCCCTACGCCTGCGTTCAAGGCCCGCCTCGCCCGGCAGGCGGACCGAAGTCACGCCGGGCCGCGGCAGGTTTGAACGGCAAGCATCGGCGAGCCAGCCAGTCTGCCTCAGGAATGCCTCGCGTCCGCCGAAGGCCTCAGGATCGAAGACCTGAACGGTGACCGCGGCAGTCTCGGATTTGGGTGCGTCCGCGCGACCGAAGCCACTCAGGCCTTGAGTAAGAGCCTCTACGCCCTCCCGACGTTCCGTGCTTGCGCCGTTGGTATTTTTTGAAAGGGGTCAGCCGGCCTTTCGGGCGCGGCTTTGGGCGAGACGATAGCTCTGGCCATTCATTTCGAGAATGCTGACGTGGTGGGTCAGCCTGTCGAGAAGCGCGCCGGTGAGGCGTTCGGAGCCGAATGTCTCGGTCCACTCGTCAAAAGGCAGATTGCTGGTGATCAGGGTCGATCCGCGCTCGTAGCGTTGCGAGATCAGCTCGAACAGGAGCTCGGCGCCGGTTTTCGACAAGGGCACGAAGCCGAGTTCGTCGATGATGAGAAGCTTGTATCCGGCCATCTGCTTCTGAAGGCGGAGCAAACGGCGCTCATCACGGGCTTCCATCATCTCACTGACCAGGGCTGCGGCGGTGGTGAAGCCGACGGAAAGACCCTTCTGGCAGGCGGCCAGCCCGATGCCGAGCGAGATGTGCGTCTTGCCCGTGCCACTGGGGCCGAGGGCAATAATGTTCTCGCGCCGCTCGATCCATTCGCAGCGGGCCAGTTCCAGCACCTGCATCTTGTTGAGCTTCGGGATGGCCGCGAAGTCGAAGCTGTCCAGGCTTTTGACGGAAGGGAACTTCGCCGCCTTGATGCGGCGCTCGACCATCCGCCGTTCCCGGTCGATCAGTTCCAGTTCGACCAGCCGGGCCAGATAGCGGACATGGTCCACGCCTTCCGCCGCACATTGCTGGGCCAGCTTCTGATGCTCGCGCAGGAACGTGGGCAGCTTGCCAGCTTTCGGCCGAGGGTCGGCATGAAGCCCTCGAACCGCTCGACGTCCTTGGCTCGCGCCGAGGCCTGCGCGTGGTCCGGCAGCGGCGGCGTGATGGTCAGCCAAAAATGGATGAACTGCGCGAGGATTTTGCCGAGCACGGCCAGATCCTCGTCGAACCCGTCGATCCTGCGCGTGAGGGCCGCTTCCATCTGCTCGGCGAAATCTCCCAACAGGAAGGAGGCGACCGCCGCCTCGACGATGGCGGATTGCGACATGGCCGGAGACGACGAGTTGAGATAGATTCGATTGTCGCTTGAGTTAGATGGTTATGTCGCGAGAGATATAAAATTTAGCAATAACAATGCACTACAAGACAACCTGAGTTACTCACCCGTGTCGCCTGACATCCCGTGCGGATCAATAACTTGCAGAAATCCGTATTTTTCGGATGCAGGCTTATTGATGCCCTTGGGGGACACATGGGGGACAATGTTCCGGCGCTGCTGCCACTCTTTTCCCCCGCGTCAACCCGACCTCAATCCGGTCCTGCGGACGACGAATCATTACCTCGCACATGAGCAGGAGGCCGCGCCCTGGAGGGGCGATTGGCCTGACCATCGTTTTCCATCACATGACGGACTGACATAACTGACGAAAGCCGTTCGAGGCCTGCCGGATCAGACCGGCACGGAAAGCCCGCAGATCCAGCAGCCACCAAAGATCAAATCCCGTCTCGGCGGCATTGGCATGGCCGTAAAACAGCCAGTCGCCATCGCCGTTCACAATCTTAGCCAGTTCGGTGGGGCTGCCGGACGGCAGGCGCGAGCGGATGGTGAAGTCATAGGGATAGCGACCGGCATATCCATGGCGCCGCACACGGGCCGCAATCCTCACATCCCGGCCATCCAGCATCAGCAGATCGGTTGCCTGACGCATGTCCAGATGATCCGGGGCTACGCTGAGCAGGTGCGCGCCGACAATACGGCGGATCTCGGGAATGAATTGATCCGACCAGTGCCGGTTGATGGAATAGGCCGCGTCCATGATGATGCGCCAGTTGTTGAAAAGGGGAAACGCCCGACCGAAGCCGGGCGCGCTGTTTTGTCAGGCCGAACGCTTGCGCTCAAGCGCTTCGTGAATCTGGTTATGGACTTCCTTACGGGCTTTCTCCAGTTGGCATCTCATCGCTTCGACAAGCCCGACTGTGGCGTCGCGACATTGCCGGGAATATTCGTCGTCAGCGGCTGTCAAGCTCTCTGTGGCCAGTTCCAGCGCCGATATGAGATTAGACAGCTTGGAGATTTCGCAGCTTATGTCCTCAAGGGAATTGACCGTAATCATTCGTGTTCTCCTTCGGAATACATCCATTCGACGGGAAAATCGGAAACGAGAACCCGCTTTCCTGCGTGGTAACGATCCACCAACCGATGGGCGTTGATGGTGTAACCGCCCCCCGACGGCATCTGTGTGCCAGGGTGGGTTTGCGATGATCCACATAGGAGAGCGGTCATGTCGGAGGTTATCACTGTCGGGCTCGATCTGGCGAAGAATGTGTTCCAGGCTCACGGGGCTGATGCCTTGGGGCGTGTTCTTTTTCGCAAGAAACTGAGGCGGGATCAGGTTCTGCCGTTTTTCAGCCAGCAGCCGAGCTGCGTTGTCGCGATGGAAGCTTGCGGTGGCGCGCACTTCTGGGGCCGCGAGCTTGGCAAGCTCGGGCACGAGGTGCGGCTGATCCCGCCTGCCTATGTCAAACCCTTCGTCAAGCGCCAGAAGAACGACATGGCCGATGCCGAGGCCATCTGCGAAGCGGCGACACGCCCGACGATGCGTTTTGTGCCCGTAAAGAGTGAGGAGACCCAGGGGGCGGCAATGGTCTTCCGCATCCGGGAACTTCTGATCCGGCAGCGCACACAGGCAATCAACGCCCTGCGTGGGCATTTGGGCGAGTTCGGTCAGATCGTGCCGCAGGGTGCTGGCAACGCGGCTCGGCTGATTGCGATCATCGAGGACCCCGACAGCGGTCTGCCCGCCGATGCCATCGCCACACTTGATGTGCTGGTCGCGGCGCTCCGACACCTCGAAGCGGAGATCGGGAAGCTGGACGCCGAGATCAGCCGGCGGGCCAAGGATAACGAAGTCGCGCGGCGCTTGATGACAATCCCGGGCATCGGCCCCCTGATCGCAACGGCCATCGCCACACTTGCTCCCCCGCCTGAACTCTTCCGGAAGGGGCGGGACTTTGCAGCATGGCTCGGGCTCACGCCCCGCCAGCACTCGACGGGCGGCAAACAGCGGCTTGGCGCCACGACGAAGATGGGGGAACGGTCCCTGCGGCGCTTGATGATCATCGGCGCCAACAGCGTGGTCATCAAGCGGCACGTTCATGCCTCGGCTCGGCCAGGCACCTGGTTGGGCGGAATGCTGACGCGCAAGCCACCCATGCTGGTGCGGGTAGCGCTGGCGAACAAGATGGCGCGCATCGTCTGGGCTTTGATGGCCCACGGTGACGTCTACAAAGCTCCGGCCGCAGCGGCATAAGCCGTCAAGGTCGCGAGGACGTCGGAGCAAAAGAGGGCAAGGAGACGTTTGGCGCAACGGTCGTGAGACGGGATCAGAGGAACCAGCCTGCAACAAAGTGCCTTCGAGCACGCGGCGTTGATTTGGGACCTGATCCGCGAACACCATACGGGCCGGCGGCATGACGATGGCCGCAACAGAGGCCGGATACATGTCAGCACCCGACAGCGCGCGAAACTGATCCACAAACCCTCTTGCGCAAGGGGCGGTTATACATGTTGCAGAACTGATCATCATCCGGGATTCACGGCGTGAATCTGGTGGGTTAAGAGCCTGCCATGAGCAAGCCCGAACCTGCCCGCTACGGTACGACCAACTGGCAATCCTATAACGACGCGCTGAAGCGGCGCGGATCTCTGCTCGTCTGGCTGGACCGGGACATGGACTGGCCTGCGCCGAAGGCAGGCAAGCCCGGACGTCCGCCGGTCTTCTCCGATGCCGCCATCCAGTTCTGCCTGATGATGAAGGTGCCCTTCGGCCTGCCGCTTCGGCAAACGACCGGACTGGTCGCCAGCATCCTTGAGATGGCTGGTCTGGACTGGCCGGTCCCGGACTTCTCCACGCTCAGCCGCCGCCAGAAGACAATCACGGTCCAGCTTTCGTCGCGCCGGGCTCCGGGCGCTCTGAACCTGCGGGTGGATAGCACCGGGATCAAGTTCCTGGGTGACGGAGAGTGGCTGGCGAGGAAGCATGGCACCCACCGCCGGCGCCAGTACCGCAAGGTCCATCTGGCGATGGACACGGCGACCGGCAACGTCCGGGCGGTGGAATTCACCTCCAGCCGTGAGGGCGACAGCCCCGTTCTCCCTGATCTTCTGGACCAGATCCCGGAAGACGAGGAAATCGGCACCGTTACCGGTGATGGCGCCGAAGGCACCCGCCGTTGCCATTCGGCGATCCTCGCGCGCGGTGGCACAGGGATCATTCCCATCCGCAGAAATGGCCGCCTCTGGAAAGAAGATTGCCCCGCTGCCCTGGCCCGCAACGACATCCTGAGGGCAACCCGGCGTCTCGGCCGGACGATTTGGAAAAGATGGTCCGGCGACCATGTCCGCAGCCGGGTCGAGGCCCGGATGAGGAACCTGAAATCCTTCGGCGAGCGGATCGCCTCGAGGGACCCCGACCGTCAGACAGCCAAGATCCACATCCGCGTGGCCCTGATGAACCGCTTCAATGCCCTCGGCACCGCCCAGATCGAACGCGTGGCATGAACTCAGCCGAGAAAAGCGGCATTATGTCCTGAAAACGACTTCTGCAACAATGTCGCAGCAACCTATAATGGGGAGACGGGTGCGCGTCTGGATCACAGGGCGGTGCCACTCGTTGCTTTGGGCTCAACTGTCATTTCCCAGTCTGCTTCTCGGATGATCCGATCGGGCTGCGATAGCGGATGTCACCGTCCACTTGGATCATGTCGCCTCGGCGCCACCTGTTTCGTTTCAAGTTCAGTCCCAAGGGCGTACTTGTCGCAATCAGCATCATCACCGACCACACTTGAATCTGCTCTGAACTGGATATACATTTCTGAACAGTATATCCATTGATGAGGACCGGCTGATGCATGTCGCCAAATGGGGAAATTCGCTGGCTGTCAGGCTGCCTGCTGACCTGGTGCGCGAGCTTGGTCTGAAGGCCGGCGACGAGATCGAGCTGAAACGCGCTGATGATGGCCTGGCCATCCGCCGTCGCCCCTCGGCAGACGATGTGCTGGAAGATCTGCGCCGTTTCCGGGGGCGACTCCCTGCATCTCAGCGACTGAGCCGCGACGCCGCAAATGAGCGCTGACTTTTTCGATACCAACGTCATCCTGTATCTGCTCGATGATGGACCCAAGGCAGATCGGTCTGTCGAGTTGCTGGCAAAGGGCGGACTGATCAGTGTTCAGGTGCTGAATGAGACCCTTGTGAACTGCATCAGGAAAGCCGGCATGTCATGGCGGGACGCGGGCGCTTTCCTCGCCGGGGTGCGAGATCTGTGCGACGTGACCGCCCTCTCGGCCGAGATACACGATGTTGGCCTGGCTCTCGGCGAACGGTACGGTTTTTCGGTCTATGACGCGATGATCGTCGCGGCCGCGCTGACCAGCGGCTGCGAACGGCTTTACACAGAGGACCTTCAGCACGGTCAGTTGATCGAAGGTAGCCTGCGGATCGTCAGTCCATTCCGGGAATGATGATGGCGCCATGTCCGATCCAGGACAACGGTACAGGGGTCCCGCATGCTCGGCGCTCTCGGCGGGCATGCGGGAGACACACCCAATCTGAAGACCGAGAGGACGGTTTCGGACTACATTGCCGCATTGCCGCACCATGGGTATTGCGAATGCGTGTTGAGAGGCATCTGGATATGAGCCCGCTCATAGCAGAGCGGGCATCAGCGCCTGCGCGGAAACCATCCGCCGCGGCGGACAGGCACTTGCCGAGCGGACACTTTACCTGACCCCGCGTAGGGAGAAGCGGTCACTGTTCCCAGATGTGAATTCGTCCTAAGCTGCCGCCGACAGGCGCCGTGGATGCCTGGATCAGATTGGCGAGGGAGGCACATGACCGACCATTCAGAGATCCATATCCGGCACCCCGATCTTTTCCAGATCGAGATCGTCCAAGGGGTCAAGCCCATGGATTCCCAGTTCGGTCAAACCGACAGGAAGGCCGTTCCCGACCTGCTGCGCGACCCGCTGTTTGGTCAGCCCGACCCGCTTCCGTCCGAGATCGAGGCGGCGGGCGGCGATCCCGCCAAGGTGCCCGCCATGCAGACCTTTGCGATCCTTGACGCCGCCAAGGTCGCGAACCTGCCCGCGCTGCTTGACGCCAGCGGGCTGGAACATCGCTGCCTGTTCAAGGGCGGCACCGCCGAGGAACTGGCCGAGGTCGCGCCCTGGCTGGTCAGGCTGACCGAAGACAGCCGCCTGACCCGCTTGCTGTTCACCGGCAAGGATGCGATCGGCGGATTGTGGCAAAGCGAACCGGGCATCTATATCCGATCGCGCGCCTCCTTCGAGGACATCTGGCGCCATTTCCGCCGCTTCACCCGCGTGCAGGATGAATGCGGCAACTGGTTCCTGTTCCGCTTCTGGGAGCCGCGCTGGCTCGAAGCGAATGCGGCGGTGCTGGGCGGCGGTTCAGAAGCCGCCATCCCATCCCGCTGGCCGCCAGTCAGGATCGTCCAGCCATATCGCCGCGGGTAAGTCCTCGTAGGCCGGATCCAGCCCTTCCGCCGCCCGGCGCGACGAGACAAGTTCGCTGAGTTTGCGGGACAATTGCTGCGTAGCCGGCGTGAAATTCGCATAGATCAGAAACCGGTCCGCCGCATCCTCGGACAAGGGCGCGCTCAGGGCGGCGGGCGGGGTGAAGCTGCTGCCGGTTGACGAATTGTAATGCCTGACCGTGATATGGACCTGGGCCGGGCCGTTTCCGCACTGCCGCCATCGCCCGATAGTCGCGACTTTCGTTCCGGCATCCGTGCTGAAATCCCCCTCGGTCAGCCCCTCGCGCACCTTGCCGACGCGGGGCCAGCCCCGATCGAACTGGCCGACGATTTGGGCCACCATTTGACGCGCCTCGGCCAGGGTCATCGGCTCCATCGGGAAGACCATCGAAATTCGACCGACAACCGGTCCCTCCAGGCCCGCCATGAACTGCCGACCTCCGGGCAGTTCGATCGGGCAGTTCCTGTCCTGATAGCGCAGCACGATCGGCCCGCCCGTCATCGTCGGCTTCAGATTGCTGCCCGATGCGAATTCGGTCAGGTAGAGGGGCATGGTGTCCCAGTTATCTGGACCGCGCATGTCCTCGCGGTAATAGGCCATCGGTTCCTGCGCCAGAAGCTCGGCCGCCGGTTGCAGCAAGGCGACCGAGACGATACGCGGCGTGCTGTCATTCATGGAACTCTCCTGTTTCAGAACTTTCGTCGCCAGCCCAAGGACCAGAGCAAGCCCGATCACCCCCACCCCCGCAAGCCGGGCGCCCCCTACCATGTGCCCGTCGCCCCGTGCCGGGACGTCCGTTCCTGCTGCAGCATGCGGTTCACGAGGCGCCGGTAATATTGCACGCGGTCCCGCGGATCGCGGACGTCCAGCCCGTCGATGCTGACCAGATTGTCCCGCGTGCAATGTTTCGCGATCGGAATGCTGGTCTGATCAAAGGGAATCAGTGCCTCAGCGCGCATCAGATCGCGAAAGGTATCCGCATGGCGTTCATAGACCGGTTGGACGATATCCACCTGTTCATGTTCTGCGATCAGATCCGAGGCGGTCCGCAATTCGCCCTTTTCAAGCATATCCATCGCGTCCAGAAGCGAGGGGTCCGCTTCAAATGCGCCACTTTCGACGCAGCGGCGAAGCTGCTTTGCACCGCATTTCTGGGCGAAGCGGGCCACCGGATAGATGTTGGAAAAGATCGTGCGATTGGCATCTTGCAAGGCGTCCATCGCTTCGGACGGGTTCACCACCATCCGGCCGAGCGTCTGCGCATCCCAGGCTTGGGTCCGCTGCATGGCGCAACCGCCCTGAACCGAGACATAGCTTGCCAGCCTGACCCAGATATTGCGGGGATCGGCCTCAGCCAGCCCGTCATAGGCCGCAGTGATCTGGCGGTTGCGCTCCAGCGGATCATCGCTGCGCAGCGCCTGATTGACCTCGTCCTGAACATCCTGCCAGCCACGGTCGCAACTGCATTCGCAACCCGCGACCGGATCATTAGCCGCGCGGGTCGTGCTGAGATCATCCATGCGCCACCTCTGCCGTTTCAAGGGTCAGGAAATGCCGCCGCAGCCTGACCGCCTTTTCCTCCTGCGACCGGAATGGACGGGTCATGATGGCACGGTAGGCCGGATCGTCGATGACCCGGTTGCCGTGGACCACCATGACCTCCAGATGATCCAATACATGCTGCTGGGCGGTGACGCCGATCCGGGCCAGCCATCGGCGGCGATCGGTCACCCAGTCCAGCCGAACCTGTTCGTCGCACGCGGCGAAGGCGGGATAGCGGGCGGCCAGACGGGCGGCGATGTCGCGGTCGAACTGCCGTTCCCGTGCATCCTGCAAGCTCGCCTGAAAATTCGCGGGAAGACGCATTCTGCAGAGATCCCCTGAGCGGTATCCGTATGAAGATGCGGACCAATTCCATTCAAAAACAATGGCTCTCCGACCCTGGCCGAAGACCCTATAGCGATAGCCGCCAGAGCCTGTCTTGTCCAGATCGGCCAAGGGTCCGACCGGCCCCCACGGACGGGCCCGTTTTGATTGTTAGTGCAATGTTGGTCGTGTTTCCAACGCGCAGGGCATTGCTGGCCGGATTGCAGAGGCCTGCGCGCTGGAAACACGTGGATGAAGACTTCCGGAGGCGGCTTGTAGCCGAGCGATCCATGAAGGCGCACGGTATTGTAGTGCCGGCGCCCGCCTTGCAGCGCATTCGACAGGCGCCCTTGCTTTCGCCGCTTGTCCCTTGCCTGAAACGACTCCGATGCTGCAATTTGACCTTGAAGATCAATCGGGAGGCTTCGGATGATCCGCCTTGTCGCCGTGACGGTGCTGCTGGCCCTGCTGGGCGGATGCGCGGGCGACCCCCGCAGCGTGGCCGTTACCCCGACAGGCTCCGCAGCCGGTGAGCGAGCCGTCGATTTTCTGCTGGCCACGAATCGGGCCGGACATCCGGACCAGCCGAGCGACTTCGACGCCAATCGCAGCGGCAGCCTGTCCTATGCGCATTACACAGTGACGGTGCCGCCGCGCCACAAGCCCGGACGGGGTCGAGATGCCGCGTTCCGTGCCCGATCCAGGCCAGAGCTTTACCGTCGCCCGGCGGGAAGACCTGGAGCGCAGCGCGTTCCACGATCGCATCGCGCAGGGGCAGGGACGCCATGATGTCTTTGTCTATGTGCATGGCTATAATACCAGTTTTCCGCGCGCGCTTTATCGCCATGCCCAGATAGTGGCGGACGCGCGGCAACCCGGAACGGCGGTTCTGTTCTCCTGGCCCTCGCAAGGCGTACTGACGGATTATACCGGAGATCCGCATTTCCCGATCACCTTGCTGGCGCTTCTGGTTGATAGACACGGCTGACGGGGCAGACACTGGCTTCAGGTCCACAGTCCAACAGGGGCAGCCGCTCAAGAAGAGTCGCGCGGCCATCATGAGCAATCCGAACACAAACGCAGTTCGGCGCACAGGCCGGGATGCGCATTGCAGAGGCTGAGCCGGCCCAATGCGGCTTCCGCTATATCCGCGACGATGGCCAGACCGATGCCCTGACCATCATCTGACGGGTGGCCGCGCACGCCGCGTCGCATCAGCCGGTCCAGCCGAGCATCCGGCACACCCGGACCATCGTCGCGGATGGTGATGACGATCTCGGCGCCGCAGCGCCGGGCGTGGGCTTCGATCCGGCCCGAGGCATGATGCATGGCGTTTTCCATCAGCGCGCCCAGAGCCTCGGTCAGGTCGTCGGGGTCGATCCTTGCCTTCAGCGCCGGTGATGCTCGGATGTGCCAGTCAAGGCCCGCACCCTCGGGGGTGCGGCGCAGGACCCGGGTAATCTTTTCCAGAACCTCGGCGGGCCGGGCCAGACTGGCATGCGGAGCCGACTGAAGCCGAGCGCGGGCCAGTTCGCGGTCAACGAGGCGGCGCATCGTGGTCACGACCGTCTCGATGCTGTCGGCCAGTTCGGTTTCATCCTGAAGGCGCAACCGCCCGGCATCACCCAGCAGCGCCTGCAACGGCGTCTTGAAACCATGCGCCAGATCGGCGGCGCGGTGACGGGCACGCTGCAATTCGCGGTCCCGGTCGTCCAGCAGGCGATCCAGTTGCCCGGCCAGCGGCATCACCTCGGCGGGCAGGTCACCGCCGATGCGCGACCGGCGGCCTTGGCTGAGCGCCGAAACCCGTTCTCCGATCCGGGTCAGCGGGCGCAGCCCCACGGTGATCTGCATGAAGGACGCCATCAGCAGCAGCGTGACCAACAGGCCCAGATAGGGCAGCAGATCCCGGAAAAAGGCACGGCGCGCCTGTTCCAGATCCTCGCGGTCGGTGGCCACCACGATCCGCAGCGGCACCGGATCAGGCCCGCGCCCGACGGCAAGGCTGCGTTCGACCGCCAGCAGGGACTGATCGCGCGGACCCTCAAGCGTCAGTATCCGATGTGCGCCAGTGGGGGGCGCGTCATCGACGGGCAGCGTATAATCCCACAGCGACCGCGATCGCGTCACCTCTTTGCCCAGCCAGATCTGCCAGTAATGCCCCGAGAACGGACGGTCATAGATTGGATCGCGCGGCACAGTGTGCAAGCGCGGCAGGCCGCCATCCTGTTCGACCATCGCGATCAGCGAAAGCATCCGGTCCTCCAGATCGGCCAGCGCGACCCGTTCCACATGCCGGTCAAACAGCACCGCCAGCCCGATCGCCGCCGCCCCCAGGGCCGCAAGAATGGCCGCGCCACCGGCCAGAAGAAGCCGCCAGCGCAGGGACAGCGGCCGCATCCTTGACCTCATCCCGTCGCATCCAGACCATAGCCGAAGCCGCGCCGGGTCGCGATCATTCCCGGCCCAAGCTTGCGGCGAATGCGGGTGATCACGGCCTCCAGCGCGTTGGCCTCGCGTGCATCGTTGTCACCATAGAGATGTTCCAGAAGCTCGGTTGGCGGCACCACCCGATCGCGATGCAGCGCCAGATAGGCGATCAGCCGGAACTCCAGCGGTGTCAGCGCCACCGGAATGCCATCCACGTCCACCGTCATCCGGTTCAGATCCAGACCAAGCCTGCCGATGGTCTGCTGCGGGGTGCTGTAACCGCCGGCACGGCGGATCAGGGCGCGGACGCGCGCCACCAGTTCCTCCATGCGGAAGGGCTTGGGCAGATAGTCGTCGGCGCCGGCGTCGATCCCCTCGACACGTTCGGCCCATGCCCCGCGCGCGGTCAGGATCAGCACCGGACAGTCGCACCCCTCGCGTCGCCAGCGTTTCAATACGCTGAGCCCGTCCATGCGTGGCAGGCCCAGATCCAGAACGATCAGGTCATACCGCTCGGTCCCGCCGCGAAACCACGCATCCTCGCCGTTATCGACATGTTCGACACGGAACCCCGCTGCCGAAAGCGCATGTCCCAGATCGCCCGAGATGCGACTGTCATCCTCTGCCACCAGCACACGCATCAGTCGTCGTCTTCCTCATATTCGAGGATCTCGCCGGTGGCCGCATCCAGATCGATCTCGATCAGCCGCCCGTCCGGTGTCACCAGCTCGACCTCATATTCCCAGACGCCATCCTCGAACTCCAGTTCGATTTCGATGATCTGGCCGGGGTGATCACGCGAGACGATGGCAAGGATTTCCTCCAGCGGCAGGAATTCGCCACGGCTGACGGCATCGCGGGCCATCTCGTAATCGGGTGCGGAATCGTTGGCGGGCTGCCCGCCGCCCGTCAGCGGAGACAGCGCGAACAGGGCGGCAAGGCATGACATCGGGGGGGTAAAGCGGCTCATGGGCGGTTTCTAGCCGCTTCATGCTGACATTTCCCTGACAGCCCGGGTCAGCGGGATGTCAGCAAACCGGCGCTATCGCTGCGGTATCGGCCGCGCGGCGACCGAATCGACACGCAGAATGGAAAGGACGCAAAGATGGTACGCAGGATCGGAACGAACGGAAACGACAGGCTGGACGGCAGCAGTGTCGCGGATCTTCTGTATGGGCGCGGCGGCAATGATCTGCTGCGGGGCTTTGGCGGCAATGACGAGCTGGAAGGCGGAGATGGCCATGACACGCTGATCGGCGCGGCCGGTAATGACGAACTGGAAGGCGGGCGCGGCAACGACATCCTGACCGGGGGCAAGGGCCATGACGAGTTGGAGGGCGGCGCGGGCAATGACATCCTGAACGGCGGCAGTGGCAATGATGAACTGGACGGCGATTCCGGCAACGACACCCTGCGCGGTGGCGCCGGCAATGACGAGTTGGACGGCGGCAGCGGCAACGACCGGCTGTCCGGCGGGGCGGGTAATGACAGGCTGGAGGGCGGGCGCGGCAATGACATCCTGACCGGGGGCAAGGGCGCCGATGTGTTCGAGTTCGAATTCGGCGACGGTCGCGATGTGATTACCGATTTCCGCAATGGCGTGGACCACATTCATCTGGACGACATGAGCCGCGGTCAGGTCCGCTCGGTGATCGAGAATGCCACCCAGCAGGGCAGCGATCTGGTGCTGACGCTGAATGACGCGACGACCGTCACCATCGAGGATTTCCAGAAGTCCCAGCTGGATATGGGCGATTTCATCTTCTGAGCCGCGATGAATTAACGCGGGCCAACCCTTCGCCGCCGCTAACCATAGAAACGACGATACCGGCTCTCTGGCTCCTCAGCCCCTCCGGCGCGAGGCCCTCTCGGGATGGCACTGCGGTATCTCGCGGCTGGGCATGAAGGTAAGCAAGGACGCTGATCGAGCCATGCGCTCCGTGCAATGCCGCAATGCAGAATTGTCCCTTCACAATTCACTCGTGGGATACCATATACCATAGCGAAGGCAGGCCACGTTATCATCCACAGGCCCGCCAAACTGAAGGAGGGTTAAACCATGACGACCGCAACCATGCAACGCCGCGCCTCGGGTCCCCGCGCCGCCATCCTGGCCATCTTCACGGCCGTTTCCGCGAAGCTTGCAGAGGTCTATGGCCGCGTCGGTTCCGCTGAACCCAAGGCCGAAAGCTGGCACTATTTCTCTGCGTAACGGCACTTCCGTGCGCATTCGGGCCGCTTCTTTCATAAGCGGCCCGAATAACATCCATGTCGTGCCCTTGCGTCTCGCGGCGTGGCAGGAGGGGCAAGTTCCCCACGTTCCCCGAGCCCTGCGCGATAGTTGCCGCCAGCCGGATGTATTCGGCGATGCGCGAGCCTATATCTGTATCGACGGGACGGTATTGTCCGCCCCGCGATATGGAGGACCCAACCATGGGTGCCGACAAGACCAATCAGGAAAATTCCTCGAAACCCGAACAGGCTCAGCAGAACGAGTCTGCGCCCGGGAAGTTGGGTGACGAGCCCAGGCAGGCCGAACCCGGCAAGGATGCCGCGGCCAACGAGGAACAACGCAAGTCCCGCCTTCCGGGCTGAGCGACAGGCAATCCCATCATTGCTGAAATTCACGACTGCGCGGCGGGGGAAACCTCGCCGCTTTGCTGTCGAGCGAGCGAGGTGCGGGAAAGAACGGCTCTCTGAGCGACTCGGGTTGACCCTCCCCCTGGCGTTTATCTGATCTGGTCGATGCCGGGATTGTTGGCTTGTGCCTGATGTAACCATGCTGCCGGCACCCTACCTTCTGGGCATCCGCGAAGAATTTTCACGCGGTGTCATGGAGGGCCCAGGGTGGGCACCAACAAAGAGAACGACAACGACCGGAATGCTGGACTGGGTATGGCTTCCAGGCCGCATATGCTGCGAGGGCCGATGACAAGATCCAAGCCCAACCAGGTTCAGATGGATGAAACCTTCAAACAAAGGGTGGAAGATCTGGATAACGAAGATGCCCGCAAGTCGGCGTCTCGTCAGGAAAAGGGCAGCGATACGCCGCCTGCGCCCAAATCCCCCCGCTGAATAGTCTGGACGGGTTGTCGGTCCGACGGGGCAGCGACCCATGACCAATGACGCATTCGACTTGGGGAGGGAACAACCGTTTTCCCCCTTGCGCTTTATATAGGTGTCCCATGCCGGGCTCCGGCGAAGGAGACCATATGCAGATTTCATCAGACAGCCGCGTCCGCCTGACGGTGCTGGACAGAGTCGGCATAGACCTGGATCGTACCATCGAAGCCAGCGACGATTTCCGCTGCATATTCGCCTTTACGCCCGGGTCGGTAGTGGAGCACCACGCCGGGCGGAGCGGTGCCGCCCCAGCCCCGGTCGTTCCGCAATACCGCCCAGAGGTAGCCGGTTTTCGTCGTGCCACGCCCCGGATCGAGCACCGGGGCGGTTGTCTCATCGACATAGAGCCGGGAGCTTTCGACATCAACCGCCGGGCCATGTGGTCGACCACGGGCGCGATCAGGGCGCCGGTTCGGCCCATCCAGTCGGCCAGAACCGAGCGTTCGATCGGCACCCCGTGCCGGGCCATCACCCTGCCTGCCGGTTCAGCGGCATGTGTTCGGAATGCTTGGCGACGGCGATCTGGACCAGCAACGCCTCGGTCGGTCGTTCACAGCCCTCTCGAACCAGTGGCGTTCCCATGGTTCGAGTGACCATGGCGAGGCGGGTTTGTCGAGAGCCTGCTGCGGTTGATCGGTCTGGACTGGGCGGTGCCGAACTTCAGCATGCTGTCGCGGCGCCAGAAGACCCTGAAGGTCAGCATTCCCTACCGCGGGTCAGAGGGTCCGCTGCACCTGCTGGTGGACAGCACGGGCATCAGGGTTGAGGGCGAAGGGGAGTGGAACGCGCGCGCGGCTCGAAACGGCGGGTCTGGCGCAAGCTCCACATCGGGATCAACGAGAGTGAGGAGGATCAGGAAAGGCCCCGGTGGGGCGTTCCCGCGACGAACACTGGAGATCCGGGCCGCGGAATTCACCACCAGCGATGTGGATGATGCCCCCATCCTGCCCGAACGGCTCGACCAGATCGCGTCCGATCAGGAGATGGTCACCTCGCGCCCGGTGGTGTCGGTGATGCTGCGTTCGGCCAGCGCAGGCAGCGCGGCAAGCATCAGCAGGGCGGCGGCTATAACGCGCTTCATGGGGTGGCTCCGAACTCTGCCTTGATGTCGATCAGCGGCGTGCCGTCCAGGCAGTCCAGCCCCCGCACCGTCAGCACCGGCCCATCCACCGCCAGCAGCCGCACGACGGACGAGGCAACAGGATTGGGCCGGACCGGAGAGCGCAGAGCGCTGAGCTTCATGACTGGACCTCCTCCTTCGAGGTTGCGTGGGCTGTGTTCAGACAGGCGGCGTGCAGCCAGCCCAGCACTTCGTCCTCTTGGGCGGGCAACGGATCGGCCTCGCCAGCCGCGAAGGCAAGAAACGCTGATCAGCCCCTGGAAGCCTCCGTCAGGATCAGCTTGTCCAGCGTCAGATCCGAAACAGCACGCCTGAGCCGTTCATTCTCCTGCTGAAGCCGCTTCAGTTCCTTCAACTGATCCACGCCCATCCCACCGTATTGCTTCCGCCAGCGGTAATAAGTCTGTTCGACAACGCCGATCCGCCTGATCGCATCAAGACGCGACAGACCTTGCCCCATCAGACCCTCAACCTGCCGCAACTTCGAGACAATCTCTTCCGGCTTCGGTCGCTTGTTGGACATTCTCGATCCTCCGTTTCCTAATCATAACGGCGGACCACTTCACTGGGGGAGGATCACGCAGGTCCGCAGCAAACCCAGAAAGCTTGACAAGAGAGGCGTTCTCGAACCTATCAGCCTTGGAGTTCCTGCAATTGCAAGCAGATTTTTTTCTACAGAATCAGGATATTGCGAACGTTCGCTGCGGTAGAGACGAATGACGGAAAATCGTAAGCAAGGAAAGCGGTTTTTGACGCCGAGCGCGGGACCGGAAATCTTAATTTGCCGCGTATGCTACGGGAAGATTTCAACCGCGAGGCAGTTTGGCATACTCGAACGAGAAGGGCAGGTATAGGCGGCGTTGATGGTGTAACCGCCCCCCGACGGCATCTGTGTGCCAGGGTGGGTTTGCGATGATCCACATAGGAGAGCGGTCATGTCGGAGGTTATCACTGTCGGGCTCGATCTGGCGAAGAATGTGTTCCAGGCTCACGGGGCTGATGCCTTGGGGCGTGTTCTTTTTCGCAAGAAACTGAGGCGGGATCAGGTTCTGCCGTTTTTCAGCCAGCAGCCGAGCTGCGTTGTCGCGATGGAAGCTTGCGGTGGCGCGCACTTCTGGGGCCGCGAGCTTGGCAAGCTCGGGCACGAGGTGCGGCTGATCCCGCCTGCCTATGTCAAACCCTTCGTCAAGCGCCAGAAGAACGACATGGCCGATGCCGAGGCCATCTGCGAAGCGGCGACACGCCCGACGATGCGTTTTGTGCCCGTAAAGAGTGAGGAGACCCAGGGGGCGGCAATGGTCTTCCGCATCCGGGAACTTCTGATCCGGCAGCGCACACAGGCAATCAACGCCCTGCGTGGGCATTTGGGCGAGTTCGGTCAGATCGTGCCGCAGGGTGCTGGCAACGCGGCTCGGCTGATTGCGATCATCGAGGACCCCGACAGCGGTCTGCCCGCCGATGCCATCGCCACACTTGATGTGCTGGTCGCGGCGCTCCGACACCTCGAAGCGGAGATCGGGAAGCTGGACGCCGAGATCAGCCGGCGGGCCAAGGATAACGAAGTCGCGCGGCGCTTGATGACAATCCCGGGCATCGGCCCCCTGATCGCAACGGCCATCGCCACACTTGCTCCCCCGCCTGAACTCTTCCGGAAGGGGCGGGACTTTGCAGCATGGCTCGGGCTCACGCCCCGCCAGCACTCGACGGGCGGCAAACAGCGGCTTGGCGCCACGACGAAGATGGGGGAACGGTCCCTGCGGCGCTTGATGATCATCGGCGCCAACAGCGTGGTCATCAAGCGGCACGTTCATGCCTCGGCTCGGCCAGGCACCTGGTTGGGCGGAATGCTGACGCGCAAGCCACCCATGCTGGTGCGGGTAGCGCTGGCGAACAAGATGGCGCGCATCGTCTGGGCTTTGATGGCCCACGGTGACGTCTACAAAGCTCCGGCCGCAGCGGCATAAGCCGTCAAGGTCGCGAGGACGTCGGAGCAAAAGAGGGCAAGGAGACGTTTGGCGCAACGGTCGTGAGACGGGATCAGAGGAACCAGCCTGCAACAAAGTGCCTTCGAGCACGCGGCGTTGATTTGGGACCTGATCCGCGAACACCATACGGGCCGGCGGCATGACGATGGCCGCAACAGAGGCCGGATACATGTCAGCACCCGACAGCGCGCGAAACTGATCCACAAACCCTCTTGCGCAAGGGGCGGTTATACATGTTGCAGAAGTCAGTGTGTGAGCGCAGTTTTCCCTTTCCGCGTTGAGTTCATGCCACGCGTTTGATCTCGGCGGATCCGAGGGCATTGAAGCGGTTCATGAGGGCGATGCGGATATGGATTTCGGCGGTCTGGCGGTCCGGGTCTCGTGATGAGATGCGTTCACCGAAGGCCTTGAGGCAGCGCATCCTTGCCTCGATCCTGCTTCGGACGTGATAACCTGACCAGCGCTTCCATATGGCCCTGCCCAAGCGCTGGGTTGCCCGGAGGATCTCGTTGCGCGCCCTGGCTGCGGGGCAATCCTCCTTCCAGAGACGGCCATTCCTCCGGATCGGGATGATAGCGGTGCCGCCTCGATCCAGGATCGCGGTGTGGCAGCGTCGGGTGTCAAAGGCACCGTCGCCGGTGACGGTGCCGATCTGTTCATCCTCTGGGATCTGGTTGAGCAGGTCGGGCAGAACAGGGCTGTCGCCTTCACGGCTTGAGGTGAATTCGACGGCGCGGATGTCACCTGTAGCCGTGTCCATCGCCAGATGAACCTTACGATATTGGCGTCGGCGATGCGGGCCATGCTTGCGGGCAAGCCATTCCCCATCACCAAGAAACTTGATCCCGGTGCTGTCCACCAGCAGGTTCAGCGGCCCCGGCGCACGGCGGCTCGTGATCTGAACCGTGATGCGCTTCTGCCTGCGGCTCAGGGTCGAGAAATCGGGCACCCGCCAGTCGAGCCCGGCCATCGAAAGGATGCTCGCCACCATCCCTGTCGTTTGCCGCAGAGGCAGGCCGAACAGAACCTTCACCATCAAGCAGAACTGGATCGCGGCATCAGAGAAGACCGGCGGCCGACCATTGCATCCGGATTTGGGTGCGCGCCAAACCATGTCCTTGTCCAGCCAGATCAGAAGGGACCCGCGCCGCTTCAAGGCATCGTTGTAGGACTTCCAGTTCATCGTGCGGTAGCGGGTCGGCTCAGGCTTGCTCATACTCGCCCCTTAGCCCACTGGATTCGCAGTGTGAATCCCTCAGAAAACGGAGTTCTGCAACAACGCCGGCCCATATCCTCGCAGCGGCGATCTTGCCTGTCATTTCGACCGTTTTCGCGCGGCGTCGCGGCGAGCCTCCCATCCGGGGTCAACCGGGAGCATGATCGGAGGGTAGCCGTTCACTTCCGTGAACTTATTCAGAAGATAGGTCTTTGCGTCATCGAGGTTCAAACCCATGGTTTTGAGCACCTCCTTCGCTTCATCCTCGGAAATCAGACTGTGGTCGCCAACGTCGCCGTATTCCTCACGGTCCTTGAGCGCACTCAAACCATCCCAGAACCATTGCATACGCTTTGTTCCGCGAACGGCAGAGCCCTTGATGTTGTAGTTTTTTTCCGGCACCAGCCATTCCATGACGATGAATACTGCAATCTCTATCTCTTTGAACTCATTATTTTCGTCCAGATAATAGTTGAAAGCATAGGTCCATTTCTTTGCTGCTTCCCGGTCAAAATTTTCCAAATGTTTCTCAACGCCTTCTTTTGTCCAATATTTCATTAATTTCCCCTATAAGTTTAGAGCGCCTGGTGGAACTTGAACTGCATCAAAGATGGCATTTTGTTGATTTTCCAAGTCCATCCACTCCGGCGATCTTTCAGGCAGAAGTCTCTGCCGTTCGTAAAGTGCATGGGTTCCACCTTCCTTCGCGCTGTGGCTCGCACTGGTATGGAATTGAAGCTCGAATTTGAAACCCTCTCGTGTCTCATACACGGCATTGATTCCCTTGTATCCGGTATCGCCCCAAGTGTTCTTGAATTTCACCTCACGGTATCCTTGGGCGGTCAGCTCGGCGCGGGTCGCGCGAACGCCAGTTGCGTAAGTATCGTCCGGAAACACCGTCGTATAGCGTAGCACGTCCTTGATACTTTCGGCCACTTCTGAGGGCAGCTGTCCTGTTTTGACCACCGCATCGGACAGCTTCCTCGTCAGCGACTCTTCCGATTTGAAGCGGAATTCGAGACCGATCATCCGGCCGTTAAAGCGTGCCGCAAGAGTCTGCAAAAGCTCGGTAATCTGCGGTTCGACCGCCTGGGCGGCCCTTTGCATGACGAATATGACGGACTGGATCGTCTCCGTATCGAAGATGTAACGGTACTGCGTCTTCAGTATCACGACCATCCGGTTCAGGCCTGATCGCATGACACGCAGCGCGCGCACGAAACGCTCCAGCACCAGACCGAAGAGGAGGCCCTCAAGGGCGTTCTTCAGCCGCCCTTCCGCTAAGCTGTCATTGGGATCGGATGCGAGATATTCGGCAACCGCGTTTTGCAATTGCGGATACTGCTGAACCAAGTTGGCAAGGCGCTGTTCATGCGGGTCGAACACCGTCGCATCTGCAATCGCCCCTGCGGCCATTGAGAAGGGCGGTGCGAAATTAGTCCACGTTAGCGGCGGCATGGTGCTGCTGCGGGCGGCGTAAAAGTCGTCCACCTTTGTCCCTTTCTGCGGCTGCAGGGAGGATGGGAGGATCTACAGCGTGGAACTCTATCTCAGGGTTCGTCAGGCCTGTGCGACGGGCATGAGCCAGCGTCAGGCGGCGACGGCATTCAACATATCGCGCGACACGGTCGCGAAGATGATGATGTTCTCGGTTCCTCCGGGCTACCGGCGGACGGCCGATGTCAAGCGCCCGAAGCTTGATCCGTTCATCCCGATCATCGAAGAATGGCTGGAGGTGGACCGGAGCATGCCGCGCAAGCAGCGGCATACGGCGAAGCGTGTGTTTGACCGGCTGCGCGCGGAATGCGGGTTCACCGGCGGCTACACGATCATCAAGGATTATATCCGGGAGCGTGAACGGCGGGGCCAGGAGGTATTCGTGCCGCTGGCGCATCCCCCGGGCCACGCGCAGGCCGACTTCGGCGAGGCGATGGTTCGGATCGGCGGTGTCGAGCGAGACAGGCGCATTTCTTCGTGCTGGACCTGCCGCACAGCGATGCGTGCTATGTGCGGGCCTATCCTGCGGCGGTGGCCGAGGCCTGGGTGGACGGTCACATCCACGCCTTCTCCTTCTTCGAGGCGGTTCCTCAGTCGATCGTCTATGACAACGACCGCTGTCTGGTGGCGAAGATCCTGCCGGACGGCACCCGCATCCCTCCATTCCTGAGAAAGGATCGCACCATCAAACCGTGGGATCAAACACCTAGCTGTCCCGGTGCTGGCGGCCACCTTCGCCGCGCTTCACCTGACATGGCGGCTGCTGCGCTGGCTGGTATGGGACAAGCTGCTGGGGTTCGGCACGGCACCCAAGCGGATCGGTTTCCTGATCCTTGCCCTTTTCGTCCTTGCGGTGTCGCTGGTCTATTCGGACCACCGCAATATTGCCCCGTCCTTCGAGGCAGAGTTTCTGGCGACAACCGGCGGCGCAACGGCTGGCGGCGGGACGTTGCACCCGCCGCCCGAAGGCGGATGGAACCTGATCGACGCCATGGCCATCGGGCTGCGGTCACATATTCCGATGATCGACTGGGGCCTGCGCGACGGCTGGCAGCTTGCCGGCGAGGGGCCGCTGTATGTTGCCGGCAGGGCGGTGGCGATCATGCGGCCCGAGGATTTCGGGATGCTCATGGCAGTGCTGAACTTCCTGGCCTGGCCGCCGTTCCTGGCCTTCGCGCTGCGCCGCGCGTTCCGCTATGCCTGATACCTGACGCCGGGGCGGCGGGCGCGGCGGGAGACCGCGCGCGAAGGGCTGGCCCGCCCTTTCTCACTGATTGCGGTCGATCCAGCACGACAGCAGTTGCCGATTCCAGAAGTATTCGTCCGGCACGGCACGGCGCTTGATGCGGGCGATCCGCTTGGCAGAGACCACCTGCTTCGAGGTCGGCCCGTTTCCAGCGACGGGCGCCAGCCTTGCCTGCGCGTCGATCCATAGGCTCAGCGCGCAGCGATCCTGCCGGGCATCCGGAGGCAGCAACGTCCCGTTGCGCGTGGCAAGCGTGCGGGCAAGCGCTAGAGGACGTCTTCATTTAAGCGATCCATGCCATTGCGCAGGCGAGCTCAACGAATGCCTTGAACGAGGTGGCGGTTTTCTCGCACCTCAGGGTGATACGACGGAAGCGTTTGATCTGATTGAAGAAGCACTCCACGAGGTGGCGTTCTTCGTAGAGGGCCCGATCCAGGGGGCGGCTCCCGGCACGACTGCGGTTGCGCTTGATCTGGGCGGTGGCGCGCAGGTCCTCGGCGATGAACCGGCGCAGCGCACCGGTATCGTATCCGGCATCGGCAATGACGTGGCTGACGCCGTTGAGCCTGCGGATCAACCCTTCGGCCTGCGGACTGTCGGCCCAATGGCCGGGCGTGATCGTGAACCGGACCGGCAGGCCGAGGGCGTCCACCGCGACATGGATCTTGGTCGTCAGCCCGCCGCGGGACCGGCCGATGGCGTGAGCCTCAAGCCCCCCTTTTGCGAGGTCGCATCGGCGTGGACCTTGGAAATAGTGGCATCGAGCAGCACGTATTCGAAGTCGGGATCGGCGCTCGACTCCTTGAAAAGACGCCCCCATACCCCGGAGCGAGACCAACGGCGGAACCGGGTGTAGACGCTCTTCCAGTGTCCCAGTTCCGGCGGCAGGTCGCGCCAGGGCGACGCGCCCCGCGCCAGCCACAGCACTGCGCGATGAACAGCCGGTTGCCCACGCCGCTGCGGCCCCGATCACTGGCCTTCCCAGGCAGCAGTGGCCCGATCCGCTCCCCATTGCCCGTCAGTCAAGGTTCGCCTGCTCAAGATCGCCTCCGTTTTCGATCTTGAATCAGAACTCAGCCAATATGGGAATCCTTAAATGAAGACGCCCTCTAAAGCATTTCTACTGAACCCTGAATCGTTTGGGGTTCCGTCGCAGCGCGGATCGTGATTCCCTTCTGTCTGGGAGGATAGATCATGTCAGCACCATTGCCGTCGGCCCTCCGGACGCGGTTTCAGCGATATATCGAGGAGGGTTTAAGCGGTCGGGCGGCGGTGCTGCGGCTGAAACTCTCGCCGGCGACCGGAGCACGTTGGGGCCGGGCGATCAGGACCAGGGGGCATGCCGAACCATTGCCCCAGGGACGTCCCAAAGGGCATGGAAAGCTTGCCCCGCACCGGGCCTTTTTCGAGGAACTGCTCGCACAGGATCCCGACATCACGCTGTTCGAACTCAGGGACGCGCTGGTCGCAGCGGAAGGCGTTCGTGTCCATCACTCGTCCATTGCCAGTCTGCTGTCGCGGCTTGGGTTCACCTATAAAAAAAGTCGCTGGTGGCCGCCGAACGCCGTGGTGCCAGGGTAAGACAGCGGCGAACCGACTGGTTCGAGCATCGCTTGCCAGCCATCGCGGATCGGCCGGAACGCGTGGTTTTCATAGACGAGACCTCAGTGAAGACCAATCTCACCCGTCTGCGGGGTCGTGCCCTGCGCGGCACACGCCTGACCATGGATGCGCCCTTCGGCAGCTGGGGAACACAGACCCTGATTGCCGGGCTCACACCGGATGCCCTGATTGCGCCCTGGTGCATCCGGGGCGCAATGGACGGCCCCGCCTTCGCAGCCTGGGTTCGCGAGGTCCTGATCCCGGAGATCGAGCCGGGAACCGTGGTGATCCTCGACAACCTTGCCACCCACCACAACAAGCAGGCTGCCGAGGCTCTGCGTGCCCATCGCTGCTGGTTTCTCTATCTGCCGCCATATTCGCCGGACCTGAACCCCATCGAAATGGCATTCGCAAAACTCAAGGCGCACCTGCGCAGGATCGGGGCAAGAACATTTACCGACGTCTTCAAGGCCATCGGCGAAGTCTGTGATCTCTTCGATCCCGGCGAATGTTGGAACTACTTCAAGGCCGCAAAATATGTCGCAGGTTAAAACAGAAATGCTTTAGTCGCCGCAGCGAAATCTCGGCCATGATGGCAGCGACGCGGATGGATTTGTCGTTCGCACTGACTGAACTTTGTGCGCCAACTATAACAGCAGACGTGCAATACCCTCTGCATCCCGCCGGTCCGTCTTGATCGGCATGGCCTTCAGGGCGCCTTTTACCTGCCTGGTTTCCATCAGGACGACAGGTAGTCCCGCATTTGACAACCCACGATGCAGCCACTGCGACAATGGGCCAGCCTCAAGCCCGACGGCGGCAATTGCCGGGTTTCGTATGCTTCCACCGGAAACCCTGCAGTTTGGGATCGCCGATGAAGCCCCATTCTCTCGCCCCTGAACAAGATTATCTGCTGCGTCCGCGGCTGATCGACATGATCGACGCCCGCCCTGATCCGCGACATCCTCGCTGTCGAGGCCGAACTTAACCTCCACCCGGTCTTTGCCTTCCAGCGCCTTACCTGAAGGGAAATCCGATGCCGGACGCAACAGAGTCGGGCACTGTCAACCGGCCGAGAGGGCGCTTTCGGCATGGCCCGCCAGACGGGCGCGCAGGTCCTCTCGCCGCAGGGTGGATTTCGGACCCTGCATGACCGCGAGGCCGCGTTCCAGCACCAGAAATGCATCGCCCAGATCCCAGGCGAAGTCGAAAAACTGCTCGACCAGCACGATGGCAATGTCGCCCCGGTCCCGCAGACCCGCAATGACGCGACCAATCTGGGCGATGATATTGGGCTGGATGCCCTCGGTCGGTTCGTCCAGCAGCAGCACGCGCGGCCGGGTGATCAGCGCGCGGGCGATGGCAAGCTGCTGCTGCTGGCCGCCCGACAGATCGCCGCCGCGACGATGCGCCATCTGGGCCAGAACCGGAAAGCTGTCGAAGATCTCGTCGGGGATGCGCCGATCCGGGCGGGGCAGGCAGGCAAAGCCGGTTTGCAGGTTTTCCCGCACAGTGAGCATCGGGAATATCGCCCGGCCCTGCGGGACATAGCCCACACCCAGCCGCGCCATTTGCTGCGCACTCACCCGACCCAGTTCGCGCCCGTCAAAGGTGATCTGCCCGCCCGAACGCGGATGTCGCCCGGCCAGCAACTGCATCAATGAGGTCTTGCCCACGCCATTATTGCCCATCACGCAGGTCACGGCGCCGGGGCGTGCGGTGATGTCGATGCCGTACAGGATCTGGCTGCCGCCATAGTGAAGGGTCAGGTTCGTCGCGTTCAGCATCTTATCGCCCCAGATAGACTTCGATCACGTCGGGATTGCGGGTGACATGGTCGAGGCTACCCTCGGCCAGCACCGATCCCTGATGCAGCACCGTCACCTTGCAGTTCAGACGGCGCACGAAATCCATGTCGTGCTCGACCACCACCACAGCCCGCGTTTCCGCCAGACGGCACAGCATCGCCGTGGTCTGTTCGCGTTCGGCCAGCGTCATGCCCGCCGCCGGTTCATCGACCAGCAGCAGGCGCGGCGCCGAGGCCAGCAGCATGCCGATCTCCAGCCATTGCTTCTGGCCGTGGCTCAGCTCTCCGGCCTTGCGCGCGACGTGATCGGCCAGTCCGACCTCGGCGGCCAGTTCGGCCATCCGCGCGGCGCTGACGGGCGAGGGCCGCCAGCCCAGCACCGCGAAGGGGTTGCGGTTCGCCTTCAGCGCCATGATCAGGTTGTCGGCGACGCTTTGATCCTCAAAGACAGTGGGGCGCTGGAACTTGCGACCGATGCCTGCGCGGGCAATCTGCGCCTCGTTCATCTTCAGCAGCGAGCGGGACTGTTCGCCCCACAGCACCTCGCCCTGATCGGGACGGGTCTTGCCGGTCACGATATCCATGAAGGTGGTCTTGCCCGCGCCATTGGGGCCGATCACCGCGCGCAGTTCCGCCGGACCGATATTGAAGGACAGGTTGTTGATCGCCCGGAACCCGTCGAAGCTGACCGACACGCCCGAGACTTCCAGAAGCGCGCTCATGCCTTGGCCTCCTGCTGCTGAAGCGCGCCTTGGTCGGGGCCGAGATCGCGGCCATGGCGGCGGGGCGGGCTCAGACCGGCCAGCCAGTCGAAAATGCCCGCGATGCCCTTGGGCGCGAACAGTGTCACCAGCACGAAGGACAGGCCAAGCGCCACCTGCCACCAGTCCACCCAACTGACCACATAACCCGGCAGATGCAGGTCGGGCGCCCGCCCGCCGGTGAACCAGCTGGACAGCAGCGACACCACGATTGCCCCGATCATCGCGCCATAGAGCCTGCCGCGCCCGCCGATCGCCACCCAGACCGCCAGATAGATCGAGGCGATGGGCATCAGTTCTGCCGGGTTGATGATGCCCGCCTGCGGATAATAGAGCGCGCCCGCGACGGCGGTCATCATCGCGGCAAGGGTAAACACCACCAGCTTGAAGCCCTCGACCGGATAGCCGAGGAAGCGCACGCGGGTCTCGTCGTCGCGGATCGCGCGGATCACGCTGCCGAACTTGCCGCTGACCACCCATGCCGCCAGCACATAAAACAGCGCCAGCGCCGCAGCGGATGCCCAGAGGAACCAGACCGACAGCGTGGCCTGCGACACGCCCTCCAGTCCGGGGATGTTCTGCAAGCCCGACAGGCCGTTATTGCCCCGGAACCCGCTGTCGTTCTGAAACAACCACAGTGCCAGCGCCAGCGTCATCGCCTGCGTCAGGATCGACAGATAGACGCCGTTGACCCGCGACCGGAAGGCCAGCCAGCCAAAGACCAGCGCCAGAAGGCCCGGCACCGCGACGACAAGGATCAGTTGCAGCGTCAGCGAATGGGCGAAGGACCAGACCAGCGGCAACTCGGACGCCCCCACGACGCCGAAAATCTGGTTGGCGACGGCCTCTTGCAGTTCCTGCGCGGTGGGCGGGATCGGGTTGTTGGCCATGCTGGCGGCGACGATGGCTTCGGTTCGGGCATACATCAGCCATTGCCCGATCATATAGCCGCCAAGCGCAAAGAACGCCATCTGCCCCAGCGACAGGATGCCAGCATAACCCCAGACCAGATCCATCGCGACGGCGGCCAGCGCAAGGCACAGCGTCTTGCCCAGCACCTTGACGGTCGAGGTCGGGATGGCGCCGGTCCCATAGGCCTGGCTCAGCACCGTGACGGCGGCGGTGAAGACGGCCAGCATTGCCAGCACGATCAGGATCGAGGGGTTGTGCAGGATGAAGGGTTTGCGGGTCATGTCACGCCTCGGCTGCACGGCCGCGCATCGGGATGATCCCGCGTGGCCGGAACTGGATGAAGATGATGATGAACAGGATCATGAAGGTCTGCGCTGCCAGCGTGTTCGAGGGGTTGAAGGACTCGATCACCTTGGACAGGATGCCGATCAGTCCGGCACCCGCCAGCGTGCCCCAGATATTGCCGACGCCCCCGACCACCACGGTCATGAAGCTTTGCACGATATAGCCTTGGCCCAGCTCGGACGTGACCTGCGCGAACAGACCGATGGCCACCCCCGCGATCCCGGCGATGCCGGATCCAAGTCCAAAGGTCATCATCGCGATGCGATCAGGGTTGATGCCCATGCTGGCCGCCATGCCGGGGCTCTGGGTGACGGCGCGGACCTCCAGCCCCAGCCGGGTGCGCTGCATGATGAACAGGAACAGTCCCAGAAACAGCAGCGCCAGCACGAAGATCGCCACCCGGATCGAGGAAATCGAGATCACGTCGTTCACCGTGATCGCGCCATCCAGCCAGCCCGGCGCGGTCAGCGGGCGGGCCTGTGTGCCGAAGATGTTCTTGGCGATCTGTTGCAGCGCGATGGACACGCCGAAGGTCGCCAGCAGCGTCTCCAGCGGGCGATGCGCCAGATGCCGGATCACCAGCCGATACAGCACCACCCCGGCGGCGAAGGTGACGGCGAAGGCTGCGGGCAGCGCGACGATCAGCGACAGCGTGCGGTCGGCGATCATCGTCTGGGTGACATAGCCGGTATAGGCGCCCATCATGATGAATTCGCCATGCGCCATATTGATGACCCGCATCACCCCAAAGGTGATCGCCAGCCCGATGGCGGCGAGGAAATAGATCGAGGCCAGCGACAGCGCGTCAAGGCCAAGGTCGATCCCCTGCATCGCCATCAGCCGCCATTCCGCGCCGGTCCGGGCGGCGCGGGCGGCATCGGTCACGCGGGGGTCGGGCTCGGCATAGATATCGAAAAAGCGATGGGCGTCGATGGCGGCTTCGGCCTCGGCCATCGAGGCGGCGGGGGGCAGGGTGCCTGCGGCCTCCAACGCCTCATAGGCGCGGTCGCGGGCCTCGGGGTCGGACAGATCCGCCACCGGCACGCCGCCGACATGGCCATCGGTGATATGGGCCGCCAGCGTATTGCGTTGCTCGGCAGGGGTCAGGCGCGGCTGAAGCAACCCTTCCGAGGTCATCAGCGCAATGGCCGCCTCGCGCGGGAAATCCTTGCCGCCGATGCGCAATTCGCGGGCGATGTTGGCGCCCTCGGGCTCAGTGGGCGCGGCGATGCGACGGGTCGCCAGCAGCGGGTTCAGCGCGGCGCGGAAATCAAGGCCGACATCGCCCGCCATGTCCTGAACGGCGGCAACACGGGCGGCGGGATCGCTGTCGAACTGGATCACCAGCAGCTTTTCCAGCCGGTCGCGCCGGGCGGCAAGCCGGGGCAGGGTTTCGGCGGGCGCATTGCGCAGCGCCTCCAGATGGGCGGCGGTGCCGGATCGCGCGATGCTGTTCAGCGCGGCGGCGCGGCGGCGCGGATCGGGGTCGGTGATCTCGGCCGCGACCAGCGCGGCCTCTATCACGCCGCGCACACCCGAATTGGGCCGCAGCATCCGGGGATCGGCCCTGCTGACCGCCGCACCCGTCACCGCATCGATCGCGCCGTCCCCGCTGACGATCAGCGCCCGCCCGTCATCACTCAGCCCCAGATTGCGGCCTGCCCATGCGCGCAGCAGCGCCATCCCCTCAGGGCCGGTCGCGGCGATCTCTGTCACCAGAGGTTCGATCGTGCGGCGCGAAGGACGCTCGATCTGGTCCAGATGATCGGCGATGATCCGGTCCAGCGCCGGATTGGCCAGGGCGGGCAGGGTCGGGATCAGCAGGGCCAACGCAAGAAGGCAGGCGATCAGCGGGCGCGGCATGGACGATCCTTCCGTAAGAGCAGAGGGCGGAACGGGCCGCCCCCGATTGAATGGCGGTCAATAGTTCGACTGCACCTGCACGCAGGTTTCGGTCTGGGTGTTCCACATCCCGCATTGCTTGCCCGGCCAGTCGGCCTCCAGCACCGCCGATTCCGGCAGGAAGTCGGTCCATGCGTCGCCCGGCACCGGATCGGTCTGGCTGACGATGTCGAACTGGCCGTCGTCGCGGATCTCTCCGATCAGCACCGGCTTGGTCAGGTGGTGGTTGGGCAGGATCGTCGCCGTGCCGCCGGTCAGGTTCGGCACTTCAAGGCCGACGATGGCGTCCAGCACCGGATCGACCTCGGTGGTGCCCGCCGCCTCGACCGCCTGAACCCACAGGTTGAAGCCCAGCATCGTGGCCTCCATCGGGTCATTGGTCACACGCGATTCGCTGCCGATGAATTCGTGCCACGCGGCGATAAACTCCTCGTTTTCCGGGGTCTCGGCGCTTTGGAAATAGTTCCAGGCGGCCAGATGCCCGACAAGGTTGGCCGTATCCAACCCCGACAACTCCTCTTCGCCGACCGAGAAGGCGATGACCGGAATATCATCCGCCGACACGCCTGCCGCCGCCAGTTCCTTGTAAAAACCCACATTCGCGTCGCCGTTGATGGTGGAAACCACGCCCACCTTCTTGCCGTCCGCCCCCAGCGCCACCACGTCCGAGACGATCCGCGACCAGTCCGAATGGCCGAAGGGGGTATAGTTCACGAAGATGTCGCCCGCCGCGACGCCACTATCCTTCAGATAGCTTTCCAGAATGTTGTTGGTGGTGCGGGGGTAGACGTAATCGGTGCCCAGCAGCGCCCATTTCTCGACGCCCAGTTCCTCCATCATGTATTCCACCGCCGGGATTGCCTGCTGGTTCGGCGCCGCGCCGGTATAGATGACATTCTTTGAGGATTCCTCGCCCTCGTATTGCACCGGATAGAACATCAGCCCGTTCAGTTCCTCCAGCACCGGCAGGACGGATTTGCGGCTGACCGAGGTCCATGCGCCGAAGATCACGTCCACATTGCTGACCGTCAGCAGCTCGCGCGCCTTTTCCGCGAACAGCGGCCAGTCAGAGGCCGGATCGACCACCACGGCCTCCAGCGGGCGGCCCAGCACGCCGCCTTTGGCGTTCTGCTGTGCGACCATCATCAGGACCGTGTCCTTCAGCGTGGTTTCCGAGATCGCCATCGTGCCGGACAGCGAATGCAGCACCCCGATCCTGATCGGTTCGCCCTCTTGCGCCCATGCGCCATTCGCCAGCGCCAACGCGCTGCCCAGCATCAGCATTCTGGTAAGCTTCTTCATCGCTGCCTTTCCACCCGGCCGGGGCCGAGGTCCCTGTTGCCAATCCGTCGAAGATCATTGCCTTCGCATTTGCAGAAAAGCGTCTGAATCGACTGGCTGAACAGGATTCGGGCAGATTTCGCGGCGCCGGGACAGGGGATGACCGGATCGCGGGCAGGCTCTGCCGGTTCTGCCCATCTGTCGGGCAGGGTCAGGCCAGGCGCGGCTGCAACCCTGCCCCTCACGCCGGGAGGCGCTACGCGGGCCATTCTGGCACGTTGCGTGGCTTTCCTCGTCCTTGTTCTTGCAAAGGTTATGTTCCGCTATAATCCCAGTCCTGCGGGCGTATGTCGTTGGTTTGGTAAAATTGCCGGACAAGGTTCAGATAGTCTGTAAAATCCGTGCTGGATGCGGCCAAACGGTTCGCGCTATTCCAGTCAATCTCCGTTCGTTCCTTGGCCGGGATAAGAATTTCGCTCTCGCTGGGGTTCTCAGGGTCCAGCCGGATCAAGCCCACAGAGGCTGGACCGGTTTGTCGAGTCAGCCGTTCTGGATTCGCACCTCGTAGAAGTGCTGGTCCAGTGCGTCACTGTGGAGCGCGGCTTTCAAGGGAGCTGCGGAAGTCATAGTCATCTGTCGTGATGCCCTTCAGATGGATTTCGGAATGGTCAGGGACCGGTTTTTGCCAAGGTAACGTGCCTCGGGACGAAACATGTCATCGTTGCCTGCCGCCCAGCACCAGATCGGCCCCCTTTTCTCCGATTGCCATGCTGATGGCATTCAAGTTGCAACTGGGGATCTGCGGAATGATCGAGGAATCGATGACACGCAGGCCTTCGACACCGATCACCTTCAGATCGGGTGAGACGACGGCAAGCGGGTCGATGCCCATCTTGCAGGTTCCGCAGGGGTGATAGCTGCCGCTGGCATTTTCGCGGATATAGGCGATCCACTCGTCATCGGTTTGCACATCTCTGCCGGGCTTGCACTCCCCGGTGACGTAGGGCGCGAAAGCGCGACTCTGCAAAGCCGCGCGCGCGATGCGCGCACCCGCCATCAGCGTCTGGATGTCATAGGCATCGCTGAGCATGTTAAACTGGATTAGGGGTTGATCCTTCGGATCGCCCGATTTCAGTTTGAGCCAGCCACGACTGCGCGAATTGTTGACATTGGGTTGCAGGTTAATGGCGGCCTCATCCTGCATCTCGATGCCTTGATGGGTATAATTCGCGGAAAACGCGCCGAAATGATACTGGATGTCGGGATATGTCAGCTCGGGCCGGGTCCGCACCAGCCCGATACCGGTATATGTATAGGTCGCATAACCCGAGCGGTCGAACAGGAATTGCAGGCCATATTTCAACATGCCGCGCAGGTTGAATTCCTGGTTGGCAGTTTTGACATTGACGTAAGCCTTGACCTGCGTGCTGGGATGTTCCTGCAAATTGCCGCCGACGCCGGCGCTGTCATGGATGACCTGGATGCCGTGGTCGCGCAGATCCCGGGCCGGCCCGATGCCCGACAGCATCAGGATCTTGGGCGAATTGATGGCACTGGCAGACAGCAGCACCTCGTGAGTGCTGCGTTCGACCCGGCGCTGGCCGCCTAGCTCGAACTCCACGCCGGAGGCCTTGCGACCATCGAACAGGATGCGATTGACCGTGGCGCCCGTGATGATCCGCAGATTCTTGCGTCTCTTGATCGGGTCCAGATAACCACGCGCGGCATTAAACCGAGTGCCGTTATGCTGGGTGACATGGATAAAGGCCGCGCCCTCGGTCGGCTCGGCGTTATAGGCGGCATTAATAGGGTAGCCGAGCTCTCGCATAGCATCCAGATATACATAGGCCAGCCTGGGCGGCCTGCGCACGGCCGAGACGACAATCGGTCCGTCCTTGCCATAGATATCGGTGACGCCGTCGCGATTTCCCTCAACTTTCTGGAAATAAGGTAAAATCTCGTCATAGGACCAACCGCGATTGCCCAGTTGCGCCCAATGATCATAATCGCCGCGATTGCCCCGCACATAGAACATGGCGTTTATCGAACTGGAGCCGCCAAGCGCCTTACCACGCGGAACCATATCGCGACGGTTGTTGCGGGTGGGGTCGGGCTCCGACATGAACTGCCAGTTGGTACGCGGATCAGTCATCGCTTTGAAGGCCAGCGAGGGCAGGATGATGTTAACTCTTTTGTCGCTACCGCCCGCTTCCAGTAAAAGCACCTTGGTGTCAGGGTTGGCACTAAGCCTGTTAGCCAGCACGCAACCGGCTGAACCAGCCCCGATGACGATATAGTCCCAGTCCATAGGAAATTCCTGTCTCAGCCGGCGGGCCGGTTCTTGTCAATTATCTTTGCATGTCAACGGCGGCGTAAAAACCTGCCACGGGGCGGCGCAAAAGTCTGCCAGTTAGCGACGCCGGCACGGAACGTCGGGAGGGGGTAGCCCGACCAGAGTTCCGTGCCGGCGTCGTTGGCGATTTTCGAGGGTGGGTCAGTCGGCCTTTCTGGCGCGACTGTGGGCGAGACGGTAGCTTTCGCCGTTCATCTCGAGGATGTTGACGTGATGGGTGATGCGGTCGAGCAGCGCGCCGGTCAGGCGCTCGGAACCGAAGGTCTCGGTCCATTCATCGAAGGGCAGATTGCTGGTGATCAGGATCGATCCGCGCTCGTAGCGTTGCGAGATCAGTTCGAACAGCAGTTCCGCCCCAGTCTTCGACAGGGGCACGAAGCCGAGCTCGTCGATGATGAGCAGCTTGTATCCGGCCATCTGCTTCTGGAAGCGAAGCAGGCGGCGCTCATCGCGGGCTTCCATCATCTCGCTGACCAGGGCCGCGGCGGTGGTGAAGCCGACGGACAGGCCCTTCTGGCAGGCGGCCAGACCAAGGCCGAGCGAGATGTGCGTCTTGCCCGTGCCACTGGGGCCGAGGGCAATAATGTTCTCGCGCCGCTCGATCCATTCGCAGCGGGCCAGTTCCAGCACCTGCATCTTGTTCAGCTTGGGAATGGCCGCGAAGTCGAAGCTGTCCAGGCTTTTGACGGCCGGGAACCTGGCGGCCTTGATGCGGCGCTCGACCATCCGCCGCTCCCGGTCGATCAGTTCCAGTTCGACCAGCCGGGCGAGATACCGGACATGGTCCACGCCTTCCGCCGCACATTGCCGGGCCAGCTTCTGGTGTTCTCGCAGGAAGGTCGGCAGTTTCAGCGCCTTGAGGTGATGGGCAAGCAGGAATTCCGGGGTGTCGCTCATGCCACGCCCTCCGCGCCGCCAGACAGCAGCCGCATGTAGGAGCGGGCCTCGGTCTTCTCGACCGTTGCCTTGGGCAGGTAGGGATAGCAGTCCAGATCCAGCCGAGGTGGCCGGCGCTCCACCCGGCACAGCAGAAGATGCTTGACCGCATCGAAGCCGATCGCACCCATCTGCAGCGCCTGCCGCACAGCCGCATGCAGATCGGCCAGATGGAAGGTTTCCAGCAGCCGCAGGACCTGGACATATTCGCGTCGGCCGTGCCGGTGCATCCGCGCCTCCATCAACCGGCGCAAGGTGGCGAACTCCTCTGGCAGATTCCAACCCTGCAGCGGCGCGGCCTGATCGAGTGCATTGATCTTCTGCTCCAGCAGCGGAAGGTAGTGGATCGGGTCGAAGACGATCTCGTCGCGATCCCAGCACCGGGGATGGCGGGCGATCACTTCACCCCGGCAACCGTAATCCCCCGTCCTGGGCTTCTCTGGCCCATCACGCCATCCGCTCCCTGCAGGACGATCTGGCCGAAAGACTGATGCCGTCCTGGGATCCGGCGCTCGACCCGGAAGATGCGGATCTGCCCGAGTTGCTTGAGGCCGCCATGGCACCTCAGGGATCCGCCGTGCTCGATGCCCTGAACCGCAGCCCGGCCGCACAAAACATCTCCCCGGAAGAATACGAGGCAATCGCGGGCGCCGGCGGCGATCCCACCGCAACCAACGGCACCTCGCAGCCCCGCATGCGCCTGCCCGTAACGAAGCCCCCTTTGCGCGTGGCGATCTACGCCCGCTTTTCGACCGACAAGCAACGCGATGCCTCGATCGAGGACCAGATCGACTCCTGCCGCGATCTCGCCGCGCGCGAAGGCTGGGAGGTCAGCGCCACCTATCATGACCGGGCGATCTCGGGTGCCAGCATGTTCCGCCCCGGGATCGAGGCACTGCAACGTGATGCCAAGGCCGGCAAGTTCGATATCGTCCTGGCGGAAGCCATGGACCGGTTATCGAGAAAGCTCGCCGATATCGCGAAGTTCCATGAGCGGATGGAGCATCTGGGCATTGAGATCCACACCCTGACCGAAGGCAAGGTCGATGCCATGCTGATCGGCATGAAGGGCACGATGAACCAGATCCTGTTGCGCGACATCGGCGTCAAGACCCATCGCGGCCAGAAGGGCCGGGTCAAAGACGGCAAACTCGCCGGCGGCAATGCCTACGGCTATGACGTACTGCCACCAACCCAGGTCAACGGCAAATCGGAACACGGCGGCCGCGCGATCAACCGGACGGAGGCCGAGGTCGTGCGGCGGATCTGTCGCGACTACGCGCAAGGAATGTCGGCGGGCAAGATCGCCGAGGCCCTGAACCTTGAACAGATCCCCGGTCCGCGCGGCGGGTTCTGGGGCGCATCGACCATTCTCGGCAACCGCGAACGCGGAACCGGCATCCTGAACAATGAGCTTTATATCGGCCGGCTGGTCTGGAACCGGCTGCATTTCAGCAAGGATCCGGATACCGGCAAGCGGAACTCGCGCCTGAACCCGGAGAACCGGGTGACCTCTGTCCCCGTGCCGCATCTGCGGATCATCGACGATGTGCTGTGGGACCAGGTGAAGGCCCGGCAGGGCGCGATGAAGACAAAGAACACGATGTGCCGATCTGGGACCGGCGGCGTCCCAAGTTCCTGTTCTCGGGCCTGATGACCTGCGGGTGCTGCGGCGGCGGGTTTTCCAAGGTGTCCAAGGATAGCTTCGGCTGCTCGACCGCCCGCAAGAAGGGTGCCGCTGCCTGCACCAACATGGCCGTCATCAAACAGGCCGACCTTGAGACCCGGGTGCTGCATGCGCTGGAACACCACCTGATGGATGATGAGGCGGTGCGGATCTTCTGCGAGGAATACGCCGCCGAGCGCAACAGGCTGCAAGCCACCCGGGAAGCGGGCCGCGCCGATCTGGAAAGAGAACTGAAGCAGATCTCTGCCGATCACAAGAGGCTGGTGGATGCGATCATCGCCGGTGTTCCCGCCGACCAGGTGAAGGACCGGATGATCGAACTGGACGCGCGCCGGACGGATCTGGAACGCCAGCTTTCGGCTGCCCCTGCCCCGGATCCGATTCGCATTCATCCGAGCATGGCGAATACCTATCGCGCCCGGATCGCCCAGTTGATCGCTGGCCTCTCGGATGCCGAACGGATGGACGAGGCGAAGGAGGCGCTGCGGGCACTGATCGAAAAAGTGGAACTGGTGCCGGTTTCGGCAGAAGAGAGCGAGACCGGCAAACCCGGGCTTGCAACTCACCTTCACGGCGGACTGGCGAGCCTGCTGCGGCTGGCTTGTGGGCTGCCGGTGCATGAGGTTGTTGAAGCGGCGGCCCAAATGCAAAAAACCCCGCGGGGCATGGAGGGTCAAACAGTGCGCATCAGGGTGGCGCGCAACATCAACCCATTGATAGCATTGGAGAATTAATTTTGGTTGCGGGGGCAGGCAACCACCGAGACCAACACTCGCTAGAAGTCCTTGTATAGAAAGAGATAATCGCCTTTTCGGCTACTTTCTATGGACGCGAAAATCGATATCGGCCACCGGAATAGCGATGACCGGTCTCTCCTCCTTGACCCTTACCCGCCCTGCTCAATCTGTTAATGCCAAGCTGGGCTGCCGACCCAAATGCTACCGGCGCTAACTCTGATTAGCCCGGGCCTGGATTTCACCGCATCGCTCGATGACGGCCTCGAAAGGCGGCGCATCCGCGAGCAGAAGCCCGTCCTCGGTCATGCGCCGGTAATCATCGCCAAGCGCCGCCAAAGCATCCCCCTCGGGGACAAGCCGCAGTTGCCCAGCCGCGGCCGCTTTGTAGTCGATCATCGAACGGTCGGCGGCCTTCTCGGAAAAGAACATCTGCTTGTGCGCGGCGACCGCCTGCGCCAGATCGCGATCAGCCAGCGCGGCATCGGCAAGACCTGCTTCATCAAGCTTGGCCAGATCATACCAATGCCGGGCAAAGCGATCACCGCGCAGGCGGGCCTGAAGGCAGAAGACATGCGCGGCAGTCGCCTTTTCCCAGAATGTCCGCTCGGCATGCATGACCCGTGGCCGGGCAGCGGGAAAGGAAACGCCTTCGACAAAGCCGGCAGCATCGCAGGCAACGTCCCGAGGACTTGCCGGCTCGCCGGTGGAGCGCGCCCCGAATTCCAGCATCACCGAGGGTGGCACATAGCCCGATCCGCGCCCGGCCGGTTCATAGTCGATGAACAGTTTGTCGCCCTCGATGCGGATGGTGCCGGGAACGCCCTCCCTCGTCATCGCCTCAGCAATCAAGGGCTGGACATCCTTCACCACCCATTCCGGCAGGCGCTCGCGAACCGCAGCAGACCAGCGCTTCTCCTCGCTCCGGGTTTTCGGCAGGGCCTCTTCGCCATCACCGACGAGATCGGACACCAGCCTGCGAATATCATAGGTCAGATCGACATCCTCGGAGAAACGTTGGATAACGCCATAGGCCTTCGACAGCGAGGTTCCACCCTTGAACACGAGATGCTCGCCAACCGCGGAGCCGAAAAGGGTCTGCAGCGCCCAGACGACCCAGATATCCTTTTCCAGCAGATGCAGCGGACGACCGGAGCGATCGGCGGCCACGCGCAATGCCTCCCGCCGATCCTCGGCCGACAGGGTGAAGAAAGCCTCAACCATGGGCCGCCTTGCTGACGCTTCTGGCAAGCCAGGCCGGGAATTGAGGCGCAGCCGTCACCAGTTCCGCAAATGCGGTCGGTGGCAGCTTTCGCTTCAGGGCATTCAGCGCCAGATCGGCCTTTTCGGGCCCCAGCCATGCCAGGGCGCGAACAGCCTGACCGGCCGGCTTGTCGGCCAAAGCAAGCTGCCAGCGCGGTGCATGGCGCAGTTCCACGACCTGCTTGCCGAGGGGGATCGTCCGGCTGCGCCCAGAAGTCAGATACACCGACCGTATCGGAACATGGGTGGTCAGGCCGAGGTCGTTCGCGGCCGCCGCACCGTTCGGCACGATCACTTCGCCACGCTGCATCGCCAGTGCCTCGACAGTCTGTTCCACCGAAGGCGCGCGGGTGCCAAACCGATTCGTAATCGGGCGCAGGTAAAGCCCCCGGCCGGCGCGGATCAGTTGACCACGCTCGGCAAGACGCGACAAGGCCTGGTCCACCCCTGCCCGACTGCCGAGATGCAGCAAGCCCTTCGCCGTCAGCGGCGTTCCCTCGGGAAGCCGCGCTGCATGCGCGAGAATCTGTTCGGTCAGTCGTTGCATGGGTTTTATCTCCTGTCAGGAATATATGTAGTTTTCTGACAGTTTGCAACGAGCGCTCCCAGGATGGGGGCAGGCCACACCGTCACCACGAATCTAAGGGGTGCGCCGATCCGAACTGCCACTCCAGCCAGCCAACACCGAAGGCAACCCGCGAAAGCACATCAAGAAGTACCCCGAGGAGAAGCGCGAGCGCTTTCTCAGCGGGGCCGAACTCCGCCGGATCGGCGAGGTGCTGCGCGAGATGGAGGCAGAGGGGATCGAGCTGCCCTCGGCCATCCTCGCTGCCCGCCTGCTGATCCTGACCGGCTGCCGCCTGAACGAGATCATGACGCTGCAATGGGCGCACGTCGATCTGGCCGAGCGCGTTCTGCGCCTGCCGGATTCCAAGTCCGGCGCCAAGATCGTCCATCTCGGACAGCCCGCCGTCGAGCTGCTCCGCGACGCCCAGCGCATCGACGGCAACCCGTGGGTCATCACCGGCAACAGCGCACGTCGATCCTGAGCGGACCTCGCTGGGCTATTCGCAGGCCCGCGCCTGGTCCCGCATGACGGCAAAGTCGCTCAGCAACTCTACAATTGCGGACCCCTCAGGCAGCAGATCGAGTTCATCGGCCGCGCGCGCCTCGAACTCGCGGCTGTACTCGACAACCGGTGGGCAGACGGTGGCGATGCGCGGCTCAGAAATGCCCGTCACGCAGCCGCCCAGAAAGATCGTCGCGATCGCGAGGACGGCGAGCTGCAGCGTCGAGCATCTGGCGTTGGGCGTCATTGGTCTTCTCCGAGGTTTCAAGGCGTTCGGCGAGGCGGCCCGCTCGTTCCCCTGTGCGCCGAAGCGAAAGCAGGAACAGGAGCACTGCCAACGCGATGGCTCCGTAGCGCAGCGCCGCCCGCATCCATGTGCGCGTGGCGATCCCGGTGAGCAGCCCACCGATCATCGCCGCCCCCGCTTCCAGTCGTCGAGGCGGGCATAGATCGTGACTGCGATGCCGCCGAGCGCGACGGCGATGAACACCCAGCGAAGCGTGTCGAGATACGGCACGAGCGGCAGAATGGCGGATTGCGTCTCGGCCAGGACGCTCTGCGCAACCTCGACCCCGGCTGCGCCCAGCGTCGCCACTCCGGCTGCCCCGCCACCCTTCATGGTGCGGCTGTCGGCCAACACTTCGCGCGCGGGCGGCGTCTCAGCCGCAAAGGCCGTCTCCCGGACCGAGAAACGCTCACCCCACTGACGCGCGGGCCCGAGGTCGATGTGCATGAAACCCGAGCGCGGATAGAAGCCGAAGCCGAGGAACCCGACCTCACGCGCCGCGGCCTCGAACGCCACCGGGTCGTGGTTCGTCATGGCGATGTCGAAGGCGGCGCCATCAAGGTGCTTGGAGAGGGTCGCGCCGCCGACGGCCCGGTTGTGCTCGGGGCTGCGATAGGCGGAGCGGACGATCAGCGGCTTGCCCAGCCGGTCGCGCAGCGCCTGCAGCTTGTCGAGTGCGGGTTCGTTGACGAGCAGCTTGCCGGTGCCCCGGCACGCGATCTCTGCCGGGCTGAAGTTCGGCCAGCGCCACGCGCTCACCGGGACGTCGCGCCAATGGCGATGGAATGTCGTGGTCATGGGGGTCCTCCAAAACGAAAAACCCGCCTCAAGGGCGGGTCATTGCGGGCTGATGAATGGGGATGGGGCGCGGCTACGGGCTGCCGCCGAAGATCTTGAGCTTGATGGCGATGCCGGCGAGCAGCGCCAGCATGACGCCGGTGGTGATCATGCGGACGGCGGTCTGCATGGCGGTGCGGCGCACCAGGCGGATGCAATCGACCAGGGAGCGCAGGTCGCGGATGTCGAGCGCGGCCTCGTCGCCGTCGAGACCGACATCGGCGAGCGCGCGCTTCGCGCCTTCCTCTGCGGCCCGGGTCAGGATCGCCTCGAACTCGGCGTCGGGCATGCGCACGAAGCCCTCGGATCGGGGTGGGGTCATCGGGTCCTCCTTCCGCCGCTCAGCCGATCTTGCAGCCCCAGAAGGATGTTTGGTCGGCGGCGAAGTAGCCGTCCGCAACCCGGAAATACCCCTGCAGCTCGACGGTATCGCCCGCGGTGAGGGGCACCATGGTCTGCAGCCAGATGGCTGTGGCGAGCGAGACATGGGTGGCGGAGATTTCGCCGAGGGAGCCGCGGATTTCGGTCGTCCCGTTCAGCACGAGCCGCCCGCGCATGCGGGCCGTGGCGCTGGCGTTGATCTTGTAGAGCAGCGTCGCGCCGAAGAGGTAGGTGCCGTCGACAGGGGCCACGAAATGGTTATTCGCGGCGTCGAACGCGCCCTGATCGTTGTAGTCGGTGTTGTTGAGGCCGATCTTGGTCCAGGCCCCGACGCCGACATAGTTGTCGTAGTTCGTGTACGCCTTGAACCGCGGCAGCCGGGGCTGATCGACGATGCCGTTGGCGTTGTCGACGCTGAGCCCGTCGAAGAAGGTGCCGCCGTCGGCCGATACGGCGAGCCGGAACCTGTCGGAGCCGAACAGCCCGACCAGCGCCTTGGTCACGAAGTTGGTCTGAAGCGTCAGCCCGAGATCGTCGGCTGCGGCCTCCTTGTTCATGGTGTAGAAGAGATCGCCAGTGCCGCCCTCGGCCACGGTCTTCGCCGTCCAGAGCGCGGCGTTGAGCTTGGCCGAGAACGGGTTCGACCCATCCGCGGTGGTCCCGAGCCCCAGCAGCGCGAGGTTCTGCAGCGCGTCCGGGGTGGTCCCGACCCAGCCCGCGCCGTCGTAGACCAGCAGCAGGCCCTCGTCCTCGACCCACGCCCGCCAGCCGGTCCGTGGTGGAAGGCGCAGCCAGGTGCCGTCCGTCCAGAGCGCGACATTCAAGTCCCAGCCCGCCCAGTCGCCCGTCGCGCCCGAGCCGACGATGTATCGGTCGCCGTCGGCGGGGCTCGCTGGGGGTGCTGCCAGATCGCGGTCGAGCACAGAGAGATGGACAAGCCCGTCGAGCAGCCGCAGCGCCTCGTTGTGGGTGACATGCTTCTGGGCCTGCGCCGCCAGGATGTAGGGCAGCAGGAGATGGGTCGTGGCGTCGGACATGGCATGGCCCTCAGAATGTGAGAGTGACGGTTTTCGGCGCGCCCCGTCCCACGAGGGCGGAGAGCTGGAAGATGCGGATGTCGAGCGTGTCGCCGGGCTCAAGCGGCGCGCCCCAATCGGCGGTCTGGGCGGCGGCGGTGTAGACCGCGCTGGTGGTGGTCGTGGACAGGGTCCGCTTCACTGCAGCGCCGTCGAGAATCTCGACATCGTAGGCTTCGAGCTCCTCGGCCAGCGGCACTTCGAGCCCGCCCCAGCTGTCGGCCGAGAGCGCGCGGGACCGGCGGGTCCAGCGTATCGTCAGATCGCCGGGCGCACGCGGCTTGCGCCACGGCTGCTCGACATGGGCGACCGAGAACGGCCGCAGCCCCACGCCCCGAGGCGTGAAGGATTGCGCGACATAGGTCTCGTCGCTGACCGAACGGCTGGCCGGGCCGATGCGCCAGTTCCACGGGATCCCAAGGTCGGCCTCGGCGATCGGCAGCGTTGCGAGGCTGTCGTCGAGCACCACGACCCGCGCGCCAGCAGGTGCCGGGTTGCCCATGGCGCCCTCGGTCCCGCGCTGGCCACGCAGGAGCCCGGTCAGACGATATCGACCCGGCGCCAGAAGCTCTGCCACGCCCGCCTGCACGATTTCCCAGACGCCGGGCGCACTCTCGATGGCGAGCGCGTTCGCCCCGCCGAACAGGGTCAGGTCGGTGACGCTCTCCAGCGTGCCGGTCAGCAGATCGACCACCAGCGCATTGCCGAGATCGAAGCGCGACGTGGGGCCCGTGTAGAAGTCCGAGACCAGTGTCCCGATCCGGGCGCGGCTGCCGAACGTCGTGAGTAGCTCGAGGCCATCGGTCGAGGGGCTGCGAAACACCGCCATCTCGCCCGGCCATGGAACCGCGTGCGCGGCGATCAGCGGTCGATGCGCGGCCTGGTCCTCGGTCAGTTGCGGCAGATCCATCAGCACCGCATCCGGCGCGCCGAACACGACCGCCCGCGTCAGCGACGCCGCGCGGGGATCGCCGGGCGGCAGGTCGTAGGTCGCCCGGTCCTGGCGCACCGCCTCGATGCCGCGCGCCTCGGCGTCGGCGATGGAGACGAGCCGCAGGTCGACCAGCCGGCCGTCATGCTCCAGCCGGATCGCATCGGCCGGATCGAGCGCCAGGCGCGAGGGCGGCAGGCGGAACGCAGCCGTCTCCCGGCCCACCCACGCCTCCATCAGGGCACGGCGGCAGCGGCGCTCGGCCTCCTCGGGCGGCACGGCCATCGAGAAGGACTCGGACGCGATCCGGGTCGTGTCCACCGTGATCCGCCGCGCCTCGACGAGGGCCGCGTCGTAATCCTCGTCGGCACGCGCGACCTGCCACTTCAGCGCTTGAGGCAGTTCGGTCTCCTGGCCGCGCGTCAGTTCCAGCACGTCGCCCTCGCGGGCGGCCACCAGATCGTCGGGTGCGAGGGTGGCAACCGACGCTCGGCCGCGCATCACGAAGCGGATCCCCCCCTCGGTTTCCACGGCATCGAAGCCGAAATGCCGCGACAGCGTGGTGATCGAGGCGCGCGGGCTCTCGAGCGCAGTGATGGCGTAGCCCTCGACCGCGCCCCAGAGGCCGGAGACGTCGATCCTCGACTCGGGCATCCCGGCCCGCAGGCAGAGGTGCCGGACCAGCGCCGCAAGCGACACCGCGCCGAGCCGCCCCGTCAGCCAGTGGCCGAACCGCCAGTTCGCCCCGTCCGTCCAGACGTCGGTCAGCGCCGGAAAGAACGGATAGGGCCGCGCGTCCCAGGTCCAGGCGGCGCATTCGGGCACATGCACCATCCGGCCGCCGTAGACCGAGGACACCGGGTTGTTCGCGGCCTCGCCCCACCAGAGATAGGTCGCCTCGAGATAGGCGCGCTGGATGGAGTCATCGCGCCAGCCCCGCGAGAAATGCGGCGTGAAGCTCTCGGACGACTTCGGGTCGAAGAAGACGTTGGGCTGGTTGGTACCACGGTCGATGGCCGGGCAGCCCAACTCGGTGAACCAGATCGGCTTCGACTGCGGCACCCACGCCGTCGGCGTCCCGCTTTCCACTCCGCCCGGACGGTCGTAATGCGGGTTCGACCACCAGGCGCGCAGATCCTTGTAGCGGAAGACCCACGGCTTGGCCGCCGCACCGTCCGTGATCGGCGTGCGCACCTGCGCGGAGCGGTCCGCTGCGCTGGCATAGAACCAGTCGAAGCCTTCGCCGCCCGCGATGTTCCCCTGCAGGTAGGCGCGGTCGTAGATCGCGGGCCAGCCCTCGGCCGCGTCGAGATGCTCGAAGCCGTCCCGCCAGTCGGAGAGCGGCATGTAATTGTCGATCCCGACGAAATCGATCTCCGGATCGGCCCAGAGCGGGTCGAGGTGGAAGAACACGTCCCCCGAACCATCGCCCGGCTGATGCCCGAAGTACTCCGACCAGTCGGCCGCATAGCCGATCTTCGTGTTGGCCCCGAGGATCGAGCGCACATCAGCGAGCAGATCCCGGTAGGCCTGCACCGCCGGATAGGTGCTGGCGCCCGAGCGGATCGTCGTCAGCCCCGGCATCTCGGTGCCGATCAGGAAGGCGTCCACCCCACCCGCCGCCGCGCAGAGATGGGCGTAGTGCAGCACCATGCGTCGCAGGCCCCAGTCACCGGATGGCCCGGTCCAGCTGACGCTCTCACCCGAGACGCTGAAGCTGGCGGGCGTGGCCGCGCCGAACAGCGCCGCGACCTGGCTTGCGGCCGTGGCGGTCTTGTCGACGGTCCCGGCGAAACCCGCCGCTGGAGAACAGGTGATCCGCCCCCGCCAGGGGAATACGGGCTGGCCCGTCTCCGCGGCGTTGTCGGAATAGGGGTTCGGCAGGGTGTTGCCGGGCGGCACGTCCATCAGGATGAACGGATAGAATGTCACCCGCAGCCCGCGCGACTTCATCTCCTGGATCGCCTGCACCACCGCGAAGTCGGATGGCGTGCCGCCATAGACCGGGCGGTCCTCGTCGTCGCGGCTGACGAGGAAGGCGCTGGCGCGGCTCACGCCATTGACCGACCAGCTGGCGGGCGTGGTCGACTTGGCCGATACCTCGACGCCCGGCCGCACCTTGCAGGATCCCGCGCGCAGATCGTCGCCGAACCAGGCGACGACGAGGCTGACGCTCTCGACCGCCGGGGCCATGGCCTGCAGCCGGTCGAGCGCTTCGACCATGTCGGTGGAGTCGGCCAGCGCGTTCAGGTTCTCGGGCACCGTCGCGCCGCCATCGGTCTTGCGGATGGCCTGCGTGGCATAGGTGAACTCGCCCGAGGCCGGGATCATGGTGACGGCGCGGGTGAGCCCCTCGGCGGTGTCGGGATCGGCGAGCGGGCGGAACACCTCGAAGGACAGCTGCGGCAGCCGGTTGCCATAGGTCGAGAGCGCCAGCTCCTCGAAGACGACATAGGCGGTGCCGCGATAGGCGGGGGTGCTGGCCGCGCCCATCCTCGCGGCGATGAACGGGTCCGCCGTCTGCGCCTCATTGCCCGGATACCAGCGCCAGGTGACGCCGGAGAGGTCCATCGGCTTGCCGTCGGCCCAGATGCGGCCGATGCCGGTGATCGGGCCCTCGCACAAGGCGACGGCGAAGCTGGCGTAGTAGCCCGTCGAGGAAGGCGGGATCCTCGGCCACGCTGTAGATTGCGGCCTGCCCGGGCTCATCGGACAGGCCATGGACGCGCTCGGCGTCGTTAGAAATGCGGTCGCGCTGGACGCGGGACATCTTCTCGATGGCGCCGAGAAGCGGCCCGGACAGATCGGCGTCCGATGCGGGCCAGTCGAATTCGGTGGGCAGGCCAATCTCCGGCCGGTCGAAGTATTCGCGCAGCGCCTCGCCGGGCGTCTTGCGAAGGAAGGCGGACAGTGCAGTCACCATGATCTCCTTTCTGGCGATTCCATTCATCGGCTGATCTGCTAATCAGCGTATCTCGCGCCAGAGGGGAGTCAATCGAAAAAATACGCACTTCCGCGGATTCGCGATCAGCGCCCGAAGAGCGAGGGCTGCCCGTGCGTCGAAGTGATCAGGTTCAGCTTTAACAGCCGGATACGCGCAGCTTCTTCGGAAACCGCGAAACGCTCCATAACCATCTGGATCAGCTGCGTGGCATGCTCCGTCGAAACATGGATATCGCCATGCAGCTCACGCGGGCCGCAGTAGTCGGAAACGAGGCGACGGACCGGCGTGGCCGGCATCAGCAGCGCGCCACTGATATAGCCGGCCTGCCATTCCATCCAGTCGGACTGCGGGGCGTCCAGCATGTTGTCGCGCTTGGAGATCGCCTTGTTCGCATTCACCCCGCGCTCGAGCAGGTCGCCGTTGGCGAACTTCTGCGCCCAGAGAGGCCCGTGGAACTTCACGTGCCCGAACTCATGGGTGAGCGTGGTGCGGAAGCGATTCTCGCGCCGTTCGTCGGCGGCGATACGTTCCGAGATGGAGACCTTGGGTCCCCGGTTTGGGAAGAACTCGGTGACCCCTTCCACATCGGACCCGTACGCGGAAAGGTCGGCGTACGGGTCGAGATCCGCGTGGTGCATCTCGATCAGCACGGTCAGGTCGTCGGTCTCCACGGGATAGTCGACCTTTCCGTGGCGCTTCATCAAGAGCTCACGGATCAGCCGCTCGCATTCATCGTCGAGATCCCGCTCGCGGTAGAAGGGTCGCTCGGCAAAGCGGCCCGTGTTGTCACGGATCATCTTCACCATGCAAACCTCCTTACTCTTTCAATGTCTTTCTGAAATTGGCGAAGGCCTCGACGACCTTGTCCGGGGTGGACGCGTCCGGCCGCAGATCATCCGGCAGCCGGCCTGCGAGTGCGTACAGGTAGTCCTCCGGTATGTTCAGGATGCCGGAGAACTGACGGATCAGGTGCCCCGAGCTGGGGCTGCGTCGGTCGTGCTCGATGTCGTTGAGGTACTGCGGGGATATCGACCCGCCGCCCTCTTCCTTCATCACGCGCGCTGCGAGCTCCTTCTGGCTGAGACCGAGTCCCTTGCGGGACTTCGAAATCGCCTGGCCGAAGGTCACACCGTCGGCGGACATGGCCGGTTCATCGCTTGCTCTCCCTGTCAATCCGCTTGTTCGCGGATATGCGAACTGTTACGCCTTATCCCCAAGAGTATCAACAGCGAAGCGGGATGTGACGTTCGGAGCCGGGAGCAACTAAATGATCAGGATCCTTCACACGGCCGACGTTCACCTCGACTCCCCGTTGAGGTCCCTAGCGCTGCGCGACCCCGAGCTGAGGGATCGGGTCCGGACATCGAGCCGTACCGCGCTAACCAGGATCGTCGACACCGCGCTTGCCGAGGAAGTAGCCGCCCTGCTGATTGCAGGCGATCTGTTCGACGGGGCAGAGCGTAGCGCGCGGACTGCCGCCTTCCTGACGCTCCAACTGGAGCGCCTACGCGAACGCGGGATCCAAGCATTTTATATCAAGGGCAACCACGACGCCGAGAACCCTCTCACCGGCGAGTTGACCTTGCCCGATAACGTTCATGTCTTTGACGGGCGCGGCGGCAAGGTGCAGCTCGCGGAGGACGTCTGGATCCACGGCGTCAGCTTCGCCAACCGTCACGCCCCGGAAAGTCTGCTGCCAAAGTTCCCGGCGCCGGTCGAAGGCGCCGTCAACATCGCGATGCTGCATACCTCCCTCGCGGGCGCAGAGGGCCACGATCCCTACGCACCCTGCACGGTCGGTGAACTGACTGCTGCTGGCTTCGATTACTGGGCGCTGGGGCATGTTCACCGCCGGCAGGTCCACGCCGAGGCGCCATGGATCGTTATGCCCGGAACGCCACAGGGACGCGATATGGGCGAGCCTGGTCCGAAATCCGCGACGCTCTTGACCATCGATAAGGCAATCGAGATCGAAGAAGTACCGACCTCGGCCGTGGAGTTCCTGCACATCCAGGTCGACGTTGCTGATACCGACAGCGACGACGCGCTGCGCGATGTGCTTAGGCGGACCCTGCGAGACACGGCGCGAAACCTGGTGTCGGAAAGCGCCGTGGTTCGCCTGGAGCTTACCGGTAGCACGCGCCGTCGTTGGCAGGTCCTGCGTGATCAGGACGTCTGGAAAGAGACCGCGGCGCAATATGCTCGGGAGACGGGCACGCTTTGGCTGGACAAGGTCGTGTTCGACCTGTCCGACACCGCAGAGCCCGGGCACAGCGCCACGGACGAGTTGGCTGGGATCATGAAGACCATCCGCGAGGAACCCGGGTTTTCCGAAACCTGCCGTGCTGAGATTGAAGGCATTCTGCAGGAGTTGGCGCCGCAACGACGTGCCGAGCTGTTGCCTGACGAAGCGGCAATGGACCAGCTTGCGCGGCGTCTCGCCGAAGCCGGCGCAGATCGGATCCTTGCGCGAATGAAGGGAGCGACGCCCTGATGCGGATCGAACGGCTCTCTCTCGACTTTTTTGGTCACTTCACGGGCAAGGTCCTCGATTTTGGGAAAGCCGGTCAGGCTTCGGATTTCCACGTGATCTACGGCTCGAACGAAGCCGGAAAAACCACAGTAATGGAAGCCTATCTGCGTCTTCTCTACGGCTTCCCCCATCGGGAGCCCTACGGGTTTCAGCACCAGCGACAGAATCTTCGGATCTCAGGTCTGCTCGACATCGGAGGCGAAACCCGCCTGTTTACGCGACTGCCGTCCCGCAGTGGCAATCTCAGGGGAGAGGCCGACGCGGCCATACCCGAGACCGCGATCGCCTCTCACCTCGGCGGGCTGTCGCTCGACGACTACCGCAGCCTGCTTTGTCTCGACGACGACACCATCGAGAAGGGTGGCGAAGACATCGCCAGCGCGCGAGGCGATATCGGCCGCTTGCTGTTCTCCGCGGCAGCCGGTGTCGCGGACCTCAATGCAGTTCTGGAACAGGCGCGGGCCGAGGCAAACGGCCTTTACAAGAAGCGCGCCAGCACCACGCGCGTCGCGGAACTGAAGCGCGAGTTGAGTGAGGTCGAGACCAACATCCGCACCCTCGATGTCAGCGCCAACGCGTGGCGAAAGCTGAAGGATGCGCTTCAGGCCGCCAGGGATGAAGAGATGCAATCTCGGCAGGCACGGGACGAGCTTCGGGCCGAACAGGCGCAGATTGCCGCGCTGCGCCGGGCCCTGCCCGAACTGGGTGAGATGGACCGCCTCGCGGACGAGATCGCCGACTGCGCCGACTATCCCGAGCGGATCGACATCAATCCCGAAGATCTGGTCACGATGAGGACCGACCGGGGACAGGCGGATGCCGAGTTGCGGCGGCTGCTAGACGAACTTGACGAGGCGGAAAAGGCGCGCGCCGCGCTGGTGATAGACGCGGACCGCCTAGCCGTCGCCGAGCAGTTGGACGATCTGGACGAACTGCGCAGCCGGATGCAAACGGCGGTGCTGGACCTTCCCAGACGCGAACGGGCCCACGAGGAGGCTCTTTCGGACATGGCACGCATCGCCCAGGATCTGGGGGCACCCGAAGATTGCGATGTCACCGCACTTGTCACGTCTCCGGGAGAAATTGCCATCCTTGAAGACCTGCGTGACAAGATGCGAGACGCCGCCGCGGCTTGGGAGACCGAGCAACGCGAGATCACGGGCTTGCAGACCCGAATCGAGCAGGCCCGGAAGGCACATCAATCATTGCTGGAAGCTCCGCCGCAGATGGGTTTAGTGGATCTGCTCAAGCGGTTCGACGCCGATGCCCTGGCACCAGCAGTCGCCACGGCGACACAAGCCATCGCGTCTGCCGACACGGCCCTGGAGCAGGTGCTCGACGCGCTTTCCATCGGTGCATGCACCTTCAGCGCCCTCCCGGTCTGCCAGGCCGATCCATTGACAGCAGCAGACACTGCCCAACGCCATGCCGATCTGGCGGAGAAGCTCGGACGCTTTGACGACAGGTTGGAGCGTTTGGACGAGGACATCGCCGCCGTGAAGGCGAAAACCACCCGGCTCTCGGAAGACGCAAGGATTGCCAGTGACGAAGTGGAACAGGAGGCCCGGGCCCGGCGTGACGCCCTGTGGCAAGCGCATCGCGAGACACTGACTTCCGAGAGCGCCGACAGCTTTGCGCCGGCGATGAAAACGGTGGACGACATCAACGCTGCGCGTCTCGCCCACGCTAGCGAGCTCGGCGAACTGCGAAAGCTCCTGCAGGATCTGGCGGACGCGGAAGCACGCGCGACGACGACCCGGGAACAGCGCGATGGGCTCGCCGAGCAGGCACGAGAGCTCGAGAGCCAAGTCCACGGTCTATGTTCGCAGATCGGGCTTCCAGCGCTTTCCCCTTCGGCTTTTTCGGACTGGGTTGCGCTCTACGGCAAAGCCATAACCGCTGAGCGGCAACGGAACAGGCTTGCCGAACACCACCGGGAGACGCTGGATCGGGCGGAGCGGCTTCGTAAGGCGCTCACGCCCCTCGTCGCGTTGGAGACCCCGACATTGGATGCAGCGTTGCTCGCCGCGCGGCGTCTTGCCGAAACCGAACGGCGCTATCAGGACGAGGTGCGGACAGCCTCAGACAAGACCGCCGCCCTCGATGAGGATCTCGAACGCCGGCAAGGCGAGCAAGGAGTCCTTGAGGACGCCGCAGAGAGGACTGCTGCGGCCTGGAAAGCAAAGGTACATGAGCTTTTCGGCGAGACGCTTTCACCCGGCCAACTTGCCGCAGCTCTCGGGCAGCTGCGTGAAATACGCGAACATAACGAAAAGCGACGACAAGCCGAGCGCCAGGTTAACACGATGCAGGACGATCAGCGCCGGTTCACGGAAGCCTCTGGCGCCCTTGGTGCACGTTTCGGCATCGGGGAGAGCGACCCTCTCGACACGTTCCGGCGCCTGCGGGAGCTCGCAGAACAAGCGCAGGCTGACAAGTCACAGCACGAGAAGCTCGGCACTAGGCTTGAGGACGGTGCAACTCGGCGAACGGAACTCGAGGCGAAGCTCGAAGACATCGACAGGAAAGTGGTGGAACTTGGTGCGGTGTTCCCGGAGACGGTGGATACCAGCACTATTGACGCCCTGCGGACCGCTGTGGGCAAGGGCCTCGACGTCATCGCAAAAAGAGAACGAGTCGCCGAACTCGAACGGCAGATCCTCGACGACCTCTCGCTGCGGAAGGTGGAGGAAGCCCGCCAGCTACTTGCCGATGAAACCGCTACAACGCTCGAGGCGAAAGCGAAGTCCCTAGATACCGATCTCAACCTCGCAGAAGAGCGGATGTCCACCGCCACCGTGGCCCGAGCCAATGCCGAGCGGGACCTCGGCAGTGTTACCGGCGGCGCAGAGATCGCCGAGCTGGTCGAGCGGCGCGCCACGTTGCAGATTCAGATCGAAGAGGCGGTTCTTGACTATCTGGAGCGGGACTTCGGTCTACGCCTCGCCGAAGACGCCATCCGCCGCTATCGCGACAGGCATCGGAGCGACATGATGGCAGCCACTGAGCGTGCATTTGCGGAGCTCACGAATAACGCCTACCAGAAGCTGCTGACACAACCGGACGGTGCGGCTGAAATCTTGTTGGCGGTCGATGCGAGCGGCACCCCCAAGCAGATCGGCGACATGTCGAAGGGAACGAGGTTCCAACTCTATCTGGCGCTGCGCGCCGCGGCCTACGAACAAATGGTAGCACAGGGGGTTCAGCTACCCTTCTTCTGTGACGACGTTTTCGAGACCTTCGATGAGGATCGTACGCGCGCAGCGTGCCGATTGATGGAGCGGATCGGCAGAAGTGGCCAAGCAATCTACCTCACGCATCACCGTCACGTCGTCGAAATAGCCAAGGAAGTTTGCGATGTGCAGCCTGTCGTACACATGCTGTGAGATGGCGCACGTGGTTAAGACCCCCCGTGTCGTTCGCTCCGGTTGGCAGACAGTAAAAAGGACAAGGAGGAATGGATGCCATCTGAGAGTGCAGCGATCGAGCTGAGATCAATAAATAGGCTGCTCGTTGATGAAGACGGCTCCCCGGCACGGTACTGGATCCCCGCATACCAGCGCGGATATCGCTGGGACCGGCTACAGGTTACCCAACTCCTTGATGACATCTGGGACTTTATCCAAGCCAGCGAGGAGAAACGCCGAACCTCCTTTTACTGCCTCCAGCCATTAGTTGTCCGCAAGCTGGAAGACGGGGGATACGAGGTCGTCGATGGGCAGCAGCGTTTGACAACCATCTTTATCCTGCTCTCCCACCGAAATGAAATCCTCACACTGCTCGGCAAACAACGCTTTTCCATCGACTACGAGACGCGTGACCGCGCCTTTCTTGATGAAATCGATCTCGACCGATCCAACGAGAACGTAGATTTCTACCACATCTGCCAGGCTTGGCTAGCGATTGAGGAATGGCTTGCCGGCCGCGACCGAATGCATGCGCTAAAGCTGCTGCAGCATCTGCTCAACGACGATGAGGCCGGTCGGAACGTGAAGGTCATCTGGTACGAGCTGGCGCCCAATGACGATCCGGTTGCAGCTTTCACCCGACTGAACATAGGGAAGATACCACTTACAGAGGCTGAACTGGTCCGTGCCTTGTTCCTGCGCCGCGCGGCCCAGGACGATGCTACCGGCAATCTTTCGTTGCGGATTGCTTACGAATGGGATCAGATCGAAAAACGGCTGCAGGATAACTCAGTCTGGTATTTCCTGCAGAACGCCGACCTCGATGACGCAAACCGGATCGGCCTTGTCTTTCGGCTCGCTGCAAGGATGGAAGGCCATGCGTTGAACGGGGAAGACTACGCGGTATTTTCCCATTTTTCAGACCTGTTGAGCGCAGAACTAAGTGCCGAGATCGAATGGCGCAAGGTGAAGGATATCTTCATGGCGCTGGAGGAATGGTACGAAGACCGATACCTCTTCCACGTCCTTGGGTTTGTTCTCAATCAGACCGGTGGTGGACTTTCCACGATTACCGAACTCCTTGCTGACAGCCAAGCATTTAGCAAACACGATTTTTCCCAAGGTCTTCGCAATCGGGTCTATCGGATGGTGCTCGGAAGTGATCTATCGGCGGCTTCCCCAGATGAACTTGAGGAAGAGATCACCAATCTCTGCCGTACAGTCGACTACGCAAATGCACCCAAGGTGCGGAGCCTGCTCCTTTTGTTCAATCTGGCAACGCTGCTTGAGGATCCGCGATCAAACATCCGATTCCAGTTCGATAGTTTCAAGCGAGAGTCTTGGGATATCGAGCACATACGCTCAGTGAGCGACGAACGACCTTCACGCCCCCGAGAGCAGGACGAATGGCTGCGCCACTGCTTGATGTTCCTGCGCACTGCCAAGGAAGAAGACGAGCAAGCGCTTGCTGAAAGCATTGAAGCCTACCTCGACCCAGATTCTGAGCCAGGCAGCCGAGCGAGCTTCGAGGAAATCGACGGCAAGATTCTATCGTTCTTCAACGAGGCGATGGACGGCCCTGACCACGACCTCGCAAACCTGACACTGCTGGATTCGCGGACCAACCGCGGCTATCGAAATGCGGTCTTTGCGGTAAAGCGCAGCGTTTTGTTGGAAAACGACAGGTCCGGTATTTTTGTCCCTCTCTGCACTCGTAACGTCTTCCTGAAATGCTACAGCCGCACGGTTGGCAACGTCATGTTTTGGACCGATCAGGACGGACAAGACTACCTAGATGCGATCAGTCGAACGCTGACGCGATTCTTCCTTGGGCAAGCAGGGGCAAGCCGATGACTTCGCGAACCACCTTCGGCAAGCTGATCGAACGTCACGGCCGTGTTGAGATCCCTGTTATCCAGCGAGACTATGCGCAAGGGCGGGCGGACCAGCACATCGTCCGAGACGACTTCCTTAAATCCCTTTACGACGCGCTGTGCCTGCCTCAAGAAGACCCAACACTGCCCCTCGATCTCGACTTTGTCTACGGGAGCATCGTAAACGGCTCCTTTCAGCCGCTCGACGGCCAACAGCGGCTCACCACGTTGTTTCTGCTGCACTGGTATCTCGCTTGGGTCGACGGCTGCAGCGAAGACCTCCGCAGTCGGATCGTCACATCGGGACGGTCTCGCTTCAGCTACGAAGTGCGTCCCAGTAGTCGGGATTTCATCAACGCCTTTGCCAACTATATACCGGACATCTCGGCCGGGGAGTGCGAAGACATTGCAGGGATGATAACTGACCAGCCTTGGTACTTTCGCAGCTGGCGGTTCGATCCAACGATTCGTGCAGCACTATCAATGTTGGACAGGATGCACGAGGTCTTCCGGAAAACGTCGGGCCTTTATGCCCGATTGATCGACGAAACGGCTCCCGCGATCACATTCCAACTTCTTGATCTTGAGCAGTTTGACCTCTCGGATGATTTGTACATCAAGATGAATGCGCGTGGGAAACCGCTAACTCCATTCGAGACATTCAAGGCACGTTTCGAGAGGCATCTGGAAAACCAATTCAAGGACGCTCCGCCGGATCTCTGCAATGGGACGCCACTTGCAGACTTCTTCTCTCATCGGATTGATACGCGCTGGTCCGATTTTTTCTGGCCGTTCCGTGATAAGAAAACCGCCACCTTCGACGACGCCATCATGAACCTGCTGCGGGCAGTGATCATGGTGACGAGGGATCCCGAAGCTGCTGCAACCTCGCTTGATCTGGCCGACCTTCGCTCGATGGCGCGAGCTAGCAGCTATACGTGGTTTCACGACAGGGGTTGGCTGGATCAGGAAATGGTCCTGGCTCTGATCACGCTCTTGGAGCGGTGGAGCGCGGGGCCCGAAACGTTCTGCTGCTATCTTCCCGACACGCGGCATCTCGATGAACAGGCTCTTTTTCAGGACATACTCACCAAGCCGACCAGCCTTACCTTCCAACAGCTTGCTCAGCTTGCCGGTTATACCCAGTTTCTCGTCCATTCGCCCGGAGAGATTGATTCCACTGCTTTCGATGCATGGATGCGGGTCGTCTCCAACCTCGCAACCAACACCGATTACAATCGCCCCGAAGACCTGCGTCGGAGCTTTGCTGGTCTCCGGGACCTCACGCCGTGGATGAACGATATCCTCAACCACCTCGCGAGTTCGGACGGCGACGTGAGAGGTTTCTCCCGCGAGCAGGTCGCAGAGGAGCGGATCAAAGCTCATCTCATCGGTTTCGGCGGCGGCTGGCCGGAACGGCTCGCCCGGGCAGAGCGGCATACCTATTTTCGAGGGCAGATTGGGTTCTTGCTACGCTGCTGCGGCTTGAAGCTTGGTGAGGTGGATGCCGAACTTGAGCGTCTCGACACAGCTACCGCAAGCGAACTAGTGGAACCGTTCGAACATTATCTCGCATGCGCCTCACAGATGTTCGACGACCTTGTGCAACACCCGAAGGGATCTGGCCGGCTCTGGGAGCGCGCACTTCTCGCGGTCGGAAATTTCCTGCCGAATGTCGGCAGAAATCGATCGTTGCTGACCACGTCATACGACGAGGCCTGGGGTTGGAAGAGACTTCTTCGCAGTGCAGCTGCGGGTGGTCAGCCAAGCCAGATTCTAAAGGCCCTCTGGGACCAAATTGATGACCCAGACACATATGCCGCTGATCTTGGCGGCGTCATCGAGTCTGCATCGGAAATCGATCCGTGGCGTGAGGCGATCCTTGCAACGCCGTCGGCCTACGACTACGGCACTTACAGAATGATGCGCTTCTCAGAAGATGGAGGCGTCTACCTTCTTAGAAAGACGCAAATGAACGGACGACATGCGGAACTGTTTACCTACTGCCTGTACGACAGCCTCGCGTCTGACATGAAGCCATACGGCTTTTCGACAATTTATTACGAGGCAACGTCGACAGAAGAGGAACCTGGTCTGTATTTCGTGCGAGACTTCGACGGTGACGTTGCCAAGTTCTACCTGTGCATCAGTGAGGGTCCAGATAGCTATGAGCTCTATCTCGAGGAGCCCGAGGAGCCGAAGGACGAACTAATCGCTATCCTGAAAGGGGCCGGCTTCGAGGAAAAGGACGGCTGGTTGACCAAAGACGTGAAACGCAGCGACATAGAATCCGAAGCGCTCGCACTCGCGCGCGCCTTCGCACATGAGACGTAAGCGTTTTGCGTGAGCACGGTCAGAGATTCACGCAGCGACATGAAGGACTTCGACCCCTCTTGCTTCCACAGTGCTTCCACGGTGGTCCCAAACGCAAACGCCGCCCCGGAGGGCGGCTCTTAAGCATTTGATAACGCGTAGGAATTTGGTTGCGGGGGCCCGAATTGGACACTGTTTCGCAATGTCGAGGGCGCTCAATCTCCCCTACCAGCAGGGACTTAGAAGCAGCGTGAACCTAAACGCTTCAACCGTAAGCGCGACGTTGCGGCCCTATGCTGCGAGGCTTGACGGCTGGTTGAAGCGCCATGGCATGAGGTCTTCGATACCGCTTTGTGGGTGACCGTCGAGGATGGCGCGCAGTGTGGCGGCGAGATAGTCGACCGGGTTCACGTCGGACATCTTGCAGGTAGCGACCAGCGAGGCGAGCATAGCCCAGTTTTCGGCGCCGACTTCATTCCCGGCGAAGAGTGCATTTTTTCTTGTCAGGGCAATCGGCCTGATCTGGTTCTCGACCGGGTTGGTGTCGAGTTCCAGCATGCCGTGCTCGAGGAAGCGGATCAGTCCGGGCCAGTGCGCGAGGGAGTAGCGGATGTCTTCGGCAAGCTGGGATTTCTGCGGTATGCGCGAGAGTTGGGCTTCCAGCCAGGGTTTCAGCGCCGCGATGATCGGGGCCGAATGCTCACGCCGGGCAGCAAGGCGCATAGCGGCCTCCTTGCTCCGCACGGACTTCTCGATCTGATAAAGCAGCGCGATCTGGCGCAGCATTTCCTCGGCAATGGGTGAACCATCGCTCTCGAAGCGCTTTACGAAGCGGCGGCGGACATGGGTCCAGCAATAGACCAGTTGCCACGGGCCATTGTCGCGCGCGATCTCGGTCATCGCGTTGTAGGACTGGTAGGCGTCGCATTGCAGGAAGCGGCCGTGGTATCCGGCGAGGAAGTTCAGCGGATGCGCCTTACCCCGGCCAGGGGCATAGTGGAAGAGCACGATGGGTGGGCCAGCCCCGCCATGGCCGCGATCATCGGATACGACGGCCCAGAAGAATCCGCTCTTGGTGCGTTTCAGGCCCGGTTCCAGCACCGGCGCGCGGGTTTCATCCACGAAGATGCGGTCTGCGCCACGCAGATGGGCACGCATCTGGTTGATGACGGGCATCAGGTGGAAACAGGCGCGCCCGACCCAGTTGCCGAGTGTGCCGCGGTCCAGATCGATCCCTTGCCGCTTGAAGATCTCGGCCTGCCGATAAAACGGCAGGTGGTCACCGAACTTCGAGACGATAATCCAGGCGATGAAGAGTTCCGTGGGCAGCCCGCCGGGCACGACATGCTCGGGGGCATGGGCCTGCGCGACAGCTTGCGAGCAACGGCGGCAGGCGTATTTCGGGCGCCGCGTGACCAGCACCCGGAACTGGGCGGGGATCACGTCGAGACGTTCGGACACGTCTTCCCCGATCCTGGACATCTCGCCGCAACCGCAGGGACAGAGCGTGCTGGCAGGCTCGATCACGCGCTCAACCCGAGGCAGATGGGACGGCAGATGCCCGCGGTTGCGCTTGGGCTTGCGGGGTGTTTCCCCGCGCGCCCGCTGCATCGCCGCTTCGGCCTTTTCTTGTGCTGCCTCGAGCACACCTTGAGCAAATTCGGCATCTTCCAGGGGCAGGTTGAACTGGTCGGGCGAGAGCTTTTCGGAGCGCTTGCCGAATTTCTCGCGCTGCGCCGCGTGCAGGATATCCTGCAGCCGCCGATTGGCCTCTTGCGTCTCGGCCAGCGTCGCCTCCACCTCGGCGAGGCGGGCCTTCAGCAGGGCGTTTTCGCGCGCAAGATCAGCTGTTTCCATGGCGGGAAGTGAATCACAGGATGCCCTTGCAGGCCAGCAAAAACAGGCGTTTCGACGCAGCCTGCCAGTCACCCCGCCGCCAGCGGGCGCCGCGCCCGTTCGGGTCGGACCAGCCGCCAATCCACGCCCTCAAACAGCGCTGCAAACTGCGCTCCGGACATGCGCATGACCCCGTCGCGCACCTGTGGCCAGACGAACTTGCCGCCCTCGAGCCGCTTGTGAACCAGCACCATCCCGGTCTGATCCCAGATCAAGAGCTTGATCCGATCCGCCCGCTTCGCTCGGAACACAAAGGCGGCTCCGCAGAACGGGTCCATCCCGAACATCTCCTGCACCGCCAGTGCCAGACCGTCGATCCCCTTGCGAAAGTCGACAGGCCGGGTCGCCACGAAGACCTTCACCGGGCCGCCCTGGCCGAACATCACGACGCCGCTGCCCGTGCCGCGCGGATTGCCCGGGTCAGTTGGCCCTCGTCGACACCAGGACCCGCGCGGATGACGATGTCGCCCACCACGATTTCGAGATCAGACCCGGGGACGGCCGCCGAAGCCTCAGTCGCGCTGTCATCAACCACCAGTTCCGCGAAGAACGGCAAGGCCGCCACGCTTTCGGGCACCACCAAATTACCTTTGCGTATCTGCTTGCGCCAATCGTAAATCTGCCAGCGGGTCGTGCCGTGCTTGCGCGCAGTATCTGCGACCGTCACCCCGGGCATCATGCTCTCCGCCGCGATCCGCGCCCGCTCTGCCTTCGTCCGCCGCCGACGACCGCTTGGCCCCCCGATCACCTCAAGCCGCGAGACCCCGACGCCTATAGAGCCGTCCAATTGGACGCCCATTTTGCCGTCTCTCTCCAAATCCAAAACCTCCGCCGCACATGTGCGTGGAGAATGAAGGCATCAACTCAAAAATGGCAGGAGGGGATCGGCGTCGCGCTTACGGGCAGACTCTACATCGCGGCGAAGAAACTTCCGGGGGGCAGGTCAGGGCCAGTGCCATCATACTTGAACTTGCCGCTCTTGATGACGGACGTTCTTTGCGGGCGCTTGCATCATAACAGCGTTTATCTGCATTCCTTTCCGCCGCAATACCGCTGAGGGCTGCCCCCAATATCAGAACCCGATGCCGTTGGAGGTGGTCACGACGTCAATGGCTGTTGCAAGATCGAAGGGTTGTCACCCCGCAGCAGTGATGCAGTATCTCGCCCATGTCGGCTGTCTCGGGCACATCGCCTCAGTTTGATCCTTGGACGGATGGTCTTGCACAACATGGCGATAAAGCCCGTCTCGGCAAGCTCACCCCGGTCGAGATGATCGAAGATGTCGTGCCTCTGGATCGTCAGTTCGGGATTTGGCCTAAACGGTGCGTATCGGAACCGGCAGCAATGGGCACGCAGAGCCTCGGCAGCCTGCTTGTTGCGGTGAGTGGCAAGGTTGTCGAGGATCACCACGGTTCCCGGCTCGATCTCCGGGATCAGGATCTCGCGCGTACAGGTTGCGAAGGCGGGACCGTCCATCGCCCCCTGATGAACCAGGGGGCGATCAGGGCATCCGGTGCAAGGCCGGGAATCAGGGTCTGTGTCCCCCAACTGCCAAAGGGCGCATCCATGGTCAGGCGTGTGCCACGCAGGGCCCGGCCCCGCAAGCGGGTAAGATTGGTCTTCGCCGCGGTTTCGTCTATGAAAACCACGTATTCCGGCCGGTCTGCGATGGCTGGCAAGCGATGTGTAAACCAGTCGGTTCGCCGTTATATTACCCCGAGAAACTATCCCATCCGCAGCTTTGCATCCAGCGTGTCTAAAGCCAGCTGGAACACATGGTCATGCACCAGCGGGATCAGCGTCACATCGTCATTGGGAGATGCCACCCAATCCGCCGTCCAGACCGCCAGCGTGGAGTTATCTGCGGTGACCGGCCAGAGCCGCGCGCCCGCGTGATAGTTCATCCAGGGTTGCGGGCTCTTCAGGATGCGATAGCGAAACGCCCGATCGGTATCCGACAGCAGCGTCAGCTGCTCATGCAGCCGCCCTGGTCCGAACTGAAAATCACGCACGGCTGAGACCTGATCTGATGGCGCACCATCCAGCATCACCATTGCGCTGATGTCAGGATGCCAGCAATCCATGCCCGCGAAGTCGCGCATCTCTTGCCATACGTTATCGACCGGAACCGCCATCGGCGTCGAGACAAAGACCTTGGCCGGACGCCAGCCCTGCCAGAGGGGCTCATCGGTGGCAGGCAGATCTTTGACGAAAAGCTCCAGCGCCTCCAGCCCGGCGGCAAAGACAGCGTCGGAAATGAGCTCAACGTATTTGCCCTGATCTTCCGGAGCCTCGTCGAATTCCGCCCACCATTGCACATAGGTGCCACCGGTTTTCGTGACCGGGATCAGGTCGATCCCGGCACGGTAATCGGTGACAGGGAAGGCAGGGGTTTCGAAATTGTAGCTGAGGCCGTAGCGGCTATCGTCAAGCGACAGGAGTCGTTCGCGCACAAGCGTCCCGTCCTGCAGGTGGAAGGCGCGGATCACCCCGACCTGATCGGCGGGCGCGCCGGTTTCGATTTCACTGTCGCGGATCGCCGGATGCCATTTCGGCAAGCCATTGAAGTCCCGGACCACAGCCCAGACCACTCCTGTAGGCACATTGATGATCCGGCTGGCAAAGGCGCGTGCCATAGCAATTTCCTTATTTTCAGGGCTGGTTCAGAACGTCAGAGATTTGAAACGCCGGGTCTGGTCAACCAGCGCCAGTTCTGCCGGCAACCGCTCCATCGAGCTGGCACCATAAAAGCCGTTGATCCCGGGCGCGTTGCGCAACACATATTCCGCATCCGAGGGCGACGAGATCGGTCCGCCGTGGCAAAGCACCAACACATCCTTGCGCACCACCCGTGCAGCCTCGGCCCATTCCGTGATGTCACGCACACAATCATCCAGCGTGCGCGCGGTCTCGGCCCCGATCGAGCCGCCGGTCGTCAGCCCCATATGCGGCACGATGATATCGGCTCCGGCGCGGGTCATCGCTACTGCCTCATCGGCGGAAAACACATAGGGCGTGGTCAGCAGGTCTTTGGCATGTGCCGCCGCGATCATGTCGATCTCCAGCGCAAAACTCATGCCGGTCTCTTCGAGGTTCTGCCGGAAGACACCGTCGATCAGCCCGACGGTGGGGAAGTTCTGCACCCCGGAAAATCCAAGCACCTTCAACTGGTCAAGGTGATGGTCGAGGATCAGAAAAGGATCGGTGCCATTGACCCCGGCCAGAACCGGCGTGTTACGGGTAACGGGCAGCACCTCGCGCGCCATATCAAGAACGATTTCATTGGCGTTGCCGTATGCCAGCACCCCGGCAAGCGAACCCCGTCCGGCCATTCGGTAGCGCCCGGAGTTGTAGATCACAATCAGATCGATGCCGCCCTCTTCCTCGCATTTGGCGGATAGGCCGGTGCCCGCGCCACCGCCGATAATTGGCTGACGGCGGGCGGCCATATCTTGGAACCGCTCCATCAGGGCCTTGCGGTCGGGCACGTTTCTTCTGCTCATTGGATAGTCTCCCGGTAGTGACGCGCGACGTCCGCCGCAAAGGCGGGCGCGTTGATGTGATGCTCGGTCTCGATCAGCCGGCGGTTTGGCCCGGAACGGAAAGTCGCGCGGATCTCATCGAAAAGCGCCTGATCGGCCTCGGGGTCGTGGAATGGCATACCCGGCGCGTCGATGGCGGAAACACCGCCCAGCGGCAGAAAAAGCCGCACCTCGCCCTCGCAGTGGTTCAGCGCATCAGTGATGAAGCGCGCTATGGCACGATTTTCCGGGGGCGTGGTGCGCATCAGCGTGACCTGCGCATTGTGGAAGTAGAGGTTCCGGTCCCGGTATTTCTCCGGCACCGTTTCCAGCGCGCCGAAGTTCACCATATCCACCGCGCCGACCGAACCGACCCAGGGGCGGCGGGTGCGGGCAAAGACGCCGTAGCGATCCGTTGTGCAGGGGAAGACGCCGCCCATCAGCAGGTCAGGCACTTCGGTTGCGGTGATATCAAGGGCCGCAGACAAAAGACCGGCCTCGACCAGCTTTTCCATCGACTGGCCGCCGGTGCCGGTGGCGTGAAAGACATAGGGCTCGATCTCGCCCGCGAGTTCCGCGCGCAGCTGGTCGATACACGTGGTGGTGACGCCGAACATGGTCATGCCGATCCCAGGCAGGCCACCCACATCTGCCGGGACCGGCCATTTCACCATCCCCGCGATGGCATGTGCCGCATTGCCGATCACCCGGCGCGAAATCGCATTCAGCCCCGCGACATCGGTCACCGAATACATCATGGCAATATCCGTCGGGCCGACATAGGGCGCGACATTCCCGGAGGCGACGGTGGAGACCATCAGCTTTGGCAGCGTCACCGGCAGCGCCCGCATCCCTTCGGTCACCAGCGCCGTATTGCCGGAGCCGCCGAGCCCCAACACTCCGCCGATATCCTCCTGCGCCAGCAGCCAGCGGGTGAGCGCCACCGCCATGCCGGAAACCGCCCGCCCGCGGTCCTCAAGACCGAGCGCCGCGCCCCGCCCTTCCGGATGACTGGCGGCGACCTCCTCGGCGCTGACATCGGCACCGGCGACGCTTGTTGCTGTCGAGACGTCGACCAGCCGCACCGGCACCCCCGCCGCACGGATCAGATCCGCCGCGAAACGCAGCTCATCCGCCTTTGTGTCCATCGTTCCGATGACGAGAACCGTTTTCATCTTTGCTTCTCCCCCCAAATTCCCTCCCTCAAACTCAGACCCCCACACCCAACCAGCGCTGCTGCGCCGTCGGATCGCCGGCCAGCACCGCCGATGCCATCGGCTGGGTCAGCTGACCGTTCACCATCACCGCCACCTGGTCAGAGACCGAGGTCGCGACATGCAGCGCCTGTTCGATCAGTAAAACGCCCATCCCTTCAGCTGCGATCTGGCGCAGCACCTGGATAAGATGGTCGACGATAACGGGCGCGAGGCCCTCGGATGGTTCATCCATCACCACCAGAGCCGGGTTCATCAAAAGCGCGCGGGCAATGGCGACCATCTGCGCCTCGCCGCCCGAAAGCTGGTTGCCCCGGTTCTGGCGGCGCTCAGCCAGACGCGGGAACGTGTCATAGACGCGTTCAATCGTCCATGCGACATCACCGGGCGTGCCCGGCTGCGCCACAAGCCGCAGATGTTCATGCACGGTCAGCGAGCGGAAAAGCCTGCGCCCCTGGGGTACCAGCGCGATCCCGGCGCGGGCGATGGTGGTCGGCCCTGTCCCGCGCAGCGCGCGCCCGTTCAGCCTGATCTCGCCCTTCTGCGCCGTGACCAACCCCGCAATCGCTTGGCAAAGCGTGGTTTTCCCCATGCCATTGCGCCCCACGATGGACAAAGGCGCGGCCCCCAACTCCAGCGAGACGCCTTGCAGAATATGTGCCTTGCCGAAATGGACATGCAGGTCCGAGATTTGCAAAAGGCCCATCAGTGATGCCCTCCGCCAAGGTAGATCTCGCGCACCACGGCATTGTCGGAAATGCGGCCGGGAAGGTCTTCGGCAACCACGCGGCCATCTTTCATCACGGTGACCATATCGGCATTCCTGAGCGCCACATCCATATCGTGTTCGATGAGAACAAGGGTCAGATCGCGCGGCAGACCGGCAAGGATGCGGTTCAGTTCGGGGCGCTCAGCAGCGGAAAGGCCTGCGGCGGGCTCGTCCAGCATCAGAACTTTTGGCTCCGCAGCCAGCGCCATGCCGATCTCGACCTGGCGGCGCTGGCCATGCGACAGATCGCTGACATCGCGGGACAGCAAATGGCTGATCCGCATTCGTTCGGCCGTAGCGCGCGCCTGTGCCAGCGCCACGTCTCCCCTGCGCGGGCGCAAAAGCGACAGCCGGTTCGTCCGCATGCCGCGCACCGCGAGATAGAGGTTTTCTTCGACATTCAGCCCGTCGAAAAGGAGCGAGGTCTGATAGGTGCGCCCCATCCCACGCCGGATCCGGTGCTGCGGGCGCATGCGGGTGATATCTTCGCCAAAAAGCGAAATCGTGCCAGAGGTCGGCGGGAAATCACCAAGTAACGTATTGAAAAGAGTCGTCTTTCCAGCACCATTTGGCCCAAGGATCGCGCGGCGCTCACCGCTCGCGATGGCAAGCGTAACATCGGCCACCGCCCTCAGGCTGCCAAAGGTACGCCCGACCGCGCGTAAATCAAGCGCTGGCGGTGCGGCGGTGTTCTGGACGGATCTCATCGCAACCTCTTCGGGAACAGGACAGGGTCCGGGCCGGGGATGATGTCCCGGCCCGGCAGCGTCACAGGGGGATCAGGGCGCGCAATCAGGGTTATCGCGCGAGGGCGCCCCAAGCGCGAGGAAGGCTTCTGTCTCCATCCCGAGGCTTTGCGAAACCCCTTCGGTCTTGCCGAAGGCTTTGGTCCGCATGGTGCCGTCATCATTGATGATCTCGGTCAGGAAGATATCGGAAATCGCCTGACGGTTGCTGTCGAGCGAGACCTTCGCCCCCACCGGATTGACGAACTCAACCTTCGCCAGCGCCTCCTGGAAGGCTTTCTGATCACCTGACAGATCACCGCCGATCTCTTCCAGCGCCAGCAGCACCGCTTTGGTATTGGTGTAGTAGTTCACGCCGTGGATCGACGGGCTTTCAAACCCGTCCGGGAATTTCTCGCGATAGGTGGCGACGAATGTGGTCCAGTCCTCATCATCAATCACATCGGCAATCGGACCTGCCGCAACCATCCCCTCCATCAGCCGCTGATGCGGACCACGGGCGGAAAGCAACGTCTGGTCAGCGGTAATCGAGCCACCCATGATCGGCAGCTCGCCCCCGTTCTGCGCATATTCGGTCAGGAAAGCGAGCGCATCAGTGCCGCCCTGCACCACCAGAAGCCCATCAGAATCCGCCGGGATCGAGGTGATGATCGATGCAAAATCAGTTGTGTTCAGCGGTGACCAGAGTTTGGTGACCTTACCACCCGCCGCGCAATATTCATGCATGAAGCCAAAGACCTGCGCATAAGGGAACGCATAGTCTGCCGCCACGATGGTCACATGGCGCAACCCTTTTTCGTTATAGGCATGGCTGCCCAGGCCCGCCATCCACTGGGTGCCTTCGGTATTGAAGCGGAAGAAGTTCTCCGAGACATCGCGCAGGGTCGCATCCGCCGCCGCCGCCGAGCCATTCACAAAGGTCTTGCCGGGCACCGTTTTGGAATAGTCGCGCAGCGCCATACCCTCGGCGCCCGACAGCGGACCGATCACGATATCAACGCCATCCTGTTCGATCAGCTTCCTCGCCCGCGCCAGCGCGACATCGGCCTGGGCGTTGGAGCTTTCGCGGATCCATTCGATCTTCTTGCCGTTGATCTCCCAGCCGACTTCTTCAAAGGCCAGTTCCATCATGCGGTAGGCATCCTGGCCGCCGGTGGCAAAGGGCCCCTCCAGCGTAGTGACCGAGCCGATCCGGATCACATCGTCCTCGGCGAAGGCCGGGCTGCCAAAGGCGGCGAAAAGGGCAATCGCTGCGACCATCGGCCGGAACGGGTTGGTTTTGACAGCTTGCATGTTTTCCTCCCTCATGCGTGCTTCATCCTTGGTTGCCAGGGCGCTCCTCAACACCCCGGTAGAGCTTGCGCATCTGACGGCGGGCGCTTTGGATCAGGCCCGGCACCCCATCGGGCGACAAAAGGACAATCCCCAGGAAAACCATACCGATCAGGGTGTTGAATCGATCGCGGTCATAGATCGAGGCCGCGAATGTATCGAGCAGCGTAAAGATCAGCGCGCCGATGAAGGCGCCGGCCGGGTGGCGCATCCCCCCGATCACGCACATGACCAGAATATTGACGGTCGCCCCCATGCCGATTGAAGCGGGCGTGATGCCGATATTGTAAATCGTCACCATGATACCGCCGACACCCGCGATGAAGCCCGCCACTGCGAATGCCATGACGCGATGCAGCCCGGCGTCAAAACCAAGCGCGGAGACCCGGCGAGGATGGCTGCGCAGCCCCTGCAAGACCAGCCCGAAGGGCGTCTTCACCAGCCAGAGCACCGCCAGATAAAGCATGGCCGCAATCGCCAGCGCGGTCAGGTAAAAGACCAGCGGATCGCGTAAAGGCAGGCCCAGCACCTCAGGCCCCAGCACATTGCGGATACCCTCATAGCCATTCAGAAGCGCGGTATTGGCCTGGGCGAAAAGGCTGCCCCCCACCGCCAGCGCCAGTGTGATCATCAGAAGATAGATGTCATTGGTGCGCATCGAAATCATGCCCACCAGCAGACCGGCAAGGGTTGCCGCCAGCAGCGCCAGCGGAATCGCCACCGCGTAAGGCAGTTGCGCGCCATTCGCCGGCACCGCCTCGGGCACGGTGATCGCGATGGTATAGCCCGCCACGCCCGCGATCATCGTTTGCGCCAGCGAGACAAAGCCGCCATAGGTCGCCAGAAAGGTCAGAGACAGCGCGATGATGCCGTAAACCAGCGTGCGGCCAAGGATATTCATCAGCCAGAAGTCGCTCAGCAGCAGCGGCGCCGTAAGGAGGCAAAGCCCGGTGATCAGATGCAGCGCGCGGATCATTTCGCCGCCCCCATGATACCCTGCGGCCGGATCGCCAGCGTCGCCACCATGATTGCGAAGGTCAGGATGACCGACCAGGTCGGGAAGAGGGCCAGCCCCCATTGCTCGGCCAGCCCGATCAGCAGCGCGCCAACCGCAGTGCCGCCGATCGAGCCCATGCCGCCCACGATCACCACCACCAGCGAGGACAGCAGAAACCGCGTATCGACCCCAAGCGCCACCGGCTGCGCCGTTGCGCCGATCACGCCGCCAAGCCCCGCCAGCGCTGCACCGAGCGCAAAGACCAGCGCAGAGGTCAGGGGCACATTGATGCCGCAGGCCGCCAGCATCTCGCGGTCATCGACACCCGCGCGCACCATGATCCCAAGTCTGGTGCGGTTCAGGATCAGCCAGAGGCCAACGCCCACCGCCAACGCCGCAATGACCTGGAACAGGCGGAAAAAGGGATAGCGTCCGACACCCGGCAGTACCACCGGCCCGAACAGCGCATCAGGGGCAAAGAACTGGAACGGCGAGCCGCCGAATTGCGCAAGGATCTGATCGGCAATGATGATCGAAAGGCCGATGGTCACCATTGCCTGGCGCAGTTCCTGGCCCTGCATCCAGCCGAGGAAGGCGACCTGCATCACTATCCCCGTCAGAGCCGCCGCCGCCATCCCTGCAAGGATCGCCAAATACCAAGCATAAGCGAATGTCGCGTCATTAGCATAAAGCGGATCATAGACCGCATAACCGACATAGGCCCCGATCAGATAGAGCGATCCATGCGCCATATTCACCGTGCGCATCAGGCCGAAGATCAGCGAAAAGCCGCAGGCAACGATGAAATACAGCGCGGCAAGAGTCACACCATTGAGTGTGACGGTCAGAAACCAGGCCAAGGCAAAATTCTCCCCCGCGCGCAGAGGCAGTACCGCCGCACGTCTCTTTTCAGCATTCAGGACAAAGGCCAATGAGGTTCCTCTCCCCATTGGCTCTCTATTGGTTGCATGGGACTGCGGAAGTGAGTAGTGGCCTTTTGGCAGAATGATGGGTAAAAATGGGTAATTTCTCGCATGCCAGATGAGGCGCAGAATGGGTCTGCCCTATGATTCCCCCTGCCCTGCGAGGCATATGCCGGGGCAACAATGGCGGCTCTCCAGCCGACCGGCGGGCGATACAGCATGGCGCGAGATCGTTTGCCCGGGGCTGGCGCTGTTGCCGCAGGGCCATGAAGAAACCGCAGCCCTGCTGCCGCTGACCGATCTGAACGGAGCAGCGCTTGGTTATTGCCGGGATCGGATCCGGGCGCGGGATCAGGATCAGGGAGGAGCACTCGCCCTGATGATGTCGGACCCGTTTCTGAACCCGGCCCGCATCGCCGATACGCTGCGCGATGCGGGCGTGGACACCGTGTTCAACTGGCCAAGCTGCCAGGTCCTTGACGGGGATACCGCACGCGCCGTGGCCAGTGCCGGGCTTGGCGTCGCGCGCGAGGTGGCGCTGATTGCCGAATTCACCGCGCTAGGGTTTCAGACGCTCGGTCTCGCCAGGGGCGCGGGCCATGGCGCCTTGATGGCCGGGGCGGGCGCGACGCAGATCGTGCTCCATCCCGGGGTCTCCTTGCGCGACTGGCGCAGCCGGGCCATGTCGGCCCGACTTATGGAACAGGAAATGCGCGCCGCCTCAGAGCAGGGGCTTCCCTTTCTCGTATTCCGCCCGCGTGGCTATGGCAGTGAACTTGACACGCTGATCGCGCGCGGCGCGGGGGTGGTGTCCCTCGGGGACAGGGCCGCATGATCTCCGACGACAGCCGCCGCAGCCTGATTGCCCGCGCCGAACGCCGCCTTGGGTCCGGCGAGCCGCTGGTCGGCGCAGCGGTGGGCGCGGGGCTTGCAGCCCAGGCAGCCGTTCAGGGCAGTGCGGATTTCATCCTTGCGCTGAATGCCGGGCGCTACAGGATGATGGGGGCGGCATCGATTGCAGCCATGCTGCCTTTGGCCGACGCCAATGATTTCACGGATGATTTCGCGCAGCGCGAGATCCTTGGAACGGTGGCTGTTCCGGTCCTGCGCGGTGTCTCGGCCTTTGACCCCCGCCTTGATCTGGCACGGCTTGCCGCCGTGACGCGACAGGCAGGCTATGCCGGCATCGCCAATTTCCCCACCGTCATCCATCACGATGGTCAGTTCCGTCAAGCGCTGGAAGAGGCAGGCATGGGGTTTTCGCGCGAGATTGCCCTGATGCGCGAGGCGCGGGCGGCGGGGCTCGCCACTCTCGCCTATGTCAAAACTCGTGACGAGCTGGAGGCCATGACTGAGGTCGGCCCGGATGTCCTTTGCCTGAATTTTGGCTGGAATGCCGGGGGCATGCGCGATGTCGCGCAGGAATTCACCCTTGACGAGGCTGCCGACCGCGCCCGCCATATGTTCCGTCAGCTGCGGCGGACGAACCCCGATATCCTGTGTCTGCTCGAAGGTGGGCCGATCATCAGCCCCGGGGATATGTTCCGCGTCTGGCAAAGCTCCGAAGCCGATGGCTATCTCGGCGGATCGACGCTTGACCGGATGCCGCTCGAACGCGCGATCATTGAGGCCACGTCGGCCTTCAAGACCGTGGGTGCGCTGCGCGCCGCTGAGAGTTCGCGCAGCCGCACTCTGACCGAGGTGCGACGGCTGACCGGGATCTTTGGCCATTCCGATAGTATGAACCACGCGGTTGATCAGATCAGCCGGCTCGCCGGGCTGGAAATGCCGGTGCTGGTTCTGGGAGAGCCGGGCTCTGGACGGATCAATATCGCGCGCAGCCTGCATACGCTCAGCCGCCGCGCGGGCGGACTGCTGCAGGTCACCGCCGAGAAGGTCAATCGCGACCCCGAGGCCATCCTGCTGGGCCGGGGACGCGCCGATCGGCGCGCGGCGCTTTTGCGGCGCGAAGGGGGGACGCTGATCTTCTCCGACGCCGGACAACTACGACCCGAGGCGCTGCAGATCATCCACGACTGGGCCGAGACGACCGAACCCGGAGCAGAGCGCAGCCGCGCCATTCTGATCGGCAGATCGGCGACTGAATTCGACCGCGAGACCCTGCGCCTCTTTCGCGCCGCACTGATCGAAATCCCGCCCTTGCGAGACCGGCCGGAAGACATCCTGCCTTATCTGCGCCAGTTCCTCATGCTGCTGACTGGACCCGTTGCCGCTGGCCCGCGCCCGGAGATTTCGCCCGACGCACTCAGGCGGCTGCTTTCCCATTCCTGGCCCGGCAATATCCGCGAGTTGCGTCGCGTGGCGGAAGGCGCGCTGGCGCGGATGCGCGGCAATGTGATCAGCGCGACCGAGCTTGCGGGACTGATCGACGGCCCCGACACCGAGCCAGCCCCCGCCGCCACGGCGCAGGTCACTGATGAAGCTGAATGGCTTCTCGATGCCCTGCGCCGCAACCGTTTCCGCAAGGGCGACACCGCGAACTTCCTCGGGATATCGCGCAAAACGCTCTATAACCGTATGAAAGCGCTCAGAATCGGGAAATGAGCGGGCACTCAGACAGCGGCCCAGGCCGCGATCGCGGCTTCGGCCACGTCGCGATCCTGGGCCGACGTGCCCGAAGAAATGCCGATCCCGCCCACAGCCTCGCCTTCAAGATAACCAGCAAGCCGGGCCGTCATAAGCCGGAGCCATGGCGTGGTAAGCGGGATCGCCCGCATTTTGTGCATCGACCCGAAGCGCCATGCGCCACAGCGGCGATCGTGCCCCGCCATGAGCCGACCAGCCTCCCGCGGTTCATGACGTCATAGGCGTCCGCGTAGGGCGCGTCTGGATCGACGGTCTGGGCCGCGGCCTGCGGGACGAACGCGAGGGTCGGCAAGGCAAGCGCACAGATGAGCGCGCAATTTTTCAACCACGGCATCACCGTCCGATAGCCTACCATACACGTCCCCCTTTCAGAGCGCCCGATACCGGTGCGCCCGCGAATTCCCCGTCTCAATCGGCCTTGCGCAATGCGGTATCGAACGTGCCCTCGACCGGCAGGCAATTGCTCGTGTCGGCTTCCGCGAGCAAGCTGTCCCTGCGGCAGAGGACGGCCGAGAAGCGGCCCTGCGCGCTGCCCCCATCTTCCAGGGAAAGCCTATCGAAGACGACTTCGGGTGCCGTCCCGCTGTCTTCGCCGAGATAATAGGGCGGGCTCATTCCTTCCGGCCACCAGGAAATGGTCGTTTCCATGATCGAGGCGGACGCGTCGCTCCCCATCAGCGAAACCTCGATCGTCAGGACGTTGCGCATGAGGCTGTCGGCCTCGGGGTCGTGCGCCTGTATCTGGATAGAGGTCACCGGGCCGAAGGATCGGATCTCGGCCGTCGATGTTCCCTCCGATGGTACATTGAGCGTTTCGCCGGAATAGGCCCTGTCGCCGATCGTCGCCTCGACTGAACCCATCGCCGTTTTCGCGATTTGCGCCAGTGCAGGTTGCGCCAGGCACAGGGTGAGGCCGAATGCTGCCAGGATAGGCGCTTGATACAGTTTCATTGAAGAAGTCCTTTTTATGCGCTTACGGGTACGACCAGCCATCGTGCTCGATGCGGAAGATGCGCAAGGGTGCGTCGGGCCGAGTGGTGTCTCCGCGCAGGCGGAAGACGGCCGTGTGCGTCTGGCCGAAATTCTCGACCTCGACATTGATCGTGATCATGCCCCGGAACATGGGTTGATCGGGGTCCGGCATCGGCTCGGAAACCGTGCCCTGGAAATCCTGCGCGCCAATGAGCAGGTCCGCGCCGGGCGGGCGGGATCGTAGCGCATCCCTGAATTCACTGGAGAAAAACACATCGGGCGCGGCCGGATCGCGATGGCTCACCCCACGAGCAGGATCATCATAGGCATATAGCGCCGCAACGAGCCCACGCGCGTGTTCGATCAGTTCGTCGCCTGACCACGCGTGAGGACCGGCCGTGGGCGCGGGAAGGATCTTTTCGACATCCACCACCTCCTCGGGCTCGTCATACCCTCCGCCATTCCCGAAAAGGACGTCATCATCGAAATCGGCGATCAGATAGCGTTGCGCCACCCAGCCTGCCTTGCTCAAATCGGCTGAACGCATCAGGCACCAACTCGGCGGAAGGGCGTCGATCTCCGCGTTGGTCATCACCGAAAAATGCGCCATCGTGTAAAACGGAACGCAGGTGATCTGCTGCAGGCCCCGCTCGTCATGCGCGAAGGTTTCGATAACCGGATAATTGGTGCCTGGACCCATCCGAACATTGAGTACGTCATTGGCCGGAACGACGGTCACCCGCCAGGCATCCGGGCCGGATGCGTCGGCATGGGCGGCGGAGGCGAAGCAGGGCAGCACAAGAACGGCGGCCGCCACAGCAAGCCCTTGAGACTTTTTGGGAAGAAACATGGTCATTCCACCTCCACAATGGCGCGGCCAAGAACAACCTGCCCGCTGATATCGAGATACCGGACCTCATAGCGGCCCGGTTCATTTGGCATGGTCAATTCGAGTGTCGTTTCCTCAGCGATACGATGAGCTTCGATCCAGCTGAAATCGGCCTGATCGGCCCGGGCAAGCGCCAGGCGCTGGTCGGCGCTGCCGGCACCACCGGACCAGGAAACGGTGATTATCTCGCCAGGGCTGGCCTGCGAAGGAACGACCAAACCGACACCGTCATCAAGCGGAGCGTCAGCCCCTACGACTTCCAGCATGCGGCTGGAAACCGTGCGGTCGCCCTCCTGCAGAACATATCTGATCTCGTAAAGGCCTGGCTCCGCGGGCGCGTCGAGGTCACCCTCAAGATTATCCCTGACGCGCATATAATCCCGATAGGTACCCTCGTCGGCGCCAGCCGGGACGATGGTGATATAGTCCTGGGGGTGAATGGCCATAGACCAACTGATGCGCAGCGGTGTTTGCGCACGCGCCACGTCCGGGCCATTCAGGACAACCTCCGCGGCGACGACCTCCACAGGCCTCGAAACCAGGGTCCTTGATCCCTCGTTCAAGACATAACGGACCTCGTAGACACCGGGTTCGGCCGGGGCCGTCAGGCTGTTTTCCGTGTCCTCGCGAACGCGTTGGTAATTGGTGTAGGAGCCCTCATCTGCGCCAGCGGGAACGATGGTCACGTAGTCCTGCGGGTGATTGGAGGACGACCAGGAAACAGAGAACCGCGCCCCTGTCGTGACCGCCTTCGGGGCAGAAATGGAAATCTCGGCCTCGACCACCTCCACCGGGATCGATGCCAGCGTCCTCGATCCCTCGTTTAGCACATAGCGTACTTCGTAAAGTCCCGGGTCGGCTGGAGCGACCAGGCTGTTTTCGGTTGTCTCGCGCACCCGCTGGTAATTGGTGTAGCTCCCTTCATCGGCGCCAGCAGGAACGATGGTGACATAATCCTGCGGATGGACCGAGGATGACCAGGAAACAGCAAAGCTCGCCCCTGTCGTGACCGTTTCCGGGGCCGAAACGGACATCTCGGCCTCGACCACCTCCACCGGGATCGAGGCCAGCGTCCTCGACCCCTCATTGAGCACATAGCGCACTTCGTAGAGACCAGGTTCGGCTGGAGCCACCAGTCTGTTTTCGGTGGTCTCGCGCACCCGCTGGTAATTGGTGTAGCTCCCTTCATCGGCGCCAGCCGGAACGATGGTAACGTAGTCCTGCGGATGGATAGAGGATGACCAGGAGACGATAAAGTTGGCACCCGTCGTGACTTCATCGGGTGCAGAGATGGTGACTTCGGCCTCGACAATTTCCATCGGGGCAGTGCCAAGCACGCGCCTGCCGTCGTTCAGCACATACCGCACCTCGTAAAGCCCGGGCTCGGCGGGCGCAGTCAGGCTACCCTCTGTGTCGCCGCGCACCCGCTGGTAGTCGCCACGGGAGTTCTCATCCGCCCCAATGGGAACGATGGTGACATAATCCTGCGGATCGATCGCGGACGACCACGAAACGGCGAAGCTGGCGCCGGTGACGACCGTAGCGGGCGCTTCGAGCTCGATGTCGGCGTCGACCTGGTGTTCAGGCTCGGGCTCCGGTTGGGATGGCAAGAGCGGCTCAAGGTGCACGGCGCTCTGCACCAGGGCGAGGGCATCGCGCAGGTCATCGGCGTCTTGCGCGGGAACAAAGACCCCGCCGGTATTTTCTGCAATGCAGGCAAGGCCTGCGTGTTCTTCTTCGGTCAGATCAAAGCCGACCACATGGGCGGTGAAGTTGACGCCCTGCTGCGCCAGTTCCGCCGACAGCGCGCAAGGATCGGCTTGGCAGGTTTCCAATCCGTCCGAGATCAGGATCACGGTCGCCTGTGTGTCGCGATACGAAAGCAGTTCGGCGGCCTGACGAACGGATTCGGTGAGCGGCGTACGCCCGCGCGGCGTGACCCCGTTGACCGTCGAAACGAAGGCGGACCGGTCCAGCGGGCCCGGTGCAATCAGGGTCTCGATGTCGGAGCAGTCACCTTCGCGCCGGTGCCCATAGGCCATGAGCCCCACATTGGCGTCCTCAGGCCAGGTGGCGATGAGATCCCCAATGACCTCGCGCGCTATCTCGACCTTGGCGACTCCATCGATCTGCCCCCACATCGATCCGGAACCGTCGTAAACGATCACCACATCCTCGGCTGCCGATACAATCGACGGCTGGGAGAGCGTGGCGAGCGCCAGCGACAAGACGGCGAACAGTCTCATGACGAATTCCTCATATTGTCCTGTCAGGCAGGTTGGGCACTGGCATCGGGCTGAGGCTGGCTGCCAGCTGCACGCGCCTTGAGTTCGCGGAACTTCTTGGACATCTGCTCCAGTCGTGCATCCCATTCAGGATCTGGCTGCTGGCCTTCGATGGTCTTGAAATAGACCTGCATCAGGCAAGCGATGGCGAACGGCTCGAGCAGCGCCGCCTTGAACGCCCAGGCGAACAGAAGCGCGAAAACGAACCCGCCAGCCGCCCAAGCGCCGGGCATCAGGTAGACAATCAGCGCCGCGGGCGCGAGCATTACCAGGAAAACCACAAAGCTCAGGAGATAGACGATGATAGCCAGCCAGGCGGCATTCTTGAGCATCACCTTGTAGTTCTGCCCATAGAGCACCAGCGCGTCCTTGGCCGAGCCCCAGGGATTGGTCGAGCCGGTCCGGATCGCGTAGGCAAGGATCACCTCGTCGATGAACCCGACGGCCACTTGCAGAAAGGCATGCAGAATGCCAACCAACTGCCGGGTGCCCGGTATCGGCAGTATGGAGAGGATGCCTCGGACCAGGCCGGTAATTGCCCCCAGCACGCCCTTGATGAGTTGATCGACCGCGAACAGCACGCTGGCCTGGGCGAACCGCTCCGTCACGACGACTCTGCCATGCTCAATCTGCGAGCGCCCCTCAGGCATCGGCTTGCCGTCGATCAGTTCGACCAGCACGGCGATATGGCCAGCCTTGACGATGTAGAGGATGTATTCGCGCGCCCAGTACATGACGGCTCCGACAAGGCCGAAACCGATCAGGCCGCCCCAGAAGGTCGAACCTGCCTGAAATCCGGAATCGCCAAATGCGCCGACCCCGAACCCGATCCCGGCACCCGCTCCCGTCACAAGAATATAGGCCAGCGTGATCCCGAAATAGACCGCCATCCTGAGCACGACGAAAGGCAGGGTCTGCATCATCAGACCCATCGCCCTGCCAACACTAAAATCCCACATGCATCCTCCGTTTACGCCCGCTCTTGTCTGGCGAGCTTCCTGAAGGTATCCCAACTCTAGGCTGGATTGAGAATAGAGCATTTGCTCTATTGACAGAGCAGAATGGGCAGTTACTTCCCGCCAGCAAGTGTCGCGAGCTGCGCTTTACTGGAAATGCCGAGCTTTTCGTAGATACGAACAATCTGATTGCGCACGGTGGAGGGCGATGTGCCCAAGACACGCGCGACTTGCTTGGTGGTCATGCCCGATGCGAACAATTCGGCGACCTCACGCTCTCGGTGAGATAGGCCTGAAAGGCCCAGGTGGATCGACAGGTGGACGAAATAATTGCTGCCGAATGGGGACAATCGAACATCCAGCATTTCGCCCCGCCAGCGCTTGCCACGTCTAAGCGTGCCCATGACGTGAGCGGGTAGGTGCACTATGCGTCCACCCCATTCGTGTTCGGCAAGATCGTGGAACGGACCGTGAGCCGAAAGCACGTAGCCCTCCCGGTCCACCAGCGCGACAGCTTCATGCTCCATGGCAGCGCGCCCAGCCCAGAGCTCCCGATTCATACGCAGCGCCTGGGACAGATGCGGCATAAGCATCTGCTTGAACATGCGCTCGGTGTCGGAGAAGGTCATCGGCCTGTCATCCGCGCAAAGTCCCACGAAGCTGACATAGCCGTCAGTTTTTTCACCGACGATGGTGGCCATCATGTGCGAGGCGTCGAAGCGCCGCCAATGCTCGTTGTAGGCCAGACTTGTGCGATAGTCCGGAACGTCATCGAAGCGGGCCGTCGCGCCTAGACGATTGAGTGTCAGGTCGCAGAAGGCGTCCTCCTGGGCGACAGAGTCCCACTCGCCCAATATCGCCTCGCTTTGGTTGAGAACGGTGAGGTCCGTGACCAGTCGGCCATCGGCCCAGCCACCACCCCACACCCCGAAATCGAAGGGAATGAAGCGCTGCAGGTTTTTCAGCACGCGGAGACGGAGTTCGTCGGGCGTACATTCCGAGGCGTCATGGTAAAGTTCCAGCAGAAATTCGCTGACTTCTAGTGCGTTCCCCGTTCCCCCCATCGCGACCGGCGCCACTCCCTGTAAATGCTCTGTGCCAGCAAGCATATACAGAAGACGGAAAAATCTAAATGCTCAGGAGGAAGAAAGAGCCCGATGCGGTTGGTCTTCGTGACAAACTCTCGCGCAGCACTCCAAATGCCCGAGCCTGCCGCCGGACGGCCGGACCATGGCGCTGGCCGATGTTGGCGAAGTTGCCAAGCAAGTCAAGGCGGTTACGGGGATCATATCGACCAGTCGGGGGCGCAGAAGATCGTCCTGTTCAGGGGTAAGCGCGACGCCGATCCCCTCCTGCCATTTTTGAGTTGATGCCTTCATTCTCCGCTGGACATGTGCAGCGGAGGTTTTGGATTTGGAGAGAGACGGCAAAATGGGCGTCCAATTGGACGGCTCTATAGGCGTCGGGGTCTCGCGGCTTGAGGTGATCGGGGGGCCAAGCGGTCGTCGGCGGCGGACGAAGGCAGAGCGGGCGCGGATCGCGGCGGAGAGCATGATGCCCGGGGTGACGGTCGCAGATACTGCGCGCAAGCACGGCACGACCCGCTGGCAGATTTACGATTGGCGCAAGCAGATACGCAAAGGTAATTTGGTGGTGCCCGAAAGCGTGGCGGCCTTGCCGTTCTTCGCGGAACTGGTGGTTGATGACAGCGCGACTGAGGCTTCGGCGGCCGTCCCCGGGTCTGATCTCGAAATCGTGGTGGGCGACATCGTCATCCGCGCGGGTCCTGGTGTCGACGAGGGCCAACTGACCCGGGCAATCCGCGCGGCACGGGCAGCGGCGTCGTGATGTTCGGCCAGGGCGGCCCGGTGAAGGTCTTCGTGGCGACCCGGCCTGTCGACTTTCGCAAGGGGATCGACGGTCTGGCACTGGCGGTGCAGGAGATGTTCGGGATGGACCCGTTCTGCGGAGCCGCCTTTGTGTTCCGAGCGAAGCGGGCGGATCGGATCAAGCTCTTGATCTGGGATCAGACCGGGATGGTGCTGGTTCACAAGCGGCTCGAGGGCGGCAAGTTCGTCTGGCCACAGGTGCGCGACGGGGTCATGCGCATGTCCGGAGCGCAGTTTGCAGCGCTGTTTGAGGGCGTGGATTGGCGGCTGGTCCGACCCGAACGGGCGCGGCGCCCGCTGGCGGCGGGGTGACTGGCAGGCTGCGTCGAAACGCCTGTTTTTGCTGGCCTGCAAGGGCATCCTGTGATTCACTTCCCGCCATGGAAACAGCTGATCTTGCGCGCGAAAACGCCCTGCTGAAGGCCCGCCTCGCCGAGGTGGAGGCGACGCTGGCCGAGACGCAAGAGGCCAATCGGCGGCTGCAGGATATCCTGCACGCGGCGCAGCGCGAGAAATTCGGCAAGCGCTCCGAAAAGCTCTCGCCCGACCAGTTCAACCTGCCCCTGGAAGATGCCGAATTTGCTCAAGGTGTGCTCGAGGCAGCACAAGAAAAGGCCGAAGCGGCGATGCAGCGGGCGCGCGGGGAAACACCCCGCAAGCCCAAGCGCAACCGCGGGCATCTGCCGTCCCATCTGCCTCGGGTTGAGCGCGTGATCGAGCCTGCCAGCACGCTCTGTCCCTGCGGTTGCGGCGAGATGTCCAGGATCGGGGAAGACGTGTCCGAACGTCTCGACGTGATCCCCGCCCAGTTCCGGGTGCTGGTCACGCGGCGCCCGAAATACGCCTGCCGCCGTTGCTCGCAAGCTGTCGCGCAGGCCCATGCCCCCGAGCATGTCGTGCCCGGCGGGCTGCCCACGGAACTCTTCATCGCCTGGATTATCGTCTCGAAGTTCGGTGACCACCTGCCGTTTTATCGGCAGGCCGAGATCTTCAAGCGGCAAGGGATCGATCTGGACCGCGGCACACTCGGCAACTGGGTCGGGCGCGCCTGTTTCCACCTGATGCCCGTCATCAACCAGATGCGTGCCCATCTGCGTGGCGCAGACCGCATCTTCGTGGATGAAACCCGCGCGCCGGTGCTGGAACCGGGCCTGAAACGCACCAAGAGCGGATTCTTCTGGGCCGTCGTATCCGATGATCGCGGCCATGGCGGGGCTGGCCCACCCATCGTGCTCTTCCACTATGCCCCTGGCCGGGGTAAGGCGCATCCGCTGAACTTCCTCGCCGGATACCACGGCCGCTTCCTGCAATGCGACGCCTACCAGTCCTACAACGCGATGACCGAGATCGCGCGCGACAATGGCCCGTGGCAACTGGTCTATTGCTGGACCCATGTCCGCCGCCGCTTCGTAAAGCGCTTCGAGAGCGATGGCTCACCCATTGCCGAGGAAATGCTGCGCCAGATCGCGCTGCTTTATCAGATCGAGAAGTCCGTGCGGAGCAAGGAGGCCGCTATGCGCCTTGCTGCCCGGCGTGAGCATTCGGCCCCGATCATCGCGGCGCTGAAACCCTGGCTGGAAGCCCAACTCTCGCGCATACCGCAGAAATCCCAGCTTGCCGAAGACATCCGCTACTCCCTCGCGCACTGGCCCGGACTGATCCGCTTCCTCGAGCACGGCATGCTGGAGCTCGACACCAACCCGGTCGAGAACCAGATCAGGCCGATTGCCCTGACAAGAAAAAATGCACTCTTCGCCGGGAATGAAGTCGGCGCCGAAAACTGGGCTATGCTCGCCTCGCTGGTCGCTACCTGCAAGATGTCCGACGTGAACCCGGTCGACTATCTCGCCGCCACACTGCGCGCCATCCTCGACGGTCACCCACAAAGCGGTATCGAAGACCTCATGCCATGGCGCTTCAACCAGCCGTCAAGCCTCGCAGCATAGGGCCGCAACGTCGCGCTTACGTTCAGGGGTGGGAGAATGGGGCTTCATCGGTGACCTGAAATTGCAAGGTTTCTGGCCAAAGCATACGAAACCCTGCAATCCAAAGCGAACAAAACCGAAGCTTCAGCATGCAAAATCAATGCCGTAAGGGTTATTCAGACCGGACTGATTAGCGAGAGGCAGCTTTGATCTCTGAGCGGTCATATGCTGCATCACGCGCAAAGGTCTGTTTTATTGTTTTAGCCAAACATCCGCGTCATTTAGTGCTGAAGAAGACGCGCCAAATAGCGCTGGAGGTCACACATTTCCGTGTAACGCCGGACTGTATCCTATGGGTGTACCCAAAAGATACAGCACTACGGCAGGCTGCCTTCAGTCGACACGGAAAATTGTTCCTTTGCTCGACAAGGTGATCAACTGATCACCTTGTCGATGAAGCCCAATGTTGAAGCGTTTTCTGTCAGCGTTCTGACCTTCGACCGATCTAGGCCAGAAGGTACCTCGGCATCGATCTCCAGGCGGAGTGTGACCTCGGCGCCAGGGACCGTTGTCAGCTGCTCCACGATCGCCTCAACGATTTGGGCCATATCTCTCGCAGGGCGGTCAGCCGAGATCATGACAGTGCCTTGGAACCTTGTTGGGTCTTTGGGCGCTTCGGGGGCTGGACCCACTGGGTCCGTGGTCCCGCCTTCACGCTCCCCGTCGGCTGTTGTTGGCGAGACTGGGGCACCAGATGAAGTTATCGAGGTGCTGGTGGTCCTTTCCGCTTGAGCAGGTACTTGTTTTGCTCTCGCGGCTTCAGCGACAGTCGGCCTTACAATGACGCTGTCAGCGTCGATCGTGACGGCCGCGCTTCCTGCGCTTTCGATGGAAAGCCCACGATATTCGCTCTGAGCTTCATCGTAAGTTTCAGCATACGCGAAGGGGCCCGCCACCATTTGCGCAATCGAAGAACGAACGCAGCGGATCAGGGTATCCCGATCTTTCAGCCTGGGCAGGTAAGTGTATCGGTTCAGGTATTCCCAAAGGTCTTTGAGATGCAGGTGGTCGCGATCGTTCCAGATATATTTTTCCAGCTCTCGGTTCAGGCGCTCCGGGCCAATCTCCGGAAGAAGAGCCTCTTCGCTGACGAGCTTCTTGCTTGCTCGGCTCAAAAGGCCATCCTGAGCGGGAATACGGGCCGATGAGAAGCCGACGTCGGTCTGGGCGCTGTCCTGATAAGGATAGATCAGGAAAGCCCATGTTTCCTTGAGCCTTGTCTGAACGGTCTCCTTGGCTTCCTGAGCCTTGTCTTTGGCGAGAGACATCTCGCTGGACTTGAGGTCCAGGCGTCCGCTGTTCGCATCTCGAACGATCCCATCCCATGCCAGAAGAGAACGCATGGCGTCTTTCAGGTTATCGAGCTGACGGGCGTCCGCAGCCAGGAAGACCAAGGTATTGCGATAGACGCGGGGCGTTGAGCCACGTTGAAGCAGGATGTCCTTCACTTCCGTCATCGCATCCGAGTTGTCTCGGCCATTGTGCGGATGCGCCACGCCAAGAACCACGGCACGGACACCGCCCGCCTCATCTGGCACAGCTGCGGAGCTGTCCGGGGCAACCTGGACGGCATCGAAGTTTCCACGATCGGCAATGCCGTTGATGTAGGTCGACAGGGCCTTGTCGATTTCGACAAGGACAAGCGCCTCTTCGAGTTGACCCGCGCGATCCGCAGCTGCGCGATTTAGGCTCGGCGACATCGAGTACCAGTATCGACCGAGGTCACCATGCATGAACTTGGCTTGGTTGGTCAGACGGCGCAGTGCATCGCCGAAAATTGCAATCTTCTCGCCTGGCTGCACGACCCCCAAGTTAATCTGTTTATCATCGAGGCCTTTATTCTCAGAAGAATACAGTGGGGCAGTCCCCATGAACACAGTCCGCGCAACTCTGCGAGTGGCCGAGTACTTGTTCAGGTTCGGAGCGGCCTGATCGACCCTGTATGGTGTCGAAGACGTGCCATCAATGTCGCCCGCAATGATCGCCTGCCACGACGGGTCCAGATAGTGCAGAAGCTCGGGCTCCACCCGTTCAGAACTGATGGACACACTGCCCGGCATGATCATGACGGAAGGATCGCCGGACATCCAAAGCTCATGGATGACCTGGGCCATGAGACGCAGAACACCGCGTGTCCGCTGGAATTTCTCAAGCGACCCCCAAGCGGTGTAGAGCTGATCGAACAGGTCCGGATGGATCGGATAGGCCTTCTCCAGTTTCCGGCGGTAATCTTCGTCCGCACAGCCGAGCGGGAAGTCATTCGGGCTCTCTCGATACAGCTTCGCAAACTGCTTCAGGGTGTTATCGCGATGACGATAATTGTCACTCGGGATTTCCCGGAACAGGCGACGCCGGACGATCTCGTAGCTTTCTTCCTGCGACGCCGGTCGCCATGAGCTTTCGACACGGCTGAAGGTCTGTTTCAGACGAGCCAGAGCTTCCTGCCCCCCCTCACCGCCGACCTCGATCTGAGAGGCAGGCAAGGAGGCGACCAACAGCGTTTGCGGTGCGGCTTTCACCGCCTCGGTCAGCGCTTGGACAAAGGACAGGTTCGCGTCGAACGAACCGGACGGCAGCCCCTCGATCTTGTATATCTGGCGCAGGTAGGCGACCCATTCGTCGATCAGGATCAGACAGGGGGAGAATTTGTTGAAGATCTCTTCCAGCAGGTTCGAGCCTGGTGCGATACCGCGGGCATCGTTTTCCGCGATCATGTCGAAGCCAGCTTGACCGCCAAGCTGCCATGCCAGCTCGCCCCAAGTTGTCTTGATGACCTGCCCACCTTCCAGAGTGATGACGTCCTGCGGGCCGCGCGACGTTCCGACCAGAACGGCGCGATTGACCTTCTCGGGGACATCCAGCCCGTTGCGCGACAGCAGCTGATCGAGGCCCGGCAGATCGCCGACACGGGTTTGCCCGGCCATGTGATAGAGCGCCAGCATCGAGTGCGTCTTGCCACCGCCGAAGTTGGTTTGCAGCTCGACCACCGGATCACCACCGGCACCCGACAGGCGCTTAGCCGCGCCTTTGAGCAGGGCGCTCAGGCCCTCGGTCAGATAGGTCCGGCTGAAGAACTCGCGCGGATCACAGTATTCCTGCGCCGCCGTCCCTTTGTGGACCTTGGCAAGGTCAGCGGCGAACTCGGCCTGCTGGAACTCGCCGGTCGCCACGTCCTGATGCGGCTCCACCACTTCGCGCCAGGGCAGCAGGCCCGAAACGGTCTCGGTCGAAATCGTTGTGGAACTGCTCCTCTTGCGCTCCTCGTTCCGGGCAAGCTCGGTGAACTTGGTCCGCAGGATCGACTCCCGCATCTTGCCGATCTCGTCGGCGCTGTCCCCGGCGCTCACCGCGTCGAGGATGCGGCGCATGCTGTCCAGCGCCCGTTCCGCATCGTCGTAGGAGAACTTGCCATCATGGGCGAGCTTGTTGCGGACGTCGATCAGCTCGTTGACGATCGAGCGGTGCGTCCGGTCCAGAACGTCGCGAAATGCCTCGTTCCAGAGGCGCTCCATGATCTTCAGAAGCTTCTGCGTGTCGAGCGCGAACTTGCCGTTGGATTCCGGCCGCCATTCGGGGAAGCGCGAGATCACATCTTGCGGCCATCCCTTGCCCATCCCCGCTTCGAGCCGTTGCATCACGAAGGGCTGAAGGCCCTTCTGCATATGCTCCATCCCCTCGAACACATATTGGCGCGTGCTTTTTGCCATCTCAAATCACCTTCAAATATCCATGCGGGTCTGGCGGTTCTTGTCGGTCACGTGAATCGTGGCCGCCAGCCGGGTCAAATCTGTCCAGACGGCGATCAGGCCGTTGTAGGAGGTCGCCTCCTTCGCATCCTGGCGCTTGTTGCCGCAGACGTCGTAGAGGTAATAGGCAAGGTCCTTGACCGTCTCGGCCCGCTCGCTGCCGATCTTCTTCAGCAATTCTGCAGCCGCATATTCGCCGTCATTTTCCAGCGTGCGGATCAGGTGCTGGCAGGCCTCCCAGATCGTAAAATGATCATCGGTCTCGGGGTCCCACTCGGGGTCGATCTCGTCGCGCTTGAAGATGCGTACGCTCCCGGCCGAGCTCTCGACGATCCCGGCATGTTTGACACTTTCGACCGAGATGCCGCGCGCCGTGGCGATGCTGTTGGCGGTGCCATACTCGCCCTTGTCGAACCCGTGCTGCTGGAACCAGGTCGCGGTAAAGCGTGTCTCGGCATCGAACTCGCCATGCAGGTCGTTCAGATATTCGTCCAGCTGGGTGTTGATCAGTTGCAAGGCCGTCTTGACCGTCATCGGGCTGTCGTCTGCTTCAAGCACGGCGGCATACCGAGAGAACACACCCATGCCGGGGCCGATAGCCGATTGCGGCATGTCTGCGGGAGAGACGTTGGCAGCCTGAAGCTCGGCAATAGCTGGCGGAAGCTCTCGCTTCAGCGTGCGGATGAACTCGGCCCGAGTAACAGATTCAGCAGTCGCGTCCTTTTTGCGACAGACGAGGACTACTGAGTTGGCTAGGGCATTAGTGCCTTTGGCAATTAGGCGCCCTGGACTCTCTGTTCGAATTGGCCAAGTGCCAAGTACTGAAAACCCCGCGGAAATAACTGCCTGCAGAAAAGTGGCCCAACCCGTTGAGCTAACCCCCTCTTGATCAACCTCGCTTTGCTTGAATGCGTAATAGATCGTAGCGGGGATTGCTGTGGAGCTTCGCTCTGCCATACGTGCAATCGCTGCCGTCATCCCTTCCAGAAAGAAGCGCTCAGCGGCATCATTACCCCCATGCCGGTATGGAGTGGCTACTAACTCTTCAGTCTTCGGTGTAGCCAAGACGCCAAAAAGATCTGGAAAGGTGGGTTTCAAAGACTGCTTCAGCCAGCAGTAGAAGAAGTCTGAAAGGTCAGCATAACCAATATTGTCATAATATGGCGGATCAGACGAAATAACGGTCCCAAACTCATACTGAACCTCTCCGGCGTTTATTTGATTCACTGATCCGAAACCACGAGCGGGAAAGTCAGCGACAGATTTGCTGATTTTCTCTATTGGTGTGAGCCAGTTTCCTCCTGAATTGGAGAAAAAATTTACTTCCGCATAATCCCAAACCATTGGGATAGCCTGCCGAGCAAATGTCTCACGCAATGCACCGCGATCACTCATCCAGCTTGTCACAGTTGATCCGAGGTTGGTCAATTTTGATATCGCAAATGCCAAGTAGACACTCACGGCTTCGGCGTAGGCCTTCCCTCCCGTCCCCCCGTCTCTTATAGGGGTAGGATCGGAGCCATGGTATTCTATGGCATCATTTTCGATCTGTTCGCGCGCCAGATGTACTAGATCGGTGAAGGTATTGAGCGCAACAAGTTGGCGATCAGTAAATAAGTCTCCAAACGTTTCCATTCCGTAGGCTGGCGGCGAAAACCATCGCGGATTTTTCGGTTGAAGTTGTTCTGGCTTCCAATCGGGAACTGCACATCTTGCAATGTCCTCATGGGTCTTGGAAGGCGAAAAGTAAAGGCGCCCACCTTTGCCTTCCCCGACGATGGCGATGAGTACTTGGCCTAGCTTCCCGGCTTTACCTGCAGAAGTAATATGTTTTGCGGTAATCGCAGTATCCGACATCAAACAACGAAAGTTACTTCCGCGACCTGCCTTAGTTCCCGATTTTGCTGTAGCTAACTCCGCCTTGGTCCCACCATGACGAACATTGTAGGAAATTGTTTTGGTCTTGCGGTCCACAACTGGTTCGATCCAGGCTTCCTTTCCGCTTCTCGAGCTGAGCAAAAAGCTTGACGTAATGGGAACCTGTACGTCTGAAAACGCAGGATCTGGGCTCGGAACAGTGCGCGCCCAAATCCAAGCAATTACAGTTGCCGTTCCACCACCTTGTTCTTTTGGTAGGTCCACTTTGGGGTAAAGATGTCCTATGCGCTCCCAAGCCTTCTCGCGCATCCATTCCCCATAGTATTTCACATCCTCGGCCAGCCCTTCGGAGTTGCGATAGAAGGACCGGTCCTTGATGCCCGGATGGATCGGCTCCAAGTCCTTGAACTTCGGCGGGATCTCGATCATCGCCTTGCCGATCATCACCGCCACCGGGTTCAGGTCCGACCCATAGGCGGGCAGGCCCAGGCGCTGCGCCTCCAGCGGGATCGACCCACCCCCCGAGAATGGGTCATAGACCGGCGGCATCTCACCCCCGCAGCTGCGTCGGATTTCCGCCCGCGCCCGCTCCAGAACTTCCTCGTTGGTCGAGTTCTCCCATTTCACCAGCTCCTCGATGATCTGGAACAGGCGCTTGCGCTCGGCCTCCACCGCCTCTTCGGTCGGGAACTGATCCGGGTGGCTGGAGGGGTCATCCACCAGCTGCGCAAATAGCACCGCCCGACACGCCGCCAACGGCCGCCGCGCCCACCACTGGTGCAGCGTGCTGGGATGCCCATGCCGGATCGACTTCTCCCGCGCCGAAGCCGCATTGATCGCTTCCAGCGGGATCGCGACTTCGATCAGCTTCTTTTTATAAGTTTGGGTCATGCGAGTGCCTTTACAGCTTCGTCTTCTGCTAGGGCATCAGATACGCGTTGATCGAGGGCGACCCAGATGACGGCGCCGCTCTTGTGGGTGTAGGGAATAGGCCGGTGAAGTCTGACGGCGTTCGACATGATCCAGGCATGTCGGTGTCGCGCGAATTTACCGGACAGGAATGTCTCGGGCGGGATGTGATGCTTGTCCTGGTTGTCGAGCATCTTCTGATCCGACAGCGGGCCATCCGCGCCTACCATGCGAGCCACGCCGACGACATGGCCGCTGCCTTTCTTGACGAGACCGATCCAGCCGCGCTGCTTGGCAGAGGTGCTCCGCATCTCCCATGTTTTCTCTCCCCTCATGATCTTGCTGATCCAGGGTTCGTCGATGATGAGAGCTTTTTCGATTTTCATGCCGGCGCCTCTGCCCGCTCCAGCAGGCGTTTGATATTAAACTGAATTGCGTTCTGATCGAACGGCGGTTCACGCGAGTCAAGCGCACCGCGGACATACCTCGGGGCTGCGGTGAACCCCTCTTTGACCTGCACGATGGCGAGAATGAATTTCTCGGGTTCGTGGAGCGATGTGATGATCTCCTGCCGGGTCAGCATCACCGTGTCCGCACCGTCGATCCGGCCTTTGACCTCAATGAACCGCATGTGGTTGGTGGCGGGGTCGAATGACGCGATGTCGTAGCCGATCTTTCGGGCCGACACGTCCTCGGGTTCGTTTCCAAGAGCGCGCTCGGCTGCCATGACGGCACTCATTGCCTTCAGCTCGATCGCGCGGCGGGCCTCAGGATCTTCGGAGAAGCCACTGGGCTTGGCCGAGCTGCCCTTGCTCAGGAGCAAGCCTCTCGGGACCACGACCATGCCGCCCCGGACGCGCGGCGGCTGGGACGTGATGAACCGCTCCTGTTCGATCAGCTCAAGACGGCGGCGCAGGCGTTCGGCGAGGTCCTCCGCCCTGCGTTCTGCGTTGCGCCAGTTGGACCGGACCTTCTTGCCCGCCTTTTCCTCTTCCTTCAGTTCGGCTGCGCGAGAATCCCAATAGTTGATCTCTTTCTTCAGCCGGGCTTTGACCTCGCTCTCGACCTTGTCGATCTCCGGGAGGCGCCGCTCGCGTACTTCGGCGACATGGCCTTGGGCAAGCTCGATGGTCGCGTATTGGACCACGCGCTTTTCCAGATCTGCCGTGAGCCAGGGGGCACTGATCTCTGTCTGAACAGACGCAATCTCTTCCGGTGTCGCGGCCCGCAGGTTCAGGTGCGGCGCGATCCCGGCATCATGGATTTCGCCTGCCTGATTGACCGTTGCGAACTGAAGCTTCTGCGAGACGAGGTTGGCATTGCCTGCGTGACCAGGACGCCCGTCCTGCACCGAGTGCTCCAGCAAGAAGAGGGCTTCGACTGCCGTACCGTCGTCCGTGTCGTCGACCAGCACAGCCCCTTGCTTCATCAGATGATCGTTCTGCTCGCGGACGATACTGATCACCGCGTCCAGCAAGGGGTGCCCCGGATAGACGAAAGCCGCCACCGGCTGCTGGTTGATCTTCGACTTCTCGAAGCAGATCCGTTCGTACTTCTTCTGGATCGGTGCTCCTCCACCGATCTGGCGGTCCCGTTCCCGGATGATGAGCGGGACGTGGGTGATTTCCCAACGGCCTTCTTCGCGTCGCTTGATCTGCCCGCCAAGGCGCTGGAACGCCTCGACAAAGAAACTCTGGATGTGGTGCGGTTGGAGACGTTGCGCTTCGGCCTTCTCCATCGCGATCCGGAGCTCCTGGACTTGAGCCGCTGGCATCGTGTCGTTGGTGAGTTGCCGCTTCTGGAGAAGGGTCAGAAGGTGGCTCTGATCGACTGCGCCGTCGACTGCCTTGTAGAGGCGGGCCTTAACGTCCTCATCGTCGTTGTACTGGATCGCTTCCAGCAGCAGGTCTCGAAGCGGGCGATCCTCGAAAAGCTCGCCCAGGACGTCATAAACCCGTCCGCCCAGAGCCTCACGGGCGGCTTCCAGTTTTTCGAGCAGGCGGGCATAGACGTCGCCTTCGCGGGTGTCCTTCGCGACGAGGTTCCAGAGGTGGCATACCTCGGTTTGCCCGATCCGGTGGATACGGCCGAACCGCTGCTCGATCTTGTTCGGGTTCCACGGCAGGTCATAGTTCACCATCAGGTGCCCGCGCTGAAGGTTGACGCCTTCCCCCGCAGCATCGTTCGCAATGAGGACAAGCATGTCCCTGTCCTGCATGAAGCGCTCGACGACCTTGCGGCGCTCTTCCCGCGTCACTCCCCCGTAGATCACGTCCACTGCATCGGGTTTGCCGAGGCGCGCGGTCACCTTGTTGCGGAGGTATTCGAGCGTGTCCTTCGGCTCGGTGAAAATGATCAGCTTGCGACGATGCCCGTCAGGATCGAGCATCAGATCATCATCAAGGATCTTGTCGAGTTGCTGCCATTTGGTGTCGTGCCCGGAATGCAGGACACGAAGAGCCATGCCCTCCAGACCTTTCAGGGTCTCGACCTCGATTTCCAGCTGCTCGGCCGTCTCGGCACTGGTAGCGCTGGTCGAGATCAGGTCTTCCATCTCGTCGATTTCGTCCTGACCATACTCATCCATATTGGTCAGCAGGTCTTGGTTGACCTTGGGCTGTGCGAAGCCCGCTCGGTCACTCTTGGCCGCAAGTCGCACTTCGCTCAGCTCTGCCTCAAGCCGTTCACGGCGACGCTTCAGGGACTGGTAGATTGCAGCGGGGCTTGAGGCCAAGCGCCGCTGAAGGATCTGCAACGCGAAGCCGACGTTGTTCTTCTTGCGTCCATCGGTTTCGGCGAACCGCAAGACGCGGTTCATCTCGTCACGGACGTAGTCCGTCACGGCGGTATAAAGTTCAGCCTCTTCAGGGGAGAGGTCGTATTTGACTGTGTAGGCGCGGCGCTCGGGGAAGAGCGGCCGACCGTCAAACCGTAGCAGCTCTTCTTTGGTCAGGCGGCGCATCATGTCCTCGACGTCAGCGACATGGACACCGTCCCGGAAGCGACCTTCGAACCGGTCGCCGTCCAGGAGAGCCATGAATAGCTGGAAGTCGCGTTCTTTGCCGTTGTGCGGTGTGGCCGACATCAGCAAGAAGTGACGGCAGACATGTCCCAGCTTCTGCCCAAGCTGGTAGCGCTTGGTGTACTTCGCCTCACTGCCGAAGAACGTCGCGGACATTCGATGGGCTTCGTCGGCGATGATCAGGTCCCATTCGGTCGACTTAAGGAGCTTTTCTTGAAGCTCTTCATTGCGTGCCAGGACATCCAGTCGAGCGATCATCCTGTTGCAGTCGTTGAATGGATTACCCGATCGGGAGCTCTCGATCATGTCTCGGCTCAGGATGTCGAATTCCAGGCCGAACTTCTCTCCCAGTTCATCTTGCCACTGTTCGACAAGACTGCCCGGAGCGACCACCAAGCACCGCTCCAGATCACTGCGAGCGATAAGCTCCTTGATCAAGAGGCCAGACATGATGGTCTTCCCGGCACCGGGATCGTCGGCCAGTAGGAAGCGCAACGGTTGCCGAGGCAGCATCTCCCCGTAGACCGCAGAAATCTGGTGGGGAAGAGGATCGACCTGGCTGGTATGGATCGCGAGATAGGGGTCGAAGAAATGGGCTAGTTTGATGCGGTTTGCCTCGGTCACCAGACGCAAGAGAGCGCCATCGGCATCGAATGACCAATTCCGACCTGCGGATTGGACATCAAGGCGATGTTCATCGTCGCGATAGATTGTCGTTTCAGCGACCGATCCGCTTGACTGCCGATATACGACGTTGACAGCTTGGTTGCCGATCCATTCGACAGAGACCACTTCCACGGCGCCGCCGGGCATGATGCCAGAGACACGCCCGCCAGGTTTTATGTCTTCAAGTTTTATCATGGCAGGTCGTGTCCGGTTTCAAAAGCGTTTGATGCAGAGTGTCATGGCCTAGCGTCATGTGGTGCCCCTCATCTGTTCGAGGAGTTCGGAGGGGCCGGTGAGAATGATGTGTTGCTGATGAGCCGGTCGAGCGTTGGCAGGCGTATCAAGACCCAGCCGCTTCAAGGTGTAGAACAGCATACTTTTGCGAACTTCGAGTTGAGCGCGGCCGCCGGTCATTTCGTAGTCAAGTTCAACAGCTCGCCGTTGTGCATTGGACAGATCGGGATGAGGGCCGACTTCCAACATGATGCTCATGCACCAGTCGAGATCGCTGGAAGGATCGACGCCGTCGTCATCGAGCGGTTGGACTTCGAGTATCCGACTGATCACGAAGTCCCGGAAGCCGTCCGCAGAAAAGCAAAAGGCGCGGCAGTGCCATCGGAAGCCGTCAAAGCAAAGAGCGTGGGGTGAGATGGATCGCTCTTTCGGTTCGTCGGCTGACATCGACTGGTAAGTGATCTTTAGCCGCTTCTTCGCGTCGATTGCTCTCAAAATGGGGCGCAATGTCTCAGGCTTCACGCCGCGCGATGGGATGGGCGGGGAAAATACATCTGGGATCAGGGCATATCGTTCAGCATTCTGGATGCAGGCGCCGCGTGAAATCCCCATTAGATCATTGAGGTAGAGTGAGGCGTCTGGTGTTTCGTATTGAGGGATGAACATCGTTCCCATGGCATAGGTTTTGGCATGGGGATCGTAGACGATGTTATCGGGATGGTCCCGTTTGTATGCGTTAATTTCTTTGGATGCCTGTGCCCTTGAGAGGTCAAAAGCTCCCATCAAGTCTGGCAGCCCGAGCTGACCTACCCAATAGAGGCGGTGCTCGATGAAAGCGCGACGGCGCTGTGACGTCCACTGTGTTCGGTTATGCTGCGACTGTTCCATTACCACGCCACGATAGATGTCATCTTGAGATGGGTCTACATTTAAGATCCATTTTTCTGTGTTATGCTGCACAGTGTTTCGTCCCCTTGTGAGCATCAGCGCCTCGGGCTGCTTGAAAGTGTGCCCATCCTGAAAGGCCACGAGATCGTGCCCATTCAGGACCATCTTCCGGAGACAAGGTGACGATGACGAATTCGCCTTCCCGACTTCTGTCCGCCGGATCAGTCGAGTTTGCCGCATAGACGTCGGTAACCGTCCGATCCTCTACGGTGAAATCGGCGGTCGGCAACGCATCATCCGGGATCGTGCCGGAATAGCGAATTGCCACCGCAACGAAGCGTAACCCGTCCCCGAAAACTTCGGTGATGGCGGTCGCCTCCTGCGCGCTGATATCGCGCGCCAGAACCGGTGCACCCATCGTGACAAGAAGCCCGGTCGAGGTCAGGCCGAGAACAAATATACGACGCGACGGCATGGCTGTCCTTTCGATTCGGTCCGGTTGGAGGACTATGCCCCTAATTATGGTACTATATTGGTATCGTAAATAGTAAATATGTCGGGAATGCCCGCGACCCCGCCCGCCAACAATGTCTCACCGCGGCGGTATCGCCCGAAAGCGCATCTGGATGACGTGCGAAATCGAGTGCCGACTACCGCGACGTTCTCGGAATCCTTCGAGAGATTGAGCAATTCGACGGTCAGCGCTGGTCTTCCGTACGGATGCCTCGCAGGAAAATCGCCAGGCGCTTCTTGATGTGGTCGATTCTCATCACGCGCTCGCTACGATTGGCTAGCCTCCGGCGCGGCAGCAACGCACCAAAAACGATGTCCATCAACATGCCCGCGTGAACGAGAGGATCGTCCACGACCATCCGGCCCTGTCGTGCCTGCACCAGCAGCCATTCGATCAACTCTTCACGCGCGCGCAGGATATTGTTTTCGTAAAGATAATCGGAGAGATCGGGGAACTGCGTCGATTCCCTGGCAATAAGGTTGAGAATAGCTTCCCGTTCCCGTTCGGCCTGCTCATCGATGTCCAGACGGAATATCCTGACCAGCGTGTCGAGCATCGGCAGCTCCTCCTCCGCGGGCCTCGGCAAATCAAGAATCAGATGCCGGTTTCCCTGGATGACGGCCGCGAACAACTCTGTCTTGTCGTCGAAAAACTCGTAGATCGATCGCTTCGAAACCCTGGCTCTGGCGGCGATGATCGCGGTGGTCGTTCTGGCGAAACCCTGTTCGACGAAAGCCTCGTGCGCTGCTTTCACGATAGTGCGACGGCGCTCATCATCGCTGACGCGTCTGGGTCGCCCACGCCGGGGCGGCTCGTCCGGGTTGTAGTTCATTTCCCTCTCCTGAATGGCAGATGGCAGATTGACAAGGGCATCTCGCGGGAATCTCGGTACTTATTTAGTACCATATATCGGAAGTTGACGGTTCTCAAGTCTGCCGCTTTGCAAATGCAGCGCCCGGTATAACTGCGCGACTTGCCCCTTCCCGCGAAAAAGGCAGCCGATCAACACAAGGAACACGACATGCATCAAGATTCCACCCCCTCCACACGCGGTTCAAGCCCGATCCGCGACAATCGCATCCGCTCTGTCATCGAGCGCATGAACGCCTCGCGAAACAGCCCACCACGCGCCGGATCAAGGCCAGGTTCGGGCTCCACACGCAATCCTGAGGATTTTGCGGATATCGGATTTTCGATCCATCCCGACCAAGGCGACCTCATTTACCTGCTGTGCAGGGGTATGGGCGCCCATCGGGTGGTGGATTTCGCCACTTCCGTCGGCATGTCCACGCTCTATTTTGCAGCCGCGATGCGCGACAATGGCGGTGGGCATGTGATCGGCGCCGAGCTGGTGCCGGCCAAGGTCGATACCGCGCGGCGAAACCTTGAGGAAGCCGGGCTTGCCGAATATGCGGATATTCGCGTGGGCGACGCGCGCGAGACCCTGCGCGACCTCGGCGGGCCAGTCGATTTTGAATTGATCGACGGCTGGCCGCTGCCCGATGGCCCGTCACTCGCCCGTCAAGTTATCGAGATCGTCGCGCCGCAACTGCGCGTCGGTGGCTATGTCATGAATGACAATGCCGAACCTGATTTCCTCGACTATATCCGCGATCCCGCGAATGGCTTCATCTCGGTCACCCTACCGATCAAGCGCGGGACGGAACTGGCCCTCAAGATTGCCGAACCGGCGCTGGTCGAGCCCCGGAAGACGTAAGATGCCATCCCTGCGGGCGATGTCCGACCGACGCGGCGATGCCGTGCGTATCTGGGTTCACGCGCGTTTGCCCGCGCCAATCCGGATGCGACCGGGGATATTGGCTTTGAACACTTCATCCGCGTCGGGAATCCGAGGCATCTGAACGCGGCGTCCGTGGGCGGCCGCTCAGATGGTCTGTGGTTGGTAATCGCTGGCCGCGACGGGCATGACCGATTTCAACAGGGCGATGGATTTTTCCAGACCTTCGAGGCTGTTGAGCAGAACGTCCTCATGTTCGACCGACAACCAGCCGTCATAGCCGCTCATCCGCAGCCGATAACAGAACTGACGCCACCATTCTTCGCCATGTCCGAAGCCAAGCGTGATGAAGGACCAGCTTCGCGCCGGAATATCCATCAGCGAGCCGCTTTCCAACAGCGAGGTCGTCGCCTGCACGGGCGCGTTCAGGAAGGTGTCCTTTGCATGGACGTGATGGATCGCATCGCCCAGGACCTCGGCGGCAATCAGCGGATCGGCCCCCATCCAGAACAGATGCGACGGGTCCAGATTGGCGCCGATGACCGGCCCCACCGCCTCGCGCAGCTTCAGAAGCGTGGGAACATTATAGACGCATTGGCTGCCATGCAGTTCCAGCGCAATCTGCTCGACGCCGCAATCCCGGGCCAACGTGGCGATCTCGGACCAGAAAGGCAGCAGCTTGTCCTGCCACTGATAGCGCAGGATATCCTGCGTTTCAGGCGGCCATGAGGAGACGACCCAGTTCGGCATCAGATCACCTTCGCGCCCGGCAGGCAGGCCCGACATGGCGCAGATCTTCGTAATGCCCATCTCACCCGCGATCCGGATCGTATCTTTCAGGCATTCGGCCTGTTGCGGCTGCGTGGGGTGCAGCGGATTGCCATTGGCGTTCAGCGCGATGATTTCCAGCCCGCGATCTGCGAAAGCCTTGGCAAAGGTCCGGCGCGCCTCGGCGCTGGTTTTCATCGCGGCCAGATCGAAATGCGGCGCAGTGGACCAGCCGCCGGTATTGACTTCGACACCAGCCAGACCCATGCGCGCGGCATGGTCCAGTACCTCGGAAAAAGACAGGCCACCAAGGCTGTCGGATACAAAGCCAAGCTTCATGTAAAGTGTTCCTTGCGATAGAACGACGGCCTTTCAGCCATTTCGACAGTGGTCCGGCAACCTCGGGACAGCGCGCGCATGCCTGTCTCGGCGACAATGGCGGCGGCATAACCGTCCCAGCAATCCGCAGCCGAGGCGGGAAATTCGCCGGTCTGGACAAAGGTCAGAAAGGCCCGGTTCTGGCGGCGATACGCCTCGCCATAACGTGGGCGCCAGTCGGGGGCGTGGGCGATGATCTGCGCCAACGGCAGATCCAGACGGCTGTGGCTTGGCGTATTCAGGGCAATACTGCCCTTTTCTCCGACCAGCTCGCCGCGCACGTCATAGCCGTAAGCCGCATTGTTGTTGATCTCGATATTGACCAGTTGGCCATCATCGGTCTCCAACACCATGAAGACGGGCGCCACCAGCGCGTCGGACCGCTTGGGCTGGAATGCCGAGATCGCGGTGAAGTCGATCCCGAGGACAAATCGCGCCACGTCGAATTCATGCGGGGCCGAATTGGTGATGGCCATCGCGGCGGTGAAATCCGCTGCGGGGTTTTCCATATTGCGGTGGAAATTATGCATCATCAGCGCCCGCCCCAGCACCCCCGTCGCCAGCGCCGCCTTCATTTCGACATAGGATTGATCGAAACGCCGCATGAAGCCCAGCTGGACGAGGCGACGACCTGCGGCGATTTCGGCAGCGATCACCTCAAGACATTCCCGCGAGGATTGCGACAGCGGCTTTTCGCACAGCACCGGCTTTCGGGCACCGATACAGGCCAGCGACAGCGTGGCATGGGTGCTGTCGGGGCTGGCGATGATCACCGCATCGACATCGGCGCGATCGACCACCGCCCGGGCATCGGTGGCGGTGTGCAAGGCACCGCAGGCATCCGCAACCCGACCGGCGCGTTCAACGGAGGGGTCGCAGATGACCTGCAAGGTCGCGCCGGGCAGATCCTCGGCCACGATCCGGGCATGGTCGGCGCCCATGATGCCGGCGCCGATCACGGCAATTCTGACTGTCATGCCTGTTCTTTCCCCTCAAGATGCGCCCTCAGCGAGTGATGGCCCATTTGCGCAGCCGACGGTCGCCATAGGCCGCCCCCACCACGATCAGGCCCAGAAGCAGCATGAACCACTGCGGCTTGACCCCCATCACCACCAGATAGGACTGGATCGAGGACAGCACGAACGCCCCCATCAACGCCCCCAGCAGCGAGATCCGGCCCCCGGCCAGCAGACAGCCGCCCAGGACGCAGGAGGCGATCGCCTGCAGCTCCATCAGCCGCCCCATCGAACCGTCGGCAAAGCCCAGCTTGCCCGCCTCCAATGTGCCCGCAAAGGCCGCAAGGACGCCGCAGACAATGAAAACCGACAGCTTGATCCGGTCAACGCGAATGCCGCGCGAATGGGCGCTGGCGGCAGATCCGCCAACCGCCAGCAGCCGGTTGCCGAAGGGCGTCATCTTCAGCACGACCGACAGCACCACAAGGATCACCAGCAGCCAGATCAACGCGGTGTTGAAACCCAGAACATCGCGCCCGCCAAGCACCCCATAGATGAAGCCATCCCGCGCATTATAGGGAACCGAAAAGGAAAACCCTTCGGTCAGCGCAATGGCAATACCGCGAAAGATCATCAGACTGCCAAGGGTGATGATCAGCGACGGCGTGCCGGTGCGGGTGATCAGCAGCCCGTTGAACGTGCCAATGGCCGCGCCGACCGCAACGGCAGCCAGCATCGCCAGCCAGGGGTCGATCCGGACCGCCAGCCACAGATAGACCAGCGCTCCCATCCCGAAGGTCGATCCGACCGAGATGTCGATCTCACCCGTGCCGATGACCAGCGCCACACCAAGCGACATCAGCCCCAGCGTCGCCGTGACCTGAAGGATCGAGGCGATGTTGTAGATATTGGCCCATCGCCCGTCCGAAGTGACTGCAAACAGCAGTACCAGCAACACCGCAATCAGGAAAATGCCGATCTCGGTATGTCGCAGGACAATGGGTTTGAGAGCGGAAAGAGCCATCAGACCGCCCCCCGCTTTTCGACCTTGCGACCACCCTGCCGGATCACCTCCTCCAACTCATCTGCGGTCATGGAGTCGGTCGAGGCGTCCTCGATCTTTTCGCCGTTCTCCATGATGACAACGCGGTCGGCCAGTTTGTGGACCTGAAAGATGTCGTGGGTGATATAGATCACCAGCAGACCCTGTTCCTTCAGCTGCACGGCCAGTTCGTTCACATGCTCGCGCTCGCGCACGGACAGGTGGTTGGTCGGCTCGTCCATGATGACGACGCGGTTCTTGAACTCGACCGCGCGGCCGATCTTGACGGATTGGCGTTCGCCGCCCGACAGGCGTTCCACCTCGTCATCGGCGGACACGTTGTCGCGCAGGCCGAATTCGCGGATCACGCGGGTGGACATGTCGCGCATCTTGCCGAAATCGAGGAAGGGGATGCCCAGCACCTTCTTCACCGGCTCTCGTCCCAGATAGAAATTGCGGGCGATGGACAGGTTGTCACACAGGCCGACGGATTGCTGGATCGTCTCGATACCGTTGTCGATGGCCAGCTTGGGGTGGAATTCCTTCACCTGCTTGCCGTCGAACCAGACTTCGCCCGATGAGGGCTTGTGAATGCCGCACAGCACGCGGATCAGCGTCGTCTTGCCCGCGCCGTTGTCGCCAACCAGCCCGACCAGCTCGCCGGAATGGAAATCGACGGAGACGTTCTTCAGCGCATGAAACGCGCCAAAATAGAGGTCCAGGTTCTTGACCTGAATAAGGGGTTTTTGCGGTGCCATTCGGAGCTCCTCCCGTGTCAAACGCTGCGCCCGAAACGGCGCGCCAGTTTCTGGTTGAAGATCACCGCCACGATCAGGACGATGCCGACGAAGGTGATGAACCACGAGGACGGTGCGCCCAACGCGATCAGCTGATAGCGAAAGCCGGTAACGATGAAGGCGCCCATCACCGCACCCACCAGCGAGCCGCGCCCGCCCGACAACAGACAGCCACCAATGACCGCCGCCGCAATCGCCTCCAGTTCCAGCAGATCGCCCAGAGTGACGTGGGTCTGCGGACGGTCCGCCAGCGTGACGATGCCCGCAAAACCCGCCAGCAGCGAACACAGCATGAAGGCCGCGATCTTGACCCGGTCCGTGCGCACGCCGCGCGATTCCGCGCTGTCCTCGCTGCCGCCGGTGGCCAGCAGATGGTTGCCAAATCGGGTTGCCAGCAACAGAAGATTCAGGGCGATGCAGATCAGGATAAGCCAGAAGATCGCCGCCTCGATACCGAACAGCTCGCCTCCCAGCAGCCGCGTGACCGGATGCATCCGTGCCTCGGGTGCGAAGTTGTGAACCGAGCCTCCGGTCCAGACATAGATTATCCCGCGCACCGTAAAGAGACCGCCCAGTGTCACGATCATCGACGGCAGCTTGCCCTTGACCACGGCGACGCCCTGCAGAAACCCGATGACCAGAGCGATCAGAAGCGCCGCGACCATCGCACCGGAAACACCCAGATCGGGGGTGAGAGTGATGAAGGCCACCCCCGTCAGCCCATAGACCGAACCGACCGAGAGGTCGATTTCCTTGGAAATGATGACCAGAGCCTGGCCCATGGCGATCAGGCCCAGAATGGACGTGAAGTGAACCACGTTCGCGATGGTCGCCCGCGACCACCATCCGGAGAAGTCGATCAGGGTAAAGGCCAGAAGCATGACGGCGACGCCGATGAGCGCGCCGAAGCCCTGACCGTGCGTAATCTTGTGCATGGTAGGGTCCGTTCTTTCATGGGGCGCGAAGGCGCCGTGAGGATCGGTCAGGGGCGGCCGTCAGGGCCGCCCCCTCGATGCGAAACCTTACCAGGTGTTCTGTTGCTCATACGCCTGATCGCCGAAGACGCTGCGCACCAGATCGGCCCACTGATCGGCTTTTTCGCTGTCGATGATATTCGGTCCGGTCAGGATATCGCTTTGCGGCGCATAGCCGAAACGCTTGTTCCAATAGAGCCATTCCATCGGCGCATAGCCTTGCAGCCAGAACCCCTGACTGTTGGTCGCCAGCACATGACCCTCGCGGACGCCCTCGATCGAAACCGGCCCCTCATCGACGGTCAGAATGGTCATGCCCTCATCATCGACATCGGGGCTCAGCCCCATGTCGTTGGCCACGCCCCAGGCCCAGGGGGCCGACCAGCCCGCCACGGTAAAGATGTAATTGGTATCCGTATTCGCCTGCAGGAAGGATTGCAGCGTATTGCGCGCGGTTGCGGGCTCGGCGCCGATGAACAACTCGTCAAACTGTGCGCCTGCGGCCTCCATCGCGTCCTTCATGCCTGCGCAGCGTTGCTTCAGCCCCTGATGGGCTTTGTTGCGCAAAAGGTGCTTTGGGTATAGTTCCCCTTTCCTTGGATAGACTTATCCTGCTGGCATTGTCATGGGCGTGCCGAGAGCTGTGTAACGGTTCATGACGGCGCAGCGGATTTGGATCTCCGCGACCTGCCGGTCGAAGTCCCGCGCCATGAGGCTCTGACCCAGACGTTTTACACAATGCATCTTTGCCTCGATGCGGCTTCGGCGGTGATACCCGCTCCATCGTCGCCAGATCGCCGGGCCGAGGTATTTGACGGCCCGGAGGATTTCGTTGCGGGCGCGGGCGCCGGCAGTTGTCGGCTTCCAGGGTTGGGCATTCTTGCGCGGCGGGATGATCGCCTCTGCCCCTCGATCTGCAATTGCGTCATGGCACTTGCGGGTATCAAAAGCCCCGTCGCCAGTCACGGAGCCGATATCCTCATCGGATGGGATCTGGCTGAGCAATTCCGGTAGCATCGGCGCATCACCGATATCGCTCCCGGTCGCCTCGACGGCCCGCACCTCCAGCGTTTCCTCATCGACCGCGATGTGAACCTTGCGCCAGATGCGCCGCCTGGTGCCACCGTGCCTGCGGGCATTCCACTCGCCTTCGCCCTCCGCCTTGATGCCGGTGCTGTCGATCAGCAGGTGTAACGGGCCGTTGCCACCCCGATAGGGAATATCCACCGTCAGGGTCTTCTGTCGGCGGCATAGCGTGCTGTAATCCGGAACCGCCCAGTCCAGCCCTGCCAGACCGAGCAGACTTTCGACAAAGCCCGTCACCTGCCGCAACGGCATGCCAAACTGCACTTTCAGCGTCAGGCAAGCCTGGATGGCCGCATCGCTGTAAGCTTGCTGGCGGCCTCGTTTGCCGCTCGGAGGCGGCGACCAGATCATCGACGGATCAAACCAGATCGTCAGCGAGCCACGTCGCTTCAGGGCAGAATTATAGGACGACCAGTTCGTGGTCTTGTATCTCGTCGGGGTCCAGCTGCTCATGCCCAAAGGTATCACGCTGGATTCGCAAGATGAATCCCGTCAGCCATTTGCGCAACAAAGCCTACGTCTAGCACCACGAGTCGGCGAGCCGCAGATAAGAGCCAAGCGCAGCGGCACGGCAAACGGAAGCGTACCCAACAGCAGTTTCAGGACCCGACCGCTGATGAACCTCTCGGAATTGATGACCTGGTGCGAAAACTGTCACGTCTCGGGCGCGTCACGCGGCAAGGAGATTGAGATTTGGAATTTCGCATCGCCGATACCTTCACCGACAGCCTCGCCCGTCTGACTGCGCAAGAGCAGAAGGCGGCCAAGACGACCGCGTTTGACCTGCAACTAGACTCAACCTCGAACGGGCTGTCCTTCCACAAGCTCGACCGCGCCAAGGACAAGAATTTCTGGTCGGTACGGGTGAATGCCGACATCCGGATCATCGTGCATCGGACACCCGCCAGCGTCCTGCTGGTCTATGTCGATCACCATGATGACGCCTATAAATGGGCCGAACGGCGCAAGATCGAGCGTCACCCGACCACCGGCGCGATGCAACTGGTCGAGGTGCGCGAGCGGGTTGAAGAGGTCGAGATCTTCAAGCCGAAGGACGTGATCGCCACTCCGGAGGCGATCACCAAACCCGACGCCCTCCTCTTCGACAACCTGCGCAAGTTCGAGCTGATGGCCTTTGGTGTGCCCGAGGAATGGGTGAACGATGTCCGCGCTGCGACCGAGGACACGCTGTTCGACATCATCGAGCATTTGCCGCAAGAAGCGCAGGAAGCGCTACTGAAACTCGCCGTGGGCGAGAAACCGCAGCCGCCCGAACCTGTGCCGGCCGAAGCTGATCCCTTTGCCCATCCCGACGCCCAGCGCCGTTTCCGCGTGCTGACCAATGCCGAGGAACTGAAGCAGGCGCTGGATTATCCTTGGGACAAATGGGCGGTGTTCCTGCACCCGGCCCAAGCCGACCTCGTCGAGCGGAACTTCTCGGGTCCGGCGCGGGTTTCGGGCTCGGCCGGGACAGGAAAAACCATCGTGGCCCTACACCGGGCGGTCCATCTCGCGCGCGCCAATCCTTCCTCCACCGTTCTGCTGACCACGTTTTCAAAGCCGCTGGCGAATGCTCTGCGCAGCAAGCTGATCAGCCTTGCGGGCAACGAGCCCCGAGTCTCGACCCGGATCGTCGTGAACGCAGTCTCGGCGGTTGGCTATGACCTCTATTCCGAGCGGTTCGGGCAGCCCCAGATTGCCCCTGCCTCCCTGATCAAGTCGCTGATCACCAAGGCCGCTGCCGAGGTCGAAGGGCACCGGTTCTCGACCCATTTCCTGATCGGAGAGTGGAACGACGTCGTCGATGCCTGGCAACTGCGCTCCTGGGAAGAGTATCGTGACGTGTCTCGGCTGGGCCGAAAAACGCGAATCGGTGGCAAGCAGCGCGAAGCCCTGTGGTCCATCTATGAGCGGGTCCGTGCAGGGCTGGCAGAGCGGGGTGTTGTGACCTGGTCGGATATCTTTGGTCGCCTGGCGGACAGCTTCATCCAGAGCGAATCACGGCCCTTCGACTTTGCCGTGATTGACGAGGCACAGGATCTGGGTGTCGCCGAAGCACGCTTCTTTGCCGCGATGGCGTCCGGGCGCAATGATGGGCTCTTCTTTGCGGGAGATCTTGGACAGCGCATCTTTCAGCAGCCATTCTCGTGGAAGGCGCTTGGCCTTGATGTTCGCGGCCGCTCTCACACGCTGCGGATCAACTACCGCACGTCGCACCAGATCCGAACCCATGCTGATCGGCTTCTTCCCTCAACCGTTTCGGATGTGGACGGCAATACAGAAGGGCGGCGTGGCACGGTGTCCATGTTCGACGGACCGCCACCCATGGTGTTGGCCTGTAGCGATGTCGATCACGAATGCCGCGCAGTTGCAGGCTGGATCTCGGATCGCCTGAAGGAGGGCAGTACGCCTCACGAAATCGGCCTCTTCGTGCGATCAAACGCGGAACTGAAACGTGCACGCACTGCGGCGAAGGCAGCGGGCGTTCGGTTTGTCGAGCTGAATGAGAAGATCGAAGTAGAGGACGGCGCAGTCGCAATCAGTACGATGCACTTCGCCAAAGGACTCGAGTTTCGGTCTGTAGTGGTCATGGCCTGCGACGACGAGGTGATCCCGGAATCCGAGCGGATCGAGTCCGTTGCCGATGACGCCGACCTCGAGGAGGTCTACAATACCGAAAGACACCTGCTCTACGTGGCCTGCACGAGGGCCAGAGATCACTTGCTGGTCACGGGCGTTGCCCCGGTATCGGAGTTTGTCGACGACTTCCTCGAGGATCGCTGAGCAAAGCAGCAGCCTCCCCCCTCGGCATGGTTCCTCCCCGGCGCTGACCCTCTACGGGGGGGCGCAGCGCGGCATTTCGCTAGCGACAGGCAGTTTCACCGGGGAATCCAGGCGGAAGCCACCTGCCGCGCGGCCTTCGGAAAAGCGACTCATTATCAAAGGCTTGCGGAATCACGATCGGGACTCGCTGGATTCTTTTGCGGAATCCAGGGAAGCCAGTTCGGGGAAGCTGACCTGCCACTGAACTTTCATCCAACGGCGACCTGAGCCCGGTTTTTGTTTACGCCTGTTGGCGCGGGTTGAGCAATCGCCCGGCGCGCGGAGCTTTCATCTCGCGCAGCGGGTCGGGCGATTGCGGCGGTCAGGGTCCGCGCGTAGTCAGCCGGGGCCTGGTAGTCCAAGGCCGAGTGCGGGCGTTCGGTGTTGTAGTCGGCAGCCCAGGCGGCGATCACGATACGGGCATGGGCCAGGTTGCGGAACATGGTCTCGTTGAGCAGCTCGTCCCGCATCCGCCCGTTGAAACTTTCCACAAATCCGTTCTGCATCGGCTTGCCCGGGGCGATGTAATGCCACTCAATGTCGCGATCGGCGGCAAAGGTTAAGATCGCGTTACTGGTCAGTTCGGTGCCGTTGTCAGAGACGATCATCCCGGGCTTTCCGCGGCGTTCGATCAGGGCGGCCAGTTCTCGCGCCACGCGCCGCCCCGAGATTGAGGTGTCCGGGATCGCCGCCAAACATTCCCGGGTCACGTCATCGACGATGTTCAGCACCCGGAATCTTCGCCCGCAATCGAACTGGTCATGGACGAAATCCAGCGACCAGCGTGCATTGGGCCGCGCCTCGACCAGGATAGGGGCCCGTGTTCCGACCGCCTTGCGCCGCGCCTTCCGCTTGCGCACCGTCAGCCCTTCTTCGCGGTAGAGCCGATAGATCCGATTGATCCCCGAGGGCTCGCCCTCGCGGCGCAGCAATACGAACAAGCGCCGGTAACCGAACCGCCGGCGCTCGTTGGCCAAGTCCCGCAACCGACCGCGTAACGCCGTATCCGGCGCGCGTCGGGATCGATAGCGGATCATCGTTCGATCCGCGCCGACGATGTGACAGGCCCGCCGTTCCGAGAGGCCATGCTCGGCCCGAAGATACGCAACGGCTTCACGCTTCACGGCGGGCCCTACCACTTTTTTGCAACCAGGTCCTTCATCGCCGCCAGATCCAGCATCTGCTCGGCCAGCAGCTTCTTCAGCTTGGCGTTCTCATCCTCGAGCCCCTTCAGCCGCTTCGCCTCCGACACCGTCATGCCGCCGAACTTGGCCTTCCAGTTGTAGAAGGTGCCTTCCGACATGCCGTGCTTCCGGCACAGGTCAGCGCACTTCGCGCCTGCCTCATGCTCTGCCAGGATGCCGATGATCTGTTCGTCCGTGAATCTCGTTCGCTTCATTGTCCGTCCTCAAGTTGGGCCGGACTCTAATCGCATCTGGAGGAAAAATCCCGGGGCAGGTCAAAGCCACCCCGCCGGAAGCCAGCCAGTGGAAGCCACCCTCCAGGAAGTCGTTGAATCCGCGGTCATTTTCTATTTGACAGACCTGCCCCCGTTGACCTACCCCTTGATCATCGAAGAATTGCGCCCGGAGGAATCCCCTCGCGGGCGTTTTTGTTTTCCTGCCATTGCGGATCCCGATCCTGATGCAGCCCTTTCCGGCCGCGCGTCTCGGCATGACCGCCCTTCCCCCGGATGAGACCCACCCCATGGACCTGGTGTTTTCACCAAGCCAGATCGAGACCTGGCCTCTCGACCGGCTGCGCCCCTATGCCCGCAATGCCAAGATGCACGGCACCGACCAGGTGGCCAAGATCGCCGCCAGCATGGCGAAATTCGGCTGGACCGTGCCCTGCATGGTGGCCGATGACGGCGAGCTGATCGCGGGCCATGGCAGGGTGCTGGCAGCCACCATGCTTGGGCTGACCGAGGTGCCGGTGATCCGGCTGGGCCATCTCGACGAGGCCGAGCGCCGGGCCTACCGGATCGCCGACAACAAGCTCACCGAACTGGGCGAGTGGGACGAGGCCATGCTGCGCGACGAGATCGCTGGGCTGTTGGCCGAGGATTTCGACCTGACGCTCTTGGGCATCAGCGACGATGACCTCGACGCGCTGCTGCGCGATCCCGAGGCGCTGGGCGGCGATGATCCGGTCGAGGGCGAGGACGATGTGCCCGAACCGCCGGTCACGCCGGTGTCGGTGCCGGGCGACCTGTGGCAGCTGGGCCCGCACCGGCTGATCTGCGGCGACAGCACCGCGGGTGATGTGGTCGGGCGGTTGCTCGGCGATGTGAAGCCGCTGCTCATGGTCACCGATCCGCCCTATGGCGTGGAATACGACCCAAGCTGGCGCAATCAGGCGGGCGCGGCGAAGACCCGGCGCACCGGCAAGGTGCTGAACGACGACCGCGCCGACTGGCGCGAGGCATGGGCACTGTTCCCCGGCGACGTGGCCTATGTCTGGCATGGCGCGCTGCATGCAGCGACCGTTGCCGACAGCCTGGTGGCGGCGGGTTTCGCCATCCGCTCACAGATCATCTGGGCCAAGGATCGCCTCGTCCTCAGCCGCGGCGATTACCACTGGCAGCACGAACCCTGCTGGTATGCGGTGCGCGCCAAGGGCAAGGGTCACTGGGCCGGCGACCGCAAGCAGACCACTCTGTGGCAGATCGCCAATCGCGATCAGGACGCGGACACCGTGCACGGCACCCAAAAGCCGGTCGAATGCATGCGCCGCCCGATTCTGAACAATTCCAGCCCCAGCCAGGCGGTCTATGAGCCCTTCATGGGATCCGGCACCACGCTGATCGCGGCCGAGACCACGGGGCGGGTCTGCTTCGGCGTCGAACTGAACCCGACCTATGTCGATGTCGCCGTTGAACGCTGGCAGGCCTTCACGGGCGAGGAGGCGGTGCTGGCGGAAGCCGGCGAGAGTTTCGCCGCCCTCAAAGCCAAGCGGCTGGCGGCATGAACGCGCCCCTCCTGCCCGGGCGGATCGAGCATTGGTCGCTCGCGCGCCTGCGGCCTTACGCCCGCAACGCCAAGATTCATGACGCCGACCAAGTGGCGAAGATTGCTGCCAGCATGGCCGAGTTCGGCTGGACCGTGCCCTGCCTTGTCGCCGCCGATGGCGAGTTGATCGCGGGTCATGGCCGTGTCCTGGCGGCCGCGCAGCTGGGGCTGGCCGAGGTGCCGGTCATCGTGCTCGGCCCTCTGACCGAGGCGCAGCGGCGGGCCTATCGCATCGCCGACAACAAGCTGACGGAACTGGGTGGGTGGGACGAGGCCCTGCTGCTCGAGGAACTGCGCGGGCTGATGGCCGACGACTTCGATCTCGGCCTGATCGGCATTCCCGAGGATGAGCTGAACGCGCTGCTGCACACTGCCGATGACGACCGCGCGCCGATCGACGATGACACGGCCGACAGCATCCCCGAGGCCCCGGCCGAGCCGGTCACCCGCCCCGGCGATATCTGGCAGATCGGGCATCATCGGCTGATCTGCGGCGATGCCACCGACCCTTCCGTGGTCGCGCGGCTGATGGTGGGTGCGCAGGCGTCGCTGCTGTTCACTTCCCCGCCCTATGCACAGCAGCGCGATTATGGCGCAGCCAAGGAAAAGATCGGCGATTGGGATGCGCTGATGCAGAGCGTCTTCGCCGCCGCGCCGGTCAGCGCCGATGCCCAGCTGCTGGTCAACCTCGGCCTTGTCCACCGCGATGGCGAATGGATCCCCTATTGGGAAGGCTGGATCGACTGGATGCGCGCGCAGGGCTGGCGGCGCTTTGGCTGGTATGTGTGGGACCAGGGGCCCGGCCTGCCCGGCGACTGGAACGGGCGGCTTGCCCCCTCACACGAGTTCATCTTCCACTTCAACCGCGCGCCCCGCAAACCCAACAAGACGGTCCCGTCCAAACACGCGGGCGAGATCCTCGGCGGCGGCGGGCTGCGCGGCGCCGACGGTCGGGTGAACGCCAAGACCGGCGCCGGCAACGCCATCCAAAGCCACCGTATCCCCGACTCGGTGCTCCGGATCATGCGCCACAAGGGCGGGCTGGGCGCGGCGGGATCGCATCCGGCCGTTTTCCCCGTGGCGCTGGTCGAGGCCGTGCTGGAAGCCTTCACCGATCCGGGCGATCTGGTGTTCGAGCCGTTTTGCGGCTCCGGCACCCAATTGGTGGCCGCCGAACGCGCCGGGCGGCACTGCTTTGCGGTGGAACTGGACCCCGCCTATTGCGACGTCGCAGTACGGCGGTGGGAGCTGGCGACGGGACGGAAGGCCACAATGGCCACGAATTGACGCCCCGGAGGAAGTGCCCGAGTGACTGCTATGCGGACGAAGCGGTCATTCGAGCGGTGATCTGAGGAGGCCGCAAACTGCGCTGAGGTGCCTGTGTAGGCGAAAGTCTGTGTGCGGGACGGAGGCGCATCCGACAGCTTGCCGCTTTGGTCTAGTACAAGTCCTTGTGCGTCATGATATTCTGAAACCCGTGAGTGGCAGGAAAAACCAAGTGCTGTGTATACTGGTAAGACGAATCGGCTAGCGCCCGAGGCGATCGGTCGAAGCGGTTGCGCTGCCGCTATTCTTAACTGGAAATTTTTCGGCACAACTGCCACGAAAAAAGAAACCATGATTAGAAACTATTCTGATGTTATTGTTGCGGTCTCGGCCGCTCTAGTTGCGGTCGGCGCGACGTTTGAATCATGGATCGGACTACCCCTATGGCTCCGTCTTGTCACAATTGCTGTCGTCGGCGTACTTGTCGTTTGGTTCTCCGCACCCAGATTCCTGCCCGCCATTCCTGAGCAAACCGCCGGTTTCCGGCCTCCGAACGCTGCAAAGGCCGAACCGAGCAAGAAGAAATGGATACCCGCAGCAATAGTATTTTTTCTGATTAGTTGCGCCCTTGGTGGAATGGCGTGGCTGTCAACTGCACGGCTTGCGATTGTCGCCACGTCTTTCAAACGCGGCGATAGCGCCTATCTCAAACTTGAACCCGCCTATGTTTCATCTGATGTGATTGTTAATCTCAGGAGCGGCTGCGAGTACTCTGAACAGTCAGCAAGAGTAATTCGAATAAACGAAACCCTGTCGAACGAGCAGCTTCTGGTCTCTGGTTTTTCAGGCGGTCAACTGGTCGAAATAAACTGCACCTCCAGCCGCATCTTCGACGCTCGCGACATCGAGATCAGTAAAGGAAATGCGTCTTTGATGTTTGCGGCGGAGCGAACGAAGCTAAGATTTATGGTCGTACTAGGAGGACTTTTGCTATGGGTATTCGGATTGTTGCGTTTACGGGCCTTGTAGCTTTCTCTTGCGCGCATTCTGCAAATGCGCAGAACTGGCACCCGGGAAGCGTGGTTGATCGTACATCAAACGCAGGTATTGAGGCGGAAGTTTCTGCTTGGAGTCCGGCCACGAAGTGGGTGAAAGACGCCAATCCTTGTCCGCTACTTGATGGTGAGCTTGTTGATTCGACTCAATCCACTGGCGGCGAATTCCAAGTCGGAATTCCATCAGATCGATCACTATATTCTGTTGTCTACTGCAGTAACGATTACCATCCGGCGATTATGATCCATCTGAGGAACGGCCCATCGGGAAGCCCAACCTCCCCTCGCCCTATGAGATTGCAAGGGATTTCCAATGATGTGGTTGCAATCGACGCAACGGATCTGGCGATTTTTGCTCTGAACCAACTTGCTTATCTGCGAAGCATTGATCCCGAGAGCTTTGATTCCGCGATGGGCGACTATGCCGAATTGATCGCAGAGATCGACGGTACCTCGGCGGAAGCCTTTTCCAGTTTGTCCGCTGTTGTTGCTAGCTGGGCGACCGAGTTCTAAGTGGAGCCATCTCTCGATCTTAGTCGCAACATCTGAAGTCGACATTCACCGCGCATGCAGGATAAACGACGGGGGAACAACCCAGTCTTTTGACGAACGAGTGGTATGTGAGCGTTTGCCCGTAGATTGCGCCTACGGCATCGGTAGCAATGGGCTCTTCGCGACGTCAACAGATCCGATAAACTGTCCCCCGACCCTCGACCTTTTCCGTAGTGATGGACAGGCCCAGCTTCTTCTTCAGCCCGCCCGAGATCATCCCTCTCGCGCTATGCGTCTGCCAACCCGTCGCTTCGACGATCTCAGCAATGCTGGCACCCTCGGGGCGCTGCAGCATGGCGATGATCTGCGCCTGCTTGGTGCCAGCGCGGATGGCGACGGGTTTCGCGGTGCCGGCCGTCTCAGACGCCGGCGTCGGTTTCACCTTGCGCGCGCTGGCAACGGCGCTGTCAGCATTCGGCTCGATGCCGATGACCTCCAGCCCGGCCTCGGTGGTGATCAGCGTGGTGCCATGGCCATCGCCGGTCTCGCGCCAGACCGGTTCGCCGCGGCGCAGATCGGCTTCGACCTCCTCGAGCCACCCATGGGCCATCATCCGCCCGACAGCCATCTTCGCGGCGGCCCCGGCCAGCCCCTTGGGCAGCGGCAGGGCCAGATTGCCGGGGCGGGCGGCGGCGCGGGTCAGGATCAGCCGCTGAGTCTCAGTGAGGGCGGTCATTCTGTATATTCCCCTTCGTGGAAGGCGGCGTCGGTGATCTGGCAGAGCAGGCTGGCGTAATGTTCGAGTGTGCCGACATGGCCCCAGTTCACCTCGTCGGGGCTGGCGATGAAGTGGTCGGCGCTGAGGGCGGCGATACGGGAAATCATGGCGTCAATCTCGGCCTTCTTCGTGATGAAGGCGGCGAGGGCGGCGTCGCGGTTGCGTTCGGCTCTCTCGGTGCGGGTCATGGGCTGGCGTCCTTGGGGCTGGGTTGCATCTCTTCCGTGCCATCAGAATCGCTCTACCGTGAAGTGTAATCAACTGAATAAACAGCAATATCATTGCTTTGATCGGATTGGACAGCGCCATGGAGGGAATGAGCGAACGCGAATACGCCGCCCATGCCGGCCTATCGCGCGGGGCGATCCAGAAGGCGCGCAAAAGCGGGCGGCTGGTGATCTATGGCGATGGGTCGATCAATGCTGCCGCGTCTGATGTGCGGCGGGCGCAAATGACCGACCCCGACCAGCAGCGCCGCAGTATCGGTGGTGATTCCGGATTTTCCGGCCCAGCCGACAGTTCGTCCTATCTGAAAGCCCGCACCGCGCTGACCGTCTATCAGGCGCAGGAACGCCAGCTGGCGATCCAGAAGAAGAAGGGCGCGCTGGTCGACCGCGCCCGGGCGGAAACGCTGGTGTTTCGCCTCGCGCGGCAGGAACGCGATGTCTGGGTGACCTGGCCGGCCCGGGTGGCGGCATTGATGGCGGCCGAAGTGGCGGCGGAGGTGGAACAGCAATCCGGCGAACCGGTGACGATCGAGGCGGCGATCCTGCAGAGGGTGCTGGAAACCCATGTCAGAGCGCAACTCGACGCCCTCGCCGATCTCCGGGTTTCCCTCGGATAGCAACGATCTGACCGAAGGCCTCGACCTCGGCTTCGACGGCGCCGAGGACATCCTGCGGGTCTGGCGCAGCGGCATGCGGCCCGATCCGGACCTCACCGTGTCGGAATGGGCGGATGCGCATCGCTGGCTCAGCTCGCGCGCCGCAGCCGAACCGGGGCACTATCGCACCGCGCGCACACCCTATCTGCGCGGCATCATGGATGCGCTGTCGCCCAGCCACCCGGCGCAGCGGATCAGCTTCATGAAGGCGGCACAGGTCGGCGCGACCGAGGCCGGCAACAACTGGATCGGCTTTGTGATCCATCATGCGCCGGGGCCGATGTTGGCGGTGCTGCCAACCGTCGAAATGGCGAAACGCACCTCGCGCGGCCGGATCGACCCGCTGATCGCCGACAGTCCGGCCTTGCGCGAAAAGGTCAGCCCGGCCCGGTCGCGCGACGCCGGCAATTCGATGCTCTCGAAGGAGTTCCCCGGCGGCATTCTGGTGCTGACCGGGGCGAACTCGCCGACTGGGCTGCGCTCGATGCCGGCGCGTTACATCTTCCTCGACGAGGTAGATGCCTATCCGGCCTCGGCCGACGAAGAAGGCGATCCGGTCACGCTGGCCGAGGCGCGCACCACCACCTTCGCGCATCGGCGCAAGGTGTTCATGGTCTCGACGCCGACGATCCGGGGCCTGTCGCGCATCGAGCGCGAGTTCGAGGCCAGCGACCAGCGGCGCTATTTCGTGCCCTGCCCGCATTGCGGTCATATGCAATGGTTGCAGTTCGAGCGGCTGCGCTGGGCGAAAGGCCAACCCGACACCGCCGCCTATCATTGCGAGGGCTGCGAGACACCCATCGCCGAGCATCACAAGACCCGGATGCTGGAGCGCGGCGAATGGCGGGCGACCGCCATGTCCGCCGATCCGCATGCCATCGGTTTCCACCTCTCGGCGCTCTATTCGCCCTTGGGCTGGAAGAGCTGGGGCCAGATCGCGCGGGAGTGGCTGGCGGCACAGGGATCGGAAGAGATGCTGCGCGCGGCGCGCAACACGCTTCTGGGCGAGACATGGGTCGAGTCGGGCGATGCGCCGGAATGGCAGCGGCTGGCGGATCGCCGGGAAGTCTATGGCGGCGCGCAGATCTCGGCGGGCGGCTTGTTCCTGACCGCCGGCGCCGACGTGCAGAAAGACCGGATCGAGGTCGATGTCTGGGCCTGGGGCCGGGGTCTGGAAAGCTGGCTGGTCGATCACATCGTCATTCCGGGCGGGCCCGACAATCCGGCCTGCTGGGACAAGCTGACGGCGTTGCTCGGCCAGACATGGGCCTGCGCCAATGGCGCGGTGATGGTGATCGGCAAGCTGGCCATCGACACCGGCTATGAAGCCCCGGCGGTCTATGCCTGGGCGCGCAAGGCAGGGTTCGACCAGGTCGCACCGGTCAAGGGTCTGGAAGGCTTCAACCGCTCGGCCCCGGTGTCGGGCCCGACCTTCGTCGATGCCACTATCGGCGGCAAGCGATTGCGGCGCGGCGCACGGCTGTGGTCGGTGGCCACGGCGACGTTCAAGACCGAGACTTATCGCTTCCTGCGCATCGAACGGCCGAGCGACGAAGACCGCGCGGCTGGCATGCTGGACGCACCCGGCACGATCCACCTGCCCGGCTGGGCCGATACCGAATGGCTGAAGCAGCTGGTGGCCGAACAGCTGGTGACCGTGCGCAACAAGCGCGGCTATGCCCATCAGGAATGGCAGAAAATGCGCGAGAGGAACGAGGCTCTGGACTGCCGGGTCTATGCCCGCGCCGCCGCCTGGATCATGGGCGCGGATCGCTGGGACGAGGCCACCTGGCGGCGGCTTGAGGCGCAGGCCGGGGTGGCGACCCGCCTGCCTGCGGCCAACCCGGTTGATGCCACACCACCCGATCCGGCCCGGCCCAAGGCCGGAACCCTGACCACGCCGCGCCGGAAGCGGCGGGCCTATACCCCGAACTTCATGAGGGACTGATGGACCTGGAACGTATGCAGGCCCTGCTCATCGCGCTGCAGGAAGCCCGCTTCGCCGGGCTGCGCAGCGTCAGCTATGACGGCAAGACCGTGACCTATGGCTCGGACGCGGAACTGGCGGCGGCGATCCGGGATCTGGAAGCCCGCATCGCGGTGGCCAGCGGCGCCTCTGCACGTCGCCGCCGCTGGGGCACGGTCGCGGCGAAGGGGTTGTAAGCCATGGTGTTCGACGCCTTCCGCGCCCGCCTCGGCACGATCATCGGCGGGTTCGATGCCGCGCAATCGCATCGCCGCCTGCGCAGCTTCCGTGCCAGCCGCGCGCATGTGAACACGCTGATCGCCGCCTCCGGCGAGACCATCACCGCCCGGGCGCGCTGGCTGGTCAGGAACAACGGCTATGCCGCCAACGCCGTCGATGCCTTCGCCAACCATGTCGTCGGCGACGGCATCAAGCCCTCGTCGAGGATCGCCGACGCTGCCTGGAAGGAGGCATTGCAAAAGCTCTGGCTCGACTGGACCGACGAGGCCGATGCAGAGGGGCTGACCGATTTCTACGGCATCCAGCGCCGGGCGGCGCGCGAGGTGTTTCTGGCCGGCGAGGTCTTCCTGCGCATCCGCACCCGTCGGCCCGAAGACGGGCTCACTGTGCCGATGCAGCTGCAGATGCTGCCCTCGGAAATGCTGCCGATGGACATGAATCGTAGCCTGCCCGGGTCGGGGTCGATCCGGGCAGGGATCGAGTTCGATGGCATCGGGCGGCGGGTGGCTTATCACTTCCTGCGCCGCCACCCGGGCGACCTGACCGATCCGGGGCTGGCGGGCGAAACCGTCCGGGTTCCGGCCTCGGAGGTGATCCACATCCTCGATCCGGTCGAGGCAGGCCAGCTGCGCGGCGTCTCGCGCTTTGCCGCCGCCGTGGTGAAGCTCTTCACCCTCGATCTCTACGACGATGCGGAACTGGAGCGGAAGAAGACCGCCGCCATGTTTGCGATGTTCATCACCTCGCCCGCCCCCGAAACCGCCCTCGACCCAGCCGAAGACGATCTCGAGGTCGAGCCGGGCCAGGTGGTGCGGCTCGACCCGGGCGAGGACGTGACCACGCCCTCGACGCCGGACTCGGGGTCAACCTATGAGCCCTTCCAGTACCGCACGCTGCTGCAGATCGGCGCGGCGCTGGGCGTGCCCTATGGCTATCTGACCGGCGACACCGCGAAGGGGAATTTCTCCAACACCCGCATCGCGCTGATCGACTTTCGCCGCCGCATCTCGGCCTTCCAGCACTCGGTGATGGTCTACCAGCTTTGCCGGGCGGTGTGGACGCGCTGGATGGACATGGCGGTGCTGGCGGGCGTCCTCGACCTGCCCGGTCATGGGCGGGATCGGCGCGCATCCCTCGCCTGCGACTGGCTGCCGACCAAATGGGACTGGATCGACCCGGCCAAGGATGCGGCGGCGGAAATCCTGCAGATCGAGGCGGGGCTGAAATCCCGCAGCCAGGCCATCGCCGAGCGTGGATTTGACGCCGAACAGGTCGACCGGGAAATCGCCGCAGAACGCCAGCGGGAGGCGGAGCTGGGACTCGACTTCCGGCGGCCGGGATCACCGGCGCAGGCGGCTGGTCGCGGCTCTGGGACGGGCGACACGGAAGACCAGCAGGCCGACGCGCAGGACAATGACAATCAGGACGATGAGGGCGAGGACCGGAAACCCCCGCGTCCGGAGGAGGGATGATGCACCACATGCAAATCGCCCAGCGCGTCTTCAACACGCCGCTGATGGTCGATCCCGCCAAGGCGCTGGCCTTCCTCGCCGGCCTCGGCCCCCGGATCACCGGCAGCGAGATCAGCGTGGCAGGGCTGGAGATTGCAGCCGAGGATCAGGTTGAAGCCACCCTGCCCGCCCGCGCCTCGCTCTTCGGAGAGGACCTCGCCCAGCGCCAGGCGCGGAACGGCAGCCAGCCCTTTGCCGTGGTGAACGGCATCGCCGTGATCGAGATCGCCGGCACGCTGGTCCATCGCGGCGCCTGGATCGGGCAATCCTCGGGCTTGACCTCCTATGAAGGCATCGCGGCGCAGCTTTCGGCGGCGCTGGCTGACCTCGCCATTCGCGGCATCGCGTTGGATATCGACAGCTTCGGCGGCGAGGTGGCGGGGGCCTTCGATTTGGCCGACCGCATCCGGACGGCCCGGAGCGTGAAGCCGGTCCATGCCTTCGTCGCCGATCACGCCCTCTCCGCCGGCTATGCCCTGGCCTCGCAGGCCGATCGCATCATCCTGCCCCGCACCGGCGCGGTGGGCAGCATCGGCGTTGTCGCCATGCACAGCGACATGAGCGGGGCGTTGGATCAAAAGGGCATCGCCGTGACGCTGATCCATGCCGGCGCCCGCAAACTCGATGCCAACCCGTACCAGCCGCTGCCCGAATCTGTGCGCGCCCGGATCGCGGGCGAGCTCGAGGATCTGCGCCAGCTCTTTGCCGAGACCGTGGCCGAAGGTCGGGGCCAGCGCCTCGACACCCAACGCGCGCTGGGCACCGAAGCGGCCGTGTTCCGGGGCGAGGCGGCGGTCTTTGCCGGTCTCGCAGACGAGGTCGCCGATCCGGTCACCGCCTTCCGTGCCTTCGCCGCCGCGTCCCGCGGCACATCCACCCCCAGAGGAAAGGCTTTCCTGATGACCAATATTCCCGAAGACCATGCCGCACCAACCGCCGCGCCGGCCGCAAATCCTGCGCCGGCCGCCAGCCTCGCGCCGGAACCGGCGCCGAAACCGGCGGTCTCAGCGCCCCAGGCGGAAGCGGCACCCTCGCCCGAAGCCATCCGCGCCGAGGCGGCGGAAGTGGCGCAGGTCTGCGCGCAGGCCGCCCGCCTCGGCGTCAGCATCGACGCCGCCGATGCGCTGACGCGCGGCATCAAGCCCGAGGCCCTGCGCGCGAAGGTCCTGGCCGATCTCGCTGCTCGCAGCGATGCCGCCGGCATCATCGCCACCGCCCCAGCGGCCGGGGCGAAGGAAAGCCCCATCGTGGCGGCGGCAAGGAAATCGGCCGCAACGTCGCGCTGATCCCGGCCCCCGCGACGACAGCGGAAATTACCGTCGCGCAGATCGCCGCGCGCGCAGCGCAGCGCCCCACTCCTCATCAACCCGGAGACCGAACCATGGCCGTCCTGACGCAACCGCCCGGTATGGGCGATGTCCTCAAATACGAGCTCAACCCGAACTACACCCGCGAGGTGGTGACCCTGCTTGCCGGCGCCAGCTACCCGGTCGGCGCGGTGCTGGGGAAGATCACCGCCAGCGGCAAATACACCCTCTCGGCCGCCACCGGCGCGGACGGGGCCGAGACCGCCGTCGCGGTGCTGCTTTACGCCTCCGACGCCACGCTGGTCGACGCCACCGGCCTCGTCCTTGCCCGTGGTCCCGCCATCGTCTCCCGCGCTGGCCTCGTCTTCGACGCCAGCATCGATGACGGCACCAAGACCGCCGCAAAGATCACCGAACTGGCCAGCGCCGGCATCATTGCCCGTGACAGCGCCTGACACCGGTCACCCAGCCTGGCCCTGCCGCGCCTTCCCCTCATTCCCCGGAGTCTTCCCATGACCATCACCCGCAACCCGTTCGATGCCGGCGGCTATTCGCTGGCCGAGATGACGCAGGCGATCAATATCCTGCCCAATCTCTACACCCGCCTCGGCCAGATTGGGCTGTTCCGTTTCGAAGGCGTCAGCCAGCGCTCCGTCATCATCGAGCAATATGAGGGCATCCTCAGCCTGCTGCCCTCTGTGCCCCTCGGCGGTCCTGCGACCGTCGGCACGCGCGAAGGCCGGTCGATGCGTTCCTTCGCACTGCCATGGATCCCGCATGACGATGTGATCCTGCCGGCGGACATTCAGGGGGTGCCGGCGCTGGGGGTCTCGGACGCCGCCGATCCGCTGGTTGGCGTCATGAGCCGCAAGCTGATGCTGATGCGCCGCAAGCACGCCCAGACCCGTGAATACATGGAGATGAACGCCCTGCGCGGCATCGTGAAGGACGGCGCCGGGACGACCCTCTACAACTACTTCACCGAATTCGGCCTGACCCAGATCTCGGTGGATTTCCTGCTCGGCACCGCCGGCACCAATGTTCAGGGCAAGGTCCGCGAAGTGCTGCGCGCCATCGAGGACAATCTTTTGGGTGAGGCGATGACCTCTGTCCACGCGCTGGTCAGCCGCGAGTTCTTCGACAAGCTGATCAGCCATGCCAAGGTGGAAGAAGCCTACAAGTTCTATGCCGCCACCGGCGCCCAGCCCTTGCGCGAGGACATGCGGCGCAATTTCCCCTTCGCGGGCATCCTCTTCGAGGAATATGCCGGCGCGGTGACGCTCTCCACCGGCGCCCCAGAACGGTTGATCCCTGCAAGCGAAGGTATCGCCTTTCTCTTGGGAACCATGGACACCTTCACCACCTATGGCGGCCCGGCGAACCTGCTGGAGGCGGCCAATACCATGGGCCTGCCACTCTATGCCCGCCAGCATCTCGACGAGAAGGGCCGCTGGATCGACCTGATGACCGAAGCCTCAATCCTGCCGGTCAACAAGCGCCCCCGGCTGGCCGTTCGTCTGCACACGTCGAACTGACGGGCAACGCCCATGTCCGTCTTTGCCGCCGCCATGGACCGCATCTTCGCCCATGCCGCCATGGCGGTCCCCGCGCTCTGTATCTCGGCCAGCACGTCGGAGGAGCGCCCTATCCGGATTATCCCCCGCGCCCCGGATCGCGTCACCGATTTCGGCGCCGGCCGCTTTGTCAGCGATACGATGGCGGTGGATGTGCGCGTCGCCGACCTGCCGGAACCGCGACCGGGCGATCTGATCGTCATCGGCACGGACAGCCATGTCATCCAGGGAGAGCCACTGCGCGACCGCGAACGGCTGATCTGGACCTTGGACCTGCGACCAGCATGAAGCTGAAGCTCGAGATCACCGATATCGCCAGGCTGATGCAGGCGGAAATCGCCGCTGGCGAAAAGGCTGTGTCTGCCGCGATCAAGGATGCCGGCACCGGCCTCAAGACCGCCTGGCGCGGCCAGATCAGCGGCGCGGGGCTTGGCCCGCGACTTGCGCGCACCATCCGCTCCGAGACCTATCCGAAAGCGCGGCCCAGCCTGAACGCCGCCGCGCTGGTCTGGTCGAAGGCCCCGGTGATCATCTCCGCGCATGATACCGGACCCCTGATCCGGTCCCGGGGCGGGCTGTGGCTGGCAATCCCGACCGAGGCCGCCGGCAAGGGCCGGCGCGGCAAGCGCCCGACCCCGCAGAAATGGGAGGCCAGGACCGGGCTGAAGCTGCGCTTCATCCCCCGCCGAACCGGCCCCAGCCTGCTGGTCGCCGAGGGGCGGCTGAACAGCAAGGGTCGCGCCGTGGCATCCCGTTCAAAGACCGGGCGCGGGCTGACCAGCGTGCCGATCTTTCTCTTGGTCAGGCAGGTCAAGCTGCGCAAGCGGCTCGATCTGGCAAGGGAGGCGGAGCGGGCGGTGAATGGCCTGCCGGAGAAAATTGTGGCCGGATGGCTCGACGGAAAGGTCTGACCCTCCCTTACCTCGTCAATAACCCGCCTCGCGCTGATGGCGCACGGCCAATACCACCGCCGTTTCGCCATCAAACCGGTAGAGAGAAACGTAACCGCTGTCGCCAAAGGCGATGAGCCATTCACGGAATTCCGGCTCCATGTCCTCGACCGGTCGCCCGACGCCAGGTTGATCGCGCAGGATGTTCATGCCCTCGCGGATGGATTTGGCCGCACGGCGGGCGGCATCGGGATTCTTGTCGGCAAGGAAGCGGTAAAGCCGTTCGACATCTCGCAGTGCCGCGGGCGACCAGATCAGTTGTGGCATTCAGGAGCTGCCGCGTCTTCGCCTGCTTCCAATCTGGCGAGCCAAGCATCGGCTTCGTCATGGGTGACATGCTTGCCAGTCGCCTGATATTCCTGCCACGCCTGAAGCCCCGCCTGACGAAACGCCTCACGCTTCTCTTCGCGCTCGACGAACTGCGACACGGCCTCGCGCAGCATCCAATGGGTGGAGCGATCCTTCGCATCCGCCAGCCGCTTGAGGCGGTCGCGGGTATCCTGATCGAGCTTCACGGCAACGGGGCGGACGGCATTCATCGGGGCGGCTCCGAATGAGTATTCACAGGTATTACCTTTAGCATATCCGTGATGCCCGCAGAAGTCACAATCAAGCCAAGGCCTGAAAAATGCCCACCATCCGTGAAACCATCGTCGCCACGCTGCATGCGCGGCTGCTGCCGCTTGCCGCCACCGTCCTGCGTGACGAGGTGCTGCCAGAACGGATCCCGCCTTCGGGGCTGATCATCCTGCGTGACGGCGAGCCGGGGGAACCGGAAGTCACGCTGTCGCCGCTGCGCTACCATTACCAGCACCGGGCCGAGCTTGAGGTGATCGTGCAGGCCGGAACCGGCCGGGCCAGCGCCTTTGACGCACTGATCGCCGCCATTGGCGCAGCGCTGGCGGCTGACCGGACGCTGGGTGGGCTCTGCGACTGGGTCGAGCCGGAGGCCCCGGCCTCGGTCGATCTACCCGTCGAGGGCGCTGCGGCGCTGAAGGCGGCGGTGATCACCGTCGTGTTGCATTACACCACCACCGGCCCCCTGGCCTGACTCCCCACATTGACAAGAGGTTCCCCATGGCACGCGCACAAGGCGCGCGGTCGCAACTCGCGGCTGCGTTCGAGACTGTCTATGGCACGGCCCCGGCCGGCGGCTTCACCCGCATGCCCTTCGCGGCATCCACGCTCAGCGCGGAACAGCCCCTGCTCAGTTCGGAACTGCTGGGCTATGGCCGCGATCCGCTGGCCCCGGTCAAGGATGCGATCACCGCGGATGGCGATCTGACCATCCCCATCGATGCCGAGGCGTTCGGCTTCTGGCTCAAGGCCACCTTCGGTTCCCCCGTCACCACCGGGGCCAGCCCCGGCCCCTACACGCACAATTTCGAGACCGGCAACTGGACCTTGCCCAGCATGGCGATCGAGACCGGCATGCCGGAGGTGCCGCGCTTCGCCATGTATTCCGGTGTCATGGTCAACCAGCTTAGCTGGACCATGCAGCGCTCGGGCCTGCTGACCGCCAGCGCGCAGCTTGTGGCGCAGGGTGAGGCGGTCGCCAGCACTTCGCAGGCGGGAACACCCACCGATTACGATTTGCGCCGGTTCGGGCATTTCAACGGCTCGATCGAGCGCGACGGGGTGGCGCTGGGCAACGTGATCTCGGCCCAGATCACCTATGCCAACAATCTCGACCGGATCGAGACCATCCGCAACGACGGCATGATCGACGGCGCTGATCCGACCATCGCCGCGCTGACTGGTCAGATCGAAGTTCGGTTCGCCGACATGGTGCTGATGAACCAGGCCATCGCCGGGACGCCTTGCGAGTTGGAATTCGCCTACACGCTGGCTTCCGGCGAGAGCCTGACCTTCACCGCTCATGCGGTCTATCTGCCCCGTCCCCGCGTCGAGATCAGCGGGCCGCAGGGGGTGCAGGCCACCTTCGACTGGCAGGCCGCGCGCGATCCGATCACCAGCCGCATGGCGACCATCACCCTTGTCAACAGCATCGAGGAATACTGATCCATGATCCGCCTGAACCTCTCGACCGCCCCGCGCTGGATCGACCTTCTGCCCGGCCTGCGGCTGGAAGTCGCCCCCGTCACCACCGCCATCATGGCCTCGGCGCGATCCGATGCCAGTCTCGACAACCTCGACCCGGATGCGCCGAAGGAGGTGCTGGCCGTGGCGATGGCAAAGGCCGTCGCGCGCCAGGTGGTCACCGGCTGGGAAGGCGTCGGCGATGATGCCGGGGATCCCGTGGGCGTCACGCCCGAGGGCATCGACGCGCTGCTGGATATCTGGCCGGTGTTCGAGGCGTTTCAGGCCGAGGTTCTGGGGCCGCATCTGGTTCTGGATTCGGAAAAAAACGGCTCCGCGCTCTCGCCGAATGGCACTTCGGCGGGGGCGACCGATACTGCGAATCCTGCACCGGACGATGTGCTGACTGCCCACAGCGCCTGAACGCGCCCGAAACGCACGAAGGCTGGCAGGTCTGGGATCTGACCGGGCGTCTCAGCGGGCAGACACGAGCAATCCCCGGCGCGGTTCTCGGCTGGGATATGGGCGCGGCTCTGGAAATGGGCCGCGCCCTCGGCATTGCGCCGGTGGCGGTCGCCGAACTGCTGCCAGTGATCGAGGCCGTGATGATCCGAAAAACCAACGAACAGATCGAAGAGAGCGGCAGGGATGGCTGAGAAAAAAGTCTCCGTTCGGCTTGTGGCCGAGAACGGCCGGCAGGTCCGCGCGGAACTGGAAGGCGTCGGCGATGGCGGCGCGCGCAGCTTTCAGCGCCTGTCGGCCGAGGTGGACAATACCGGCGTCATGCTGCGCCGTCTCGCCAGGATCGCCGCCGGGGTGCTCAGCATCCGGCAGGTGGCGCAATATGCGGACACATGGACCGACCTGCGCTCACGCGTCGATCTGGCGACCGGGTCGCAGGAGCGCGGCGTGGCCGTCATGGACCGCCTCGCCCAGATGGCCCGGCGCACCTATTCCAGCCTCGAGCAGACCACCGAGTCGTGGCTGGCGAACAGCACCGCGCTGCGCGAACTCGGCCTCTCGACCCGCGAGAGCCTCGATTTCACCGAAGCGCTGAATAACGCCATGGTGGTCTCGGGCGCGAAAGCCGAGCGAGCGGCATCGGTCCAAAACGCGCTGTCCAAGGCGATGGCGCTGGGGTCGCTCCAAGGCGTCAATCTGAACACCGTGATCCAGACCGGCGGGCGGGTGGCGGAACTGCTGGCCGAGGAACTCGGCACCACGGTCTCGGGCCTGCGCGAAATGGGAAAACAGGGCCTGATCACCGGCGACGTGATCCGCACCGCGCTGGTCGGCAATCTCGAACTGCTGCGCGAGGAAGCCGACAGCATGCCCGCCACCATCGGCGATGCCTTCACCCTGATCGGCAACGCCGCCCTGCAACTGGTCGGCACCTGGGATCAGCTTCTGGGCGCATCTTCCATGGTCGCCGATGCCCTGATCCTTCTGGCCGACAACCTCGACCGGCTGGCGTCGATCGGGATTGCCTTCGCGGCCTTCATGGCCGGGCGCTGGGTTGCCGCTTTCGTCGCGGCGCGGCTGGCGACCTTCTCGCTCGCCACCGCTCTGACCGTCCTGCGCACCGCCATCATCCGCACCGGCATCGGCGCGCTGATCGTCGCGGCGGGCGAGTTAATCTATTAGTTTTCCTCACTGGTGAAATCGGTAGGCGGCATCGGCACCGCGTTCAAACTGCTGTGGGGTGTGGCGAAGGAGAGCGCTGGCCGCATCGGCCTAGCGTTCCAGGCGGCATTCGCCCTGCTAAGCGCGGCATGGGAGGGCTATCGCGCGCTGGTGTTCACGGTTCTGGATGCCATCGTGAAGGGCACGGTGACCGCCGTTGACCGATATATCGCGGTCTGGGCTGGCGCGTTCGAGTCGGTCAAGGCGATCTGGGGGGTGCTGCCCGGCACCATCGGCGATTTCGCCTTTCAGGCCGCGAACGGCCTGATCGCCGGCATCGAGGCGATGCTGAACGGCGTCGCCACCCGCATCAACAATTTCATCGGCGGCATCAACGCCGCCCTCGCCATGCTGCCGGAATGGGCCGTCGGCGAAGGGGGCGCGCAGATCGGCCTGCTGGACCCGTTCAACCTCGGCCGGATCAACAATCCCTTTGAGGGCGGTGCGTCCGCCGCCGGCGCTGCTGCCGCGGACGCCTTCGCGACGGCCTTCGATCAGACCTATGTTCGGTCCCCCGAACTGTTCGGCAATCTCGCAGATGAGGCGGCTGCGGCGGCCGCCGGATATCTGGACGCAGCGGGAGAACTCGCCGCCGCCACGGTCACGCCGCTGGAAAGCTGGCAGGCCCTGAAGGATGCCGTCATCGCGGTGGGCGAGAAAGGTGCGGATGCGCTGGATGACGCGGCCGATGCCGCCGACCGCGTGGCCGATGCGATGGACAAGACCAGCGGCGCTGCGGGCCGCGCGGGCACCGCCGGGCGCAAGGCGGGCAAGGACGCGAAGGACGGCGCGGACGAAGCTCTGCGAAGCTGGGATGCGGTGGCTAAATCGCTGGCCGACTATGCCGAGAAGGCGCGCAATATCGGCGGCGATATCGGCAACGCACTCGTGAATGCCTTTCAGAGCGCCGAGAACGCCATCGGCGATTTCGTGAAGAGCGGGAAGCTGAACTTCCGCGATCTGGTCACCTCCATGCTGGCCGATCTGGCCAAGCTGGGCGCGCGGCGATTTTTGCTCGGCCCCCTGGCTGGTGTTCTGTCCGGGTTCATGCCCGGCCTCGGGGGCATGTCAGCCAGCGTCATGCATTCCGGCGGCATGGTCGGCGCGGGCGGGTCGAGCCGCATGGTGCCTGCCATGGCCTTCGCCAATGCGCTCCGGATGCACAATGGCGGCTGGGCCGGCCTGCGTTCGGACGAGGTGCCTGCGATCCTGCAGAAGGGCGAGCGGGTGCTGTCCCGACGCGAGGCCGCCGGTTACGGCAATTCGGTCACCGTCAACATCACCGCCCGCGATGCTGAGTCCTTCCGGCAGTCACGCGCCCAGATCGGGGCCGATATCGCCCGCGCGGTCGCCATGGGCAGGAGAGGCATGTAATGGCGTTTCACGAGATCAGATTCCCGGACAATATCAGCCGGGGCGCGCGGGGCGGGCCGGAGCGGCGCACCCAGATCGTAGAGCTGGCCTCGGGCGATGAGGAACGCAACGCGTCATGGGCGAACAGCCGGCGGCGCTATGACGTGTCCTATGGCATCCGCCGTGCCGATGATCTGGCGGCGGTTGTCGCCTTCTTCGAGGCCCGGAATGGGCGGCTGCACGGGTTCCGGTTCAAGGACTGGTCGGATTACAAATCCTGCGCACCATCCGGCACCCCGGCTACGACAGATCAAGTGATCGGCACCGGCGACGGGACCGAGACAGCGTTCCAGATCGCGAAACGCTACACCTCCGGGGCGCAGTCATGGGTGCGGACGATCACCAAGCCCGTCGCCGGATCGGTGCGGATCGCGCTGGGCGGGGTCGAACAAGCTGCGGGCTGGGTGATCGATCCGGCCACCGGGATCGTCACCTTTGCCGCCGCCCCCGGCCCCGGCATCGCCATCACCGCCGGGTTTGAATTTGACGTTCCGGTGCGCTTCGACAGCGATGCGCTGGACGTGACCCTCAACATCGAGCGGCTCGGCTCGATCACCTCAATCCCGCTCGTGGAAATCCGCCGGTGATATCAGCCCTCGCCAATCAGCGCCCGCGCGTCCTTGATGCGCAGAAACAGCGTCATCGGCTCCAGCACCGTCTCGGCAAAACCGGCCCCGACATAAAATGCCTTGGCACGCTCGTTCAGGGCGTGAACCAAAATGGCCGCGATGCCGACCTCATGCGCCGCCGCCGTGATCCGCAGCACGGCATCGCGCAGCAGTGCCCGGCCGAGACCATTGCCCTGCTCAGACACATCCACCGCCAAACGCCCCAGAACGATGACCGGGATGGGGTCGGGCATATTCTGCCGCAGCCTGCGGGGTGCCAGATCGTGGCTGACCGATCCGGCCGCCAGCGCATAGAAACCGACGGCCCGCTGGCCCCGGCACAGCACATAGGCCCGCGACGCGCCAGACACCTGATTGGCGCGGGCTTTGCGCTTCAGCCAAGTATCAAGCGTCGTTGCCCCGGATGCGAAGCCGTCGATCAGATGATCGTCACTCAGCGGCACGGGCGCGCGTAAGGGCTGCATACCCTGCGTCATCTCTCCCATGGCGCGGGCGTGGCCAGCAGCTTGCCCAGCCGTTCATTCGGCGCAGGCGGTGCATCGAGCTGTGCCATGAAGGCGCTGAACTGCTCGGCATCCAGTCGGAATGCGGTGCGGTCGAGCAACGCATCCTCAGCCGCCTGTCGGCTGGCCTCCATCATGAACTCCGAGCGGTTCTTGCCAAGGGCTGCTGCGGCACGGTCGATCAGATCGCGGTCACGCGGGGTGACGCGAAGATTGATCAGTGAACGACGCGGGGCGTCCTCCTTGGATGTTACGGCGGCCATGGCGCGCCCTCCTGCGATGAATTGAACCATAATGTAAAGACACATGCTTTACATTTCAAGCTGCGACTGGACCAGACGATGAAAAGCCTCGCCCCTGACCTGCAATCGCATCTGGACGATGGCACAACGACGCTGGCGTGGTGCTGGCGGATTACCCGCGCCGACGGAATGACCCTCGGTTTTACCGATCATGACCGGGCGCTGGCCTTTGGCGGCACCGATTTCGAGCCGGAAAGCGGGCTGTCGGCTTCGGAGATCCGCGCCGGGTCCGATCTGTCGGCGGATTCGCAGGATGCAGAGGGCGCGCTGACCTCGGATCGGATCACCGAGACCGATATCCTCGACGGGCGCTGGGACAATGCGCTGGTCGAGGTCTGGCGGGTGAACTGGGAAGCCCCCGGCCAGCGGGTGCTGATCCGGCGCGGCTCGATCGGCGAGTTGCGGCGCGGGCGCGTGGCCTTCGTGGCCGAGGTCCGCAGCCTGGCGCATGTGCTGGGCCAGACGGTCGGTCGGGTATTCCAAGGCACCTGCGATGCCGCGCTGGGCGACTCCCGCTGTGGCGTGAACCTGAACGATGCCGCCTATACCGGGACCGGCGCGGTGGTCGATAGGGTCCGCGACCGGGCCTTCACGGCTTCGGGCATCGGCGGCTTCGCCAGCGGATGGTTCGCCTTCGGCTATCTCGAATGGACCTCGGGGCCGAACAGCGACCGGCAGGCCGAGATCATGCTCCATGAACTGGCATCCGGCATCGTCACCATCACGCTGCTGGAAGCGCCGGTGCGCCCCGTCGGAGGCGGCGATGCCTTCACCATCCGCGCGGGCTGCGACAAGCGCAGCGCGACCTGCACGGCGAAGTTCGCCAACATCCTCAACTTCCGCGGCTTCCCGAACATCCCCGGCCAGGACGCGGTGATCCGCTATGCCACCGCCGATGGCGGGCATGAAGGGGCGGTGCTGTGAGGCCCGCCAGCGCAAAGAAGGTGGTGGCCGCCGCGCGCGGCTGGCTGGGCACCCCGTATCACGATCAGGCCAGCGTCCGGGGCGTGGGCTGCGACTGCCTTGGCCTCGCCCGCGGCATCTGGCGCGAGGTGGTCGGCTCCGAGACGCTGCCGGTGCCGCCCTACAGCCGCGATTGGGGCGAGACCGGCACCCGCGAGGTACTGGCCGACAGCGCCGCGCGGGTGATGATCCGCATCGACCCAACTGATGCCGGTCCCGGCGCGGTGGTGCTGTTCAGGATGCGCGCCGGGGCCATCGTCAAGCATGTCGGGATCCTGACCGGCGAGGGCAGATTCATTCACAGCTACGAGCGGCTCGGCGTGATCGAGGAACCGCTCACCCCCGCATGGCGGCGGCGCATCGCCTTCGCCTTCCTGTTCCCGCGCCCGGCACCTGCCCGTCGCAAGAAGAAGTCTTGATCCATGGCAACCATTGTTCTCGGCGCGGTCGGCACCGCCATCGGCGGCGGATTCGGCGGCGCGGTTCTGGGGCTGTCCGGCGCGGCCATCGGCGGCATGATCGGATCCGGCATCGGCTCGATGGTCGATAGCTGGATCGTCTCGTCCCTGATGCCGGGCCAGCGCATCGAGGGGCAGCGCATGGACAGCCTGCGCATGGTCTCGGCGACCGAGGGCGTGGTGATCCCGCGCCTTTACGGGCGGATGCGCATCGGCGGCAACATCATCTGGGCGACCGATTTCCGCGAGGAAGTGAACACCCATCGTCAGGGCGGCGGCAAAGGCGGCGGGCCGAAGGTCACCACCACTGAATACCTCTATTACGCCTCCTTCGCGGTGGCGCTGTGCGAGGGCTCCGAAGCCGGTCCCGCAGGGACCATTCTCTCCAGTGGAGAGAATGGAGGCGGAGGAGGCCCGGCAGGGCGGGGAATCTCCGGCATCGGGCGCGTCTGGGCCGATGGCGAGGTGGTCGATCTCAGCGAGGTGACATGGCGCTGGTATCCCGGCAGCGAGACGCAGCCCCCTGATCCGTTCATTTCCGCGAAGATGGGCGCGGCGAACACGCCGGCCTATCGCGGCACGGCCTATGTCGTGTTCGAGGAACTGCCGCTGTCGCGCTTCGGCAACCGCCTGCCGCAGCTTTCCTTCGAGGTGTTCCGCCCGCTCGATGATGACGACACCGCCGAGGGCCTTGCCCGCGCCGTGACCATCATCCCGGCTTCGGGCGAATTCTCTTATGCCACCCAGATCGTGCGCAAGAATGAAGGCGGCGACAGCAGCGCCGAGAACGTCAACGCCATGGCCGAGACCGCCGACATGGTGGTCTCGCTCGATCGCCTGGAAGCGATGGTGCCCTCGGTCGAGAGCGCCTCGCTGGTGGTCTCGTGGTTCGGCGACGATCTGCGCGCCGGGCAATGCTCGATCCGGCCGAAGGTCGAAATGCCGCAGAAAAACACGACGCCTGCATGGATCGTCAACGGCGTGAACCGCGCCAATGCACTGGTGGTCAGCGAGGACGATCAGGGGCGGCCGGTCTATGGCGGCACCCCGGCCGATTTCTCGGTGGTGCAGGCGATCCGCGAGATGAAGGCGCGCGGGCTGCGGGTCACCTTCTATCCCTTCGTGATGATGGACGTCCCGGCCGGCAACACGCTGCCCGATCCCTACAGCGACAATGCCGCCACCATCGGTCAGCCGGTGCTGCCGTGGCGCGGTCGGATCACCTGCTCGCCCGCTGCCGGCTTCGCCGGGACGGTGGATAAGACCGCCACCGCCGCTGCGCAGGTCAACGCCTTCTTCGGTAATGCGCAGCCATCGGATTTCAGCGTCAGCGATGGCGTCGTGACATGGACCGGCCCCGCTGGGGATTGGGGTTTACGCCGCATGATCCTGCACTACGCCCACCTCTGCACGGCGGCGGGCGGCGTCGATGCCTTCCTGATCGGCTCCGAAATGCGTGGGCTGACCCAGATCAGGTCCGGGGCCTCGACCTATCCGGCTGTGCAGCAGTTCCGCGATCTGGCCGGTGCCGTGCGCGCGATCCTCGGCCCCGACACGAAAATCAGCTATGCCGCCGACTGGTCGGAGTATTTCGGGCACCACCCGAGCGATGGCAGCGGCGACGTGTTTTTCCACCTCGACCCGCTCTGGGCGGATGCGAATGTCGATTTCATCGGGATCGACAATTACATGCCGCTCTCCGACTGGCGCGTCGGCTGGGACCATGCCGACGCGCAGGCCTGGCCCTCGATCCATGACCGCGCCTATCTGCAATCGAACATCGCCGGCGGCGAAGGGTTTGATTGGTTCTATGCCAGCGAGGCCGACCGGATCAGCCAGACGCGGACCCCCATTCTAGACACCATAACGCCGCAGCCTTCGCATGAGGCCATTTCCGCCATGCCTGGCGGATCGCCGACGCTGACCCGGAATCCGGGTGCTACATCGCCGGCCATCCCTGTGGGTGCCCGCAGGGACAGCATGACTCTGGCCTGCACCGTTCGATTCCCCGCGACCATTACGGATGGCCTGATCTTTGAGGTTGGATTTGCACAAGGGATATGGATTGGCGTCTTTGGTGGCACCCTGCGTTTTCTGGTTGATCGGAACCCCGATCGAGAGGTCCAATACGTCGATTATCCTGCAGCGGGTCTTGCCGGCCAAGCTGTCGAAATCGTCGCTGTGCTGGATTATCCGGCAGCAGAAATCTGGCTGGCGATCAATGGTGCAGTGGTCGGGAGAAGTTCGTTTTCCAGCCCCTTCATCGACCTCTGGGCCGCAAACGGGGGGATGGGATATGGCGTCGTCAACGGCGTGAATTTTGGTACGGGTCTAGTCTCTCTGCTTCCATGGCCAGGAGTGCTCTTGTCAAACGCTCAATGGTGGCAGGGAAGCATCCCAACAACAGCGATTGCGCCTCCAGTTGTGGCTGAACCGTGGATCTGGCGATACAAGGATATTCACGGATGGTGGTCGAACCCGCACCGGAATCGTCCGGGCGGGGTTCCCGCATCGGGACCGACCGCATGGGTGCCGCAGTCAAAGCCGATCTGGTTTACCGAACTTGGCTGCCCGGCGGTCGATCGCGGCACCAATCAGCCCAATGTGTTCTTCGACCCGAAATCCTCGGAATCCTTCGTGCCGTATTTCTCGCGCGGCTGGCGCGACGACGCGATCCAGCGGGCCTATCTCGAAGCCACCTGGCTGTTCTGGCGCGATCTGGCCAACAACCCGGCCTCGACCGGATATGCCGGGCGCATGGTCAATGTCTCCGAATGCGCGGCTTGGACATGGGACGCGCGTCCCTATCCGTTCTTTCCCGAACTGTCGGACCTCTGGGCCGATGGCGAGAACTGGCGGCTGGGGCACTGGCTGACCGGGCGGCTGGGCGCGGTATCATTGGCGGCGCTGGTTCGGCACCTCTGCCTGCGCGCTGGCCTGCCGGAAGCATGGATCGACGTCTCAAACCTGACCGACGCGGTGGACGGATATGTCATCACTGCGCTGGAATCGCCCCGGACCTCGATCACCATGCTCGCCCGGCATTTCGGTTTCGATGCGGTCGAGAGCGAAGGCCGGATCCGCTTCGTCATGCGCGGCCGCGCTCCGGTGGCAGCCATCGCCCCCGACGACATGGTCGCCGCCGCCCAGGGCGATGTGATGGACCTGACGCGGGGGCAGGAGACCGAACTGCCGCAGGCGCTCAAATGGCAGATGGCCCGAGCGGACGAGGCGTATGACACGATCACGGTCGAGTCCCGCCGGATCACAGTCGAGGCAAGCCGGGTGTCTTCCGACAGTTTCCCGATGGCGGTGCCGCCCGAGGAAGCCGACCGGCGCTGCCGCCGGGCACTGATGGAGGCATGGGTGGGCCGCGAGACCGGATCGTTCCGGCTGCCGCCGTCTATGCTGGCGCTGGACCCCGCCGACGTGATCCTGCTCGACCATGACGGCCGGCTGGTGGAAATGCGGATCCTGACGGCCTCGGATGCCGAGGCGCGCGCGATCGAGACCATCCGTCAGGACCGCGCCGCCTATGATCTGCCGCCGGGCAGCCCCCGCGCTGCCCATCTGGCCCGCCCGGTGGTGTTCGGCGCGCCGCTGGCCCTGATCATGGATCTGCCGCAACTGCGCGAGGATCACGTGCCGCACCACCCGTTGATCGCCGCCCATGCCCGTCCTTGGCCCGGCCAGATGGCGGTGTTCCGCAGCCCCGATCAGGACGGGTTCGATCTGGTCACGGTGTTCAGCGGCCGGGCGCGCATGGGGGTGCTGACGTCAGACCTCTATTCGGGGCCTCTCGCGCGCTTCGATCTTGGCAATTCGGTCTATGTGGACCTGCTGACCGGGACGCTGAAAAGCGTGACGGACCTGCGCCTGTTCGGCGGCGAGAACAGCCTTGCGGTCGAGCAGCCCACCGGCGGATGGGAAATCCTGCAGGCAGGCGAGGCCGAACTGATCGCGCCCGGCCGCTATCGCCTGTCCCGCCTCCTGCGCGGCCAGCGCGGGACGGATGCCGACATGGCCCCGATGGTGCCCGAGGGCGCGCGCGTCGTGGTGCTGGACGATATGCTGGCCGACCTGCCGGTTGCCGAGGCCGATCTCGGCCTGCCATGGAACTGGCGTATCGGGCCGTCCTCGCGGCCGGTCAGCGACGACAGCTATGTCGCGCAGACCTTCACCCCGACCGCGATGGGCCTGCGCCCGTTCTCGCCTGTCCATGTCGAACAGCCATGGCGGTGGGCGCGGGTGCCTGGCGATCTGACCATCCGCTGGATTCGGCGCGACCGCTCTCTCGCCGCCGATAACTGGAACGCGGTCGAAATCCCCATGACGGAGACCGGCGAAGCGTGGCAGGTCCAGATCCTCGACGGGGCCTCGGTCACGCGAACCCTCACGGCTTCGACCACCAGCGCCGTCTACACCGGCGCGCAGCAGGTGGCCGATTGGGGCGCACCGCTCGGCCCCGGCGCATCCCTCGATATCCGCATTGCCCAGATCGGGCAGGCGTTCGGCGCGGGGGCTGCCCCCGTCACCACCCTCTGGTTCTGATCAGGAGACACGCATGTCCGAGACAACGGCGCACCTCGCGCTGCCCTTCATCATGGCCGCACAGGCCCAGAAGCATGTGACCCATAACGAGGCGCTGCGCCTGCTGGACGGGATCGTGCAACTGGCGGTGCTGGATCGCGACCGGGCCGCGCCACCCGCCAGCCCGGCCGAAGGTGCGCGCCATATCCCCGGCCCCGGTGCAACCGGCGCATGGGCCGGCTGGGACGGCAGCATCGCCTATTGGATAGACGGAGCCTGGATGCGGATCCTGCCCGCGCCCGGCTGGCTGGCCTGGATCGAGGCCGAGGCGCAGCTGGTGGTCTGCACCGGCAGCACCTGGCTTCCGGTGGTCGATGCCATGGGCTTCATTGCGCAGGCCGCCGCCGTGGCCGTGGCGCGGGAGGCAAACGGCGCCAGCACCGGCATGGCGGTGCTGGAAGAAACCCTGACCGGGCTTTCCGGGGCTTCGGTCGACAGCAGCATCCGGATCCCGAACCGCGCCATCGTCCTCGGCGTGTCGGCCCGCACCATCACCGCCGTGCTGGGCGCCAGCTCCTATGATTGCGGCATTGCCGGCGAGCCGTCCAAATTCGGCGGCTCGCTCGGCGTGGCCGTCGGCAGCAGCAATATCGGCGTCATAGGACCGACCGCCTTCTATGCCGACACGCCCGTGCGTCTGACCGCCAATGGCGGCGCATTCGCCGGCGGCGCGGTGCGCATCGCCATCCATTACCTGACCTGCGGCGCGCCGGGTTGAGGTTGAACTCGTGGGAGAGGACTTCATGGACACGATTCGCGAATGGTGGGGCGCGATTATGGCGGCGACCGGTCTCGGCGTCTGGCTGATCCGCCTCGAGGGCACCTCCAGGACGGCGCTGCGCGAGGTCGAACGGCTGGAAAAGCAGCTCGACGCCGACCGCAGGTCCTCATCCGAGGCACGCCGCGAACAGAACGAGATGCTGCGCGAGATGCGCGCCGACATCAAACGCCTGCTGGAGCGCAGCGGCAGCCCGCGGGGCTGACCACCCCTCACCCCGATCAACCAACCGATCCGCCCCGCCATCCTGCGGGGTTTTTCATGTGGAGATCCCGATGACGTATTATCAGCACTGGCGGAATGTTCCGGCGAAGGAATGGCACTGGCCGAACTTCTCACCGGCCGAAATCGCCTGCCGTGGCACCGGCAAGATCCAGATCAATGAGGATGCGCTGGACAGGCTGCAGGAGCTGCGCGTGATGTTGGGCAAGCCGCTGATCGTCAACTCCGCCTATCGCAGCCCGGAGCACAACAAGCGTGTCGGCGGGGCCAAGGCTTCGCAGCACCTGAATGGATGCGCCTTCGATATATCGATGGCCAATCACGATCCGGTCACCTACATCGCCGCCGCGCGCAAGGCCGGATTCAAGGGAATCGGCACCTATCCCCGCTCCAACTTCGTCCATATCGACACCGGCCCCGCCCGGAGCTGGGGCGATCCGTTCTCGGCCCGGCCAAGCCGCTTCGCCGCCGATGCGGCCCCTGCCCGCGAGCACCTGGCCGACAGCCGCACGATCAAGGGCGGCGGCGCGGCCGGGATCGGTACTGTCGGCGCGGCCGGCGTCGAGGTGGTGCAGTCTGCGCTGGCCGAAGCACAGGGCGCGGTGCAACCGCTGATCGGGCACCTCGACACGCTCCGCTGGGTGTTCGTCGCCCTAGCACTCGGTGGGATCGCGGTGACGATCTATGCGCGGCTGGACGATTGGAAGCGGGGGCGGCGATGATTGCCGTTCTCGCTTCGCTCTGGCGGCGGGCACTCCCTTGGCTCACGCTGGCCGCCGCCATCCTCCTGTTCATCCTCGGTACGCGGCGAACCGGCGAGAAGGCCGGGCGCGCGGCCGAGCGGCTGGAAAACCTCGAAAGGACCAATCATGCACGTCAAAGGATGCTGGAAGCCGGGGCTGATCGCCCTCGGGATCGTGATGATCTTCTTGAGCGGCTGCGCGAGGGCGGCTTCTGACCACGCCGCCTGCCCGCCCGTGGTCGAATACCCGGCAGAGTTCCAGCAGCGCGCGGCGGCCGAGGTCCATGCGCTGCCGCCCGGGTCGGCGGTTGAAGGGATGTTGGCCGATTATCACGTCATGCGGCGGCAGGCAGCAGCTTGCAGGTGAAGGTTGCCTTCGGGCGCGCTCCCCCTCGACTGGCATCCCAAATCCAAGCCGAGCGGCAGCGCACCCGTCAAACATCGCAAGTGTCCAGTCTCACGGCACACCTGCGCGGTCGGCAATATATGGGCCGACCATGGTGAGCTCCGAACGGGTTCGCCGCCATTCCCACCGCCGCGCTTGATCCGGCCCACCGTCCGGCGTCTCCCGCGGTCCCCGCGCTTGTCGGGTCCGGGTCCCCATCATCCGCGAACAATTCGCCCGCTATTCTTCCCTATTGTCCTCGTTTTTCGGAGGCGCACCCGGCCGGGACAGGCCCGCCACGATTTGCTTGAGCTCGCCGAGAATTTCGCCGTGGTTCTTTTCGAGGTAGCGGATGAGACGATCATTCGTGAGGAGCCGTTCGACATAGCGACCTGCCACGACAAGACGCAGGTGATCGGGGCCAAGCGTCTCCTCGATCAGCTTGATGTTCTTTTGCAGGCTGGCCATTTCCGCCTTCATGCGCTCGGCTTGCTCACGGGTCACGCCGACAGGCTCTTTCTTCGAGGCCGGATCGACAAGGTCGTCGGCATCGGTCGCGGCCAGAATGGCTTCGGTATAAGCCACGGTGTAATTGTTCGCGGCGATCATCAGTTCGGCCGCCTGAATCTGGCGCAAGGGCTTCATCTTGCGCAGGGACCGGAAACTGTTGACCGGGCAGTGTTTGGCCTTCAGGAGTTCCGCCGCCTCGGGGCAAATACCGTTCAGAAGGGTCCGCTTTCGCCGGATCAGCGCCAAATCCACATTCAGAGCAGCAGCGATACGGGCCTCGGGCACGCCGCGCTCGATGGCGCGCAGGATCATCTTGTGTTCCTGGATCGTGGCGAGGCGGCTGATGCGCTTGTTATAGGTAAAGGATTCGTCGTCGGTAGCGACCAGGCAGGTGACGACGTCCGCGGCCATTTCCTTCAGGACGTGCAGCCGAACATGGCCGTCGAGCAGGATGAACGTGCCATCCTGACCAGGAGCGCGCGCAACCACGAGCGGTTCGATCAAGCCGGCCTCGCGGATCGATGCGGCGATCTGCGCATATTTCTGGCTCTTGGGAACCGTAATCGGCAGTTGCTTGACCGGCAGGATGGCAGCAACCGGAATCTGTTGCAGGACTGGCTCGAATCCCGGCCCCTTGGGCGGGGGCATTTTGCCCATATGTGTCATGTCCGTGGTTCCTTCAGCCCCTCGACCACCATGCGCGGCAGGGAATCGAGTCCCTCGGCGCGAAGCAGGGTCAGAAAATTCTCATCGTTGAGCAGGGACTGAAACGCTGCGTCAAGAAACAGCAGGCTGCCGCGCGTTGACTGCGCCCTGCGGATCATGTCCTGCTGGCGCTCTGCCTCGATACGATAGGCGCGGACCAGCGCCGCCGAGCTCATCCGAACCCCGGATCGCTTGGTGCGCGTGGCACCTTTTTTCCTGCCATGCCGGTGGCGCAGTTCCACCAGCCGCCGTGCTTCCAGCAGCTTCTTGCCCCGCAACTCACCCGAGGCATAAGCTGCCTCCAGCGCCTTCTGCACATCCTTCTCTTCGGCCCGGGTGATATACAGTGCGACGCTGAGGGGCATCTGGCCGGTCTCGACCGCGATCAGCAATCGCTCCTCGCCGTTGGCGATCAACTCGCCGATTTCGTGGACATAGGACTGTGACAATCCTGTCTTTTCGGCAATCTGGATATCCGAACATCCCCGGTCGCGAAGAACCACGATGTCCTGCATGAGTTCCAGCGGTCGTTGCTGGCGGCGGGCGATGTTCTCGATCACGCTGCGCAGTAGCCGTTCGACCTCGTTTGCATCCACGACGATGGCCGGGATATGGGTTTCGCCGAGGGCAACATAGGCCTCCATCCGCCCCTGACCGCACACCAGGCTATAGGTATCTCCTGACCCAGTGTCATCCCGCGCGACGGTGATCGGCTTCTTCAGCCCCACCTTGCCGATACTGTCCACCAGCGCACGAAAGGTCTTTTCCGACCGCTCGCGAGGATTTTCCACTGTAATCGCTGCAATCGGGATGATCCGCACCTCACCGCGGGGCTCACACTCGCTCACCATGGCGCCACCTCGGAAACGGACACGCGGCGGGCCATGTCGAAGAAGAAATCCAGCGTCTCGAATCGAAATGCGTCCAGCATCAGGCCATTCTCCTCTGCAAGCCCCAGAGGTTTGCTCCGCATCTCGAATTGGGGCAGCAGGTAATAGTCGAGCGCGTCGGTATTTGTGCGGTCCATCCGGATGGCGATGGTGATGTCCGGCGCGAGGCCGGTGTCGAAGCGGATCTTCCAGCGCAAGCTGCCCGAGGAGGTTTCCCGACAGCGGGCGACGACAACGGATGCCGTGAATTCGCCGTTGATCGTCAGCAGGTCCGTCACAGGATTTCTGTCCACGGCACCACCAAGCCGGGTGATTTCGTGGATCACGCGCTCGATCTCGTTGCCGTGAAATTGCCGCAACAGGCGGTTGGCTTCGATGTAGCGATAGTCGCGATCCGGGGTGAACCCGACAAGGGAATAGGCCCGGAGCAGGCTGCCGAAGCGATGGGCATAGGCGCCGCTGGAGGGCATGCCGTTCGCCTCGTCGATCACCAGCCCCGAGATGTAGCCATGGCGCTGGAAGAGCCGGGTGAGCCGATCCAGCATCTCGTCGTCGGAAAAGCGACGGTTGCGCGCCGCGATGATCGCCTGCACCTTCTGGAACTGCTTCGGCTCGACGATGGCCTCGAAGGCGCCATTCGAACGGATCCACATCTCCGGACCGTTGGCGACCCGCTTGCGTTTCAATTTGAACGAGCGTCGGTTGTAGACGTTGTTGCCGATGTATTTCTCATTGGTCAGGATCTGGCGGACGGTCGCACGTGTCCAGGCCCGCCCGAGATCGGTGAGGATGCCACGTTCGTTCAGATCGGTCGCGATTTCGCTTTCCGTCCGGCCCTGCTTCAGGAACCGGCGGTAGATCCAGCGCACAGTCTGAACCTCCTCGTCTGGTCCGGGAACAAGGACGACGCGATCTGTCTGAAGGCTCTTGTGCTCACCGCGCTTCAGCTCGGCCTTCACCTCGCCACGTTCATTGAGCAGGGCGCGGCGCAACCCGAAACCGGCCGGTCCTCCCTGACGATAACCGAGTTCAATCAGGCGGCATTGACCTGCAAAGACCTTGACCGACAACTCGCGGCTGTATTCTCCAGCCATGGCGCGCTTGACGCTCTTGATGATGGTCGAATTTGGTGATCCGTCGTTTTCGAATTGTTCCGCGCAATATGCGACCTGCATCCCCGCCTTGCGGCAGCGGTATTCATAATAGGCCGACTCGTCCGTGTCCTGAAATCGCCCCCAGCGTGTGACGTCATAGACGAGGATCACGCTGAATTCGGCTACGCCGGATTCAACGTCGGAAATCATCTGTTGCAAGGCCATCCTGCCGCCGATGATCAGTCCGCTTTTCGCATCATCCGAATAGGTTTTGACAATTCTGATCCCGCGCCGCTCGGCGTATTCGCGAATGGTCTGTGCCTGGTTCTGGGTTGAATATTGCTGATGCTCGGTCGACATCCGGACATATTCCGCAGCAAACAGTTGCTCGGGCGCGTCCGCCAATTCTCCAGATGAAGGTGTCCTTGCCCGAGCCACGCCCGCCTCCCGATCAAATCACGCAGGCAGCGATGACCGAATGGCCCCACATCGTCCGTGTGGGCGCTGATACGAACTGCCGCTTTGATGTCCTTTCCACCTGATTATCGGAAAGGACCGTGGCAATGCGGGCGAAGATGGGCACAATTGTGCCGAAAAAGGGCACAACTGTGCAGATCCAAGCGGATCGAGCCCGGTATCGCGAGGCTGTCGCTGCCGCCCTCCGCACAGAACTGGGCCAGACCCATCAGGCCATCAAGACGGCGATGCGCTGGACAGGCGCAAGTGAACGCGCCGTAAAATACTGGCTTTCCGGAGAGCGGGGACCGAGCGGCGAGCATCTGATCGCGCTGGCCCAACACTCCGACATGGTGCTGGTGACCATTCTGGCCATGGCCAATCGGCTGACGGATGGCCAGCATAGATGTGCAAGTTGCCCCGATCGGCTTCTCGTGTTGCAAATCCCCGGACAGAAACAGAAATCGTCAGAGGATCTGCAATGCCGATGATGACGGATCCTCTTTGTCACCAGTCTGCCCTCCCACTTCGTCGTCAAACTTCCTTGATAGCAGACCACTGACGGCAAGCCTTCTTGATGACGAAATTCTCACTTATTCTGTTGCCAACGCAGTTAGGGGTGACTAGCTTGACATCAACCCCTCTTGACGACAGAATCGGCGCGAATATGGCCACCAAACCCTATGATCTGACAGACGCAGCGACCTATCATGCCGGCGCCTTTCCCCCCGCCACACTTGATTACGAGGCTGTTCTTGGGCCGTTGGAAGAGGCTGCGGCCTCGCTTGCACGATACGATACCAAGATGTCGGGGATGGTTAACGGCGAGTTGTTCCTCACACCCCTTCGGCGTCAGGATGCCGTCACCTCGTCCCGAATGGAGGGAACGATTTCGACCATCGAGGAACTCTATCGCCTGGAGGCAGAAGAGGACGCGGGTAGCGTCGATCCCTATCGGGAAGCGCGCAACGACGATATCGAGACCTACCTCTATTCCCGCGCCCTCCGGAATGCCCAGCAAGCGCTCGCCGAGGGCGCGCCGCTTGGTGAACACCTGATCAGAACCGCACATCAGCAGCTTCTCTCCTTTGGTCGTGGAGCCCGGAAAAGGCCCGGCAGCTACAAGGTCGAGCAGAACTACATCGGGGATGAGAAGCGCGGAAAAATTCATTATGTGCCGATCGCTCCAGAGCACTTGGCGCCCGCCATGACCGATCTGGTCCGGTTCATGAACGAAAGCGCGATGCGACCTCTGATCCGCACGGCCATCGCGCATGTAGAGTTCGAAGCCTTGCACCCTTTCGAGGACGGTAATGGCCGGATCGGCCGGATGCTGATCACGCTGATGCTGTGGAAGCTCGGGATCCTGAGCCAGCCAAACTTCTTCGTGTCAGGTTACTTCGAAGCCAACAAGGACGAGTATATCGAACGGATGCGCGCCGTCTCGACGACAGGCGACTGGACCGGCTGGGTGGTCTTCTTCCTCCAGGCGATGCACGAGCAGGCCACGGTCAACATCCAGACCGCCGATGCGATTTTCCATCTCCACACCGAGATGCGGGAGCGGTTCCGCGAGGTGCTGAATTCGCAGTTCCATGACCAGGCGCTGGATTTCGTGTTCGCGAGCCCGGTGTTCCGCAACGACCGTTTCGTGGATCGATCGGGGATCCCGGCATCTTCGGCACGTGCCCTGTCGAGGCGGCTTGTCGAAGCAGGCCTACTGCGCACCATGGAGCCGGCAGCAGGTCGTCGAGCCGCGCTTTACGCATTCGATCCCCTCCTCGACCTGCTGAAGGTCTGACGGAGCCATTCTGCGCCGCCCGCTGCCGTTGAATATCGGCGGCTGCGGCTGGATACCGTTTTTCTGTCTCGGTGTTGATGTGGCGTTGATGTAACCTGCGAACGCAGAAAGCCCCGCTTGGGTGCGGGGCGTAAGGCGTTGTATTCTTTGATGTTTTTGGTTGCGGGGGCGCACAACCACCGTAACCTACCTGAGCTCAGATGCGCCGTTTAATTTTCCCCTCACCATAACATCAGCATCCGGGGCGCAGTATAGGCTATCCCGGCTTTGTTGCGCAAATGGCTGACGGGATTCATCTTGCGAATCCAGTGTGCTAGGACGTGTTGACAAAAGGGGTTCCAGCGGTCGGCATCCTGTGATTCAAGCTCATCTCTGCTTTGGAGATGATCTTGGCACGCAACCTGATATCCGACGATGAGTGGGCCTTTTTCGCGGGTTTCATTCGTGCCGTCAGGCACCCGAATGGGCGCAAGGCCTCCAACCATCGGCTTGTTCTGGATGGTATTTTCTGGATTGCAAGGACTGGCGCGCCGTGGCGGGACTTGCCCGTGATCAGCCCCACTTGAGTGGTCCATTTTAAAAGTTAGTGCATCGCCGGTCTTTGGTCCATCGGAAGGATGGTTTCCGGGGCTGGCGGGCGATAGCCCAATGCGCTGTGTGGTCGTTTCGTGTTGTAGTGCTTCCTCCATTGCTCGATCAGTATTTGTGCCTCGCGGAGGCTGTAGAAGACTTCTCCATTCAGCATTTCATCGCGGAAGCGGGCGTTAAAGCTCTCGCAATAACCATTCTCCCAGGGCGATCCGGGCTCGATGTAAGCCGTTTTTGCACCGACGGCGCTGATCCAGTCCCGAACGGCTTGGGCGATGAACTCCGGGCCATTGTCGGAGCGGATGAAGGCGGGAACGCCGCGCAAGATGAACAGGTCGGTCAGTGCATCGATCACATCTGTTGAGTTCAACTTGCGCCGCACCCTGATCGTCAGGCATTCGCGGCTGAATTCATCAAGGATGTTCAGCGTTCGAAACACCTTGCCGTCATCGGTGCGGCAATGAACAAAATCATACGACCAGACATGATCCCGGTATTCCGGCCGCAACCGGATACAGGATCCGTCATTCAGCCACAACCGGCCCTTCTTTGGTTGCCTCGATGGCACTTTCAGCCCCTCCCGCCGCCACAAGCGCTCGACCCGCTTGTCGTTCACCTGCCATCCGGCATCCCGCAACAGAGCCGCAATCCGACGATAGCCATAGCGGCCATATTGTCGGGCCAGTTCGATCATGTCGGCGACCAGGCGATCTTCATCCGCTCGCCCTTGCGGCAACTTGCGCTGCGTGGAGCGATGCTGGCGCAGCACCTGGCAGGCCCGACGCTCGGAAACGCCCAACTCACCCCGGACATGGACAGGCGATGGAAGTCGCTTTCCCAAATCGGCTCCATGGCCATCAGCATGGCGCGCTGGACAATGCGGTCTGTCAGGGTCGGTATACCCAGTGGTCGTAGCTTGCCATTGGCTTTCGGGATATAGATTCGCTTGACCGGCTTCGGGCGATAGGTGCCTTTCAGCAGGTTTGTCCGCAGGTCGGCCAGATGGCGATCCAGGCCTCGCCGTTGATCGCCTGCGTCACCAGCGTCTGGTCGGCGAAGCGCACCTCGATCCGGCCGGTGAGCGCGGCGATGGACGGATCCGCCCCGTCGATGCGGCCGTCGCTGCGGATCGTCTCGATCCGGTCGAGGTTGTTGGCATAGGTGATCTCGGCCGAGACCACGTTGCCGAGTGCCGTGCCATTTCGGCTGATCGCACCGTTGAAATGGCCGAAACGCTTCAGCTCCAGCGCGGCCGGCGTTCCGGCGCTGGTGGTTGTGCCGACCGTCTCGCCCTGCGCCACCAGCCGCGCCGTGGCGGTGAGCAGGCCAGATCTCTGCATCTGCCAGGTGACCTGGTCGAGCACGCAGCCGGAATACATCGCATAGCGCGGCACCTCGGGCATGCCGGTCTCGATCGACATGCTGGGCAGCGTCCAGGAGCCCGACTGGAACTCGTGGCTGTACGGGGCCTCCACACCGGTGGTCGTCGGTGTTCCGAAGGCCGCCTTCAGCCAGAAGCCGAAGGCCTCGGCGTCGAGCGGCACCACGACATCGCCATCGGCCGTCACCGCGTCCTTGATCGGCGCCAGTGGATCGCGGCCGTAGCCGAGAAGCTCCGAGTTCAGCAGCGGCTGCTCCGCGCCGAGCGAGGTGCTGGCGAAGGGCATGCGGGTGAAGCCGCTCGCGGGCGGCGTTCCATAGGTCGTCTCGAACGCAAGCGCCATCAGCGCCCGCGCCCCTTGGGCTCGTGCCATGGTGTTCTCCTTTCTCTGCCTCGCTGGGCGGATCACAAAAAGCGGCGTTGCTGCCGAGTTACGCTGGGCTTAGGCTGCACCCAACGGGCTGAGAGCAGAGCTGCTATGGATTTCAAGGACCTATTGCGCCTTCAAGGATACGACCCAGACCTCAGAGAGCGCATTGTCCTGCTGCGCCACCGCCCCTTCGAGACCCGACTTGCCCGCGCGATGCCGTGGATTATCGAAGAACGCCCGGACCTTTTCGAAGTCTACCAGTCCGTCCCCGGCCGACCAAAAGCCGCCTTGCGTCGGGCCGACTTCGTGGCGAGCTTCCTGGGACTCTCGCCCGGCAAAGCGCACTTCGTCGGGCTTTATCGCATCGGCGAGGCGCGCTCGCTCGACCATGATGCCTTCTGGCGCATACCGGAGAACCTTACCCTCAGGGAAATGGGATACGAGGGTTTCACAGCCGATCACGCAGACCGGGTGGGAGCCGAGCTTCAGTTCGACTTGGAGCGCCTTCCTTTCTACAGCAACTGGCGCGGTCGGCTGGTCATCGATTTTCCGCCGCCGGAGCGCTCATGGTTCCGGTGGGTGGACCGCGGGATCTTTCCTGTCAGCACGATCCTCGAGGAAAGCGCTTTCGCAGCCCCGCCGCCTGACTGGCGCGAGATCGATCTCACCTTCGCGGAACTCTTGGCGCTACCGGCGTCTTGGCGGGCGCGGCTCGCTGAATGGCGCGGGATCTACCTCATTTTCGATGAAAGCGATCGTCGGGGCTATGTCGGCTCCGCCTGCGGTCGCGAAAACATTTACGGTCGGTGGCAGGTCTACGCCCGCGATGGTCACGGTGGAAACCGCGAACTGCGCGGCCGCGACCCTCACAATTATCGGTTCAGCATACTCGAACGCCTTGCGCCAGACCTGCCAGCTGAAGATGTCATCGCTCGCGAGAACAGCTGGAAGCTGCGGCTCCATTCGCGGCAACCGTTAGGTCTCAACGCCAACTGAGTCACCCACCAAGAGGATCGTCCGTCGAATAGTGCAAGACGACTTGGATCACGGCGGCCTTTAAGCTGGCCGCGCCCTCGATCGGCAGGTCCACGGGGCGCGGCGCTTCCGCCTCGACCCAGTCGCAGAGGCCGCCCAGCGCGCGGTCGGCGGTGAGCGCTGCGCCGATGCTGGCGGTCAGCGTGTCGAAAGCGGTGTCACGGTCGGCGCCTTGGACCACCGCCTCTATCTCGGCGCGGTGCTGGTAGTGGTAGCGCAGTGGCGACAGCGTCACCTCGGGTTCACCGGGCTCACCGTCTCGGAGGATCAGCAGCCCCTCGGTCGGGACACGCTCGGGCAGAACCTCACCGCGCAGGGCGGTGGCGGGCAGTGCCGAGAGCCGCGCGTGCAGCGCGGCGAGGATGGTTTCGCGAGGGCTGGGCACGGTTCTCTGCCGATCATCACATCAAGAAATGTCGTCTTGTGCGTTTGCACTGACTTCGACACGGTTAAGTTCAGGCGCACTTTTGAGAGGTTCGATAATGCTGTTCAACGTCGACAAGGCTCTCAGTCTCCCGGATATTCGTCACATTGTCGCAAAGCGTGATGAAGTACTCGATCGTTTCGGGCCGATATTCCGAGATCCGCAAAGTCTGACCAAGCAGGACTATCTGGATTTCCTCAGTTTCAAGCACAATCACCACTGGACAGGTTTAGAACGCCTGGGGCGCCGAGCGACAGATGATATGGAAAGTCTACGAGAAGCTATAACCGTCCTAGTAGACGAAACCAAACCGATCGCGGACAGATTTGTTTCCGCCCTTTCCATGGTGAATGGAGCCGGTCCGGCCACTCTCACACCCATATTACTCTTGACATATCCTGATCGCTACGGGGTTTGGAACGGCACCAGCGAACCCGAAATGCGGGAACAAGGTGTATGGCCAGCTTTCCCCCAAGGTACTTCCGAGGGGGAAAGGTATGAAATAATCAATTCCGTGCTCCTTCAGCTGGCAAAAGACTTGAAAGTGGACCTGTGGACACTCGACGCCCTATGGTGGCTGAGCAAGCTGGAACGTCAAAACACTGGCCACTACCTTGGCTCCAAGGACATCGCGATCTGGAACATGGCTGAGCAGGCCAACCAAACGGCGAAGCAGTCCTACGGGCAGACAGTGGAACGAACCATCAAGAACAAGGACCTCCGGCTCTCGAAAGAAGCTCTCATCGCGCATCTTAAAGAGCTGCTGGAGGAAACAGGTGATAGGTGCGCCATTTCAGGAGTTGTCTTGCAGTTTGACGGTCCAGACTTGCAATTGCGACCGTCTTTGGATCGCATTGACAGCTCCGGCCACTACGAACTCGGAAACCTCCAAGTTGTGGCTCGTTTCATCAACTTCTGGAAGCGTGATACCGAGGATTTCGAGTTCCGTCGACTGCTGGCTATTGTACGAGGAGAATCTTAGGCCCGCCCCTTCTGGCCGCTCATGCTCGTGCCTCCACCCAGTTCGCCACGATCAGCCCCGGCACATCGTCCAACACACGATCCGCGTCCCGCGCGAGGTCCAGCCGCTTCGGCAGCTTGACCTGCGGCACCAGCAGGAAGATCTTGACCTTGTAGCTCTCCTTGCTCTCGCCGAGCGTGCCGCGCTTGAACTCGCCGCTCTCGCCGACCTCAAGCAGTTGCGGCGCTTCGCCGAGCTGGACCCGGTGCATCGCCTTGAAGTCGGTCGCCAGCACCTGGCGGCAGAACAGCATGAAGGTGCGGGGATAGGCGATGTCGGTGAAGAGCGCGTTCTCGCCCTCGTGCAGCATGCCGCTGTCGAGCCGGAAGGGCGTCGCCGTCAGCCCGATCACCTTCAGCGCGGGGTTGATCGCCTGTCGCAGCGATCGACCGCCAGGCACCGCTTCTGGTGCTGCTGCCGGTCGCGGCTGCGGCCGCCGCACCCGCAGTCCTTGCCAATCCGCTTATCTGCCGCTTGAAGTTCGCGCCCCTTGATACCGAGATCCTGATCATGGCGCTTCGTGCGACACACAGCGCCACGGGCCGCATCGACGAGGTGGCGGTTCGCGCTGCGCTGCCCAATGACGCAACGCTTGCCGAACTCGACGCGCTCGCGCTGACGATGGCGATGCGGGCACCGGTGGCGAAGACGGTGGCCGAACAGATCACGACCATGACCGCTGGCCCGCAACGATCTGCGGCCGACGGCCCCTGGCTCGAAGATATCCACGGCGACAGTCCGGCACTGCGCGCGGCGCGCCAGATCGTGCGCGATCTGCGCTGCTGGAGGAAAGGCGAGGTCGGCTGGCAGGACCTGACCCGCACCCTGCTGCTCTACGGCCCGCCCGGCACCGGCAAATCGTGGATCGCCCGCGCGATGGGCAACAGCGCGGGGTTCAGCGTGGTGACCGGCACCTTCGGGCAGTGGCAGGCAGCGGGACATCTCGGCGACATGCTGCGTGAGATGCGCAGGACGTTCAGCCAGGCACGCGCGCAGGCACCGACCGTGCTGATCATCGACGAGATCGACGCCGTCGGCTCGCGTGAAGATCGCGATCGGGATCGCCACAATCACAGCTACAGGGTCCAGGTGATCAACGCGTTTTTGGCCGAGATGGACGCCGTCGCGCGGGAGGAGGGCGTGATCGTCATCGGCACCTGCAATCATCCGGACCTGATCGACCCCGCTGTGTTGCGCGCAGGACGGTTCGACATGAAGGTCGCGTTGCCTTTGCCCGATGCCGATGGTTTGTTCAGCGTATTCCGGCACTGCCTGCCCGATTTGCGCGAGGTCGATCTGCGCGATCTTGCCGCGCGGGCTGTCGGCTGTTCTGCCGTCGATATCGATGCCGCGATCCGGCAAACGCGGGCAATCGCACGGGGACAAAAGCGTGACATGACGCTGGACGATCTGCGCCAAGTCTTCATCCTCGACCACGACCCGGCCATCGACCGCCGCGTCGCCCTCCATGAATGTGGCCACGCCATTATCTGCGCCGCCCTGAACCTCGGCCCGGTCCGCCGCATTTTCCTGAACCGCGACGGCGGCGGCGGCACGGTGTTCACCGCCAGAGAGAAGCCCGGACTGCTCAGCGACCTGCAAGACCGGCTGACCCAGATCCTCGCCGGTCGTGCCGCAGAACGCCTCGTTATCGGGGATATTTCGGCTGGCGCAGGCGGCAGTGCGGACTCAGACCTGGCCCAGGCGACGATGATCGCCACATCGATCCAGACACGATATGGACTCGGTGCCCAGGGCCCGGTCTGGACCGCAGATCCCGAGACCTTGATCGCGCTGGACCCCGACGTGCTGTTTCGTGTCCGCCGCGAGCTTGAGGCTGCCGAGAAGCGCGCTGTCCAGATTCTCAGCGTCCACCGCAACCTGCTCGAAGAGATGGCCGAGGCGCTGATGGCATCGCGCGACATGGACCGCACCGAGGCCCAGGATCGGCTCGCGCGGGTGCGCCATACCGCGCCGGACGACGATCATAACGCGCGCCCCGCGCCGCAACCGGAGTAGAGACTGAAGGGGTGACGCCCAACCGGCGATCACGCGTCACCCTGTCACACCACGCCCGCACAAATAATAGAGACAAAAAACAAAAGAGCGGCAACGCCGCCAAACAAGCCCTCAAAACCAAAAACCGTGCTCCCTGCGGCGGGCCCTGCCCGCCGCCCCCTCCATTCCCCAGCGGAATAATAAGGAGAGAGCAAAAGACCGAGAACAAAAAACAAAAGATCAAAAAAACGCTTCGGGCATTTCGGCGCCGCAGTGCGTCCAATTCAAAGAAGAGAAAGATCAGGCGCAAAAGAACAACGTGATATGGCGCGGCACAATCAAATCCTCCGCCCGTGATGTCCTGACCCCTCTCCCCCCGGATATTCTCCCAGATGAGGAAACCAGCCATGCACCACCACCCCGCCCCCGCGGCATGGATCCCTCCGGTGATCCGCTTCATCGAAGCCAACCTGCCTGTCCTTGATCGCAAGGGCGAGGAATGGACCATATGTTCACCACCGCCTTTCAGTTCGGCTGCGAGACACTATTCGCCCTCGACAGGCGGAGGAGACTGGGCGCGGGGCCCGGCCGTCGGCCCACCCTCGCCTGCCGGATATTCTCCCCAGATGGGACGATATCTGCGTCACCGTTCTCAGCCTCGCCCATCAACGCGGGCAATTATCATACCGGCTGCCGGACGGGTGCGAATCCCCCGAGGCTGCCGCGTGGTGGGGCCGGCGCGCGGGCGAGGTCCTGCCGCAGCCGAACATCACGGCCGCGCATGGGCTTGGCCCGGCCTGGGCCACCACGCAGGTGCTTTCGGTCCTCTGCGCGCTTGGTCTGGTCGGATCCGGTCAATGGGCCGCAGCCGCGGAACCGGTGCTCTGGCGCGAGGAGCCGCCGGAATGGGGTCTCGACATCGCCGCCGATCCGCGCTTCCGGCAGGCGCTGGACCGGGCCATCATCGAGATGCCCGCAGACATCCGCCACGAACTGGACCGGCTGGTCACGATCACCGAGGCGGACGTGACCGAGGGACTGATCCGGCGCGAGGCCCATCAGGAGGGGCTGAGCGCGGAATACGGCGCCAGCCGGGTGATCGGCCTGCCGCTCACCCGGGAATCGGTAAAACAGGGCCTGATCTTCATCAGGATCCATGATCTGGATTGGCTATTCTTTTCGAACTGGCGGTGGCCGGACGGCTGGCTCCCCCCGTCAGAACGGAAACGGACGATGGAGATCTTCCACGACAGCCTCGCCATCCGCATGCGCAGGGCAGTCGTCAGGCGGCTATACCCGGACCGGCCGGAGTTTTCCGGATGAAGCATCGGGGCGATCTGGAAGCTGGATCATACGCCCTGCCCCGTAAAATCCGGATAATTCGCGCCCGATGTTCCGCTTCGCCCCAGCTCTCGCCCCGCCCGGCGATCAGGAGGCGGTCGTCGCGCGCTCCCAATGAGCCGCAGTCGTCCCTCGTCACCCCTCTTGAGGGTGAGATTTGCGTATTTTCAGGTGGTTATCCACATTCACGAGACACGAGAACCCAGTTTTCAGCTTAGAGAGCCGTTCCCATGCCCTATGATCATTCCAACAGCAGCGGGACCACCCGCACACAGGATCATCATCAGCGAACGCCGATGGGCCATGTCCCACGGCGCAGGGAGCAGCTCGGCCCATGGCGCGAGACCGGAGAGATATTGCCAGGAAGGACGGCGCCGCACAGACGGCGGCCGCCGCTTCGGCCCCTTCGGCCGATAGCACCGACAAAGCCCTTGCCCAGAATCACGAACCGCCGCACCCTGACCTTGTTCGCCTCGTCCAGCTGCTGGCGCGCCACGTCGCCCTGGCCGACATTGCCGCGCAGAAGGCAGCGCATCGCCCGAAGGAGTAACGCATGATCCAATCCCCCGCACTGCGCGCCGCGATCTATGCACGCTATTCTTCGGACAATCAGCGCGAGGCCTCACTTGAAGACCAGATCCGCATCTGCCGACGCCTGATCGCGCAGAAGGACTGGACCATTGCCGAAGTCTATACCGATGCCGCCATCTCCGGCGCATCGGCTCTGCGCCCTGGTTACCAGAAGTTGCAGGACGACGCCCGGCGCCGCCGGATCGACGTCATCGTCGCCGAAAGCATCGACCGGATCAGCCGCGATCAGGAACATATCGCCGCCTTCTACAAACAGGTCAGTTTTCTCGGCATCCCCCTGATCACCGTGGCCGAGGGCGAGATTTCCGAACTGCATATCGGGCTGAAGGGCACGATGTCGGCGCTCTACCTCAAGGACCTGGCCCAGAAGACCCATCGTGGCTTGGAGGGCCGGGTGCGCGACGGCAAGAGTGCCGGCGGCATCAGCTATGGCTATCGCGCCCGGCGCGAGTTGTGTGCCGATGGAACGCTCACCACCGGCGAACGGATGATCGACCCCGATCAGGCTGCGATCGTCACCCGCATCTTCACCGAATATGCCTCGGGACGTTCCGCCCGCGCCATCGCGGCGGCGCTGAACGACGAAGGCATCGCGTCGCCCGACAGCGGCAAGGGCGCGGGCACCTGGGGACCATCCACGATTTCCGGCAACTGGAAGCGCGGCACGGGGATCCTGAACAATGAGCTTTATATCGGCCGCCTCGTCTGGAACCGACAGCGTTTCGTGAAGGACCCGGCGACGCAGAAGCGTCAGGCCCGGCCGAACCCACCCGAGGACTGGATTATCGAAGAGGTGCCGGACCTGCGGATCATCCCCGATGACCTCTGGCATGCGACCAAGGAACGGCAAGGCGCGATCCGCGCCGATATGAACCCGGCGGGCGTCCAGTCTGCCCGGCCCCGGCCCGAACGCGCCCGCCGCCCGGACTACCTGTTCTCTGGCCTCGTCAAATGCGGCTGCTGCGGGGCGAGCTATACGCTGATCAACAAGACCCGTTACGGCTGCGCGGCGGCGCGCAACAAGGGCCACAGCATCTGCAGCAACCGTGCGACAATCCTGCGCGAAGAGGTCGAGGCCCGGGTGCTCGACGGGTTGCGCGAGAAGCTCCTGCACCCCGATCTGATCGCCGCCTTCGTCGAGGAATACCGCAAGGCGTTCAATGCCGCAGCGGGCGACCGCAGCAGCGACCGGGATAATGCCAGGCGCGACCTGAAGCAGATCGAGAAGAAGATCGCCGGCATCCTCGCCGCCATCGAGGACGGCATGTATCACCCGTCGATGAAGACGAAGATGGCGGATCTTGAAGCCCGGAAAGCGCAGCTCACGGCCTTCCTCGAAGATACCCCGGAGCCTCCGGCCCTGCGGCTGCATCCGCGCCTGTCGGATCTCTACCGCGAGAAGATCGCAAACCTTTCAGCAGCGCTTCAGGAACCGGGGATGAAGCTGGAAGCAACGCAGATCCTTCGGAGCCTGATCACCGAGATCCGGATGGTGCCCGAACCCGATGCGCCCGGCGGACACGAGATCGAACTGCTGGGCGAACTGGCCGGGATTCTGGCGCTTTCGGAGGCGGATACGACAAAGCCCCCGCGCTTGGCGAGGGCTGGTAAATCAGTCGAGTCGGAAACGATGGTTGCGGGGGCACGATTCCAGAAATACTCGTCTTTGTATGCAGGAGTCTCGCCCGGCCCTTCAATGCTTGCCGCCTAGACCAGCCCATGTCGCAGCCCCGACCCTCCCTACCAGGCCACTGGTGCTTGTCCGCTTCTCCTGCCCGGCCCCCATACGACGCGAAGGGCGGAAGGACTAAGCCGCTCACGCGGCATTGGTGCCTGTGGCTGGCGATCTGTTCTCATTCTACGGTTATTGTATATGTGAAGCCGTTCCGGGCTGACAATTGGGGTCTTTCGCAAACGCTTCATCGGGAACATGCTGGCGCGGTGCATGATGCCGACTTCGCCGCAAGTTGCTTTGCCCAGATCGAGGGCTTCGGCAGCTAAGGCTTATGGACTCAGGTCACCCCGTGACATCTGGCCCGCGGCTGATACTACCCACCAACATTCGAAGAGCCAGAGGTCTTCCCACGCGACACATCGGTGGCGACGGTACTGTCCAGTGTGTCGAGGCCGGGTTTGCCCTTCGCCTTGCCGTGCGGCTTTGCGGCCAGCGTTCGAAAGCGGCGCAGAAACCTTAAAAAAATAGTCAGTTCTTCCGAACTGTTGCCACGCTCCCAAACTGCGGTGATCGGCAGTTTAGCAGGCATGTCGACCAGTTGGCGGATCGCGATGCCTTGCCGTGGCATATTGCCGATCGCGCTGGAGTAAATCGCCACACCGGCCCCTGCGATGACCAGTCCGAAGATGCCATCGCTATTGGTTGCTTCCAGCGATATCTCGGGCAGAAACCCGCGTTGTCGGCATTCCGCGAACACCTGGTTGCGGAAGATCATCCAGCTGTCTCCGGTACCGAACACGAATTTCTCGGCCCTCAGGTCGCTCAGCGCCAGTTGGTCGCGCTGCGCCAGATGATGGTTTACCGGCAGAATCGCAACGTAATCGTTCTCGTCAAAGGGCAGGCTGCTGATCGGCTGTTGATTCGAGACCCCGTAAAGAAAGCCAATGTCTATGCGATGACGCAGGATCGCTTCATGCTGATGGATCGTCGGCATGAAGATCAGGTCCAGATAGATATCGGGATGTGCCTCGTTGAAACTGCGCAGGAAATGCGGCAGGGCTCCGTTGATCGCAAAATCGGTATAAGCGATGCGCAATTCGCCCCGGACACCGCGCGCAGCCTTGCGGGCGCGTTCGACCGCCCGGTCGATTTGCGCCGTCACAGCGGCTATCTCGGCCAGAAAGACCCGCCCCGCCTCGGTCAGTTCAACCCGGCGCGTCGAGCGCACCAGAAGCGGCGTGCCCAGATATTCTTCCAACTGCTGGATCGTCTTGGTCAGCGCCGGTTGCGCCACCCGCAGGCTCTCTGATGCGCGGCGAAAATGCAGTTCCCGTCCAAGTGTGGCGAAGGCCCGCAGATGTCGAAGATCAAGGCTCATGTCGGGCAATCTGCATTATTTCCCCGTGGTTATCAATAAGGCTAAATTCGATATTTTACAACGAGCGCTCAGCGATGGATCATCCAAGTATCGCAGGCGACAGAACCTGTGGGAAATCAGTTCAACAGCTTCAGGGAGTGCATGAATGACAGGCGATCACATGTCGCTGCATGTCCGGCGCACGATATCGGAGGTTTGCGCGCCACAAGCTGAGGCAAGCTAGAGGCGACCCGAAAGGGATCCGCTTTTAGCCATAACCATAGGCAGGGTGACAACCGCTGTCTCGGGCACGGATGCCATTTGCTGCACAGGCCATCCGACCCGTTTCACAGCTTTGGCCGTGAAATGCGCAGACTCCGCATCCCGGCCAGTTTGCGCGGCTTCCAATGCCTTCCGTCCTCGTTTCTCAAATGAACAATGGATCAGACATGACAGCACGACTTCAGAATCAGACATCGACGCCGGCGCTGCGCAAGGTGATAAGCGCCGCCGCGATGGGCAATTTCGTCGAATGGTTCGACTTTGCCGTCTACGGATTTCTGGCGACGATCATCGCCAGCCAGTTCTTTCCCAGCGACAGCGTCAGTCTGGGCTTGCTCAAGACCTTCGGGGTCTTCGCGGTCGCGTTTGCCATGCGCCCGCTGGGAGGGATCTTCTTCGGGGTTCTGGGCGACCGGCTGGGCCGCAAGGGCGTCCTGTCGCTGACCATCCTGCTGATGTCCGGGGCCACCACCCTGATCGGTCTGTTGCCGACACATGCAAGCTGGGGCGTGACCGCAGCTGTCCTGCTGACCTTCCTGCGCTGCTTGCAGGGCTTTTCGGCAGGCGGAGAATATGCCGGTTCGATCGCTTATGTCATGGAGCATGCGCCAAGCGACAAGCGCGGCTGGTATGGCAGCTTCATCCCGGTATCGACCTTCATGGCCTTTGCCTCGGCCGCGCTGCTGGTCTTTGCGCTGGAAAGCAGCCTGTCCTCGCAGGTCATGGCTGCGTGGGGCTGGCGTGTGCCTTTCCTGCTGGCGGCGCCCCTGGGACTGGTCGGCCTTTATCTGCGCTGGCGCATGGAGGAGACGCCGGCCTTCAAAGCGATGGCTGCCGAGGACAATACCCATGCCCATTCGCCCCTGCGCGAAACCCTGAAAAGCCAAAGCCGGTCGATGCTGCGCCTGGGAGCCTTCATCTCGCTGACCGCGCTCTCCTTCTACATGTTCACCACCTATTTCTCGACCTTCTTGCAGGTTGAAGGCGGGCTCACCCGGTCGCGTGCCTTGCTGGTGACGATGATCGCCCTGGTCTTCGCCGCCCTGTTCTGCCCGGTTGCGGGGCGCATCTCCGACCGGATTGGCCGACGCAACACCATCCGCTTCGTCTGTGCATGGCTGTTCGTGATGGTGGTGCCCGCCTATCTGCTGGCCAGTTCCGGCGCGCTGTGGAAGGCCATCCCCGGTGTTCTGCTTCTTGCCATTGGTGCGCTGACCGCCAATGTGGTGACGGCGACGCTGCTGTCCGAGAGCTTTCCGACGCGGACACGCTATACCGCCTCGGCCTTTACCTACAATGTCTCGTATACGATCTTTGGCGGCACGGCCCCGCTGATGGCGACCTGGCTGATCGACACGACCGGCAATAACCTTGCCCCAGCCCTCTACCTGATGGTCATCGCGGTTCTGGCGGGCATCGGCGGACTGGCGCTGCGCGAAACCTCGCGAATCTCGCTGATGGACGATACCGCGCACCAGCCCGATGCCGACCTGCCCCCTTACCCGGCGCGGCAAGCCGCAAGATGACCCGGCCGGCCCCCCGGTTCCGGCCAGGGGGTCGCACTTTTCCCAATGCCAACCCCAGATCCAAGGAAGAATGACATGCAGCCCACTATTCAGATCGACGTGGACGAAGCCAGTGGCATCTGGCGCACCGATGGCCTGCCCATGGTCTATGTCCCGCGTCATTTCATGGTGAACATGCACAAGGAAATCGAGCAGACCCTGGGGCGTGAAGCCTATGAGGCAATGCTGGGCCGCTCCGGAGAAAAATCGGCCTTTCACTGGTGCAAGCGCCAATCCGAACTGCTGGGCGCATCCGAACGCGATGTCTTCGCATTCTATCTTCAGCGGCTGTCGGAACGTGGCTGGGGGCGTTTTTCCATCGAACAGCTGGATCTGGATCGCCTGACGGCCCGGATCACGCTGAGGGATTCGATCTATGTGCTGGAGGCGGAATCGCCGACGGCTGCATCCACCTGCTACATGTTTGAAGGTTTTCTGATCGGCGCCATGCAGTTTGTCTGTGCCATGCGTGGCGTCAATCCGCGCGCAATCATCTGCCGGGAAGTGCAATGCGCGGCCATGGGCGCCTCCGAATGCCGCTTCGAGGTCTCTTGCGACCTGACGGACTGAACACGCGCATCGGGCTGTCCAGCACGCGGCCCAGCCCGGCCCTTATATCCTGACAAAATGGAAGATATCATGAAGGACAACGCCAACACGATCTATGAGAACGCGGTGGTCATCGACGGCCTCATCATCTCGAAATGGGGCGGCGAACTGTTCAGGGAAATGCAGGAGGCGGGGCTGACGGCCGCGAACTGCACCTGTAGCGTCTGGGAGAATTTCAGCGATACCGTCAACAATATCGCGCAATGGAACAGTTGGTTCCGCGAGTTCGGCGACCATATCGTCAGGGCCGAAAGCGCAGCGGATATTCGCCGTGCAAAAGCTGATGGAAAGACGGCGATCATTCTGGGCATGCAGAATACCTCGGCTTTCGAGGACAAGATCGGTCATGTCGAGATCCTCAAGACCCTGGGGGTCGGGATCGCCCAGATGACCTACAATACCCAGAACTGGGTCGGCAGCGGCTGCTATGAAAGCTGCGACAGCGGCTTATCGGATTTCGGGCGCGAAGTTGTGGCCGAGATGAACCGCGTGCGGATGCTTTGTGATCTCAGCCATGTCGGGCCGAAAACGTCGCGGGATGTGATTGACAGCTCGACGGTGCCGGTTGCCTATTCGCATTGCCTGCCTTCGGGGCTGAAGGCGCATCCGCGCAACAAGTCGGACGAAGAGCTGCGCTATATCGTCGATAAGGGCGGTTTTGTCGGTGTGACGATGTTCCCGCCGTTTCTGGCCAATGGCGTCAATTCGACAATTGCCGACTATATCGCGGCGATGGATTACGTCATCAATATCGTGGGAGAGGATGCGGTGGGCATCGGCACCGATTTCACCCAAGGCTATGACCGATCGTTCTTCGACTGGATCACCCATGACAAGGGATTTGGCCGCCGCCTGACCAGCTTTGGCGAGATCGTCAATCCGGCGGGCTTCCGAGAGATCCGCGATTTTCCGAATATCGCGGATGCCATGGCCGATTCCGGCTGGACCGAGGCGCGAATTGAAAAGGTTCTGGGCCTGAACTGGCTGAACCTCCTGGGAGAAGTTTGGGGAAAATAATCTGATCGTCCTCCAACGGCGGGCCGATCTGCAGCGGTCATTTCCGGTGGTCCTGCAGCCCGAGCTCCGCCCACATCCTGCCGAAGTCATACTCGGAAATCGGACCAACTTCATGCCCGGCGCTGCGATTTTCCAGCAGCTTCAGCCAGTCGATCACCTGCTCTCGCCCCGCCGCGGTGCGCACCGCGGCGGGGCGGCGACTTGCCACTCAATGATCTGACGTTCAGCGACCGGACCACGCGCTCGGCCGGAAGCGAGAAGTCGACCTCGATGCCTAGGTGTTCAGTCCCGGCATCTGGTGGATCGGGTTTAGGATGAATCTGTCTGGCTCTGATGTCCAGATCTTGCAGATGTATTCGTATGGGGTGAGGCCTCCGAGTGTCTTGAGCCTTCGTGCGAAGTTGTAGGCCGCCATGAAGTCCCCCAAGTGGGTGCGGAGCTGGTCATGGCTTTCGTAATGGAAGCGCTTGACCGTGGCCTCTTTGATCGTGCGGTTCATCCGTTCGACCTGGCCATTAGTCCATGGATGGTTGGGCTTGGTCAGCCTGTGCTCAATCCCGTTTGTCTCGCAGATCATATCGAAGCGCATCGGCCGGGAGTAGATGGTGTTCCTGTTCCGAGGTTGCTCTGCGAACTGAATACCGTTGTCGGTGAGAATGGTGTGAACCTGGTAAGGCACGGCTTCCAGCATGTGCTGGAGGAATTCCCAGGCTGTTTTCCGGTCGTCTTTATCGACGAGCTGGGTCACGGCGAACTTGCTCGTGCGGTCGATGCCAACGAACAAATATAGTTTGCCTTCAGCGGCCTGCACCTCGGCAATGTCGATGTGGAAGAACCCTATGGGGTAGCGTTTGAACTTCGCCCGCTTCGGCTTGTCGCCCTCCACATCAGGCAGGCGCGAGATGCCATGTCGTTGCAGACAGTGGTGCAGCGCAGATCGCGTCAGATGCGGGATCGAGGGCTGCAGAGCGTAAAGGCAGTCGTCCAACGGCAGCAGCGTATGGCGCCGAAACGCCACGATCATCGCCTCCTCATCCTCGGACAGGACGGTCGAACAGGGCTCTGTCGGCCCTGTCTTCATGTCTTCGACCGTCGCGCGCTTGCGCCACTTCGCGACGGTCTTGGGGTTAACACCCAGTTCCCGGCTCAGCTGCGCGATCGTAGCTTGCGATCGCTGTATTGCTGCTCTGACAGCGTGCGTGGTCGTGGCGCTGCCGTGACGAATTTGTCCCATAGGGCCTCCTTCCATTCCAAAGAAAGGATCGCACCATCAAACCGTGGGATCAAACACCTAGGCCTTCGCGGTTGAAGTCATCCAGCACATTCAAAAGCCGGAATTGGCGGCCATCGGCCAAACGATCGGCCATGAAGTCCATCGACCAGACCGTGTTCGGCGCCTCGGGAACGCTGAGCTCTTCAGGCTTTTCACGCTTGATCCGCCGCCGCGGCTTGATCCGCAGGTTCAGCTCCAGCGCGCAATAGATCCGATGGACGCGTTTATGGTTCCAGGGATGCCCCTGGACATTGCGCATGTGCAGAAAGCATAGCCCAAAGCCCCAGGTCCGGTGCGCCTTTGTCAGCCCCTCCAAAAGGTCTGCGATGAACTCATTCTCGGCATCGCGCTTCGGGCTGTAGCGAAAGCAGGTCTCGCTGACACCAAATGCCCGACAGGCCAGCGCGATGCTGACCCCCTTCGTCGCCACTGCCTTCTCGGCCAGCTCGCGGCGTTGAGCTGGCCGCGTCATTTTTTTCCAAGGGATTCTTGAGCAACTCGGCCTGCATACTCAGGTCCGCAAACATGCGCTTCAGCCGCCGGTTCTCGTCTTCAAGCGCCTTCATCTGGCTCATCATCGACGCATCCATGCCGCCATACTTCGAGCGCCACTTGTAGAAGCTCGCCGTGCTGATCCCATGCTCCCGGCAAAGCTCAGGCACGGCCACACCGCTCTCTGCCTGGCGAAGCACAGCTATGATCTGCGGTTCCGTGAAACTGAGGCCGCAGCTCTACCTTCCTATCGTCTCCCTCGCGCGCTGGACCAGCCCGCGCAACTCGTCGAGACTGTATTCGCCGAAGGCACCCTCGTCGCCGGCGATGAAGCTTGGGGTACCCATAAGGCCCATGTGATCGGCCAGCATGTGGCTGTTGGTGATATGGCGCTCGATCTGATCAGCCGCCATGTCGCGTTCCAACCGGGCGGTGTCCAGGCCGACCTCGCGGGCGGTCCGCATCGTGGCCTCTTCGGATACGCGGCCCCGCGTGCGGAACAGCGCGGTATGAAACTGCCAATATTTGCTCTGTTGCAACGAGGCCAGCGAGGCACGCGCTGCGAATTCGGAATCCTCGCCGAAGACCGGCCATTCACGGAACACCACCCGCAGGTCCGGGTCAGATAAGATCAGCCGGTGCATCGGCTCGACCATCTTGCGGCAGAATGGGCAATTGTAGTCGAAGAACTCGGTCAGGGTGATGTCGCCCTGCGCGTTGCCCAGGACTGGCGCGGTCGGATCGCGTTCCAGCGATTTGCGCAGTTCCTGGGGCATCGGGTTGGCGCGGTCCTGCGCAAGGGCGGTTCCGCCCAAGACCGGAATCGCCAGCAGGCTGGCGCCGGCAAGGACCAGGTGACGTCGTTGCATGTTTTCTCCTTCATGTTCGGCAGCGGGGGGGCCGGTTGCGGCGGAGGCCTTCCCCCGCCGCGCCTGTTTCAGATGATCCGCACCTGGGTGCCGACCGGGCACAGCTCGAACAGCTCGGCGATCTTCTCGTTGTAGAGCCCGATGCAGCCATCCGAGGACAGCCGTCCGATCTTGCGGGTGTCGTGGGTGCCGTGGATCAGATAGGCGGGCCAGGACAGATACATCGCATGGCTGCCAAGGGGGTTCGCCGGATCGCCGTCCGCCACCGGCTTCCAGTCGGGGTAACGTTCCATCTGCGAGGCGGTGGGGGTCCAGCTTGGTCCCTCTTTCTTGCGCGTGATCTCGGTATAGCCGCGCTTGGTCAACTCGTCCGAGATCGGGACCGAGGTCGGGTAGGTCCGGTAGATCGTTTCGTCCGCGCTCCAGTAGTGCAGTGCGCGCGAGGTGGTGTCGGCGACGATGGCGCCTTTGCCCAGTTCGTCGAAATGATCGCGCCAGTCCTGCATGGTGAAACTACTGATATTGTGGCGTGGGCCTTCCTGCGCCCGCAGGATCGACGGCATTGCCAAGCCGCCAACTGCGATCACGCCCAGTCCCAAAGCGCGGCGACGGTTGATGTCGCTCATCTTGCTGCTCCTTTCGTTGCATGCGGGATCACATCCCGCGAATCCCTGCTGCCGCTTCCGGCTTAAGGCAGGCTTAAGGCGGGTTTCACGACGCTTCCCGCGCCTCGGCGATGGCCGTGCGCAGGCGGGTCTCGTCCAGCGCACCAGGATAGATCCGGGCGCCGATGATGAAGGCGGGCGTGCCCTGCAAGCCCAGTTCGGCGGCTTGCCGGGAATTGCGCGCCAGCAGCCCGTCCCATTTGCCGCGCTCAGCGCGATAGGCCGCCAGCGCCGCATCGGTGTCGATACCGCCATCCCGCAGCACCTGCCGGACCTGGTCCTCGGTCAGCCGCGCCTCGGTCGCCATCAGTGCCTCGTGGGCCTGTTCGTAGCTGCCCATCGAGACCGCCCCAAGGACAAGCTGGCTGGCCAGAACCGAGGGTGCGCCGAAGATCGGCCAGTCCTTCATCACCAGCCTGATGTCGCCCTCTTCGGCGACTATATCGATCAGCATCGAATGGCCCATCTTGCAGTAGGGGCATTGATAGTCGAAATATTCCACGATGGTCAGCGCGCCCTCGGGATTGCCCAGGGCCGGGTTGTCGGGATCGTGCAGAACGTCGTCGATGGTCATGGCGCTGTCATCGCCGCGGCTGCCGGGGCGCAGCGTGATGAAAGCCCCGCCGGCGATAGCTGCAAGGCCAAGCCCGGCGGAAACGCCCAGAACGTCGCGTCGGGTGATGCTCATGTCGTTCCTCCTGTCTGATCGGTGGCAGTCATGGCGGGCTGTGGCATCGGCTGGCCCGACGGCACAGTGCCCTTGCCGGATTCTGCCTCGCTCAGCACGATCACCTTGGTCATGCTGCCGGTCTGTCCGGCCAGATGAATGATGTCCTGGTTGAACAGCCGGATGCAGCCCGCCGAGGTCGCCTGCCCGATCGAGGCCGGGTCCATCGTGCCGTGGATGCGGTAATAGGTGTCGCCCCGGCCGTTGTGCAGATAGAGCGCGCGGGCGCCCATCGGGTTGTCGATGCCGCCTTCCAGCCCTGCCTCCACCGGGCCGTAAAGCTCTGGCTGGGTCGCGAACATGTTGTCGGTGGGCTTCCAGCTTGGCCAGTCGCGCTGATAGGGGATATGCGCCACACCCGTGAAGCCGTAGCCCGCCGCGCCCACCGCCACCGCATAACGCATCGCCTTGTTGCCGCGCTGCACCTGATAGAGATAGCGCGCATGGGGATCGACGATGATCGTGCCGGGTTTCTCATCGCTCCAGTAATCCACCACCTGCCGGGTCTTGTCCCCGATCAACAGGTGGGGATCTATGGCGGGAATGTGGTGGCCGTTGTCGTCTACCGCGCCATACATCGCAGCAACCTCGGGGCTGACGGCGGGCGGGGGCGGGTCGGCGGGGGCCGCCGGTTCGGTCGAGGCGCAGGCCGCCAGCGTCAGCAGCGCCGCACCCGCCAATGAGGTTCGTATCGGGTTCATCTTCACTCTCCTGTCGCTTGCGCGATCATCCGGGTCAGGGCCGCGCGAGAGATCTCGCCCGTATGCGCCGCGACCATCCGGCCCTTCGCATCAAAAACCAGTGTCGCGGGCAGGCCGATGGCGTCCAGTTCCGCCATCAGCCGGTTGCGCGGATCGCGGATCATGCCCTCGGCGGGCAGGCCCTCGGCCTCCAGGAAGGCCAGGACCTGTCCGGCATCCTCGCCCTGGTTGGCAAAGACGAAATCGACTCCGGGTATATTGGCGGCCAGTTCGGTCATCATCGGCATCTCGCGACGACAGGGCGGGCACCATGTCGCCCAGAGGTTCAGCACCACTGCCCGGTGGCGCCCGGCCAGTTGCACCGCGCCGCCGTCCAGCGCGATCAATTGCATGGGCGGCAGCGTGACCGCCGGGCGCATCAGCGCGGCGGTCACGGCCAGATGCGCGGCCAGCGCCGCCACGCCGCCAAGCGCCAGCGGCAGAGCTACGCCCCGCGCCTTGCGCAGCAGCGCCGTCAGCAGGACGGCAATGCCTCCCGCCCAGCCCGCAGTGGGCAGAAACCCACCCTGCCAAAGCTTCAGCGTGTCCAGCGGATGCGCGGCGAAGGCGGGCCAGTTCGCAGCGACGAAGCCCACGCGCGCGGCGGCGATCCAGGCCAGCACGGCGAATCCCGCCCATCGCGCCGCATCGCTCTTTTGCAGCCGCGCCATGATCTCGGCCACGGCGAAGAACGAGAGCAGGCCCACCACTGCCGCAAAGCGCGCCCCGTCGAAGACCAGCGGCCCGATCGAGATCGCATTCATGGGCTGACCTTGCCGATCGAGGCCAGCAGCGCCGCGCTGTCCAGATCGCCGACCAAGCGGCTGCCCGCAGCCTCGGCGCGGGCGGCATCGAGGAAGATCATCGTCGGCGGCCCGGCGGCGGCCAGATCCCGCATCAGCGCCTGCGCCTCGGCATCGAAGGTGCTGACGTCCAGCTTGATCGCCGCCATGTCGGCCAGCGCGGCATGAACAGCCGGGTCAGCCAGCGGACCGCGCTCGATGGCGCGGCAGGTCACGCACCAGTCGGCGGTGACATAAAGCAGCGCTGGCTCGCCTCCCGCAGATGCCAGCGCCCGGTCCAGCCCCTCGCGGGTGGTGACCTCGGCGAATTGCGCCTCAGAGGCCGGCGCGGTGGCCGTGGACCCCGCCAGTGGCGCCAGCGGGCGCAGCGGATCATGCGCCCCAAGCGCCGCGCCGAAACCCTGCACCAGCCCGGTAAACAGCAGCAGCACCCCCAGCGCAGCGCCAAGACGGCGGTTGCGGGAAGCAGCGCCGTCCAGCCGGTCCAGCGCGCCCAGGAATACCGCCGCACTGATCAGCAGCGCGGCCCAGAGCGCCAGCGTGACCGGACCCGGCAGCACCCGCCCGGCCAGCCAGATCGCAAAGCCCAGGAAGATCACCCCGAAAGCGCGCTTCGCGCCCTCCATCCAGCCGCCGCTGCGGGGCAGGATCGCCGGACCGAAGATTCCGATGCCCAGCAGCGGCAGCCCCTGCCCCAACCCCAGCGCGAACAGCGCCGCCGCCCCCAGCATCACGTCGCCGGTCTGCGCGATATAAAGCAACGCCCCGGCCAGCGGCGCGGTCACGCAGGGCCCGACGATCAGCGCCGAGGTGAAGCCAAGCACCATCGCGCCACTGAGCGAACCGCGCTTGCCCGCCACCCGGCCAAGGCGGTTTTGCAGGGCCTGCGGCATCTGCAATTCGTAAAAGCCGAACATCGACAGGGCGAGCAGCACGAAGATGGCGGCGATGATCCCGATGGCCATGGGCGATTGCAGCACCATCTGCAAATTCGCCCCCGACCATGCCGCAGCGATGCCCAGCAGCCCGAAGGCGGCGGCCATCGCCAGCACATAGGCGCCCGTCAGGGCCAGACCGCGCCGGGCGGTGAGGCTCCCGCCCTGCCCAGCCAGCATTCCGGCGACGATGGGGAGCATCGGAAAGACGCAAGGGGTAAAGGCCAGCAGCAGCCCGAAGCCGAAAAAGCCCGCGATCACCAGCGCCCCGCCGCCGCGCGCGGCCAGCCCCTGAACCAGCCCCTGATCCTGCGCCAGCAACAGCCTGGACGAGGTGCCGACCGCTTCGCCGGCCTCTCGGGAACTTGCAGCTTGGGGGCTCCAACCCGGCGCGCTGGCGGCGGCGTCATCCGCCAGCACCGTGCCATCGCCGTCCAGCCTTGCGCTTTGTGGCGCATAGCAGATCCCGTCCTGCTGACAGCCCTGCCAATGCAGGGTGACCGGCTGGCCCGTATTCTCAAGCCTTGCGGTGACCTCCTCGCGATAGATCTGGCCTTCGCCGAAATAGGGGTCCTCGTAACTCTCGCCCTCGGGCAGGGACAGCGGCAGGCTCTGGCCGCCCGCCTCCGCCGCGAATGTGCTGCGATAGAGGTAATAGCCCTCGGCGATGCGCCAATTCAGGATCAGCACGCCATCCTCACCTTGACTTACGCTCAGGGCAAAGGCGTCCTCGGGTTGCAGGGGTTGCGCCTGCGCCACCGTCAGGAAACCGGCAAGCAGCAACAGGGCAGAGATCAGGGAAGCAAACATTCTCGTCATCATGCCGGGCTGGCTAGAGACGCCACCTTAAGCCCAGCTTAAGCTTGATAGACGAAAGCGTGATCGATGAGGTCAAAAGGGACACGCCATGCGCCTGCTGATTGTCGAGGACGACCCGGTCCTGTCCGATGGAATCTCCGTCGGGCTGGGCCTGTCGGGCTTCACCGCCGATGCGGTGGGCACGCTGGCCGATGCCCGCGCGGCGCTGGCGACCGGCGGCTTCGCGGGGGTCGTCCTGGACATCATGCTGCCCGACGGCTCGGGGCTGGACCTGCTGGCCGAACTGCGCGCGGCAGGCGAGCGATTGCCGGTCCTGCTGCTGACCGCCCGCGACCGGGTGCGCGACCGGGTCTCGGGGCTGGACGCGGGGGCGGACGACTACCTGGGCAAGCCCTTCGATCTGGAGGAACTCGCCGCCCGTATCCGCGCCATGCTGCGTCGGCAGGAAGGCCGCGCGGCGGCGGTGATCGAATGGAACGGGCTGCGGCTGGATCCGGCGACGCAGACCGGGCGCATCGGGCCCCACGAATTGCGCTTTTCGCGCCGCGAATTCGCCGTCCTGCATGCGCTGGCCGAGCATCCGGGCCGTATCCTGTCCAAGGCGCAACTGGAAGAACGCCTCTATGGCTGGCAGGAGGATGTCGAAAGCAATACCGTCGAGGTCCATATCCACCACCTGCGCGCCAAGCTGGGCCGCGACTTCATCCAGACCCTGCGCGGGGCAGGATATCGGCTGGCGGAGGGAGGTCCATGAGTTCGATCCGCAAGCGGCTGCTCATCATCCTGCTGGCCGGGACCGGAGCGATCTGGCTCTGCGCCGTCATCTGGATCCAGCATTCGACCCGTACCGAGGTCGGCCAAGTGCTGGACCGCCGCTTGCAGGAATCGGCGCAGATGGTGGCTTCGCTGATCCGGCGCAATGGCGGCATCGCCGGGCCGGACGCCACCGCCTTGGTGGGTGACGCCCCCGCCCTGCCCGATACCGGCCGCCACGACTATGCCCGTCAGCTGATCTGTCAGGTCTGGGGCTTCGACGGCCAGCTGAAAAGCGAATCCGCCGGCGCGCCGTCCGGACAGCTTGCCGATCAGGCGGGCTTTACCGAACGCGAGGTCGATGGCGAGGTCTGGCGCGTCTATACCCATGTCGATGCGGATCTGGGCATCCGCGTCATGGTCGGCGATGCGCGTTCGGTGCGCGACCGGCTGGTGAATGGCGTGGCGATGGGGTTGCTGGCCCCGGCTCTGCTGATCCTGCCGCTGCTGGCGGCGCTGATCTGGCTGGCGGTGCGCAGCGGGCTGGCGCCCATGGACCGGCTGGCGCAGGCGCTGGCCCGCCGCCCGGCAACCGACCTTGGCCCGCTTGAGGCCCGCGCGCCCTCGGAACTGCGCCCGATGATCGAGGCGCTGAACGGCCTCTTCCACCGCGTCGAGGGGCTGCGCGAGCGCGAGCGCAGCTTCACCGCCTTTGCCGCGCATGAGTTGAAAACCCCGCTGGCCGGTCTCAAGACCCAGGCGCAGATCGCGACGCTGGCCCCCGATACCGCAACGCGCGAGCATGCGCTGGCGCAGATCGCGCAGGGCGTCGACCGCACCGACCGCATGGTGCGCCAGCTTCTGGACATGACCGCGACCGAGAACCCCATCGACAACACCGCCCCGACCGAAGACGGCGCAAAGATCCTCGCCGATGTGGCCGACGCGCTTGGCAGGCTGGCCGGATCGCGCGGCGTCACCCTGCACCTGGAAACCGGCGGCGCCGAATGGCGCAGCACGCAGGCGGCCCTGCTGGCCCCGGCGCTGCGCAACCTGCTGGAAAACGCCATCCTCGCCTCGCCCGCAGGTGCCACCGTCGAGGCGCGGCTGACGCGCGACGAAGGCAGTGTCCGTTTCAGCGTTCTGGATCGCGGTCCCGGTATCGCCGAGACCGACCGTCCACATGTCACCGAACGCTTCTATCGCGGCGCGGCCAGCCCTGCAGGCGGTGGGAGCGGGCTGGGCCTCTCCATCGTTGCCGCCGCCGTCACGGCAATGGGCGGGGAATTGCGCCTGTCGCGCCGCGAGGGCGGCGGCGAACAGGCGGAAATCATCCTGCCAGGTGGGGCGCAACCGTCACCTTCGTAACGACAGGGCTGGCTGTTCGGACCGGCAATATTCCGGGAGAGGCGGCGACGAACGGAGCCGCCCGACTTCAAGCACGGATATATTGCCACCCGGCGGCCTGCCGTTCTGCCAGATGCAGAACCGCCGCAGGCACCGTCTTCAGGCCAGCCGGAGCCTCCAGATCCTTGTTGCGCAGGGTATTGCCGCAAAGCCTGACAAGGCTGTCGGTCGCAGGATCGCGTAGATTGCGCGCCGCGACGACCTTCGCCTCCAGATCGGCGATGCCCGAGGCCTTCTCGGCATGGGCAGCCGGGCGCGGCGCTTGCGCGGCAGGGGCAGCCCGACGGAACCGAGGACCTCCTTACAGCCGGCGGGCAGATCATCCCCTGCGCAGGCGAAAGCCTGGCCATCATGCCGCCCGGCGCATCAGCCATCCACCTGCCCAAGGGCGGGCGCATTGTCCGCATCTTCACCTCGCGCGTCACGGATCTGGCGGCGCTGGCGGTGAACGCAAGGGATCATGCCGGCCAGCCCGACAGCGACGTGGCCCCGCTGAGTGACTGGCCCTCGCCGCCCGACGGGTTCCGCATCCGGGTCCATGATCTTGCGCGCCACCTGGCGGTCGATGGTCCACGCATCCAGCCAAGGGTGTTCCGCTGCACCAACCTGATGGTGAACGTCTTCGCGCCCTGGCACGACCGGCGCTATCCCGCCTCGCTCAGCCCGCATTGGCACGAGAATTTCGAGCAGGCATCGCTGGGATTGCAGGGCCATTTCCTCCACCATATCGGCTACCCTTGGGGCAGCGATTCCACCCGCTGGCAAGCGAACGAGCATATCGCCTGCGCCAGTCCCTCGGTCGCGATCATCCCGCCCCCCGCCATCCATACGACGCAGGACGTGGGCTAGCATTACAGTTGCGTTTTCAGTTTGATATGTGCCTGTCTGGCTGCGGCCTGTTGCGCCCTTCGCCACATCGACCATGCGATGATGTGTGCGGGCTGGATTTGGCGCTGTGCCATGCGATTGGCGATGCGGCGGATTTCCTGGACAGACCATCGGATCAGGGGTGGCGATGGGGCCTGCGCATCGTTTTTGGGGGCGACGCGGCATTGGCATGATGGCGGATGACGGCCATCATGGCGAAGGCCAGCATGACCAGGGAGACATGGCGGTGCCAGCCGTGCCACGAGCGCGTCTCGTTGTGGTCGAGGCCAAGCTCGTTCTTGGCGGCCTCGAAACTGTCCTCGATCGCCCATCGGTGACCCTCGATCCGCACCAGTGTTTCCATGGGTGTGCCCTGAGGGCACCAGGTCGAGAAGAAAGCCAGATCGCCGTCAGAGATATTGCGGCGGATCAGCAGACCTCGGGTCCAGAGCCCGCCAAAATCCGCGTCGAAATCCGCGGCATCGAGATCGGCCAGTTCGATATAGGTCCAGTCATGGAGCCGTTCGCCCTTGGTTCCTGCGCCAGCCGACAAGCGCTGCCAGGCATCCGGAGGCACATTGTTGGCAATGTCTTTTGCCGTCCCTGCAATGGCATAGGGCTTGCCCCAGGAGTTGAACGCATGTTTGGCGCTGACACCCAGCACATATCCCTTGCCGGCACCATCTCGATATCGCCGACCCCATAGACGCTGTCCGCCGCTACCCAGGAAAACGGCACCCCTGCTGTGACCGCCAAATAAACCCAGCCCTCGCGCGTGCAGACATAAGTGATGTCACCTGCCCACTTCTGGTTTGGCCCGCTCGCCGAGAAGTCCTGTTGCAGGAGATTCGGCGCGATATTGAAGGCGTGATCGCTGTCGGTCGTGCGCTTGAACTTGCGGCTGCGAACGATGCGAATGCCGTTCTGGCGCATCAGACGGCCCACGCGGCGCTGGCCGACCCGCAGGCCAAGCTCGTTCAGCTCCTCGGTCATGCGCGGCCTGCCATAGCTGCCCAGGCTCAAGCGGTGTTGCTCGCGAATATGGGCAAGGATGACCATGTCGCGTCGCTGGCGGATTGACGGGGGCCTGTGCCGCCATGCACGCAGCCCGCGATCCGTCACGCCCATCAACTGGCACAAACGGCTGAGAGGAAGGGCACCACGATAGCTCGCAATGAACTGAAACCTCATGGCTTTTGCGCCGCGAAGAACTGAGCTGCCTTTTTTAGCACCTCCCTCTCCTCCCGAAGAATGCGGTTCTCTTTGCGCAACCGCTCATTCTCGCGGAGAAGATCGCCATCACCTTCTGGCGCCTTCGCTTCTTCGGAAATCGCCCGGATCCACTTGCCGAGCGTCGAAAGCCCGACCCCAAGATCAGACGCAACCTGACGCCGTGTCAGACCACTGGTGAGCGCAATGCGAACCGCATCCCGCTTGAACTCGTCACTGTGTATCGCTGCCATATTCGGTCTCCATTTTGGCGAGCATCGCTCTCTGAAGACCGGAACGGAACCGGTGCAGGTCCAGATCTGGCCGAGTAGGTCGCTACCTGCAAGATGTCCGACGTGAACCCGGTCAACTATCTCGCCGCCACCCTGCGCGCCATCCTCGACGGTCACCCGCAAAGCGGTATCGAAGACCTCATGCCATGGCGCTGCAACCAGCCGTCAAGCCTCGCAGCATAGGGCCGCAACGTCGCGCTTACAGAAAAGGCGCGTCGAGGCGCGACCGACCGCATAGCCCCGTCGGAGCGTCGGGTGGGTCGGCCGAGACCGGCGAAGCCCTCGGATGCCGCGGCGCGGCATGTTGCTCGGAGCCCTTAGCGGACGGTCGGCACCGTCACTTGGTCCAATAGCTGGAGATCAGGATTGTTCGCCAAATAGTCGCCAAGTCTTGCGTCCTCGGCGTAGCGCGGCTGTTCGTCTAGAATGTTGTAATCCCCTCCCAACTCCTGACGCAAAAGCACAAGCAGCCGATCCACATCAGCATTGAACTGATCGCAAAGAGCCTGTGACCAAAGGCTTGGATCGGGCGGATACAACGGGTTGAGATAGCAGGAATGCTGGAAATCGAGTTGATCCCTGAGACGATGAACGGTTTCCGAGAGCCGCAGCTTGGAAGACGATAGTGCGAATCCGTGTAACCCGAAAGATCCGGCATCAAGCGGTCCGACACCCAGACTCGCGCACGTTTCTGCATCACCCGCCCACAGGCAGCCGCCAGCGCCGTAATCGAAGAAAAACCTGAGGGCGCCTTTTGTCATGTCGAGAGGTTACGCGTTTGGCAGACGGCAGGAAAGTCCGCAGAGCTGCCTCCCAATCGCGGATTTTTCTGCGGTACAGTTGAGCGACTGCTTCGGCGGATGCGACTCTGCGGCATTTGTCGTCGGCAACCGACCGCTGTGGGCCGACATTTCGACCACGCCGCCGCGTGTTCGCGACCGAGATCGGACAGCCGGAACTGACGCCCGCCGCAAGGTGACTGCTGGCCTCGCCGATTTCGCGCAGCGAATACTGGCAAATACGGGAAGAAACTGTAACATGAACTGGCCTGTTGATGTCGCGATGTCGCAGCACTCGAAAATATTGGAAGGAGTTCTGGTGCGTTACGTATCAGACAACCGCGCGTAATGCCCGACCCCAGCCGAAGACCCGCAGAGGACGATAATCCGCCCTGTTGGGCGCATCGCTCCTCTGCAACTGAACAGATACAGCCTGCGCCGGTGAATATGTCGGATATGTCTGCGGTGCCGGGAATCCGGCACCGCAGTAGCCTCCCTCATATTTCGCACCGTGGTTTTGCGATGTGCGCCGGTCCTGTCATCGGCGCGCGGCAGAGTGTGCTGCATTCCGATGCCTCCCTCTTCCTCACGCGTAATGTAGGGCTGCCGGCAGACTCCGGCGCGCGACCTTTAACTACGAGACGACATCCCTCATGATCGAAGCTCTCTTACTTTTGCTCGCAGGCCTGGTGGTGGTCCTCGTGATCATTGCGGCCGGCGCCTATTTCGTGGCCCAGGAATTCGCCTATATGGCGGTGGACCGAACCCGCCTTGCCGCACAGGCGGCGCAAGGGGATGTCGCGGCCAAGCGGGCGTTGGCCGTGACCAAGCGCACCAGTTTCATGCTGTCGGGCGCGCAGCTCGGCATCACGGTGACGGGGCTGATGGTCGGCTATGTGGCCGAGCCGATGGTGGGCCGGGCGCTTGGTGTGCTCCTCGGCGGGGTCGGTGTTCCACAAGCGGTGGGTGTCAGCGTTGGCACAATGCTGGCACTGCTGTTCGCGACCATCGTCCAGATGATCCTCGGCGAGTTGTATCCCAAGAACCTCGCCATTGCGAATTCCGAGCCGATGGCCAAAAGGCTGGCCGTATCGACGACGGCCTATCTGAAGATCTTTGGTTGGCTTATCACCTTCTTCGACAAGGCCGCCAACCTGTTCCTCAGGCTCTTGCGGATCGAACCGGTGCATGACCTCGACGTCAGCGCCTCAGCCAAAGACTTGCCGCATATTATCGCGGAATCTCGCGACAGCGGTGATTTGCCGGTTGAGCTCTCGCTGATGATGGACCGCATCCTCGATTTCCCGCAGCGCGATGTCGAACACGCCACGGTGCCGCGCGCGCAGGCCGACTGGGTCGATCCCGACACCACCATCGCCGAGTTGCGCAAGATGATGGCGCATGGCCACACCCGCTATCCGGTCATCGACGATGATGATGTGCCGATTGGCATCGTGCATCTTGCCGATATTCTGCCGCAGATCCGGGCGGGCGATCTGGGGGCGCCAGCCACCTCGGTGATGCGGCCGGTCTCCATCGTGCCGACGCTGATGCCGCTACCTGCGGCGCTCGATGTGCTGATCAAATCCGGCAACAAGATGGTCTGTGTGATCGATGAATATGGTGGTTTCTCGGGGGTTCTGACCATCGAGGACATCGCCATGGAAGTGGTGGGCGAGATCACCGACGAATTCGACAGAAACGCGATTGTACCCCTGCGCGAGGAAGCCGATGGCGTCTGGATCATGGAGGGCGACGTGCATCTTGATGAGCTCGAGCGGGCGGTGAACCACGACCTGCCGCGTGGCGATTTCGAGACGATCTCGGGCCTGCTGATCGCCCAGCTTGGCCGCCTGCCGACCAAGGCCGACACGATCCTGATCGAACTGCCGACCGACGGCGCAGATATCGTGTCCGAAGACCCGGCGCGCCGCCAGCTTGAAGTCAATGTTCTGCGCATCGCGCGCTATGTGCCGACCCTCGTGCGCGTGAAACTTGTGGAAAAGCAGGAGCAGGACCAATGACCGATCCGCTCGTTGTAACGCTGGCGACGATTGCGCTGATCATACTCAGTGCGTTTTTCGTCATCATCGAATTCGCCCTGCTGGGTGCACGCAGGCACCGGCTGGAAGAACTGGCCCCGAACAACGCTTCGGCGCGGGCGGCGCTTCGTGGGATGAACGACCTGACGCTGATGCTGGCGGGCGCGCAGCTTGGCATCACCATCTGCACCTTCGCGCTTGGGGCGGTCACCAAACCAGCAGTGCATCACGCGCTCGGGCCGCTGTTTCTGGAATGGGGCGTTCCGGTCTGGGCGGCGGAGGGGTCTTCCTTCTTCCTGTCGCTGCTGGTCGTGACCTTCCTGCATCTGGTGGTGGGCGAGATGGCCCCGAAATCCTGGGCCATCGCCAATCCAGAACGCTCCGCGATGGCGATCGGCATCCTTGCACGCGCCTATATCTGGCCGTTGCGACCGCTCTTGCACTGGATCAACGTGATCGCCAACCGACTGGTGCGCGCAAGCGGTGTTGAGCCGGTCGAGAGCGCGGCCGTCGGCGGACAGGACGCGGCGACCATCCGTCAGCTTGTCGAACACTCGGCCGAGGTCGGCACGCTGGAGCCGGGCCTGCGCGGCCAGCTTTCCGGGCTGATCGACCTTGGCACCATGCCGGTCGAAAGCATCATTGCGGCGGGCCATACCGTGACCACCGTGCAACCCGGTGCCAGCGTGGCCGAAGTGCGCGACATCGCCTCGAAAACCACGCATATGCGGCTGTTGCTGGGGGGTGAGGGCACGCCGCGGGTGATCCATGTCCGCGACCTGCTGCTCAAGGACGAAACCGCCCTGGCCGAAAGCCTTGCCCGTCCCGCCTTTGTCCTTAAGGCTAAGACTCCGATCTACGAGGCTCTGGCTAGCATGCGCGCAGCCAGCGTGCAGATCGCCGTGGTGACGGATGGGAGCCGGATCACCGGCGTGGTGACGCTGGCCGACATCCTGAGGCGGGTCCTGCCGATATCGCCCAAACCTGAGCCGCGCGGACTCGCATGACGTCAGGGGCCTGGCCACAGCGACTATAGGGGTTCATGCGGGCTTACTGCCTGTGACTGCCTTTTGCGGGTACCTGCCCAGGGCTAGGGTCGAGAAGACCGAGGCCCGCTCCTACATGCGGCTGCTGTCTGGCAATGCGGAGGGCACGGCATGAGCGACGCCCCGGAAATCCTGCTTGCCCATCACCTCAAGGCGCTGAAACTGCCGACCTTACTGCGAGAACACCAGAAACTGGCCCGGCAATGTGCGGCGGAAGGCGTGGACCATGTCCTATATCTCGCCCGGCTCGTCGAACTGGAACTGATCGACCGGGAGCGGCGGATGGTCGAGCGGCGCATCAAGGCCGCCAGGTTCCCGGCCGTCAAAAGCCTGGACAGCTTCGACTTCGCGGCCATCCCGAAGCTCAACAAGATGCAGGTGCTGGAACTGGCCCGCTGCGAATGGATCGAGCGGCGCGAGAACATTATTGCCCTCGGCCCCAGTGGCACGGGCAAGACGCACATCTCCCTCGGCCTTGGTCTGGCCGCCTGCCAGAAGGGCCTTTCCGTCGGCTTCACCACCGCCGCGGCTCTGGTCAGCGAAATGATGGAGCCCCGCGATGAGCGCCGCCTGCTGCGCTTCCAGAAGCAGATGGCCGGATACAAACTCCTCATCATCGATGAACTCGGCTTCGTGCCGCTGTCGAAGACCGGCGCTGACAAAGACCATGCCGGTAAAGGTATCCTTGCGCAGCATGGATGATACCAGCGACGCCAACCCGTCATGACTCTTCCTGCAGTCGACGGGCCTGGTCGCGACCATGATCCTCACCCGGTTCGACGGGAACATCATGGGCTGGTCGCCAAAGCACGCACGACCGAGGCAATCCGATCCGCCGTGGCCCCGGCTTCCAGGCGGGTCACCACCGCGCCCGCGATGATCTCCGGCCGGGCCTCGCCACCAACATCAGCGCGCGGCGCATCCTCGGTGGAGCCGACCATCAGCGCCGCAAATTCCACCGGATCCTCCGGCGCGGGTAGGACCAACCGCCCTTTCCGCGCCAGCGTCCGCCACGACGAAACATGGTTCGCGCACACCCCGTGCCGGCGCGCCACTTCGTTCTCCGTTGCGCCCGGCAGCAGCGTTTCTGACACGCAGAACATAACCACTGGATGGGTCAGATCTCGGTGACAATGCCGGGTCAATTCTCGGTGGCAATCAACAGTCATGGCCACCATGCGATGGACATCCTGACAGGCTTCGAGGGCATTTTGCAGGTCGATGGATATACCGGCTATGACGCCTTGGCCGAACCAAAGCGCATGGGCGGCATGCCTCTGACGCTGGCCTATTGCTGGGCCCATTCCCGGCGCAAGCTGCATGACATCTATCAGAAGGACGGTTCCGAGATCGCCGCCGAAGGCCTGCGCCGTATCGCCCAGATCTATGAGCTGTCAACTACGGCGTAAATTCACGCGACGGGGTGGCGCAAAATTGGCCAGTTAGCGGCGCAAGCACGGAGCGCCGGGAGTTCGTAGCCCGACCAGATCCTGCTGCTTGTAGCGGATGGTTGCGCAAATATCTCGTCAAAGCGTTGGGCGAGGGCGGGACCGCTCACAGCAGACGAATTTCTCTTACAGAGCTTCAGATCGCACCTGATCGCAAGTCATGCCAAAAAGGCCGACCGGTGATTGAAACCATTATCTGAAACAATCGCAGTATTCGCGCGGTCGTCACGTCCTCGCGAAAAGCCACGCATCGCGATATTCCGGTGATCAGCCGGCAACCGTTCATTGTCGGCTGCCGACCAAGGAATTTATCGAACTGTTTGAACCTGCTCAGTTGTCAAGACGCCGAACTCATTACCCCAGCTATTACGGATAAAGGTGCTGATCTCGGCGATATCATTATCGTTAAGCTGGCTGCCGAAGGAGGGCATATATCCAAAGCCGTGGACTATAGAGTTTGCAACGAACTGGATATCGTCAAGTTGCTTGTTACCAGCCAGAACAGCTCCGGCCCCTCCGCCTCCCGCGGGTCCATGGCACATGGCGCAAGAGTCTGCGTATTTGGGTGCCCCCAATGCAGCAACCTCCGCGATATTTGAATCCTCGGTGACTGATACGTCCGCCTCACCGGTTGTGACGGCGGCGCTTTCCGGGCGCTCATCGCTTCGTGTCGCCGGATCCTCCCATTCTTGTGGCGCGTCAGTCGATGATGACGCCAGTTGCGCCTCATCCACGGTAATAGGCGCTTCAGCAAATCTGGTAACGTTCCCATCATCGCCATAGGTGAAGGTCAAAATTGCACCGGGGTTGTGTAGCACCGAAGTATTAAGCCCTTGCCCGTATTTCTGTGATGCCGAACCGAATGCGTCAGTAGCAATAAAGACTGTGCGATTATCCGGCCCGACAATAACGTCACGATAACGATTCTGGGTGGATAGCCAAGCTATGGGCGCACTGGCAGCCTCCGTTCCGTCCTCGGACAGAGGTTGAACATAAAGCGCACCATGTTTGAGCGTCGGGATCAGCACGGAATTATCCCATTCTGCTATCCCGTCTTCACTGGCTTCGTAATAATAAACCGAAGATGGCGCGATGGTGGGATCGCAAATATAACCGCATATCTCGCCGATCGGATAGCCATCCTCGACAGTCCAATACGTCGCGACTGGTTCAATTATTTCTCCGTCGAAATCACTTTCTGGAAATTGAGGAACGGTATCAGGGACGGGAATCGCATTGACGTTCACGTCGTCCGGCGCCTCGCTCCAATTGACATAAAGATAGGCGGAATCATCCATCTTGCCGGCAACCCACGGCCAGCCATAGTTGCCGCCCGCCTCGATGATGTTCAATTCATCGTCAGTGGCCGGGCCATGTTCGGTTTCATAAAGCTTGCCGTTCGAACCAAAAGCCAGCCCTTGAGGGTTTCGGTGACCATAGCTGTAAACGTGACTGCGCACACCCACGAGCTCGGGGTTATCGTCAGGGATGGTCCCATCCAGATTAAGGCGAAGTATCTTTCCCGAATAGGTCCGCCAATTGCTATCGTCAACTTCCTCTTGCGTGGGAAGCGTCGATGCCAAGTTCTCGCGGCGTTGATTACGGCCGAAGTTCGCGCCCTGGTCGCCTATCGAGTAATACAACATATTGTCCGGGCCAAAAACGACCCGACCGGCATTATGATCGTTCCACGCGGGCAGCCCCTCGATCAGAATTACTGGGTCCACAAGTTGCTGAAGCTGTTCATCATAGCTGTAGCGCACAATCTGCGCCGTGGGGTCTGGATCATCAGCAGAGCCATTGTTGATCGTATAGCTAAGATAGACATGATCATTGTCCTGTCCCTGCATCAGTTCGGGATGTAGAGCCATACCCAACAGTCCCTCGTGCTGCGGTCCGATATAAACACCGTCAATGGCCAGCAATACTTGCTGCGCGCCGGTCGTAGGGTCAACCCGTGTCACCTCGCCGCTCGTGCGCTCTGTCACCCAGATCATGTCATCCGGTCCCCACCGCATCGCCCACGGATTGCTTAGGCCGGAGGACAGTACCCGCGAGGAGAACAATGCGTTATCGCCTGTCTCAACTTCACTTGGCACCACCTGCGAAACCGCTGGCGCACTGAACAGCATCGACATGGCGGCAACACTGACCCCAACCATTACGGCTGATCTTGCTTTGCTTACATCGTCCACGCTGCGTCCTTTCCGATGCTTTGACGGCCAAAAAGCGCTCAGCAAGTTCATGCGCTCGTCGAACTGTAACGTATCTCGGTGGGCCCGGTTCCAACCCCGCCAAAGGTCGGGTGCCGATCCACCTTGTTCTTGTTTGCCGCGTTTCCGTCCTTAGATTAACCCCATGTGGGATCTGGTTCTCAAGCATGCCGCTGTCGTTCAGGCCCTCGTGGGTCTGCTTACCGCGCTTGTCTGGATAATCTACCTGCACATGTTCGTATCCGGTATGCGGCGTCAGCGAAGGACCGAGATCTTGATTACGCTCGGCGGCGATTGGGGACTGCAAGGCCGGATCATCATCAGCAATCTGGGGTTGGAACCGATTTATGTCCTCGATGTCTTGCTCAAGAACTGCGTAGACGAGCAAGAGACGACGATATCTGTCACGGACCGGGCAGAACTGCATCCGTCGGACCATCCCTCGCTGGAACTTGCGACATTGCAGCGGCCTTTGAAAAGCGGCGAGCATGTAGAAATCGGTTCGCTTGACGAACTGCTGGAGCGCGCCTCTCGGCACGGGGCATTCGATCGCAACGATTCCGAGCTTTCTCATATCGAGATTACCGTGGCTGCCGTAACTGCAGCGGCATCGAGCATTGTCGGGGCACGACGCGTATTTCGGGTGCAGCTTGCTGACGGATTGGCTCAGATGCGGCCGACGTCTCTGTGGGCAGAACAGATCCGCAGCGGACGCGGCAAACGCGACATTGTGAAACAGTTGACCGGTAATCTGTAAAGACGGTCTGCACAGCCCGAGCCATGCGAAGGAATGGCGCAACCGGGCGGCTTTGATGATGGCGTGGATGGGCCCCCGACGGCATCGTAATGTGCCAACGTGATGTTGGTTGAAGGTGACATGCCCCCCGGTCGTCCCTCGTTCATAACGAGAGTCCTTGGGGTTGTGCCCTGCTCCCCGGATTTGGACCGCCGCGCTCTGGAGTTTCGCGGCTGTGCTCACGGGGGCGGGCTGGAGGCGCCACCGGGAATGTGCAGGTCGATCGGCACGTTGTAACCGATCGCGCCGTGAGGTCTGACCTCGTTGTAGTCTCTGCGCCAAGCCTCCATCTTTTCGCGGGCATCTGCAAGATCCATGAACCAGTGGGCGTTCAGGCATTCCGCCCGCAGCTTACTGTTGAACGCTTCGAGAAGCCGTTGTCGGTGGGCTTGCCGGGTCGGGAAAAGTCCAGCGTGACGTCGTTGGCATAGGCCCAGAGATCCAAGTCGCGGGAGATGAACTCGGTGCCGTTGTCGACCCTGATCGTCTGCGGATAGCCAACCTGCCGACAGACCCGCTCCAGGGTCTGAACCACGTCCTCGCCCCGGTAAGCAAACCGTGGATCCGTCGCCGGGCAATAGCGGGAATGGATATCCACGATGGTCAGAATCCGCAGCTTCTTGCCCAAAGCGAGCTGATCATGGACAAAGTCCATCGCCCAGACCTCATTCGGCCCCGTCGCCTCTTGGCGGTCCTCGCGCAGCTTCGCCTTCACGCGGCGCTTCGGATGCTTGCTGCGCAGCTGCAAGCCCAACTCATTGTAAATTCGACGTGTCTTCTTGATGTTCACCTGCCAGCCCTCCCGCCGCAGCAGCACATGGATGCGCCGGTAGCCATAGCACACACGCGTTTCGCAGATCTCGCGGATCCGCAGTTCGAGGCCGGCCTGTCCGGTTCGACGGGACTTGTAATGATAGCTCGAAGTGTCGAACCGAAGTGCCTGGCAGGCACGCCGGATCGAGACACCCCAATCGACCAAAAGCCCGTCGACAAGCTTGCGCATCCGCACAGGCCTCAGAGCTTTCGGCGGATCACGTCCTGCAGCATCTCGCGGTCTAAAGTCAGGTCTGCCACGATCTTCTTCAGTCGTGAATTCTCGTCCTCGAGCGCCTTCAGTCGACGCATCTCGTCGGGCAGCAAACCGCCATAGCGCTTCTTCCAATTGAAATAGGTTGCCTGGCTGATCCCCGCCTTGCGGCAGATCTCCGCAACCGTGCATGGGCGATGGCCTTCACCCGCAGCGGGTTCGCGATGACGACCCGCGCCACGAAAGGTGCCAGAAGTCTGACGGTGGCCGCGGTATTGCCGGTCGCTTCCAGAACGACCTTGTCATCTGAACGCAGGGCCTGCCCGAAGGCCACCACCGCATCATGATCAAGATCGATCCTGATCTCTGTCGTCTTTCCACCCTCAAGAATCGCGACCTGCGCGAAGCTTCGGTGGACATCCATTCCAATGGATCGCATGCAAAATCCTCCCTGTTGCCGATGGGGAGTGCGCGGGCTGTGCGACATCTACGGATACGCGCTCGCAGCGCAGACGGGATAGTCGCAGGGGCGGCCAGGGTTTTGTTGCGCAAAAGGCTGACGGGATTCAACTTGTGAATCCAGCGTGCTAGCAGGGAGCATGAGCAACTGGACCCCGACGAGATACAAGACTACGAACTGGTCGTCCTATTATTCTGCCCTGAAGCGACGTGGCTCGCTGACCATCTGGTTTGATCCGTCGATGATCTGGTCGCCGCCTCCGAGCGGCAAACGAGGCCGCCAGCAAGCTTACAGCGATGCGGCCATCCAGGCTTGCCTGACGCTGAAAGTGCAGTTTGGCATGCCTTTGCGGCAGGTGACGGGCTTTGTCGAAAGTCTGCTCGGTCTGGCGGGGCTGGACTGGGCGGTTCCGGATTACAGCACGCTATGCCGCCGTCAAAAGACCCTGACGGTGGATATTCCCTATCGGGGTGGCAACGGCCCGTTACACCTGCTGATCGACAGCACCGGCATCAAGGCGGAGGGCGAAGGCGAGTGGAATGCCCGCAAGCACGGTGGCACCAAGCGGCGCATCTGGCGCAAGGTTCACATCGCGGTCGATGAGGAAACGCTGGAGGTGCGGGCCGTCGAGGGGACCGGAAGTCATGTCGGCGATGCGCCGATGTTACCGGAATTGCTCGACCAGATCCCATCCGATGAGGACATCGGCTCCGTGACCGGTGACGGAGCTTTTGATACCCGCAAGTGCCATGATGCGATTGCGGATCGAGGGGCAGAGGCGATCATCCCGCCGCGCAAGAATGCCCAACCCTGGAAGCCGACAACTGCCGGCGCGTGCGCCCGCAACGAAATCCTCCGGGCCGTCAAATACCTCGGCCCTACGATCTGGCGACGATGGAGCGGGTACCACCGCCGAAGCCGCATCGAGGCAAAGATGCATTGTGTAAAACGTCTGGGTCAGAGCCTCATGGCGCGGGACTTCGACCGGCAGGTCGCGGAGATCCAAATCCGCTGCGCCGTCATGAACCGTTACACAGCTCTCGGCACGCCCATTACAATGGCCGCAGGATAAGTCTGTCCGGGGAAAGGGGAGTTATATCCAAAGCACCTTTTGCGCAACATGTATAACCGCCCCTTGCGCAAGAGGGTTTTGGAGCAATTTGGCGCGGTGTCGGGTGCTGACATGTATCCGGCCTCGTGATGCGGCCATAGTCATGCCGCGGGCCCGCATGGTGTTCGCGGGTCGGAACCAAATCAAAGCCGCGTGCTCGATGGCACTCTGTTGCGCTCTGGTTTTCCGACCTTGTCTTGCGACCGTTGCGCCAAGTTGCTCTCAGCCCTCCTCCGCTCCGACGACCTCGCGACCGCTGACGGACTTTACGCCGCCATGGCCGGAGCCCGGTAGACCTCTCCGCTCTTCATCAACGCCCAGACGATCCGCGCCATCTTGTTGGCCAAGGCCACGCGCACCAGCATCGGCGGCTTGCGCTCCAGCATCCTTGCCAGCCAGGTGCCGGCGCGCGCTGACGCATGACTATGGCGCTTGATGATGACACTGTTGGCGCCGATGATCAGCAACCGGCGTAGGGAACGCTCACCCATCTTCGTCGTGGCTCCCAGCCGTTGCTTTCCGCCCGTCGAATGCTGCCTGGGCGTGAGCCCAAGCCATGCCGCGAAGTCTCGGCCCTTCCGGAACGCTTCCGGCGGCGGAGCCAGTGTGGCGATGGCCGTGGCGATCAACGGGCCGATGCCCGGGATCGTCATTAGGCGCCGGGCGACTTCATCGGTCTTGGCGCGCCGGTCGATCTCGGCATCCAAGGTCTCGATCTGACCGTCGAGCTGGACAAGCGTTTCAGTCAGGACCGTCAGGGATGCCCGCGCCGTGGCGGGCAGGCCCGATTCTTCATCCGCGACGAGGGCAACCAGGCGCCGGGCATTCGTCGCACCCTGTGGCACGACCCAGCCATACTCGGTGAGATGTCCGCGGAGCGCGTTGATGGCCTGGGTACGCTGCCGGATGAGCAACTCCCGGACGCGGAAGACGCTGGCCGCTCCTTGCGTTTCCTCGCTCTTCACGGGAACAAAGCGCATGTTCGGTCTTTGCGCCGCCTCGCAGATCGCCTCGGCATCCGCCGCATCATTTTTTTGCCGCTTGATGAAGGGCTTCACATAAGCGGGCGGGATGAGCTTGATGTCGTGGCCGAGCTTGGCCAGCTCCCGACCCCAGAAATGCGCGCCACCGCAGGCCTCCATCGCCACCAGGCAGGGCGGCAACTTGGCGAAGAACTCAAACACCTGAGCCCGTCTGAGCTTCTTGCGTAAGACAGCACTGCCTTTGCTGTCAGCACCGTGGACCTGGAACACATTCTTCGCCAGATCCAGTCCGACCGTGATAATCTCCGACATGACCGCCTCCCAATACGGATTGTTGCGATCCCACCTTGGCACGTCGATGCCGTCGGGGGGCGGTTACAGCATCAAAGCCTTCCAGAAGCATTGTCTCGTCCGCCGGCGCAGGGTTCTGTCGAACGTGGTTCACGGCATGCTGTCCGAACCGGGAAGCTGGCGCGGCTTTGCCCATTGCCTCGCGCCCGACGCGTGGCGGCGCGCCGCGCTGGATGCGCTGGCGGATGTGAACCTTGCCGACCGCGCCAACGCGCGTGCGGACGCACTGTCGGGCGGCCAGCAGCAGCGTGTCGCTATCGCCCGCGCGCTGGTCCGTCGCCCGCAACTTCTGATCGCAGACGAACCCGCCGCCAGCCTCGATCCGGTATCCGGCCATGACGTGATGGCATTGTTCACACGTCTGTGCGCCGGACATGACATCACCATGCTGTTCACCTCGCACGACATGGCGCATGTGCGCGACCATGCGGACCGCATCGTCGCCATGAAGGCGGGCAGGATCCTGTTCGACAAACCCTCGGCCACCACTACCGATGCCGACCTGGAGGAGACGTTCCGTGTCGAGACCCGCTGAGCTTCCTTCGCGGCTGCCGCGCCTGTCGCCGCTGTCTTTTGCACTCACCATCGGTGTCGTCGCACTAGTGCTGGTGTCCATCGGTCAGGTCGCTCCCTCGGTCGGACAGATGACCGAAGGTGTGCCGAACCTTGTCAGCCTCGTCTCGCGCATGATGCCGCCGAATACCGATCCGGCTTTCCTGCAACGCATCTTCTGGCGCATTCTCGAGACGTTCCAGATCGCGCTGGCTGGGGCGGTGATCGGCATTGCGATCAGCCTTCCGATCGCCTGGATCTCGGCGCGGGGTATCGGGCCATTCGGCAATATTGGTGCGTTCCTGACCCGGGCTTTCGTCTCGTTCCTGCGCACTGTGCCCGATCTGGTCTGGGCGCTTCTGTTCGTGGCGACGGTCGGCCTGGGTGCCGTCGCGGGCACGATGACCATCGTTGTCGACACCATCGGCTTTTGCGGCCGCTTCTTCGCCGAGGCGATGGAGGACAGCGACAAGGAACCGCAGGAGGCGATCTCGGCCATCGGCGGACATCGCCTGTCGATTCTGCTCGGCGCCATCATACCGGACGTGATGCCGTCGCTGATCAACTCTTCCCTGTTCGCGCTGGAAAAGGCCGTGCGCTCGTCCGTGGTCCTCGGCCTCGTCGGCGCGGGGGGCATCGGGCAGGAACTCAAGGTCGCCTTCGACATGTTCCAGTATCGCAATGCCTCAACGATCATCCTCGTGATCTTCGTGATCGTACTGGGAATGGAGCGGCTGACCGACCGACTGCGCCGGAAGCTGAAGTGATTAAAGGGTTGGGGACCGGTGTGCTCGTGGACGCCCGTGTGCACGATCCGGTGCACATAGTTGCCGGCAAGTGGATCAGGTCGGGATCAAGCCTATCCCGCGGCACGATCTCCTCGACCCTGGCCACGCAGGCACGCCCGCACATCGTGGCGGGCGGCTTGAAGTGGCAGGCGGCTGCGGGTCTGGCGGCAGATCGAGACCTGGTTGTCCGACCGCAGCGTCGCGCCCTGCCCCGTGGATCTGCCGCCCGGACTGATCGCCTCGGCCACCAATCCCGGCTGTCTTGTCCTGTCGGACGCCCTTGCGTCGCCCCCGACCCGGGCATGGATCGCGGCCTTTCTGAAGGCCGGTTCCGAGGCCGACCATGGCTGAGCCGGCGCTGCTGTTCGTCGATACCTGCGCGCCCCGCGCCTATGACAGTCTCGGGACCGGCCTGCACGGGTTGGGCGGCACCGAGGCCACGATCCTGCGCGTGGCTTTCGGGCTGGCGCCGGACATGGCAATCTCCATCGCCCAATCCCGCCGGACCGAGGCCGTGACGCGGCAAGGGGTCGATTTCCTTCCCTGGCCCGGCCACGTGACAGGCAGGGCGATTGTGGTCATCAATTCCTGGAAGCTGGCTGTGAAACTGCGGCGGCGGCATCCGCACAGGCGGGTGGCGCTGTGGCTGCATGTCTTCCCGGGCAGGCACAACCGCGCCATGGGGGCGGAGCTGGCCGAGGCGGGGGTCGAGGGAATCGCCGTCTCGCACAGTCATCACCGTTGGCTTTGCTGCTTTTTTGCTCCGGCAGCGCCGCCTGTCGGGGTGCTTTACAATCCCGTCGCCGACGCGCTGACCCCCGATGCGACGCCCCGCGACCCCGATCTGCTGCTGTTCGCCAGCGCGCCCCATAAGGGTCTGGATCACGTGATCGCGCGCTTTGCCCTTCTGCGCCAAGAGATTCCTTCGCTGCGGCTGGAGATCGCCGATCCAGGCTATCTGCACTGGCATTCGAGGCATTACGCGACGGACAATCTGCGGTGGCTGGGGATATTGGATCAGGATCGCCTGATTGGGTACTACCGCCGCGCGCTTCTGTGGTTGCCGCCCATTGTGCAAGGCCTCTTCTCTTGGGGCAGGTGATCGAGTGCGGTCTTCTGTCAGGCCTGTATGTGCGGCAATTTTCAGAAGCCGCTGGCCGGGATGGTGATCAGCGAAGCGGGTCCACATCTGTGTCTCGAGCTCGATTGCTCGCAGTTGCTATCTGGTTTTCCCGATCCGGATCGTTTCGATCTTTTGCCCATGGAGTCGTCGGCTTCTTACACCTCTTCGCCCTGTGCCGAATGCGTGCGCTACGTTCAAGCCGTAGCGGCAGCAGGCACAGGGATCCTGTAGTCCTGTTGTTTTGTCATCATGGCCCAGATGGCGCGCGCCATTTTGTTAGCCAGGGCGATCGCTACCAACATGCGCGGCTTTCTTGCCAGCATCCGCTCCAGCCAGGACCCTTGCGGGATACGTGATCGTCCCAGCCAGTTCAGCCGAGACATGGCGCCGATGATCAGGAGACGCCTGATATCCGCCTGACCTGCTTTTGTGATCCGTCCCAATCGCTCTTTTTCTCCGGAAGAGTGCTGACGCGGAACAAGTCCCAACCAGGCGGCGAAGTCGCGACCACGCCTGAAGGTTTTCATGTCCGGTGCGAAAGCGTCAAATGCCAGTGCTGTGATTGGGCCAACCCCCGGCAAGGTCTGCAGGCGCCTCGCCGTTTCGGCGTCATCCGCTAGCTGGTGTGCCTTCTGAGTTTTCTCGTCGATACGAGCCGTTTGCTCTGCGATCTGTTCCAGAAGGTTCCTGCATTCCTCGCGCACGAGCCGAGGGATAGCTCTTTCATCTGTGTCGAGAATAGCCTTCACGCGACCGATCTGCCTGAGGCCTACCGGGAGCACGTGGCCGAACTCATAAAGAATGGCGCGCAACGCATTTACGAGCTCGGTTCCTTGGTGAACAAGACGTTCCCTGGCTCGGAACAGCACAGCACGAGCCTGCTGCTGGTCGGTCTTCGGAGGCACAAAGCGCATCCCGGGCTGGCGAGCCGCAGTGACAATTGCCTCGGCATCGGTGGCGTCATTTTTCTGGCGCTTAACAAACGGGCGCACATACTGCGGAGGGATCATCAGAACTTGATGGTTGCGGCTGATCAACTCCCGCGCCCAAAAATGAGCGCTGCCGCAAGCTTCCATGGCGATGATCGCCCCAGGATACGCAGCCAGGAAACGCAGAAACTACTGGCGGGGCACCTTCTTGCGGAAAGCCGGCCTTCCATCGGCTGTGGCACCGTGAAGCTGGAAAACAGTTTTGGCCAGATCGACGCCGACTATCATATCATTCATCTTGCCGTCCTTTCCGGTTGGGGAGGGCTGTGCTTCTAACGCTGGCACATTGCGATGCCGGTTGGGGAGGGCGGCAACCATCCCATCTGTAGTCGACACCGGGATCCGGTAGTCCTCCTGTTTTATCGTCATTGCGCAGATTACGCGCGCCATCTTGTTGGCCAGAGCGATCGCCACCAGCATGCAAGGTTTCCCTGCCAGCATCCGCTCCAGCCAAGACCCTTGTGCGATACGTGATCGCCTGAACCGGTTAAGCCGCGACATTGCGCCGATGATGAGCGGGTGAAGAGCCTCTCGGACTACTCCCGGATCTGTCAGGAACATTTCTTCCAAATTGCCGTTTAACCCAGTGTTCCCACTGCTGGCTGCGGTCGGACAGCTACCGAACCCGTCGCCCCTGACGTGGAAGGTAGCCGCGGAGCGGGTTTCTTGTGCACGGCAATTACCCGCTCCGCCCCTCGTAAGTGAATAATGCCCTCCAGATGCTCTCCTTCAAACTGGCCCAAGCGGAACATTTCAGGCCGTCGTGGGTTACGGATCGGTCTCCGGTCGTGCTGGCAGCAGCGGAGGCTGGCGGGGCGGGTTCGTCAGATGGGTTTGACTCGCCCCGTTAATTTTGAGCGGTTTATGCGCCCGAGGAGATCATCGAAATGGTGACGAGACCCTACCAGAGATCGCGCTGAACCCCTAAGGCATCCGCGCGCTACGACGCGCGCTCACATCGGAAAGGAAGACCGATGCACCGTCGAGAGTTCCGCCTATCTGCCGCAGTTACCGTATTTTCGCTGTTCGCGGCTGCCGGTTTGCTGGCCAGGGTTCTGCTACAATCGCCGCCGAAAGGTCGGCCCGACAGCGCGCCAGGGCGAACCGCCCGACGGCTGAGTTTCGGCGGTTACATGGTCGCGGGCCGAACGGTGACCATCGCCGTGCCCCGTCACCGCATCTATGAAATGTGGCGAGACCCGCAAAGGCTAGCCGACTTCATGCAGGATCTGACGGGCGCGGAAGTCTCGGATGACCGCGTCACCTGGATTATAGACTCGCCCGACGGGCGCTACCGGGTCGACACGCAGCTGGTCCTGGATCGCAAGGACGAAGCCCTGGCCTGGCGGTCTGTCGAGGGCGCCGACATCCAAATCGAAGCCAAGGTTCAGTTTCGCGATGCCGCCGCCGGCCGCGGCACGGAGGTCGAGGCCCATGTCGCATGGCGCCCCCATGGCGGCATCGTAGGCCATTGGGCGTCAGCGCTGCGCCGCACCGATCCAGCGGTCCGTGGCAGGCAGGAGTTGAAGCGGCTGAAGATGCTTCTTGAAACGGGCGAAATCGCCACCTCGGCAAACCGGAGGGACCCCTGATGCGCGCATTGACCTGGCATGGCAAACATGACGTTCGCGTCGATACGGTTCCCGACCCCGAAATCATCAATCCGCGCGACGCCGTCATCGAGGTGACGGCCACCGCCATCTGCGGATCGGACCTGCATCTCTATGACGGCGTGATCCCCGGATTGCGCGCAGGCGACATTCTGGGCCACGAGTTCATGGGCCGGGTGGTCGAGAGCGGCCCGAAATCCACGCTGAAAAAGGGCGACCGGGTGGTCGTGCCCTTCACCATTTCCTGCGGGGCGTGTTTTTTCTGCCGGCAGGGTCTGTTCTCGGGTTGCGACAATTCGAACCCGGTCGAGACGCAAGAGGCGTCCGAACTGCTTTACGGACACGCGATGAGCGGGCTTTTCGGCTATTCCCATCTGACCGGCGGCTATCCCGGCGGACAGGCGGAATATGTGCGGGTGCCGTTTTCCGATGTGGGGCCGATCGTCATTCCGGATGGCGTGCCCGACGAGCAGGTGCTGTTTCTGTCCGACATCCTGCCCACCGGCTGGATGGCGGCCGGGAATTGCGACATCGGGGATGGCGACACCGTGGCCGTCTGGGGCTGCGGTCCGGTCGGGCTGTTCGCGATTCAGTCGGCGCTGCTGATGGGGGCGGGCCAGGTGATCGCCATCGACCACTATCCCGGGCGGCTGGATCTGGCGCGCAGGCTGGGGGCGCGGGTCATCGACTATCGCCAGACGCATGTGCTGGAGGCGTTGACGGAAATGACCGGAGGTATCGGTCCCGACGCGGTGATCGACGCGGTCGGGATGGAAAGCCACGGCTTTGCCCCCGACAACCTGCTGGACGCGATGAAGCAGAAGGTCGGTGTCGGGGCTGATCGGGCGCATGCGCTGCGCATGGCGCTGACGGCGGTCAGGAAGGGCGGGCGGGTTTCGGTTCCCGGCGGCTATGGCGGCATGGCGGACAAGTTCCCGCTTGGCGCGCTGATGCAAAAGGGCCTTCAGATCCGCACCGGGCAGACGCATGTGCAGAAATATATCCGCCAGTTGCTGCACCGCATTCTGGAAGGGGAAATCGACACGACCTTCCTGATCTCTCACCGTCTGGCGCTGGAGGATGCGCCGACGGGCTATCAGAATTTCCACGGCAGACAGAACGAATGGACCAAGGTGGTGATGACCCCCGGCACAGTGCGGAATTGAGCGCGGGGAATCGGATGCCATGGCAATCTGCCTGCGCCGGTCCGGGCTTTCGGCTACGCTTCGGGGCCACATCGCGCAGGAGGCGGACCTGTGACCGATGACTTTGACTGCGCGATCATCGGCGGCGGGCCGGCGGGAATGACGGCCGCGATCTATCTTGGCCGGTTTCGAAGACGGGTTGCGCTGATCGACAAGGGCGAAAGCCGGGCCGCGCTGATTCCCCGCTCGCATAATCATCCCGGCTATCCCGATGGCATCAGGGGCCGGGACCTGCTGGACCGGATGCGCCGGCAGGTCGGCAAGCTGGGCGTCGTCACGATATCGGGCGAAGCCACGGATATCGGATATTCGCCGGATGGCCGGTTCAGGGTCGTCGCGGGACAGACAGTCATGGCCGATCACGTCATTCTGGCGACGGGAGTCAGGGACCGCCTGCCCCCGGTCGATGATCCGCTGCGCCATATCCGCGAAGGACTGATCCGGCAATGCCCGGTCTGCGACGCCTATGAGCTGATCGGCCAGCCGGTCGCGGTGATCGGCGCCGGGGATTCCGCCGCAGGCGAGGCGCTGTTTCTCAGCCACTATACCCCCGATATCACCCTTCTGACGCTTGGTAAGGCGCTGGAGATGTCTGCAAGGGTGATCGCGAAACTGAAGAAAGCCGGTGTTCGGATCGTCGCGGACAAGGTTTCGGGCTGGGCTTTCGGACCGGCCGGTGTGGAGGTTCATCTGGAGACCGGACAGCGTCGCTTTGCGGCGGTCTATTCGGGCCTGGGCACCGATCCGCAGAATGCCCTGGCCCGCAGGCTTGGCGTGACGCTGGTGCAGGACGCGCGTATCGGCACCGATGAACATCAGCAGACGACCCGAAAAAACGTCTTCGCAGTCGGCGATGTGGTGACCGGCCTGAACCAGATCGCCGTCGCCATGGCTCAGGCAGAGGTGGCCGCCAGCCGGATTCATACCCAGTTGCGCCTGCGCGAGGGCAGATGCGTTCCCGACAGCCTTTGATGCCCCTGACGGCGGTCGCTGGAACAATTGCGCATCGCCATGGTTTCATCCGCCACCGGCAAACTGTCGCCGAGCCATCCGGCGAAGGGGGGGCATAGGCAAAACTCCGCCACCGCCCACCACGAAGGTGACAATGCCGCAAAGAACCCATGCTAAGCTTTTTCCATCATCTGTCAGGAGGTAATCATGGGCCAGAAATTTGTTCCTGAATTACACGATCCCGATTATCGCGGACCTGAGGGACAGGATGACGCGACCTTGACCGACAAGGAGGTCAAGCAGGCGTTCGACGCTATGATCGCCCAAATGGACGAGGAGGCCCGCGCAGAGCGGGGTCGTGATTAAAAAAACGAAGTCGCCCCGCAAGGACTGTGGGGCGACTTCGAATTCATATTCATGGTTTCCGGCCGGTTAACGCTTAATGCCGATGTTCGGGCATCGCCTTCAGTTCGTCCTTCGACCATCGCGACAGGGCGTGGACCGTTCCCGCCTCGTCGCGCATGATGTCCAGATCGCGTGCCTGCACCAGAACCGGCTTGCTGCCGATGCCCAGAAAGCCGCCGACATCAATCACGACCTCGGTGGCCTCGCCCGCGCCGTGGACATGCGAGACGCTGCCGATCGTCTCGTTGTCGGGGCCGTAAACCTTGGCGCCGTTCAGGGTGTCTTCGGTCAGCTCTGCGGGCTGAAGCCGGGGGTGATTGCTGTGGTCCATGACGGAACTCCTTGGTTGAATTGACGTGGGACCAATCGTCTGCGTCCCGATATGTTCCAGCGGTCGGGGCGAAAATGCGGACCGGCCGATACCGGCACCGGGGGCTTTGCCGGGCCCGATGATCGCGCGCAATGATCGCGATCCTTCGGGAACAATCGCTGGTCCGCGCCGTTTCCTGACGACGCCCTTCATATCAGGAAAGGCACGGAAGATGAGACGCACCGACCCGCTGAGTTTCTGTCTGGGCATCGCCGCCGGTATCGGGCTGAAGGCGGCCTGCGACCTGTTCGCCGCATCTTCGCGGCCAAGGCCGAAGGGCACACATTATGTCCGCGCCGCCGGGCAAAGCCAGATGCAGGCCCCGCCGAAAGAGTGGGATATCGTTGACGAAAAGTCCGACGAATCCTTTCCCGCCAGCGATCCGCCCGGCAATTACTGACCCGGGACCGACAGTGATGACAGCAGGCGAGGCCATGTCGTGACCGGGATCAGGTTCGGCGCGCCCGGCACCGAGGCGCTGCACCTTTGCGTGGACATGCAGCGGCTGTTCGGGCCGGGCTCGTCCTGGGCGGTGCCGTGGATGGAAAAGATCCTGCCCGCGGTGGCCGAACTGACCGAGGTCCATGCCGCGCGCACGATCTTCACCCGCTTCATTCCTCCCGCCGATCAGGGGGCGGCCATCGGGTCATGGACGCGCTATTATGCGGTCTGGCCGCAGATGCTGCGCGACCGGTTGCCGCCCGAATGGCTGGAACTGGCGCCGCCTTTGGCCCGCCATGTTCCGCCGGCACGGCTGTTCGACAAGCAGCTTTATTCGCCCTGGCCTGATGGCAGGCTGGACGGGTTTCTGCGCCGGGCCGGGATCTCGACCCTGATCGTCACCGGGGGCGAGACCGAAGTCTGCGTCCTGGCCACGGTTCTGGGCGCGATCGACCGCGGCTATCGGGTGATTCTGGTGTCGGATGCGGTCTGTTCCTCGGCGGACCCCAGCCATGACGCCGCGATGCAGATCTATGAATCGCGCTTCGGACAGCAGGTTGAGACCGCGCCGCTGGCGGAACTGCTGAATCAATGGCGGGTCTGAACGCCTTGCGGGAACAAAGACCCCGGCCATCGGGTTGGCATTTCCAGGATGCGGCAAACCCGTCGCGGCAAAACCCGGCGATCCGGTCAGTGGAACATCAGGCATGGCGCAATCAGGGCGGACCGCCTCTCACCCTCCCAACCGCGTGTTCCGCGATTTCGGCCGCGCGGCGGGCGGGGCGCTGATCTTTTCACTGCCGATGCTGATGACGATGGAGTTGTGGTCGCTCGGCTTCTATCTGGACCGGCTTCGGTTGTTGCTGCTGGTGGTCGTGACCCTGCCGCTGCTGGTGCTGCTGTCGCGCCATATCGGCTTTGAACGCACCCGAGGCTGGCGCAGCGACGTGTTCGACAGCCTGATCGCGCTGGGGGTGGCGGCGGTGATTTCGGCCGTGGTGCTGTTCCTGCTGGGGGTGATCGACGCCGAAACATCGCTTGACGCGGTGCTGGGCAAGATCTCGATCCAGATGATCCCGGCTTCGATCGGTGCGCTTCTGGCCAAAAGCCAGCTTGGTGCCGGATCCGGGGACGACCCCGAAGAGCAGGACGAATCCTGGTGGGGAGAGTTGTTCCTGATGGCGGTTGGCGCATTGTTTCTGGGGCTGAACACCGCGCCGACCGAAGAGGTGATGGTGATCTCGTATCAGATGACGCATTGGCATGCGCTGGCGCTTGTCGTGCTGTCGTTGCTGCTGATGCATGGCTTTGTCTTTTCGGTGGGCTTTGCCGGCGGCTCCGAGGTCTCCAGCGAAGAGCGGTGGTGGAGTGCATTCATCCGCATGACCTTACCCGGCTTCATCATCGCGCTGACGGTCAGTTTCTGCTTGCTGTGGCTGTTCGCACGCACCGACGGGCTGTCCTTTGACAGTGCGCTGATGGCGACCATCGTTCTGGCGTTCCCCTGTGCGATCGGCGCCGCCGCCGCCCGCCTGATCCTGTGAGGCAATGATGAGCGACGCAGACGAAAACACCGGCAAACGACCCCTGGCAGAGTGGATATTCGGACTGCTGTCCGGCTGTGGCATCGTTGTGCTGATCCTGTTTTTGAGCTGGCAGGCGCTGTTTTCGTCCTCTCATGCGCCGGATCTGGTCGTGTCCGTCATCGGCGTCGAGCGCAAAGGCGACGCAAACATCGCGACTTTCGAGGTTGCGAACCATGGCGACCGGGCAGCATCGGCGGTGACTGTACTGGCGAAAGGACAGCAGGTGGTCGAGTTTGATTATGTGGCGGCCCATTCAATCCGGCGTGGCGCGGTCGGCGTGGCGGCGGGAACCTAGGTCGCGGATCTAGGGATCGCGATCGGCGGGTTCGCGGAACCCTGACACTGCCGGGACGCGGCGGGGCGGCACCCGGGAGCTTCGGGAGGAATTCCGGGAACATTCCCCCCGTTCCGCCCCAGCGACAAAAGCGTTTCCCGCATTTATTTCGACGAATGTCTTTCGTAACTCATTGAACTGACGTATATTCAGAGGAACGCGACTGGCGTCGGGGGACAGCTTCAGCCCGGGCGAAGGGCCGGGAAAACATGTAACACCGCAAGGCAAAATTGCATGAAGGGGCCCATTCGCAGCGAATATGGATTAACATAAAGCAATTGATCGGGCGCATCTGGAGCTTTGAATGACCCGCGAAACGAATGACGATCCGGAGGCGGATTCCCGGCTGGATGCCGCCTTGTCGGAACTGCTGGCGCAGGTGGATGCCGAGCCAATCTCGCCGCGCCCTCGCGAACTGGCGCAGCGGCTTGAGGCCGCGTTGCGGCAAAGCCGCAAGTCGCGCGCGCAGTAAAGGTCCTGTCAGCGGGGATGCTCGGGCTCCAGCGCGCGGCGCAGGATATTGCGGGCGCGGTTCACCCGGCTTTTGATCGTGCCGATGTCGCATTCCAGGATCCGCGCCGCGTCCAGATAGCTTTCACCGATCACCGCCACCAGAATGATCGCCTCGCGGTAATGGACCGGCATCGCCTCCAGCGCGGCGCACAACTCGCGCTGGCGCAGATGCCATTCCTGCGCAGGCGGAACCGAGGGTTGCAGGGACGCGCAATCGCTGCCGCCGGTGCGTTCGCGGGCGGATTTCTTCACATCGGTAAAGAACTTGTTGCGCATGATCGTGAACAGCCAGGCGCGCATATTGGTGCCGGGCCGGTAGAGATCGGCCTTCTCGATGGCGCGCAGCATCGTGTCCTGTACCAGATCCTCGGCATCGCCCGCCGCGCCGCAAAGCGAGCGGGCATAGGCGCGCAAGGCCCTTACATGGGTCAGGACGTCATCCGACATTGTCAACCATCCAGCGCCTGCCTTCCCCTGCTAACCCAATGCCGTGCGCGGGATTCGGTTCCCTGAAGGCAGCGTTCCGGAACGGCGTTCACCGCCGCACAGATGGCAAAAGCGAGATGGACCGGGCTCAGTCGATGCGGTTCTTTCCGGGGCCGCTGCCGCCGGGCTGTTTGGTGTTGAGGTCGCCATGCCGGTTCGGGTCCTCGGTCACCATGTTGGCGGGGTCGATGCGCTGCTGCCGCTGATCCAGCTCCGTCGGCGCGGGGCGGCGCAATCTCTCCAGATCCGTCGGGGGCGGGGGTTGCCGGGCATTCCCGCGCGCGGAGGGGGCAGGGGAAGAATGTCGGCATGACGCAGCCGAACCACGGTCAGACCCGATGCGATGCCGATCCCTAGGGCCAGCAGGCCGGCGACGACCCCCGATGGCGGCAGGACCAGTTCCCAGCCGGGGCTAAGACGGGCGGGCAGCAGCCCGTAATCGACCACCCCGGCCAGCGCAGCGGTGCCCAGCCCCGCCACCCATGCCGCACCCATTCGCGGGCTGCCGATCACGCGCAGCAGAAGGATGGCGACGCCCGCCCAGAAGAACGCCGATACGATATGGATGATCGCACCGGGGGCAGTATGGGTGAGATCCATATCTGCGATGGTCGCGACCGCCGGGCCATGCAGGACATGCGAGGTGGCATTCAGCGGCATCCACGGCGGCAGACCGCCCATGATCGCCAACATACCAAGAACGAGCACCGAAAGAACCGCCGCAAGTGTGCCTGCAAGGGGCAGGGCAAGGCCGAAACGTGCCATCGGATTGCGGACCGTCATGAGGACTCTCCTTCATTCGGGCGCCGTTAACCGCAAAACCCCCGATATGTTCCCGCATCACCGCCGGACGAAAAACTTCGTACGGGTTTTCGCGGGATGAGCCTCACGGATCAGTTTTCGATGCGGCAGGCAGGAACATCCCGCTCGCTACCTTGTTGCTTTCCCGTCTGCCGCAGAAGGCGGCATGAGTTCACAGGAGGATCCGATGAAGACCAAGGCCCTTGATGACCTGTTTCATGACACGTTGCGGGATATCTATTACGCGGAACGCCAGATCCTGAAGGCACTTCCGAAGATGGCGCGCGGCGCACAATCGGAGGATCTGCGTTCGGCCTTCGAGGCGCATCGCGAGGAGACCGAAGTGCATGTCGAACGGCTGCAGAACGTGTTTGAACTAATCGGCAAACGCCCTCGCGGGAAGACCTGTCCGGCTATTGATGGGATCATTGAGGAGGGCGAGGAAATACTGGAATCTTTCAAGGATTCTCCGGCGCTGGATGCGGGGCTTGTGTCGGCGGCGCAGGCGGTCGAACATTACGAGATCACCCGTTATGGCACGCTGAAACGGTGGGCAGAGGTATTGGGCATGAAAGACGCGGCCGCGCTGCTGTCGAGTACTCTGGATGAGGAATCGGCCACGGATGAAAAGTTGACCGGCATTGCCGACAAGACCGCCAATCCCGAAGCCGCCGAACCGGTCTGACACGCCACGCCGAACCATGCCCCGGCCCCGTCTGCGGGCGCCACCTTGGCCCCCTGCGCCCGTCCGGCGCGGGGGTTTTGCCTGTTACGTCGCCTGCGCTATCCAAGAGTCGCGAGATAGGACGATGACCACCAGCCGACATCGTGTTCCAGAACCTCCTGCAGCAGCGCCAGATGGCGGCGGCGCCTTTCGTCGGCCGGCATTTCAAGGGCCCGGTGCATCGCCTCTGCCATTTCGACCGGATCGTGCGGATTGACGATCAGGGCGCTTTGCATAGTCTCGGCCGCGCCGGCAAAGCGCGACAGGATCAGCACGCCCGGATTGCCCACGTCCTGCGCCGCGACATATTCCTTGGCCACAAGATTCATTCCGTCGGCCAAGGGCGTAACAAGGCCGACCCTTGCCTGCCGATAAAGGCCCGCAAGTTCGTTTCGCGGAATGGCGCGGTGAATATAGCGGATCGGCGTCCAGTTCACCGTGGCGAATTTGCCATTGATCCTTCCTGCCAGATGTTCGGTTTCTTCCCGAATATCACGATAGGCGGATACATCTTCCCGTGTCGGCGGAGCCACCTGAAGAAGGTCCACCTTTTCGATGAGCTCCGGATGGTTTTCCAGCAGCGTTTGCAGCGCCCTGAATTTCTGAGGAATGCCCTTGGAATAATCCAGCCTCTCGACGCCGATCATCATGCTGGAATAGGTTAGGCTTCTCATTCTGTCTTCGATATCGGCATTGCGCGCTTCGTCCATGAAACCCAGCGAATCGATGCCGATCGGGAACACCCCAACCCGCAGCTTCCGCTCGCATAAGCGGAATCGCTGATCGTCAAGACGCTGGACCCGGCTGAGGCGGCTCGAACAGTCCTCGAAATTCACAAGGTCGCGCCGGGTCTGAAAACCGACCAGATCATAATGCGACAACCACTCGAACAGATCGGCCGGATTGGGAAGGGCGGCACAATCGGCCAGACTTGGAAAGGGAATGTGAAGGAAAAGGCCGATACGTCCGGCAAAGCCCTGCAGGCGCAGTTCCGATGCCAGCGGCAGTAAATGATAATCCTGAACCCAGATACGGTCAGCCGTTCGCAGATGCGGAATCATCAGCTTTGCGATACGGGAATTTGCGCGCCTGTAGGCCTGCAGGTATTCGGGCGCGATCCTCATCAGATCCGCCCGACCGTGAAACGCGGGCCACAGAACCGTATTCGAGAATCCCAGATAATAGTTGTCGTAAACGGCGCCATTCAGGGTAAAGGACGCGCGCCCAAAGCCGCCGCCCTGATGAAAGCTGAGGGATCCGGCACCGGTGTCGCCCTTGTCGGAATGGCCGATCCAAAGCCCTCCGGTTCTTTGTAACGAATCCTTCAGGGCGACGACCAGACCACCAGAGGGGCTGTCGCCTGACGGCAGGCGGTTGGACACCACGACAAGCCGGCCGGCAGAGCCCGGCGTCTGGGCTGCCGTCGCGAACGTTCTGGTCTTGTCGATGAAGGTCGGCCATGTGCTCCGGGCAGGTTTGGCGCCGTATTGTTCGTCTTCCGTCACATCCATTGTCTCACCCAAGAGCTTCGAGACGCTGCTAACCCGCATCGGCCCCGAATGTTCCAGCCTGCGGCGACCCAGTGTCCGGTCGGACGATGCCGCCGTCATTTCGCGCGGCAGGCACCGGCGGGCAGGAACATTTCAGCGCCTAGCCGGTTGTCCGGGCCATCTGCCGCATGACGCGGCCGGGCCCGGAGGGCCGGATGCTGAACGCCGTCGTTGTGGCAAAATCCCTGAACGGAGAAGCATGATGGAAATCCACGACATGTATCTGAACTGGTTGCGCGATGCGCATGCCATGGAAGAACAGGCCCTGACGATGCTGGGCAGCATGAGCGGGCGGCTGGTGCATTACGACCATCTTCACGCCCGCGTCGAACAACATATCGCCGAAACCGAACGGCAGGAAAAGGCCCTGCGCCAGCTGCTGGAACGCGATTCCGGCACCTCACTGATGAAGGACCTGACCGGCAAGGCCGCCGCGACGGGGCAGGCGCTGGGTGGCGTGTTCGCCTCGGACGAGGTCGTCAAGGGCGCGATCGTGAGTTATGCCTTCGAGTATATGGAGATCGCGTCCTATTCCGTGCTGATCGCCACGGCGCGGATCATCGGCGATGACGAGGCGATAGCGGTCTATGAGCAGAATCTGGCGGAAGAACAGTCGATGGCGAACTGGCTGGCGCAGAACATGGAAGCCACGACCGATTTCTATCTGCGGACCCTCGATTCAGACGGGCCGGAGAAACGTCAGGAATGACCGGCCCTGCACCCCGCCCGGCCCGCAAGCCGCATCGGCGCTGATCGGGAGGCAAGCCACCGCGGCCGGAAGCTGCGGCGGCTTGCCTGCGGGAAACGGTTATTCCCCGCCGTTGGTGGCCCGGTCGTTCTGACGCGCCTTCCGATCTCCAGCTTCGCGGTTCTGGCCGCCCGCATTCGGCTCGTTCGAGCGGTTTTCGTGTTTCGGATTCACGAAGGGGTCAGCCTCGGCCATTTTAGCATCCTGCGCGCCCTTGCGGATGTTGAACTTTTCGTTTTCTGTTTTGGGATCGAATTTCTCGGCCATTTTGATGTTCCTCCTACCCGGACGAAACGGCAGGTCCGTGCAAATGTTCCTGCCGCGACGGCGAATGTGAGCGGCTCAGACATCGTCGGGCAGCGCCCAGGCGATGAAGTGATCGCCGATCGGGGTCTGCATGAAAGTATGCCCGCCCGCATTGATGACCAGATATTGACGACCATCGACCTCATAGACGGCGGGGCTGGCCTGTCCGCCTGCGGGCAGGATATCGCTCCACACTTCTTCACCGGTCTCGATGTCGATGGCGCGGATCAGATCGTCGGTCGTGGCGGCGATGAATATCAGCCCCGAACCCGTCACCACCGCCCCGCCGTTGTTCGGGGTGCCGATGGTGAAGGGCAGGCGCGTGGGGATGCCCCACGGGCCATCGCTGCGCGCCGTACCGAAGGGCTTGTCCCACAGCACCTCGCGCGTTTGCAGGTCCACGGCCATGATGCCGCCATAGGGGGGCTGGGTGCACAGAAGCTGGGTGAAGGGCACGCGCCAGCCCGCATTCACTTCGACCCCATAGGGGGTGTCGGCTTGCGGCGAGACCTCGTCGGGGCTGTTCTCGTGCCAGCCGGGTTCGTCGATGGGAACCACGCCATATTCATCGATCTGTTCGCGCGGAACCAGCCGGGTGCGGTTGGCGGTGATGTTGTAGTTGGCGACCATGATCCCGCGATCCGGATCGACCGCCACCCCGCCCCAGTCCGATCCGCCGTTATAGCCGGGGAACTGAACCCACCAATCGGTACCGGGCGGCGTATAGATGCCTTCGTAACGGCTCTGGCGATACTGGATGCGGCAGAACAGCTGATCCAGCGGCGTCATGCCCCACATATGGCGTTCCTCCAGATCGGGTTTCAGCAGATTGGGAAAGTCGGTGACAAAGGGTTGCGTGGGCGAAAGCCGGTCGGGTTCGACTCCACCTTGCGGAACGGGACGGTCCTCGACCTCGACCAGCAATTCGCCGTTGCGGCGGTCGAAGACCCAGAACATGGATTGCTTGGTGGGCAGGACCAGTGCCGGAATCGGGCCGTCGGGCGTCGGAAAGTCGATCAGCGTGCCCTGCGACCCCAGATCGTAATCCCAGATATCGTAACGCACGGTCTGATAGTGCCACTCGGGCTGGCCGGTTTCGACGTCCAGCGCCACCAGCGCGGTGGAATATTCGTTCTCGGCATCCGAACGGCCGCCGCCCCAGTAATCCACCGCCGCATTACCAAGCGGCAGATAGACAAGCCCCAATTCATCGTCGCCCGACGCGATGGTCCAGACATTGGGCGTGCCGCGGGTATAGGTCTGCCCCTCGGGCGGGGCGCCGGTTTCGCCCGGGCGGCCCATGTCCCATGCCCAGAGCATGTCGCCGCTGGCCGCGTCATAGCCGCGCACCACGCCCGAGGGCGCATCGCGGCGCTGGCCGTCGCGAACCTGCGAATGAACCACCGCGACATTGCGCACGATGGTCGGCGGCGAGGTCGGCGCATACCAGCCCGGCGCGGTATGTCCGATGCCTTCCTCCAGATCGACGCTGCCGCCATTGCCGAAACCTTCGCACAGCTGGCCGGTGCGGACATCCAACGCCAGCAACCGGGCGTCCAACGTGTTCATCAACACCCGTTCGGCGCAGGGTTCGTCCACGGCCAAGTCCGGCGCGGCGTAATAGGCCAGCCCGCGACAGCTTGCGTTATAGGGGATGGCATCCGTTGCAACCCCCGGATCGTGGCGCCACAGTTCCAGCCCGGTCGCGGCATCCAGCGCGATGGCCTGATTCATCGCCGAACAGATCAGCAGCCGGTCGCCGATCTTCAGCGGCGTGTTCTGGTTCGAGAAACTTTCATCCTCTTCGGGCATATCGCCGGTGCGGAACTCCCAGACCTGCTGCAACCCGCCGACATTGGCGGGTGTGATCTGTTCCAGCGGCGAGAAACGGGTGGCGTGATGGGTGCCGCCATAGGCGGGCCAGTCGGCCCCGGCCTGCGGCTGGGCGGCGGCTGCGGTGGAACCTGCGTCGCGTTCGTCCCCGACAGCCTGCTGCGCACGCGCGGTGATATCGCCACGGGTCGCCAGAAGCACCATTGCGGCAAGCCCCGTGAAGACCGCCGCCCCGGCGATGGTTCTGCGGTATCCGGGACGTCCGCCGCGAAGGACCGGCAGGGTCAGCAGCACCAGAACCAGCACCACCAGAGGCGCGACCAGACGGGGAACCTGCGCCCAAGCGTCGAACCCGGCCTCCCACAATGCCCAGATCAGCGTTCCGCCGAAGGTCAGCAGATAGACCCACAGCGCCGCGACGGACCGACGGAACAGGAACCATGCGGTGACCAGCAGTCCTAGCCCGGCGAACAGGTAATACCATGATCCGCCCAGCACGATCAGCCAGACACCGCCGCCAAAAATCGGCGCTCCGAACAGAACCAGCACGGCCCCCAGAAGCATCGTAAGCCCGTCACCCAGCCCGCGTGAACTGATTGGCCTGTTGGAAGCCGTCATGTCCTTATCCTCCCTGCTTTCCGGGCTATGCAACAGTGAAGTAAGGGAAATGTTCCTGATATGCCGCAAGACCGACGACATCAGGAAGAGAACGGCTACCTGACGGTTATGCACTTCTTCATAATGACGGCGGAAAAGCACCATGACGCCAAAAAATGAACGCCCCGGCCCCGCACGCCCTTCGGTCGAGGTGAGATCGCATTGCCCCCGCTCGGCCGAGCATCATGTGCGCACCAGTCATGACGCTTTGGTCCGTCGCCTGGCTTCCTATCTGGGGCTGGACTATAAGGGGCCGTTCGAAAAAGTTCCTGCTGCCATGCCGGATTGGTATCTGGCCCCGCGTGAGACCCTGTGCGGCGAAAACTGGCGGCCACCCAGCATAGCACATTTCTTCCGTGGCTGGACGCGGGATCCGCTTCTGGCGACCAAGGCGGTCGTCCATCCTGCCTTGCCCAACGCCCGTCGCCTGCCGCCGGCCTGGCCCTCCGGCTTTGGCGCTTTGGTGCGCGACCTTACGTTGCGAGGGGTGACGGTTTTCGATGCCAACGACGCGGTATTGGCCGGTCGTAACCTGCTCGGGCTTTCACGGGTGATCCGCCTCAAGCTGGCCGCGGCCGAAGGCGGGCAGGACCAGCATATCGTGAACTCGCCATCCGAACTGGAGGGAGTGCTGAACGATATTTCACCGTCCACGCTGGCCACCGGACTCGTGATAGAGGAAAATCTTGCCCGCGTAACGACGCTGAGCGTCGGGCAGATCAACATGCCCGACCAGGTCATCAGTTATGTCGGTCGGCAGACGAACACGAAAGACAATCATGGGAACGATGCCTATGGCGGCTCGTGCCTGCTCGTCATCCGTGGCGGTCTGGCGCAACTGCTGGAACAATCCCTGCCCGCAGCGGCGCGCGAGGCCATTGGCAAGGCGGCCGAATTCGACAGGCGCGCGCAAGCGGATCTGGACGAGGTGATGGCGTCGCGGCGCAATTATGACATAGCAATCGGCATCACCCATCATGGCCGGTCGCGATGTGGCCTGCTGGAGCAGTCATGGCGCATCGGGGGGGCCAGCGGGGCAGAGATCTTGGCGCTGGAGGTATTGGCATCCCGCCCCGAGGCGAACGCTGTCCGCGCCTCTACCACGGAACGTTACGGATACGATCAACGCGATCCGTCGCCTTTGGACTTCGTCATCTATCATGATGAAGATCCGCGGGTAGGACCCTTGCTGAAAACCGCAAAAGTGGAGGCAATCATTGGAGATTGAACCGCAGGAGCTTCACATCGACGGCCACCGCGTGTCGGGACGGCTGGTCCGGCCCGCGACCGGTGTGCCGGCGGTGCTATTCGTGCATGGATGGGGAGGCAGCCAGGAACGCGATACCGAAAGGGCAAGATCGCTGTCGCAGCTTGGCTTTGTTTCGTTCACTTTCGATCTGCGCGGCCATGGCGCCTCGTCGAACGACCTGCAACGGGTCACGCGCGAAGACAATCTGCGCGATCTCTGCCTTGCTTATGATTTCCTTGCGGCTCAGCCGCAGTCGTCGGAAGCAGTTACGGCGCCTATCTGGCCGCGCTTCTCACTCGACTGCGTAAGGTACGATGGCTGGGGCTGAGGGTGCCGGCCCTTTATCGTGACAAGGATTGGACGCTACCCAAGGGACAACTGGATCGCGACGATCTGACGACATATCGCAGCGCGATCGTCTCGGAACGCAATAAGGCGCTGGATGCCTGCGGCGAGTTCAGCGGGGATGTATTGATAGTCGAGTCCGAATATGACGATCTTGTGCCACATACGACGATTGCAAGCTATATGCGGGCGTTTCTTTGTGCCCGTTCCGTCACCTATCGCCTGATCTCGGGCGCCAATCATGCGCTTTCCTCGCCAGGCAGCAGGCGGGATTATATCGTCCTGATTTCACGCTGGCTGCGCGAGATGATCTTTGGAGCGCGCTAAGTCTTCATTCACCACCGCTGACCCTGATCTATCGTGAAAGCGTGCGGGCTATCAGCTTTCATAGCAATGAAGCCCAACCCGCCGACGTGAGCAATAAAGCCGAGAACTGTGTCAGCCCTTGCCACTCGATAGGCCCAGCATCTGGCGAGCAGTGTTGCGCAGGATGCCGCTGCGCTCGGCATCGGCCAAAGTCGCTGAAGAGAAGTTGCGGATCTGGCTCTGGGTCAGATGGGGCGGTAGCGGGGGAACCTCGGGATCGCTGCGCACTTCGATGACGGTGGGCCGCGCTGCCGCGAGAGCTTCGTCCCACGCGTCACAAATCCTCTCGGGGGCTTCAACCAGAATACCCTGCAAACCAATCATTTCCGCAAAGCGATGATAGGGAACGTCGGGGATCGTTTGGGTGGCCTCGAACTTCGGATTGCCCTCCATGACCCGTTGTTCCCATGTCACCTGATTGAGGTCTCGGTTGTTCAATACCAAGCAGACCCATGTCGGCGTCTTCCAGTCACGCCAGTATTTCGCGACCGTGATCAGTTCGGCCATGTTGTTCATCTGCATGGCGCCATCGCCGACCATGGCGACCACCGCCCGCTCCGGATGGGCGAATTTGGCAGCAATTGCGTAGGGGACCGCCGCCCCCATCGAGGCGAGCCCGCCAGAAAGCGATGCCATCATCCCGTCGCGGATCTTCACGTCACGGGCAAACCAGTTCGCGCAAGATCCAGAATCCGAGGTCAGGATGGCATTGTCAGGCAAACGTGCCGACAGCTCCCAGAATGGCAATTGAGGGTTTACCGGCCTGGCGGGCTGACGCGCTCGTCCTTCCAGTGTCTTCCAGCTCTTTTGGACGCTTCGCTCGATCTTGCGTTGCCACGGCCCTCTTCGCTTGCGTTTAAGAAGGGGAAGCAATGTCCGTAAGGTTTCGCTGCTATCGCCGACCAAACTGACTTCCATCGGATAGCGCAGCGACAGCATTGAGGGATCGATGTCGATCTGAACCCCTCTTGCCGTCCCCTCTTCAGGAAGAAACTCGGAATAGGGAAATCCCGTTCCGACCATCAGCAGCGTATCGCAGCCCGTCATCAGTTCCCAGCTGGCTTCAGTTCCCAGCAATCCTATCGCGCCCGTCACATAGCGAAGGTCGTCCGGAAGGACAGCTTTGCCCAGCAATGCCTTGGCCACGCCCGCTCCCAGAATCTCGGCCACGGCCTTTACTTCCACGGACGCGCCCAACGCGCCGGCGCCGACCAACATCGCGACACGCTTTCCGGCATTCAGTACATCCGCAGCGCGCTGCAGGTCCTTGCCCCAGGGTAGCGTTCGCGGATGCGAAAGGCCTACGCCTGAAAAAACCGCGCCATGCGCGCGGGACGGATCTTCATAAACCGCCTCCTGAAGATCATTTGGAAAGATCAGAGCCGCAACCTTCCGACCGCCGATGGCCGTCCGTATGGCCCGGTCGGTCAGATGCCGGACCTGCGATGGCAGACTGGCCTGCTGCACGAAGGCGCTGACATCCTTGAACATGGAGACAAGGTCGATTTCCTGCTGGTAGTGAGAGCCCAGAGCCGTCCGCGCCTGCTGACCCGAAATCGCCAAAACTGGCGCGTGGGCCCGGTCCGGAAGTGGCCAGACAAACGCCCAACTCACCGGTGAACTTGGCATGTGCCGTCGCCATGAAGGCAGCCATTTCCTCATGTCTGACCTGTATGAATTCGATGTCTCCCTCGCGACTCTGCAACGCGCCCAGCAGACCGTTGATACCATCGCCAGGATAGCCGAAGATTCGGGTGACTCCCCAATCCTTCAACCGCTGCCAGAAGAAATCGCCTACTGTCCGTGCCATGCGCGCCTCCTGTTTGCGTTGGCCGACTGACGTAACCGTTTGCCGCATGAGGTGTTCCCACTAAAGATCGGCACCGTCGGGAACATTGGCGGGCGGTCGGTGTTCTGGGGGTCCCATTGCATGGAGGATCCCGCTTATGCCGGTAGACGGGCAGCAACAGCACAGGTCATCAGATACCGTTCGCAACAGGTCCGAAACGAAAACGGATCGTTCGGCAGGCGAGGCTGGCGCACCTGTCGACATGGACTACTATCGGAAGTCCAAGCAAGTAGGAGCGCGGCTGACACTTGGCGCCTGGGCCCCCGCGCTCGTGCTGCTGGCATTGATCGCTATGGCGAGCCTGTGGTTTCTGGTTGGCTGAGCAACGACAGTTCCCTCAACAATAACGGAATCAGTTGCAGGAATGATATGCACGAATGTCAGATCGAACAGCTAAACGATTTGGTAGGGCAAAATCGTCCGACGCATTGCTCGGCAGAGGAGCCAGCGTCACAAACATATCCTGGCTCAGCCGTTCCCGGGTTCGAACATTAGGTCGTGTGGGGATTCATCGTGAGTTGATAACGGCGGCAGCGAGGTAGACCATTGCTTCGAAGCTCCGGTCGGTCTTGCAGGCACGCATGGCGATGCGCTTGAACTCCTTGAGCTTGCAGAAGAAGTTCTCGATGAGATGGCGCCAGGCGTAGATATCGGCGTCGATCCTGAGCTTCTGCGCACGGGCGGGGTGTTGCGAGATCACGATCCGGGCGCCGCGATCGTTCAACTCGGCAACCAGCGCATTGCTGTCGAAGGCCTTGTCGGCGATCAAGCCGTCGAAGGCGATCCCGTCGATCAGCGGCGGCACCTCGACGCTGTCGTAGCGCTGGCCCGGCATCAGACGGAAGCGCACGAGGTTGCCCAAGGCATCGGTGAGGGCCAGGATCTTGGTCGTTATGCCGCCTTTGGAGCGGCCAATGGCCTGGCTCTGAGTCCCCCTTTTGCGCCCTGTCCGTGACGATGGACCTTGACAATTGTGGCATCGACCATGGCGTATTCCAGGTCGGGATCATCCGACAGCGCATCGAATATGCGCCTGAAAACATCGGCTTCCCGCCAATCTCGGAACCGCCGGAACACCGTGTTCCAGTTGCCGAACCGTTCCGGCAGGTCGCGCCACGGACTGCCCGTGCGCACAATCCACAGCACCGTTTCCAGAAACAGTCGGTTGTCTTTTCCGCTCCGTCCAGGGTCGCTTGACTTACCCAGACAGTGCGGCTCGATCTTCGCCCATTGGGCATCCGTCAGAACATCGCGATCCATCCGAAGTATGAATCACATCAACCCCCGCTTGTGAATCCCCACACGCCCTAATGATCGTGTAGCGGCGGTGAACCCGGACTGGTTTGGCGCATCGGTCGTGCCAGCGCAACGATATGGGCGCTAACGCGCTTTCCGGAATGGGTGGGGGGACCTGATAGGTCAGACCAGTACGCGAATATGACGGAACTGGCCCCGTTCTGTCTGCGTCACAACATCGGCCGTCCACCGGTCACCTCATAGAGAGCGCCAGTGGTATAGCTCGACTCGCTCGATGCAAGCAGGACATATGTCGCCGCAAGTTCGGCGGGCTGCCCTGGCCGTTTCAGCGGGGTGTCCTTGCCGAAATTCCTTACCTTCTCTTCCGGCATGGTTGATGGGATCAGCGGCGTCCAGATGGGCCCCGGAGCCACTGCGTTGACGCGGATGCCCCGATCTGCCAGCAGCCCCGCGAGCCCTGCCGTGAAATTGGCGATCGCCCCTTTGGTTGTGGCATAGGCCAGCAAGGTTGCCGAAGGGCTTGTGGCGTTGATCGACGAGGTGTTGATGATTGCGGCGCCCGGTTTCATGTGCTTTACCGCTTCTTGGCAGAGGTAAAACATCGAGTAGATGTTGGTCCTGAAGGTCAGGTCCCATTCCTCGGTGCTGATATCCTCGAACTGCTCGAATGTTGCCTGATGAGCGGCGTTATTGACCAGAATGTCCAGCCGGCCCAGCTCCTCCACGGCCTTGCCAATCAGAGATCTGGCATAATGTTCGTCCGAGATGTCGCCCCGCGCCAGAACAGCCTTCCGCCCCGCCTTTTCCACCCAGCGGGCGGTGTCCTGCGCATCCTCGTCTTCTTCCAGATAGTTGATGACGATATCCGCGCCTTCCCGCGCGAAGGCAATGGCGACTGCCCTCCCGATGCCTGAATCTCCGCCGGTAATGATTGCTACGCGGTCCTTGAGCCGATCATTGCCGCGATAGCTCTCCTCACCATGATCCGGTTGCGGATCCATCTGGCCGGTATAACCGGGCATGTCCTGCTGTTGTTCGGGCAGCGGAGGCTGGACGTGCTTCTTCTGCGGATCATCCTGCATTTTTTACTCCTGTTCAAATGCTGCTTCACCTCGACAAGAGATGCGGCATCAATTCTAAACGTTGGGGCACTCGTGCCGCTTGAGACACTCGCTTTCCTGGATTTGCCTGCACGGGAGCCGGTGCAAACGCACATGTCCGCGCATTTACAACTGGTGCAACAGGAACCGGTGCCTGTTGTTCCCGATAAAGCAACAAAATCGCTGATTTTTCTCTTTGTCCTATTGGCGAGCAGGTTCCGAATGACCAAAATGCATCGGCAGAAGGTGGCTCTCGGCATGGTGCCGGCCAGCGCCACAGAAACGGTCCTGACTGCGGCTATCTCGGCACGGAAGAGGCGCCGGTGACGGCGTTTCGGCTGGCGCGCGCGGCCTAGTCATCCTGCCGATGATCTCACGCTCAACCGGTTGCCCCACAAGATCGAGAGCCGGTGAGGATTTTTACGCCATCTTTGTCTGTATCATGGTCGACGCTGGGGGATCGAGATCGTCAACAAGATGCTCTTCGGACCACGTGTCGCGTTTTACAGTTACGATCACGCAATTCACCTCACAGAACGTACGACTGAAGGCGGAGGACTTCCGGATCGAAAAGACGCAAAACAATGAAGCGCGATTTCAAGGTTGTCGACGTTTTCTCGGCGAGTGAGACAGCCGCCGCGCTGGTGCGGTCCCGATCGCCACGCCAAGCTAGCATGCGGCGATCTGGCATTCAGCGATGAAGACAACTTGACTTTGTATAGGTCAGGGTTCCTATACTTAGGCAGGTTTTCGCTTATCATGGTTTATTGTCATGCCCCACAAATCCACCCCGCGCATCTTCCGTCCTGCCGTTTCGCCCCATGAATGGGCGGTGATCCTGACCGTTCTCGGCACCTACCGCCACAACAAGGATTTCCGGAAAATCCATGATCGCTTGACCGACGAAGCAGCGAAAGCGGGAATCAAGGTTCCACAGGGCTTGTCCCAGGTCGGCCAGCACTGACGAAGGCGCGTGGGCCGCGCCCGCAGACGACGGGAACATATGCCCGCCCCCCAAGTTACAGGCATGGAGGTTTGACCCATGACCAGAGAACGACCGAAGCAGCACAACCCAGCGGCCGATCCCGAGCGGGAGAATGGCCAAGGTGAACATGAGGGCGTCCCGCACGATCCGAAAGAGTTCGACACGCTCAATCCGGCCAAGCAGAAAGACATTCGGCAAGATGCCGACAATCCCGTCGAGCCGGATGGCCGGAAGCCCGACACTGCCATGTGCGAGAACCGGGACCGGCCGGGAATGGTCGATAAGAGCGAAGACTGCTGACTCAACCGGCGTTGTTGCAGAACTCCGTTTTCTGAGGGATTCACACTGCGAATCCAGTGGGCTAAGGGGCGAGTATGAGCAAGCCTGAGCCGACCCGCTACCGCACGATGAACTGGAAGTCCTACAACGATGCCTTGAAGCGGCGCGGGTCCCTTCTGATCTGGCTGGACAAGGACATGGTTTGGCGCGCACCCAAATCCGGATGCAATGGTCGGCCGCCGGTCTTCTCTGATGCCGCGATCCAGTTCTGCTTGATGGTGAAGGTTCTGTTCGGCCTGCCTCTGCGGCAAACGACAGGGATGGTGGCGAGCATCCTTTCGATGGCCGGGCTCGACTGGCGGGTGCCCGATTTCTCGACCCTGAGCCGCAGGCAGAAGCGCATCACGGTTCAGATCACGAGCCGCCGTGCGCCGGGGCCGCTGAACCTGCTGGTGGACAGCACCGGGATCAAGTTTCTTGGTGATGGGGAATGGCTTGCCCGCAAGCATGGCCCGCATCGCCGACGCCAATATCGTAAGGTTCATCTGGCGATGGACACGGCTACAGGTGACATCCGCGCCGTCGAATTCACCTCAAGCCGTGAAGGCGACAGCCCTGTTCTGCCCGACCTGCTCAACCAGATCCCAGAGGATGAACAGATCGGCACCGTCACCGGCGACGGTGCCTTTGACACCCGACGCTGCCACACCGCGATCCTGGATCGAGGCGGCACCGCCATCATCCCGATCCGGAGGAATGGCCGTCTCTGGAAGGAGGATTGCCCCGCAGCCAGGGCGCGCAACGAGATCCTCCGGGCAACCCAGCGCTTGGGCAGGGCCATATGGAAGCGCTGGTCAGGTTATCACGTCCGAAGCAGGATCGAGGCAAGGATGCGCTGCCTCAAGGCCTTCGGTGAACGCATCTCATCACGAGACCCGGACCGCCAGACCGCCGAAATCCATATCCGCATCGCCCTCATGAACCGCTTCAATGCCCTCGGATCCGCCGAGATCAAACGCGTGGCATGAACTCAACGCGGAAAGGGAAAACTGCGCTCACACACTGACTTCTGCAACAACGCCGACTCAACCCACGGAAGCAAGCCGGGTCCGGCCGGTCTCGCGCCTGCTCCGGGGTGCCGCTTCAAACTTCGCAAGTAGGCGGAACAAGGCTACTTGTTTGGCGTTCTTGTCGCGATGCAGCATCTGACGTCCCGCATCGCCATTTTTTTTGTAATTGCCTGAACAAGCGCTTTGGGAGGGAAATTCTTCCACTGCATCATCTATCTGTTCGTAAGCGGGAAGCGGAGACCGTTCAGGCCTTGTAGTTCCATGGCATGAGAGCGTCGATGTTTGCGCTTTGCCATTGCTTGGCAATGTGCTCCAAGGTCTGGGTAGCCACACGACGGGGTCGACGCTGTTCGTTTTGCAGGTCTGCAAGAGCGTGGAGATGGTGGCCCATGTCCGACCGCCGCCATCTGACCCGGCGAACAGGCTGTTCTTCCTCGTGATGGTCATCACCCGTTCATTCTGCCCATGTCGGGCAATTTGTTGAGGTGCATTACCGGTGGCACGCGCTCTTCGGCCGACAGGTTCGGGTCGAGCGTGTCGACCGACGCAAGTCCGGTCAGTTTGTCCATATCGAGGTGCTGCCTGGCATCTTCATGGTCGTGGCCGCGTGGATGCTCGACCCGGCAGCTTGCACCGGCATGGTCCTCGGCACACCGCGCGTATCGCTCGCGGCCCTGTCGGATCTCGATGACCTTCTGAGTCGGCGCGGTCTTCGGCGAAGCTCTTCCGGTGATGTCATCGCCGGAAAGGAACAGACCGATGCAAGACCTGCCCACCGGGCCGTCGAGCCCCAGGCAACTGCAGATGCAGTTCGACTCGGAGCGGTTGCGCGGAATGAGCCCACGGGAGCGCCAGCAGGTATTGACGCGCCTGGCCATTTTGTTGGCCGAAGCGGGGGAACGAGCAAGTTGGAGCAAGACGATGATGGACCGTGATCTCTTTCCGCCGGCCATCCTGCAGCGCAAGGCGGTGGTCTATGTGCGCCAATCGACCCCGGCCCAGGTGGAGTTCAACACCGAGAGCCGGCGACGGCAATATGAACTGGTCGAAGTCGCGCGTCGTCGTGGTTTCCGGACCGTGGATGTGATCGACGACGATCTCGGCCGCTCTGCCAGCGGCATGGCGGCCCGAGCGCCGACGCGTACCCGTTGCTCTTACCAGAAGGATAGCGACGCCAGCCCAGAAGAACGCCGATACGATATGGATTATCGCGCCGGGGGCAGTATGGGTGAGGTCCACATCTGCGATGGTAACCGCAGCCGGGCCATGCAGGACATTCGAGGTGGCGTTCAGCGGCATCCACGGCGCCACCCCCTCCATGACCGCCATCACGCCCAGAACCAACGCCGACAGGACCGCCGCAAAGCTGCCCGCAAGGGGCAGGGCAAGGCCGAGACCTGCCATCGGATTGCGGACCGTCATGAGGATTCTCCTTCATTCGGGCGCCGTTAACCGCAAAACCCCCGATATGTTCCCGCATCACCGCCGGACGAAAAACTTCGCACGGGTTTTCGCGGGATGAGCCTCACGGATCAATTTTCGATGCGGCAGGCAGGAACATCCCGCTCGCTACCTTGTTGCTTTCACCGTCTGCCGCAGAAGGCGGCATGAGTTCACAGGAGGATCCGATGAAGACCAAGGCCCTTGATGACCTGTTTCATGACACGTTGCGGGATATCTATTACGCGGAACGCCAGATCCTGAAGGCCCTTCCGAAGATGGCGCGCGGCGCACAATCGGAGGAACTGCGTTCGGCCTTCGAGGCGCATCGCGAGGAGACCGAAGTGCATGTCGAGCGGCTGCAGAACGTGTTCGAGTTGATCGGCAAACGCCCTCGCGGGAAGACCTGTCCGGCTATTGATGGGATCATTGAGGAGGGCGAGGAGATACTGGAATCTTTCAAGGGTTCTCTGGCGCTGGATGCGGGGCTGGTGTCGGCGGCGCAGGCGGTCGAACATTACGAGATCACCCGTTACGGCACACTGAAGCGGTGGGCGGAGGTATTGGGCATGAAAGAGGCGGCTGCGCTGCTGTCAAGCACTCTGGACGAAGAGTCGGCTGCGGATGAAAAGTTGACCGGCATTGCCGACAAGACGGCCAATCCCGAAGCTGCCGAGCCGGTTGAATAATTCCCGCCGCAAAACTCTGTCGATTTCATGGTCATCAAAGGAACACGCCATGCCAAAGATTTCCGAAGCAAGGATCCTGATCCTCGCCACCGACGGTTTCGAGCAATCCGAATTGGAAGTGCCTCGCGACCAGTTGCGCGAAGCCGGGGCGACGGTAGAGATTGTCTCGCCCGATGGCGAAAGCATCCGTGGCTGGCAGGATGGCGATTGGGGGCAGTTGGTTTCAGTGGATCTGGCTCTGGCCGGGGTGGATGTTTCGTCTTATGATGGAATTGTTCTGCCCGGTGGCCAGATCAACCCCGACAAGCTGCGCATGGAGGCAACTGCGGTCGATCTGGTGCGGCGGTTTCACGACGGCGGTAAAGTGGTCGCAGCCATTTGCCATGGTCCTTGGTTGCTGGTCGAAGCCGACCGAGTTCGGGGTCGTAATGTGACGTCCTATAAATCCATCCGGACGGATCTGGAAAATGCCGGCGGACTATGGTCCGATAATGAGGTTGTTACGGATCAGCGTATTATCACCTCTCGCAGCCCCGACGATCTGGATGCCTTCTGCGCCTGCATAATAGAGGTGATCGAGGAAGGTGAAGAAAACGGATAGGATATGCCGAAGGCGCAAGCCTTGCCTGGCCAATGCACCAGAGGAACCCATATGGATCTTGGACGAGCCATGGAAATCGCCGCCGCTGCCCATGAGGGGCAAACCGACAAGGCGGGTGATCCGTATATTTTGCATCCTCTGCGGGTCATGGCGGCATGTAAGGGCGACGCGGCGCAGATCGTGGCCGTGCTGCACGACGTGGTCGAGGATAGCGACTGGACTCTGGAAGCCTTGCGAGCGGAGGGATTGCCGGACGATCTGGTCGCTGCACTGGACGCCGTGACGCGGCGCGACGCCGAGGATTACTTCGATTTTGTATGCCGGGCGGGACAAAGCGAAATCGGGCGCGCAGTAAAGATCGCGGATCTGCGCGACAATCTGGAAATCAGCCGCATCGAGAAACCCACCGACAAGGACGAGCGGCGGTGCGAGAAATACCGCCAGGCGCTGCAAATCCTCAAAGCATCGCCGGATGACCCGGCGCAAACAGCTTTGTCAGCGGCGGTAATCGTCAAGCATAAGTAGCCATTCATCTCCGTCCTTTTCTGAACCACCTGGGAACCTTTCCTCTGAAGCAGCGTTCTGCCCTCGACGCGCCTGAGTGGAACCCTGCGTGTCACTCCACCACCCCAGACCCCTGTGTCGATTCCCGGCGCAGGGGTTTTCTTGTGGCGGCTCACGCCGCGCCCCTGTTCCCGCGTTCCAGAGGTCGTCATCGAGGATGCGCAGCTCAGGCGCTTCCTGAATGACCCATTCTGATTCCGGGTTGCCACAGCATATGGAAAATACTGGCGGGAACGCGCATGAAATGGCCTGTGGTGCCAGTCGCGCGGCATCGCTGACATCCCTTGTTTGCTAGGACAGTACCGGCTATATGTCAGGATATAATACGGAGGCCAGCCATGAGCAATGCCGCACAGAAGAGAGCGATCGAGAATTACCGGACACGCCTGACGCAGCGTGGCTTCAAGCGTTTCGAGGTTCTGGCGCTGGAAGCCGACCGTGAGTTGATCCGGTCGCTTGCCCGGCATCTGGCCGAGGAGGGGCCGGGAGCGGAAGAAGCCCGGCAGACCGTCAAGGCTCTGGTTGCCGGCGAGCCGCCGAAATCTGGGGACATTCTGTCGGCCTTGCGCCGCTCGCCTCTGGTCGGCGCCGATCTCGATCTGTCGCGCCCGCGCGAGGAAGGGCGCCGGGTCGACCTGTGACGCGCTACCTCCTCGATACGAACATCATTAGTAATATCGTCAAGCCGCAACCGTCGGAATCGCTACTGGCGTGGTGGGCGGAGCAACGCGACGAAAATCTGTTCATCGCCTCGTTGACCATCGCTGAAATCCGGCGTGGCGTTCTCGAAAAGCCACGCGGCAAGAAGCGCGATGCTCTCGATGCCTGGTTTTCGGGACCGGAGGGGCCGCAGGAGCTGTTCGCCGGCCGCATTCTTTCGTTCGATGACAAAGCGGGCCTGATCTGGGCGCGTTTGATGGCAGACGGCAAGGCGGCTGGACGTCCGCACAGCGCTCTCGACATGATCATCGCTTCTGTCGCAGGTGCAAACGACTGTATTGTCGTTACGGACAACGAGAAGGACTTTGCCGGGCTGGAATTCGTCAATCCGCTGCGTGCGGTGGAATGATCCCCGACAGGCCGGGATCAAGAACGGGTTCGTGCCATTTGCGTGCTACGCCGAGCCAGCGGTCCACGAACGCCTGACACTCGGGCTTTCCGAAGCGGAGCTGGAACTTATAGAGGCGATTGACCACCTGGCGCATCAGATCGCGCATCTCGTCGTCGTCAATACGCGAAAGCTCTTGCCATGGATTTGGTTGCCGTCGGCATCGACGACAAAAACATCGGAGAAATTTCCGGCATTCGTTACCGGCACTCGCCCCGCATGGATGTTCTCCAGCATGGTGTTGCGGACGCAGATCATCGCCATCGCCTTGGCGAGTTGAGCCGCAATCTTCTCCTCGTCCCGCCGCCTCATCCGGCCACTCCCGTTTGGTTTTTACTGGCCCGGCAGACCAAGGCTGAGTTGCCGGGTATCGTCTTCGTCCCTTTCCGGCTCCAATGAGGATAGCGTCGCGCCAAGAAGCCGCACACCCTTTTTGACCGGGAACAGCGGCTCCAGAAGCACCGACGCGATTCCGACGAGTTCCTCCACTCCGCGCAATCCGCGCTCGTTAGTCCGGCTGCGGGTGATCTGCTGGAAGTCGGCATATTTGACCTTGAGTGTCACAGTGCGGCCGGTCAACCCCTTGAGCGCACCTCGCTATGCCGAGCTACAGGTGACGTCGCAGTTTTCCTTCCTGCGCGGGGCGTCCTCGGCCGAGGAGCTGTTCGCGACTGCGGCGGCGATGGGGATAGAGGCGCTGGCAGTCACGGATCGCAATACGTTGGCCACCCTGCCCTGACTCGCTATTCCCGCTTTTCCTTCTTGGCATCAATTCTCAGCGCAAATCAACTCGCTTTGGCGACGCCGTGAATGCCGAGGACAGCAGCTGACATGAAACCCGCTTGCGGGCAGCGTGGGCAGTGTTGATGACGCGCAGCAGGCCGGCCGAAGGACGTGACAGCAGCGTGACTTCCACTCCGCAAGCAAGGCAGCCGCAGATCGATTCAGGATGAACCCTCGTCATATCGCAGCCGCGCTGGCCCACGGTCCAGCGCGTCACGAGCATGGGCAGCAAGATCTGTCCCAATGCAGCCGGAGCTTAGCGATCTTGTCCGCTGGTTACCGCAAAGGACCACGATATCTTCGGCGGCCAAAAGGATGGCCGCGAGATGCCGGTAGTGATCGCTAGAACCGCGTCAGATCGTCCGGTGCGACGGCCAGCAGTTGAGAGTCTAGGAACGCCGCGTCACGGTGACGGCTGACAGGATCGGCTGACATCACAGGTCCAGCCCCGCAATGATCTTGTCCGGCGTCGCGGGCAGGTCGCGCACCCGGACGCCGCAGGCATTGTGGATTGCGTTCAGCACCGCTGCCCCTGCACCGCAAATCCCCAGTTCCCCCAATCCCTTGGCCTGTAGCGGACCGACATAGGCATCGCGCTCCGGCAGGAAATGCACCTCCAGCGGCGGTACATCGGCATGGCAGGGGATGTGGTATTCGGCAAGATCGCGGCTGACGGCATGGCCGTCCCGGGGATCATGCTCCATCGCTTCGGTCAGAGCGATGCCAATGCCGAATGTCATACCGCCAAGGCATTGCGAACGTGCGGTCTTTTCGTTCAGAACCCGGCCGCAGGCGAACACGCCCAGCATCCGCCGCACCCGCGCCTCTCCAGTCCAGCGATTGACCGCAACCTCGGCCCAATGGCTGCCCCATGTGGCCTGACGGACGGATTTTTCGGTCTTGCCAGGTTGCAGATGACCCTCTGCGCCGATCGGGCTGTCGATCAGGTCGGACAGGGATTTTGCTACATTGCCCGCGCGTGCCACACCATCATGCAAGGACAGGTCGGTTTCGTCACATCCCATCTTGGCCGCAATTTGCCGCCGGATGTCCTCGCACGCCAGATAGACCGAGTTTCCGCTGGAGGCCGCGCCAAACGAACCGCCAGATCCTGCGGCGGGCGGGAAATCGGTGTCGCCTAGCCGGACCTCGACACGGTCGGTCGGCAAGCCCAGCATCTCGGCCGCAAGCTGGCCGAGAATGGTATAGGTGCCAGTGCCGATATCGGTCATATCGGTTTCGACGATGGCCCGGCAGTCGGGGTGCAAGGTGACTTTGGCGCGGGACTCGATCAGCATATTGACGCGCACTGCCGCAGCGACCCCCATCCCGATCATCCATTCGCCCTGCACCTGCTGTCCCGTGGGGCGGCGTTCCGACCAGCCAAAGCGTTCGGCGCCGACCCGCAGGGCCTCGGCCAGCTTGTTGCTGGAGTAAGGGCGTCCGCTCACGGGCTCGGCGTCGGGGATATTGCGCAGGCGCAGTTCAACCGGGTCTATTCCTGCGGCTTCGGCCAGTTCGTCCATCGCGCATTCGAACACGGTGACACCCACAGCCTCACCGGGGGCGCGGACGGACCCTGCGCAGCCGCGGTGGATATGCGCGACGGCGTGGACAATCTGGCGATGCGCGGCTTCATAGGTAAAGGGTGTGGCTTGCGTCACGGGTTCCGAAAACTGCGTGCCGGGCAAGTTGGAGACCAGCACGTCGTGGCCGATACCCGTCATGCGGCCATCGGCGTCGCAGGCCAGCCGTACGCGCTGCCGCGTTTCAGACCGGCGATGGGCAAGGTCGAACACCTGCTGCCGGGTCATCGCCACCTTGACGGGGCGGCCCAATTGCTTGGCGGCGATGGCGGCAGCAACAGCCTCGGCGTTGATGCCCAGTTTCGATCCGAAACCGCCGCCGACATAGGGGGCCAGCAATCTCAGCTTGTCGGGCTTGATCCCGAGCGCATCGGCCATCTGCGCGCGGTTCGAGGACAGCATTTGCAGACCGGCCCGGATCGTCAGGTGATCGCCGTCCCATTCGGCGACGGCGGCATGTGGCTCCATCGCGGCGGCCATCTGGGACGGGGTGTGCCACACCGCGTCCACGGAAACGGCGGCATCCCGCATGGCCTGAGCCAGATCGCCGGTGTTCGATTGTTTTTTGGGGGGCAGTTCGGGCTTGACCGCATTCGGGTCCACGACCGCAGTCTCTGCCGAATAGCGCACAGACAGGTTTTGCGCCGCATTGGTCGCAGCCTCAAAGCTGTCGGCCACGACCAGCGCAATGGCCTGACCCATATACTCGACCTGATCCGGGCCTGCCTTCGGACCTTTCTGATCCATTCCCTGCGAGGCATAACGGATCATGCGCGGATCATGAATGACGGCCAACGCGCCCGGCGCGTCACCGATGTCCAGAACCCTGCCTGCGGGAATGGAAGCCTGCACCAGAACGCCATAGGCTATCTTATCCGGCCGCACCTCGGCTGCGTAAGCCGCGCGGCCCGTCACCTTCAGCGGGCCCTCCAGCCGATTGAGCGGTTGGCCCAGAACGCCCTGCACCATATGGTCCAGCCGGTTGTCGTGGTCGGGCTTATCGACTTTCAGATGACGGGTCATGCGCCAGCCTCCAGCCCGGTTGCATCGCGAAGCGTTGCGATCAGCGTGCGGCGCAGCAGCGGGATTTTGAATTGGTTCTCACCCCACCCTCGTGCTGGCCGCAATATGATCTCTGCGGCATCCGCAAAAAGCGGGTCCGAGGGCATTTTCCCGGCCAGCAGCCATTCGGCCTCGGGGTTGCGCCACGGCCTTGCAGCGACCCCGCCGAACGCCAGCGCGGCGTTGGCGATCTGTGTGCCGTTCATCGTGACAACTGCCGCGACCGACACCAGCGCGAACGCATAAGAGGCGCGGTCCCGGACCTTGCGATAACGCTGTTGCCCCCCGGCAGGCGGGGGGAGGGTGATTGCGGTGATGATCTCACCGGGTTGCAGCACGGTTTCCAGATGCGGAGTGTCACCGGGCAGCAGATAGAAATCGGCCAGCGCAACCCGCCGGGGATTGGGGCCGTCGATTTGGACAACAGCATCCAGCGCGCGCAAGGCCACGGCCATGTCGCTTGGATGTGTCGCGATGCAATGTGATGACGCCCCCAGAATGGCATGATTGCGCGTTACGCCGCCGATGGCCGCGCACCCTGCACCGGGATCGCGCTTGTTGCAGGCCATGCGGCGGTCATAGAAATAAGGGCACCGGGTCCGTTGCAGCAGATTGCCGCCGGTTGTGGCCATATTGCGCAATTGGCCGCTGGCCCCGGCCAGCAGCGCGCGGGACAGGACAGGATAATCGCGCCGGATAACGGGATGGACGGCCAGATCGCTGTTTTTCACCAAGGCCCCGATCCGCAGGCCATCGCCATCGGGTTCGATCCGGGCAAGGTCCAGCCGGGTAATGTCCACCAGTGAGTCAGGCGTCATCACCTCGTGCTTCATCAGGTCCAGAAGGTTGGTGCCGCCGGCGATGATGGTCGCGCCGACCGCGACATCGCCAAGTGATTCAGCGCGATGATAGGTGAACTCTTTCATGCTGCGTCCTCGTGGCGGTTGCCCTTGCCGGCAACTTCGAGGATGGCATCGACGATATTGGAATAGGCGGCGCAGCGGCAAAGATTTCCGCTCATCCTTTCCGCGATTTCGCTATGAGACATTGGCTGCGGCCCGTCCAGGCTGGCCGAAGCGTGGCTGGGCCAGCCCGCCGCGATCTCCTCCAGCATGGCTGTGGCTGAACAGATCTGCCCCGGCGTGCAGTAACCACATTGATAGCCGTCATGGTCCAGAAAGCTTTGTTGCAACGGGGAAAGGTGTTCCATGGTACCCAGCCCTTCAATGGTCGTGATCTGCGCATCCTCGGCCATGCAGGCCAGCGTCAGGCAGGTATTTATCCGCCGACCATCAACCAGAACCGTGCAGGCACCGCATTGCCCATGGTCACACCCTTTCTTGGTGCCGGTCAGGCCCAGATGGTGGCGCAACGCATCCAGAAGCGTCGTTCGAGTGTCGATGTCGAGGTCATGGGACTGGCCATTAATCATAAGGGTGATCTGCATGTGGCCTCTCTTGCTGGCGAACTGCTGGCTGACGGTTGCCGGACTAACCCCCAGGACGGGCGGGGGGTTCCGCGACGGTCTATTCCGTCACGCCCCATCCTGCGCCGACGCATTTACGATAGGCGCTGGTGTCGTCCTTGCGGTTTGGAAAACGGACGACTAAGGCCGCGTGCCCCCACAAGGCCAAAGCGCCACGGCAAATCCTTTGCCTTGCTGATGCCGATGCGTGGACCTGCAAGAATGTCGGGGAATGTCGGCGACAGAATGATGCGAAAGTCGTCGGTGACAAACGAGGCGCCATCGTCCGTCGAGCGGATATCCAGCGCCTGTGTCAAACGTCCTGGACCGTTGCACAGACTTTCATTGCCGCGCCGCAGTCGCATCAGGTCAATGCCGTATTCAGGCCTGATGGCACGGATCAGCACGGCCTCGCCGGGTCTGGCGACGACGTTAAGGCATAGATGGATGCCGTAAGACCGATAGACATAAGCATGTCCCGCCGGACCGAACATCGCGCCGTTCCGCGCGCTCGGCCCGCGAAAGCTGTGAGAGGCGGGGTCATCCTGGCGATAGGCTTCGGTCTCGATGATGGTGCCACCCGCACCGCGAACCCACAGGGATGCCCCGATCAGTCTTTGTGCGAGGCTGACGGCATCCATTTCGGCGGCTTGCTGTGACAAAAGCACGTGGGTCATTCTCTCTTTTGCCGGATGCTTTCAATACTGAAAACATTCCCGCCGTTGCTTCGTTCCAACCGCAACACGTTTTGAAAAACGGACAGCCATCACCCTGTTCGTATCCTCCACCCGCACAGGGCCTGCCACGTCGCCGAATGAAGGCATAGAGCGCCGCCGTTCCCTCAGGAAGCTAGCCTTCCGATCCGGCATCCAGCGCAGTGACCGGGCTGAAGATAGCTGTGATCACTGCGACGACCGGCTCATTGTCATTAGTTTGATAATCCGGAAAATCACGCTGTTCTAACAGGCCGCTGAAATAGTTGCCGAACCAGAACCGCTTCCTGTCTTGGCGACTGATGAGGATCATGGCCGGGCCCTTCGGCGCTGGAGGGCATAGTTGCCTCATGGGTGCCTGATGCCCGGTTTGGAGGTCAGGCCCCCAAAAGCCGGGGCAATCGGGCCAGGTTGTTGGCGGCCATTGTCAGGATGAAGCGGGATCTCACCCGTTCGACACCGCGATAGACGGTCTGGGCCATGCCGCCGACGGTCTTGGTCCATCCAAAGGGCTCCTCGATCCGCTTTCGATGCTTGATCGACAGGGCATACCCTTTGTGCCGTGTGGTGCGTCCGTCGATTGCCGAATGCCGCGCTTTTTGGGCGACATGGGGGGTGACGCAGGCCCGACGCAGATCGGCCACGAAGCCAGCGGCATCATAGGCCTTGTCAGCGCCCACCGTCAGTTTTCGGGTCGAGCCAGGGGAATGACGATGCAGCATGTCGAGCGCGGCCTTCCGTTCGGCATGGTCGTCGGCCTGTGTCAGGTCGCCCTGAACGATCAGCCCGTTTCGGTTTTCCATCAGCGCATGTCCCATGAAGCAAAGCATTGCGCCCGTGCCGGGGGCTTTCTTGTAAAGCCGTGCCTCCGGATCGGTGGTGGAGACATGGGTCGCGTTGGAGCGCTTCTCGCCCTTGAAGTCGACCTCGGCATTTCGGCTGCGATGGTTGGTGTGGGGCATTGGAGCTGTCTCGGGGTTGGTCGCGGCGGCCTGATCAGCGGGGATGTCATCCTGGGCGGGCGGACCGCCGGGACCCTCGTCACTGGGCGGCGCGTCCTCGGTCTTGGGCTTGAAGCTTTTCATCGACGCCCAGGCCTTGATGAGCGTGCCATCGACCGAGAAGTGATCATCCGACAAGAGTGGCGCAACTTCGCGATGGGCCAGGATCGCCGCCATCACCTTGCGCGACATCTCGGTCGTCAGCAGCCTGTCCCGGTTCTTGGTGAACACAGTCGGCCTTCGGCCCGGGGCTTCGCCCGTTCAGGGCTGAAATCCGTCCCCCGGGGGCTGTTGAAGAAGTTCGATGTCTCTGATTCACTTGGCTGAACAGAGATATTGGGGCAGCGATGCTGGGTCGGAAAGAACGCGGGCAACTGGAGCTTTTCATCACGGGGTCGCTGCGGGGGCTGATCCCTGATGACCATGTGCTGGTGAGGGTCGATCAGGTTCTTGATCTTGGGTCGGCTGCGCGCTGAAGTGGCCGATCTCTATTGTGCCGACAATGGCCGTCCCGGTATCGATCCCGAGGTAGCCATGCGGCTGATGCTGGCGGGTTTGCCTCGATTGGGATCGTTCGAGACCGGCGGCTGATGCGTGAAGCGCAGGTCAATCTCGCGATCCGCTGGTTCGTCGGTTACGCCTTGCACGAGGCCTTGCCGGATCACTCCTCGCTGACGCGCATCCGGCAGCGTTGGGGCGCAGATGTTTTCCGCCAGATCTTCATACATGTCGTGCGACAGTGCCAGGCGGCGGGCCTGGTTTCGACTGAAACCGTCCACATTGACGCCAGCCTGATCCGGGCGAATGTCAGCATGGACGCACTGGTTTCGCGCCATCTGGATGCGGTCGAGGCCGCCCGTGACGACGTCAATGGCGCCGAGCGGGACGCGCGCACGAGCGGCAAGTTCAAGTTGCTCTGCCGCACAGACCCGGACGCGACCATGGCTACATCCTCCAGGGCGCCGCTGTGCCCGGCCTACAAGCAGCACACGGCCGTTGACGATTTTGCGGGCGTCGTCGTCGATGTGGAGATTGTGACCGGCGAAGAACATGACACGGGCCGGTTCGATGAGCGCCTGGAAGCAATCGAAGCGACCCTTGGAGTTACCCCGGGCCGGATCACGGCGGACAGGCTCTATGGCATTGGCCGGATTTACGCCGCCCTTGAAGACCGCAGGATAGCAGCCGTCATCCCGCCTCTTCGTGCCCCCCGTCGCAAGGCGGCACAGGGCTTTCCAACCGAGCGGTTCAAGTTTGACCCCCATCACGATGTGGTCCGGTGTCCGGCGAGGAGGCGGCTGACCCCGAGAAACGTCACAAAATCCGGGCAATGGTATCGCGCCGACCGGCATGACTGCGCGCGCTGTCCTCTCAAGGCGCAATGCCTGCCCCGGGGCGCGCCATCCCGCAGGGTGCATATCGTGACAAACCACGCGGCCATCTTGCGCGCTCGACGCAAACGCCTGGCATGGGGAAAGGACGGCCATGCGAACCGCCGCGACCACCGGCGCGAGGCTCCACTGCGGCAGCAGATCCGCAATCTACCCGGTCAGCCGCTCGATCCGCGCCTCGGCATCGGCAACCGCGTCGATATAGTCCTGCAGGACGATCTGCTGCGCCGGATACGTGAAGCGCACCAGCGCGAGCCACCGCCGATAGGCCCCGGTCCAGCCTTTCTTCCCCGGATAGACCTGGCCGTGGCGCAGCAGAAAGCCCTGCAGGTGCTGGCGCGCCTTGCCCGCCACCCGCATCGCCGTTGCCCGCGCCCGGACCAGATCGCGCATCGCCTCATGCGCCACATCCGGAAACAGACCGCCGTCAGCTCACCCGACCGGTGCAGCTTTGCCGGCATCACCGCATCGCGACGGTCGGTCTTCATCCGGTCGCCCGCCTTCACCGGGATCAGCGATGGCGCCACCACGATGCAGCCGTGCCCCATCTCGACAAGTTGGCGGTAGAGGCCATAGCCGCAGGGGCCCGCTTCATAGCAGAGATGCAGCCGTGCCGCACTGGCCGAAAGCTTCTCGACCAGTTTGCGGACATGATCGGGACGGTGCGGCACCGTCCCCCAGTGGCGGACCTCGCCGCCGCGTTCGCCTTGCGCAACCGCAACAGATATCGTCGCCTTGTGGACATCCAACCCAATGGACGTGCTATCCTGCATGTGGTATCTCCCCCATTCCTGAGGCTCGGCACCGGCCCGTCCGGCGCAACCCTCGAACGGAGAATGCCGCGGGAGAGGCCACCGGCCCAGTCAGTTCACACAGCGATCATGGGTTCTAAGCATGCATGAAAGATGGCGGATGCCTCTTTTACAAATAGCTCCTAACGGGGCTCTCGACCACTACGGCGCTTTGCAATGCCGATCAGCACCCCAAAGACGTCATAGATCAGTACGGCGATACAGCCAGTCAGCACCCCTCCCTGAACGACGAAAGCCAGATTGTTGGAGGTCAGGCCGGCAATTATCACTTCGCCGAGGCTGCGTGCGGCGACGGTCGAGCCGATCGTCGCAGTCGACAACGCAATGACGATCGAGATGCGGGTGCCTTCGAGGATCAACGGCAACGCCAGAGGTATCTCCACCTGCGTCAGCATCTGGCGGGATGTCATGCCGACAGCTTTACCGGATAGCAGCACTGAGTCGGGAACCCCGCGCAAGCCTGCCAAGGCATTCTCGAAGACAGGCAACATACCATAAAGGAAGAGTGCAAGGATTGTCGGACGGCTGCCGAAGCCCATAAGTGGAACTGACAACGCCAGAACGGCGACCGGCGGAAAAGTCTGCCCTATATTCGTCAGCACTCGGGACATGGGTAAAAATTCAGCGCCAGCCGGGCGGGTAACGAGGATAGCCAGTGACACCGCGAGGACGGTTGACGGCACCATTGCCAACAGCACAAGAGTCACATGCGCTGCTGACAGATTGGCAAGGGTTGCGCGGTCGTAGATGACCGGTCCGCCCTCAGGTGCGAAGGGGCGCAGAACGGGTTCAAACAGACCGGGAAAGAAGATCAATCCACCCGTTATGGCGATCAGAATGACCCAGCGCAGCGTGGTCATGACGGCCCTGCGCGTCTGCCTGCTGCAAGAATATCGTCGCGTTTAACGATACCCAACTGTCGCCCTTGCCCATCGACGACCGGCAGTTTGTCGCGCCCGGTCCAGATCATCTCGGCCAGCGCATCAGACAAGGATGCGGTATCATTGACGGGATCGCCAGCTGCCTCACCTGCGCACAAATGCGGACCAACTGGTTTCAGAGCCAGCAGGCGCAGCGCGCGGCCCACCTCTCCGACGAGTTCGGCCACGAACGGCGTAGCAGGTGTACAAACAATTTCGTCGGGTGTCCCGAACTGCTCGAACCGCCCATCTCGCATCACGGCGATAGCAGCGCCCAGGTTCAGCGCTTCGCTCATATCATGCGTCACCAGCACAACCGTCGTGCCCAATTGGTGACGAATCCGCACCAGGTCCCGCTGCGCCTGGCGACGGAGCACCGGGTCCAATGCCCCAAAGGGCTCGTCCATCAGAAGCACATCAGGCTGCGCCGCAAGCGCTCGCGCTACTCCGACGCGCTGAGCCTGTCCGCCCGAGAGTTGATGCGGATAACGCTGCCCGATCTCGGCAGGATCAAGTTGCAGCATATGCAGTAGTTCGTTAACTCGGGCGACGATCCGGGCTTTAGGCCATCCGAGCAATGTCGGCACGACGCCGATATTGCGGGCCACTGTCCAGTGAGGAAACAACCCGTTTCCCTGAATGACATAGCCGATGCTGTGGCGCAATGAGGCCTCAGGAATTTGACCTATATCCGTGCCATCGATCAGCACTTTGCCCGACGTGGGCACCACCAGCCGGTTGATCATTCGCAGCAGCGTCGTCTTGCCCGAGCCTGAGGTGCCGACTATGGCAGTCACCATGCCGCGTGCGAAGCTGGCGGACACATCGCTGACCACTGGCTTATTGTTATAGGTTTTGGTCAGGGCCACCAGATCGATCATTCTTGTTGCACCCTGAAAAGCGTAATTATCAGGTCCATGATTGCAGAGGTCAGGAAAGCCAGCGCCACCGTCGGAAACACCCCAAGAAGAATGAGATCCGTTGCCGTCTGCCCGATTCCCTGAAAGATGAAAGTCCCATAACCGCCTGCGCCGATCAGCGCTCCTACGGTGGCCAGCCCGATATTCTGCACCATCACTATTCGTGCAGCAGCAAGAATGACCGGAATACTCAGTGGCAAATCCACCATCCAAAGTCGCTCGGCCCCGGTCATTCCCATTCCGGACGCGGCTTCGATGACTGTCTGCGGCACCTCATCCATCCCGGCCACGGTATTGGCGACAATAGGCAACAACGAATAAAGAAACAGCGCCACCATTGCCGGTGCCATCCCGATACCACTGATCCCTGCATTTGTCGCGCCGGGTACATGTGAGGCTATCCAGGCGAGCGGGACAATAAGAATCCCGAACAAAGCGATCGAGGGAATGGTCTGAATAAGCGTTAGCATGCTCACTACGGGATCTCGCAGTCTCGGGTACCGGTGGATGAAGAGCCCCGTCGGCAGACCGACCACGAAGGCGGCAAGAAAGGATCCGAAGGCCAGGGTAAGATGATCCAGTGTCGCACGCCGAAACGTGTCCGCGCGCCCTCGGAACTCCGCCATGATGGACAGTTCGGCTAGTGCCCCGGACCAGAGAAGCGTCGCTACGACTCCGACGGCGCCGACAAGCAGGCCGACCCTCAGGATCGGTCCGGGGTGCAAGCGGGCGAAAGCGTCCGCCAGAAGCAGCAAAAGCGCGCCAACCGCAAGCCAGAAGCCTGCGCCGGGCGATACCCGCGCCGCTGGCGCAGCCTGTTCAAGTAAGATCGTCGCGCCTCGTCCTAAAAGAATGATGTGACCGGTCAGTGCGACAGCGAGCAGCAGCATTCGGGTTCCAGGCCGTCGCACTAGCAGCAGAAAGATCACCAGCAATCCCGTGGCGGCAATTAGCGCCGTCGTTGTCGCCGGTCCGAATACCTCGAACACTGTTTGGCCTTCAGGAGGTGCAATTCTATTGGGCCTTAGGCTGAACGCCGAAAGGGGCAGCGCGGCAATCAGCGGTATCGCCAGTACAACGGTCAGCTTGTCGATACGCCGCATGGAACTTCTCAGTCGAGCAACCCCAATTCCGTTAGATAGCCTTGCGCTACCTCTGCCGCAGGAACGCCCTCGACCTGAACCTGGCCGTTCAGTCGTTGTAACGTCTCCAGGTCCAGACCGGCAAAAGCCGGTGCCAGTAATTCGGCGATCTGCGGATACGCAGCCAATACTTCAGCTCGGATGATCGGGGCTGGTTGATAAACCGGTTGCACATTTTTGTCGTCTTCCAGTACCTTCAGCTCGGAAAAGGCAATCGCACCATCTGTGCCGTAAACCATTGCCGCATTGGCGCCGCTGGTGCCGGCTGCCGCCGCCTGGATCGTAGCGGCGGTATCTCCACCCGACAAAACAATCAACTGGTCCTGATTCAGGGTAAATGCGTATGCTTTCTGAAATGCGGGCAGCGCCGGGGCCGAGTTGACGAATTCAGCCGATGCCACCAGCTTGACACCACCCCCGCCGGCCACCCATGCACCAAATTCCGAGAATGTTCCAATGCCTGCCGCGCTGGCGACATCCGAGCGCAGGGCAACGCCCCATGTGTTGTTCGCGGGGGCAGGCGCAAGCCAGACAATATCATTGGCCTCCTGATCCAGTTTCTTTGCCGCCTCATAGCTTGCAGCGGCATCCTGCCAGATGGCCTCATCAGCGCGATTGAAGAAAAACGCAGCATTTCCCGTATATTCAGGATAGATATCGATCTCACCTGCGATAATTGCCTCGCGCATGATCGGCGTGCCGCCCAGCTGTATTCGATCGCGGGTCTCGATACCCGCATGATCCAATAACTGCAGAACTATCTGGCCGAGCACCCCACCCTCAGTATCAATCTTCGATGCAACGACGACCTGCGCATTGGCATTCCCAATGCCGACGACGACCGCGATGAGAAACATCAGGACGGATTTGGTCATATCGTTCCCTTTCGGCACGGGGTGGCCAGACGCTGAGCGAACTGCCTGCTGATTCGTGCTCCTTGCCGACATATGGTTGGTTCGGCTGATTTAATCGGCTATTGTCGCCATGCCGAAACCCGAAACACGTCATCCTGGTTCCGTCCGCGCCGCCGATTTGTTTGAAATTCCGGTCCTCGCTGTGCGGATCGAAATCCTACCGAGCTCAGTTCGTCCATTGGCCATATCATCAGGTCGAGTCTGCCAACATTGGCCAACCTGCCACAATCAGGCCGCCATCGAATCCACTGTTCAGATTTCTGACAAATGTAGGCGTCAAGAGGTGCGATCATCGACATTCGGCGCGTGTGATGAGCAAAATGTTACATTCTACTCCGATCGGACAAAAAATCCCCCGCACCAAAATGCGGGGGGATCGGGCAGAGAGCGTGAGGGTTGACCCTTGTGATGGGGGCAATGGAACAGCTGCCGCTTCGACGGAATGTTCCCAGAAAGTCCTACCAGCGAGATTACAGAGATGCTTTGGCCGCAAAGCTTTATTGCGTACCGTGGACATGGGAGACGCTGCCGATCGTCTCATTGTCGGGGCCGTAAACCTTGGCGCCGTTCAGGGTGGCCTCATTCAGGTCGCAGGGCTGAGGTCGGGGATGATTGAGGAGGTCCATGCTGGAATTCCTCAGGTTGAGTGAACGTGACAGAGACCAATCCTCTGCGGTCCGTTATGTTCCAGCGATGGGGGGCGAAAGCTGCAGGCCGGTTGAAGCCCCGCTTCCAGCCTGCTTATGCGGCCAGCCAGAAGACCGTGGCGGGCGCGGCGGCCAATATGGTGACCCCGATCAGCACGAACACGCCATCCCGGGCCAGCATCGCCAGCGACATGAAGAACACCACCGTCCCCAGGAGCGACGAGGCGAAGGGCAGCAGTTCCAGAAATGGCATGCACAGCCCGGCAAGCAGGCAGATCAGCTGCGCGCACCACAGAAAAGGCGGGTGCAGCAGGAAAGTCAGCCGTGGCCGGGTCAGCCGGTCGATCCATGTGGCAGGCGTCCTCAGCCTCTCGGCCACCATGCGTAATCGCTGGCTGGAGACGCCGCGCCGCATCAGGAAGCCTGGCAGCCAGATGTGATCGCGGTGCAGCATCATCTGCGCCGAGACCAGTGCGATCCAGATGCCGCAGGTGCTGGAGAAAAGCGGGATGCCCGACAGCGGAGAGACGACCGCCAGCGCCGGCAGCATCAGGTTGGGTATGAACGACGCCTTTCCCAGCGCGCCCGCCACATCGCCCAGCCGGATTTGCGTCCCCGTCGCCCGGTCATGGATGCGGTCCAGCACCGAGGCCACGCTGGCATTGTCGGGGGGGCCTTGGGGCCGGGCGTCGCAGGGCGTATGGGTGTTCATGGCGCAAGGGTCCTGCAAGGGCGCATGGCTCAGCAGATCTGCTTGGGACCGGTGCGCAACTCATCGGGCAGGATCAGCGGACATAACCGGCGCTGTGCTTCCTTGACAAGGATGCAACCCAGTTGGGTGCCCAGCCTTCGCGGGTCGTCATCCTGCAGTTCCAGACCGGAGATGTCGTCGCTTTTCACATGAACGGCGCCGCCATCGACCAGATGGAAATGCAGCGTGATCGAGGTCATTCGGTTCATCGTCTTGCCCTTTTCGATATGGTTTCGCAATCGGCGCGACGCCTCAGGGGTGATCGCTGCTGTCGCCATCAGCCGCGGCGGCGCGCCATGAGAATGGCCCGGCGGCACATTTGTTCCCGTCTGACCGCCCCGATGATCGTGATCCTTCGGGAACAATCGCCGATCCCCGCCGTTTCCTGACAACGCCCTTCATATCAGGAAAGGCACGGAAGATGAGACGCACCGACCCGCTGAGTTTCTGTCTGGGCATCGCCGCCGGTATCGGGCTGAAAGCAGCCTGCGACCTGTTCGCCGCCTCTTCGCGGCCAAACCCGAAGGGTACGCATTATGTCCGCGCCGCCGGGCAGAGCCAGATGCGGGCCCCGCCGAAAGACTGGGATATCGTTGACGAGCAGTCCGACGAATCCTTTCCCGCCAGCGATCCGCCCGGCAATTACTGACCCGGGACCGGCAGTGATGACAGCAGGCGAGGCCATGTTGTGACCGGGATCAGGTTCGGCGCGCCCGGCACCGAGGCGCTGCACCTTTGCGTGGACATGCAGCGGCTGTTCGGGCCGGGCTCGTCCTGGGCGGTGCCGTGGATGGAAAAGATCCTGCCCGCGGTCGCCGAACTGACCGAAGCCCATGCCGCGCGCACGATCTTCACCCGCTTCATTCCACCCGCCGATCAGGGGGCGGCCATCGGGTCATGGGCGCGTTATTATGCGGTCTGGCCACAGATGCTGCGCGACCGGTTGCCATCCGAATGGCTGGAGCTGGCGCCGCCTTTGGCCCGTCATGTTCCGCCGGCACGGCTGTTCGACAAGCAGCTTTATTCGCCCTGGCCGGATGGCAGGCTGGACGGGTTTCTGCGCCGGACCGGGATCTCTACCCTGATCGTCACCGGGGGCGAGACCGAAGTCTGCGTTCTTGCCACGGTTCTGGGTGCGATCGACCGCGGCTATCGGGTGGTACTGGTGTCGGACGCGGTCTGTTCCTCGGCGGACCCCAGCCATGACGCCGCGATGCGGATCTATGAATCGCGCTTCGGACAACAGGTTGAGACCGCGCCGCTGGCGGAACTGCTGGATCAGTGGCGGGTCTGAACGCCTATCCCTGACCCCGGTATCGGCGGGCCAGTTCGGCCAGTTCGCGGAATTCGGCCGCCATGGCCAGTTCCTGCGCCATCCCCTCGGCAGGCACGGCGCCGGGATCTTCCTGCCCGTCATGCAGGATCTGACGATCCGCCAGCCAGTCGGTTGCATCCTGCCATTCGCTTGCGGTGCCATGCGCCAGCAGCCGGGCCAGCACCCGCCGCTGCGCCAGAAGGCGGCCCTCCAGCGCCTGCAAATATGTGTCGGAACCGCCCATCTCCGCTTCTCCTGTCTGGTCCATGCGCCACGGTCCGGGAACATAATCCCGGTCATCCGGTTGCTGTTGCAAGGAGGATGTTATGACAAGCAACACGCGCGACAAACCCTATCGGCAACCGACCGGAGGCTGGGGTTCGATCAAATCGCTTGGCAAACACATCACCCGACAACGCGCGTTCGCAAGCGGCCCCGGATTGTTTCGGGACCATAACAAGACCGGTGGCTATATGTGCACCAGCTGCGCATGGGCCAAGCCGGGCAAGCCGCATGCAGCGGAATTCTGTGAAAACGGGGCCAAGGCGACATTCTGGGACCTGACGCCGAAACGCACGCCGCCCGAGTTCTTTGCCGCGCACACGGTTACCGAATTGCTGACCTGGTCCGATTACGATCTGGAAAATCAGGGGCGACTGACCCATCCGATGCGCCATGATGCGGCCAGCGATACATATGTTCCGGTATCGTGGTCCGACGCCTTCGCGGAAATCGCTGCGGGCCTCAAAGCCCACGAGCCTGACGATGTGGTCTTTTACGCCTCGGGACGCGCCTCTCTGGAGGCATCCTATATGTATCAGTTGCTGGCGCGGCTCTATGGCACCAACAATCTGCCCGACAGTTCGAACATGTGCCATGAGACGACCTCGGTCGCGCTGCCCGAAAGCATCGGCACCCCGGTCGGGACAATTCTGCTGGAAGATTTCGCCCGGTCCGATTGCGTGCTGTCCTTTGGCCAGAACGTGGGCACCAATTCGCCCAGACTGCTGCACGAGTTGCAGAAACTGCGCGAGCGGGACGCGCAGGTGATGGTGTTCAATTCCCTGCGTGAGCGCGGGTGGGAAGAGTTCGTCAATCCCCAGTATCCCGGTCAGATGCTGACAAACCGGCCCACACGGATCGCCACGCAATATTATCAGCCCCGCGCCGGGGGCGATATCGCGGCGATGATGGGTATCGCCAAGGCGCTGCTGGCCTGGGACGATGAGGCAAGGGCAAGCGGAGCAGAGCGTATCCTCGATGTGGACTTCATTGCCGGGCACACCCATGGATTCGACGCGTTCGAACGGCAGGTCAGGGCAGCCGACTGGGCCGGCATTGTGGCGATCAGCGGCTTGCCCCGGCCCGCACTGGAGGCCGCCGCCCGGACATATGGTGCCGCCCGCTCGGTCATTGCGGTCTATGGGATGGGGCTGACCCAGCACCGGCTGGGCAGCGACAATGTGCAGATGCTGATCAACCTGCTGCTGATGCGCGGCAATATGGGCAGGCCGGGCGCGGGCATCTGCCCTGTGCGCGGCCATTCCAACGTGCAGGGCCAACGCACCGTCGGCATCGCCGAAAAGGCCGATCTGGTTCCGCTGGACCGTCTGGCCGCGCAATACGGGTTCCAGCCGTCGCGCAAGGACGGAATGAACACGGTCGAGGTCTGCGAGGCGATGATTGACGGCAGGGCCCGCGCCTTTCTGGGGCTGGGCGGCAATTTCCTGCGTGCCGTCCCCGAACGGGAACTGATGGAGCAGGCATGGGCGAAGCTGGATATGTCGGTGCAGATCGCGACCAAGTTGAACCGCACGCATCTGGTGACGGCACGGACCAGCTTCCTGCTGCCGACGCTGGTGCGATCCGAAATCGACGAGCAACTCAGCGGCCCGCAGATCGTGACGGTCGAGGATTCGACCACCTGCATCCACGCCTCGCGCGGAAAATTCCGGGCCGCCAGCCCGGACCTGTTGTCCGAACCAGCCATCGTGGCCGGTATCGCAAAGGCGGCGCTTCCGGACAATCCGGCGGTTCCCTGGGACGCGTGGGTGGCGGATTATGCGCTGATCCGCGATGCGATCGAGGCCAGCTTTCCCGAAGATTTCCGCGATTTCAACGGCAGGCTGGATCAACCCGGCGGGTTCCCGCGGCCGGTCGCGGCACGGCAGCGGAAATGGGAGACGGACAGCGGCAAGGCCAACTTTCTGTGTCCCCGCGCACTTTCGGCCGATGCGGGCGCCGGAGAGGGTGCCGACATTTTGCGGCTGATTACCCTTCGGTCCAACGATCAGTTCAACACCACGATTTACGGCTATGATGACCGGCTGCGCGGGATTCACGGCTCGCGCATGATCGTCATGATCAATACCGATGACCGTATCCGTCATGGTATCGCCAAGGATGGGATGGTGCGCCTGACCACCGCCGCGCAGGACGGCGTGTTCCGCAGTCTGGGCGGTTTCCAGGCGATTGATCGTGATCTGCCACCCGGAACGCTGGCCGCCTATTATCCCGAATGCAACGCGCTGATCCCGCTGTGGTATCATGACGAGAAAAGCAAGACGCCCGCAGCCAAATCCGTGCCCGTCAGGATTGCGGCAGACTGATCCGCAAAAAGTGGAGTGGGACAGAAAGCATGGCGCAATCAGGACGACCCGCCCATCACCCGCCCGGCCGCATGATCCGCGACTTCGGTCGCGCGGCGGGTGGGGCGCTGATCTTTTCACTGCCGATGCTGATGACGATGGAACTGTGGTCGCTCGGCTTCTATCTGGACCGGCTTCGGTTGTTGCTGCTGGTGGTCGTGACCCTGCCGCTGCTGGTGCTGCTGTCGCGCCATATCGGCTTCGAACGCACCCGCGGCTGGCGCAGCGATGTGGTCGACAGCCTGATCGCGCTGGGGGTCGCGGCGATCATCTCGGTCATGGTGCTGCTTCTGCTGGGGGTGATCGACGCGACCACATCCCTTGACGCGGTGCTGGGCAAGATCTCGATCCAGATGGTTCCGGCTTCGATCGGCGCGCTTCTGGCCAAAAGCCAGCTTGGTGCCGGATCCGGGGACGACCCCGAAGAGCAGGACGAATCCTGGTGGGGAGAGTTGTTCCTGATGGCGGTTGGCGCATTGTTTCTGGGGCTGAACACCGCACCGACCGAAGAGGTGATGGTGATCTCGTATCAGATGACGCATTGGCATGCGCTGGCGCTTGTCGTGCTGTCGTTGCTGCTGATGCATGGCTTTGTCTTTTCGGTGGGCTTTGCCGGCGGCTCCGAGGTCTCCAGCGAAGAGCCGTGGTGGAGTGCATTCATCCGCATGACCTTACCCGGCTTCATCATCGCGCTGACGGTCAGTTTCTGCTTGCTGTGGCTGTTCGCACGCACCGACGGGCTGTCCTTTGACAGTGCGCTGATGGCGACCATCGTTCTGGCGTTCCCCTGTGCGATCGGCGCCGCCGCCGCCCGCCTGATCCTGTGAGACAATGATGAGCGACGCAGACGAAAACACCGGCAAACGACCCCTGGCAGAGTGGATATTCGGACTGCTGTCCGGCTGTGGCATCGCCGCTCTGATCCTGTTTTTGAGCTGGCAGGCGCTGTTTTCGTCCTCTCATGCGCCGGATCTGGTCGTGTCCGTCATCGGCGTCGAGCGCAAAGGCGACGCAAACATCGCGACTGTCGAGGTTGCGAACCATGGCGACCGGGCGGCATCGGCGGTGACTGTGTTGGCGGAGGGACAGCGGGTGGTCGAGTTTGATTATGTGGCGGCCCATTCAATCCGTCGTGGCGCGGTCGGCCTTCCGGGGGGCTGGTCCGCCGGGGATCCGAGCATCGGGATCGGCGGGTTCGCGGAACCCTGACGATGCGGGTCGCGGCGAGGCGGCAGCCGCGAAACATTCAGAAACAATTCCGGGAACATTCTACCATCCGGCCAGAGCGACAGATGAAAGCCTCCGCCTTTATTTGATCGAATATCTTGGCAACTCATTGAAATAGCACATATTAATGGGAACGTGGTGGACGCCGAGGGTTGCCGTGACTTACGCGGAAGGCCGGAAAACATGCAACACCAGAGGGCAAAGTTCGTATCATGGGGCCCTTTTGCAGCCCGATTGGCTTAACATAAAGCAAGAGGAGAAGGCGCATCTGGAGCTTTGAATGACCCGCGAAACCAATGACGATCCGGTGCTGGATCCAAAGCTGGGCGCCGCCTTGTCGGAGCTGCTGGCGCAGGTGGATGCCGAACCGATCTCGCCGCGCCTTCGCGAACTGGCCCGCCAGCTTGAGGCCGCGCTGGAGGATAGCCGCAAGTCGCGCGCGAAGTGAACGCCGTCAGCCGTGATGTTCAGGCTCCAGCGCGCGTCGCAGGATGTGTCTGGCGCGGTTGACCCGGCTTTTGATCGTGCCGATGTCGCATTCAAGGATCTGCGCCGCGTCCAGATAGCTTTCGCCGATCACCGCCACCAGAATGATCGTTTCGCGGTAATGGACCGGCATCGCCTCCAGCGCGGCGCATAGTTCACGCTGGCGCAGATGCCATTCCTGCGCAGGCGGAACAGAGGGCTGCAGGGACGCGCAATCGCTGCTGCCGGTGCGTTCGCGGGCGGATTTCTTCACGTCGGTATAGAACTTGTTGCGCATGATCGTGAACAGCCAGGCGCGCATATTGGTGCCGGGCTGATAGCTGTCGGCCTTCTCGATGGCCCGCAACAGCGTGTCCTGCACCAGATCCTCGGCATCGCCCACCGCACCGCAAAGCGAGCGGGCATAGGCACGCAAGGCCCTTACATGGGTCAGGATGTCATCCGACATGGTCAACCATCCAGCGCCTGCCTTCCTTCTTGCCAACCCAATGCGGACCGGAAGCTTCGGTTCCCTGACGACCGCATAAGGCCAGAACATCGTTCGCAACCGTAAGTTGCGGCCTGCCATCTCTCACGCTTCCATGAAACCAGGATGTGATGCTTCCAACAGCGCTTCTGGGCAATAGCTGAAGATGGTGATGGGACGTTTCGTGGCGAGTGTCGAAGCCTGTCAGGCTTCCCCTCGAACATCTTGCCGCGGTGGGTGCAGCGGGCGCGCTGCCTTGATGCGCTGCCGACCGTGCTTTACCTGCATGCACCGCAGCACCGCAGCACCGCAGCACCGCAGCACCGCAGCACCGCAGCACCGCAGCACCGCAGCACCGCAGCACCGCAGCACCGCAGCACCGCAGCACCGCAGCACCGCAGCACCGCAGCACCGAAGGAGGTCAAATGGAGGCGCTGTCGTTTTCAAGCACGAGCAATCGATAGACCCATTGCTCCGCCCTTTTGAAAGAGCCCTGCAACGGATGCCGCCATAGTCCTCATTGCAGAGGAGTGGCGGCCTCTCGCAGCCCCTTTATCGTGATTTCTGATACAGCTTGCTGGCGATCTCGAACATTTCTTCGGGTGCATAATCGGGAGTAAAGGCCGAAGGAACGCCGGTCAGATCGTGGATCTTGCCGCCCTCCGGGATGCCATCCACCACCTCCAGTTCTCCGGGCGGGTCATCGGGCAGCGCCACCTCGCCATTTCCCCAGATGCCCTTCATCTCGTGATAATCGTCCGGGCTGAAGGTATAGAGGCGGCGATGTGCCCCCTCGGCCAGATATTTCTGACATTCGGGAATATTGCCCAAGGGGATGTTCGGCACCGGCAGAAACTTGTCCAGATCGACCCCGGTAATCTTTTTCAGTGCCAGCGCATATGCATGTGCGTGAACCGAACCCCGCACCAGCAGATAGCCGCAGACCTCGCGCCCGGTGGGATCGGTCAGGCTCTCGTAAACCCGCAGCTTGTGCAGCCTCGCGCCGCATTCGAGGTGGAAGTTGTGCAGCAGGTCCACGACGACATTGCCCGTCGTGGTGACCATGTCCGCGTTCCATGACTGCCCGTTGCTGTTGACCGGAACCGCGCCACCCGCGTGCGAATAGAAAGCCGCGGCCAGCCGGGCATCCTTCATCGCCTCGAATGGAGCGCCGGAAATGTCGCCGCCGGGTCCCTGATCGTCCTGATCCGCATCCGGACCATTCGCCAGCATCGCAACGCCGTTGCTGACCAGCTCGACATGACCGAGTTCCTCGGCCGTGATTGCCGCCACCAGACTATAGAAAGGACGCAGCTTGCTTTTGCTGCGGAAGTTGAAGCTTTGGAACATATAGTTGCCCAAAGTGGACATTTCGCCATATTTGCCACCCAGAAGCTCTTGCAGGGCTGCTGCCGCGTTGGGATCCTGGCGCTTCGGTGCCGGCAGGTCGATCTGCAGTTTATCAACGCGTAAGAACATGTGCCTTCTCCTTGTTGGGGTTCGCGACTCCTCGGAGGCCCGGCAACAACCCTTTGCCCGAAATGTTCCCGACGCGATGCGTGGGGAACCATCGGCGATAACTTCCGTTCCATCTCAAGGCCCGTATCGCGAAGGATCCCGACATGGCACCGCGCTCTTATTGGAAGGGCTATCTCAAGCTGTCGCTGGTCACCTGTCCGGTGGCGATGATGCCCGCCACGACCGAGGCCGAGAAGGTCCGATTCCACACGCTGAACGCCAAAACCGGCAACCGTGTCCTCAGTCGGTATGTCGATGCAATCTCGGGGAAACCGGTGGCCGAGGATGACGAGGTCAGGGGCTATCCCCGGGGCGAGGACGACTATGTCATGCTGGACGACAAGGACATCGAGGCGGTCGCGCTTGAAAGCACCCGCACCATCGATATCGACATGTTCGTGCCGGCGGATTCCATCGGCTGGGTCTGGTATGACCAGCCCCATTACCTGACCCCCGCCGACAAGATCGGCGCAGAGGCATTTGCCGTCATCCGCGACGCGATGGCCAGAACGAAGACCGTCGGCATCTCGCGACTGGTGATGTATCGCCGGGAAAGGGCGGTCATGTTGCAACCGCGCGGCAAGGGGATCACGCTGTGGACCCTGCGCTATGGCGACGAGATGCGCAACGAGGCCGATTATTTCGACGACAGCACGGATGACAAGCCCCCATCCCGGCTGATGACGCTGATGCGGAAACTGATCGATGAGCGCACGGTGCCCTGGGATCCCTCGATGGTGGATGACCCTGTTCAGGCGCGACTGCTGGACATCATCGCCGCCAGAAAGAAAAGCCCCAAACGGCGTGTCAGGACCAAAGCGCCTGAAAAGGCGGATACGGACAATGTCATAGACATCATGGATGCCCTGCGCAAAAGCATCGGTGCGGAAAAGAAAAAGAAGTAGCGTCAGGCTTTGCGCTTCGTCTCCAGAGGCTTTTCCGCGGAACGAAACGCCTGCCACGGATCGGCTTTCAGCACCGCAAGGCGGTTGGGCACATTCGCCACCGTGAAATGATCCGGGCCGATATCGGGGGTCAGTTCCTCCCACGCCAAGGGCATCGACACCGCAGCGCCGGGCCGGGCGCGGGGTGACCACGCAGCGACCGCCGTCGAGCCTCGCTGATTGCGCAGATAGTCGATCAGGATCCTGCCGCGCCGCTTCGATTTCGCAATGGTCGAGACATATCGTTCCGGACTGTCCAGGGCCATGCTGTCGGCGATGGCCTTGGCAAAGCTCTTGACCGCCGCCCATCCCGCCTTGGGTTTCAGGGGTGCGACGACATGCAGCCCCTTCCCACCCGAGGTTTTCACAAAAGCCGCAAGCCCCGCGTCCTCCAGCCGCTGCCGCACCTCATGCGCGGCGTCGATCACCGCCTGCCATTCGACGCCCTCACCGGGATCGAGGTCCATGGTGATCGTGTCGGGTCGTTCCCAATCGGCGATGGTCGTACCCCAAGGATGGATTTCGAGTGCGGCGGATTGCACCAACCCCATCAGCCCGTCCAGATCAGTGATGGAGATCAGCGGCGCGCCCTTCTTGTCCTTCGGATCGTGGATGGGGACGATATGTTTGTTCATCCCTTTCCACGCATGCTTCTGAAAGAACTTCTGGCCTTCGATGCCAGTGGGGCAGCGCAGCAGCGCCAGCGGGCGCCCGACGATATAAGGCGCGATCAGCGGCCAGACTTCGGCATGGTAATCCGCAAGCCCCTCTTTGGTGATGCCCTCATCCGGCCAATAGATGCGGTCGGGATGGGTCAGCGTGACGCGACGGCGTTGGGGCCTGGCGGGCGCATCCTTCACACCCGCCGTTTCGCGGACGATTTCCGCGGCGGGCTTGTCCTCGCGCAGGCCCCGGAACGACGCATGGCGCAGATGACCGTCGGCGGTCCATGCCCGGAACTCGATCTCGGCCACCAGTTCGGGGCGGACATAGCGAACCTTGCGCGCTTCGGTCGCGGTCAGCGGTTGCGCGAATGGGCTTTTGTTGACCCGAAGCTTGTCCAGGCTGGCCTGAAGTTCTTCGGCGACCCTGACAGAAAAACCAGTGCCCACCCGTCCCACATGCTGCAACGCCCCATCCTCGTAAACACCCAGCACCAACGAGCCGATGGCCTTGTCCGACACCGTCGAGGGCACATAACCCGCCACCACGAATTCCTGCCGCGCCGAGCATTTCGATTTGATCCAGCCCTTGCCGCGCCCTGACCGATAGGGCGCATCGGACTGTTTCGAGACGATCCCCTCCAGCGACAACCGGCAGGCATGGCGCAGAACCAGCGCGCCGCTTTCATCGAAATGGTCGCTGTAGCGCAACGTCGCCGGAGCAGCGTCCAGCAGCTTTTTCAAAGCCGCCTTTCGGTCGCTCAACGGGGCTTTGCGCAGATCATATCCGTCGAGATAAAGCAGATCGAACACATACAGCAGAAAACGGTCGTCGCGTCCCTTGCTCAGATCGGCTTGCAGGGTCGGGAAATCCGAGGCGCCGTTGCCTGTTTCGACCACCAGTTCGCCGTCCAGCAATGCGGTCTCAGCTGGCAGGGCGCGCAGCGCGTCCACAATCCCGGCTCCAAAGCGATCGGTCCAATCCAGTCCGCTGCGGGTCAGCAGCCGTATATCGGATCCGTCGATCCGGGCCTGCAATCGGTAGCCGTCGAATTTGATCTCATGCAGCCATTGCGCACCAGTCGGCGGAGCAGCCCGCAATGTCGCCAGCGCCGGTTCCACGAACTCCGGCAACGCGGCCTTTTTCGCGCGGGGCGCAAGGGGACTGGCCTTGAGCGCTCTGGTTTTCGGTGCGACATCGCCTTTCGCAACATCCTCCACCATGCGCCCGGTCTTCACCGACTCGGGGCGTTGCTCAAGAATATCGGGATCGCCCTCGGCACGGGCCGCAGCATCATCGCCCTTGATCAGCAGCCAGTTCTCGCGCTTTTCGCCGGGCTTGCCGCGCATCCGCACCAGATGCCATCGTCCCGACAGCTTTTCGCCCGACAGTTCGAATTCCAGATGCCCCTTCGCATAGCCCCGATCGGGATCGGCCACGGGGTTCCAGCTGCCGCGATCCCAGACAATCACCGCACCTGCACCATACTGCCCCTTTGGAATCGTACCCTCGAAGCCGCCATAGTCCAGCGGATGATCCTCGACATGGACCGCAAGGCGTTTGTCATCGGGGTTCAGGCTTGGTCCCTTGGTGACGGCCCAGCTTTTCAGCACGCCATCCATCTCCAGCCGCAGATCGTAATGCAGCCGTGTCGCCGCATGTTTCTGAATGACGAAGGAGTTGCCTTTCTTGTGGGATTTCCGCCCGCGAGGCTCGGACGTGGCCTTGAAGTCCCGCTTCTTGCGATAGGTTTCCAGTGCCGCCATGGTCAGCCTGCCTTCTTGCGGCTGGTGGCGGGTTTTGCCTTGCTTTCCGACCGTGATTTGCGCGGCTTCTTGTCAGTTACCCCCGCGCTTTCACGCAGGGCTTCCATCAGATCGACCACCTTGCCGCGTTTTTGCGCCTTCACCGGGGTGATCTTGCGGCCTTCCAGCTTGGCTCTGACCAGATCGGCCAGCGCAGCATCATAGCGGTCGTCGAAATCATTCGGATCGAATTCACCCATTTTTGTGCCAATGATATGCTTGGCCAGATCCAGCATCTCGCCCTTGATCTTCACATCGGGGATATCATCGAAAGCCTCGGTCGCCGAACGCACCTGATGGTCGAAATTCAGCGTCGTCGCGATCAGCCCCGCGCCATGCGCGCGGATCAACACGCTCCGGACGCGACGGAACAGGACCGTCCGGGCCAGCGCCGCCACCTTTCGCGCACGCATCGCCTCGCGGATCAGGGCAAAGGCCTCTTGCCCCGTGGGATCCGACGGGGCAAGATAATAGGGCCTGTCGAAATAGACGGTGTCGATATCGACGCAACCGATGAAGGCCGAGACTGCCAGCACCTTGTCGCTGTCGGGCACGGCCGAGGCGATTTCCTCGGGTTGCAGCACCACATATTCCCCTGCGCTGGTCTCATATCCCTTGACCTGATCGTCGCGCCCGACCGGCTTTCCCGTCTCATTGTCCACGAGTTGACGGCGCACCCGGTGGCCGGTCTTGCGGTTCAGCGTATGAAAGACGATGCGATCCGAGGTCGAGGCTGCGGTATAAAGCGCGACCGGACAGCTGACCTCGCCGATCTTCAGGACTCCCTTCCAGTTCGCTCTGGGCGCCATAATTGCCTCCCTGCCAATAGGTTCAGGGTGAACCACCGGCATCGCGGATTGTTCCGGCGGCGAAGGAGGCCGCCTCGATCCGGGCCTGATCGCGCCCACAGGGATATGCCGGCCCGACTCTGCCACGACGTTTCGCCATGCAACATCCTTTCGCGACTCGGGCGATCACGCCGAAAGCCTGGTATCGCCTAGTCTTTATCCTTGTTGTGCTTGCGGGTCTCGGCCGCCTTCTTGGCGGATCTGGACCGTTCCGCCGCAGGACGCGCGGCGGAAGCCTTGCCACCTTTCTCGCCGCCCTTTTTCGCGGCTGGATTACCCGTCCGCTTTCCCCGGCCCGAGCCGGATTTGTTGCCACCACCATCATCCTTGTTGACGGTCGCCCAGGCCCGCCGTTCAGCCTCTTTCTCGGAAACACCCTGCTTTTCATAGCTTTCAGCAATATGATCGGCTTTGCGTTCCTGCTTGTCCGTATATTTCGGCTTGTCGCCACGTGGCATGAAACGTCCTTCCATACTGAGACCGGGAAAGTCCGCCGCAAGGTTGCGGCGGCGGGGCATAATGTGTCGTCAGGCGGGAATCGGTGCCGCACCCTAGGCGATGATCACAGGGCTGCCGCTTCGTCCAGTGCTTCGCGGCAGGCTTCCTCATCACCGGCAGCCAGAGCCGCCCGCGCCCGCTCGATCGCGGCGTCGCGATCGCCGGACCCATCCCCGGCCTGCTCGACCGCTGTCGGCGCGCCCTCCTGCTGCGCCTGGGCATCATCGCCCGACATCGCCAGATCCTCGCCGGTCTGCTCGTCATTGCCGCCTTCCTGGAATTCGGCAGGGGTGCCGTCCCGGGCAACGCCCTCACCAGCCTCCTCGTCGGACGCCGCCGCTTCAGAGCCGTCATTCACCGCGCCGCCGTCCTCCAGCGGTGCCAGCGAACCGTCCTTGGCGATCCCTTCGGTTTCGCCATCCGCCTGATTTTCCAGCGCCGCCAGATCTGCCGCGCAATCGGCACTGGCAAGACCCGCCGTCAGCGCCCAGATCGCACCCGCCGCCATCAGTTTCGTACCGGTCTTCATTTCGGCCTCCCATCAAATGCGCCCCGACCCCATGTCGGAACGGGCCAGAAACAAGCAGGCTGTCGAAATGTTCCTGTCAGCCATTGAGCAATGCGGCGGATTGGCCGGACACGGCGCGGCGATCCGACCTGCTCATGTCCTCAGCCGCTTTTTGAGAAACTTCAGAACCTGCTTTTCCTCGTGCCGCAAGCCGGGCTTTTTCAGGTCGTCATCGATCTGATCGCGCAGGTCCAGCGTCAGCTCTTTAGCGAGATAGGCCTCGATGATCTGCGGGTGAACATAGCATTTGCGGCAGATGGCAGGCGTATTGCCCAAACGGCTGGCGACGCTTTCGATGGCCTCGCGGATATTGCTTCTGGCGGCGGTCTCGCTGTCGAAACCCTCGTATTCCGACAGGGCCAGCGCCGCCAGCACCGTGCCGGTCCAAGTGCGGAAATCCTTGGCGGTCACCTCGCTGCCCGTAATCTCGCGCAGATAGTCGTTCACATCCGTCGAGGTGATCTTCTGCCGCACGCCGTCCTTATCCAGATACTGAAACAGGTGCTGGCCGGGAATGTCCTGCGCGGCACGCACGATCCGGGCCACACGGCGATCGCGGATACCCAGATCCCATTCCTTGCCGCCCTTGCCGTTGAAGCGGAACCGTACCTCATTGCCGTTGAACCTGACATGCCGGTCGCGCAGCGTGGTCAGCCCATGGGACCGGTTCTGGCGGGCATAATCGCTGTTGCCGACGCGGATCATGGTGTTTTCCAGCAGGAACACCACGGTCGCCAGCACCTTGTGGGCAGGCAGCCCACGACGCGACATGTCCTGATCGACCTGTGCCCGGATCTTTGGCAGAAGCCCTGCGAATTCCAGCATGTGATCGTATTTCGCACTGTCGCGCAGCGCGCGGAAATCCGGGTGATAGCGGTATTGCTTGCGCCCGCGCGCGTCCCGGCCCGTGGCCTGAATATGGCCACGCGGATCAGGGCAGATCCAGACATCGGTATAGGCGGGCGGCACCGCCAGCGCCGCCAGACGCCTGCGTTCCTCCTGATCGGTGATCCTGTGGCCCTGCGCATCGCGATAGGAAAAGCCCGTGCCCGCACGAATGCGGCTAATCCCCGGCATGTCGGCATTGACATAGACCAGCCCCGCCTCTTTCGCGGCGGCGCAGGGGTCCGGGATGGCAGGGGCGTCCTTGGGCATCGCGCGATCCGCCGTCAATCATGTCGGGACCAACGCCATCTTGGCGCAATGGTTGCGCGGGGAACCATCAGCAGTCGCCAGCACGATACTGGCGCGCCAGATGTTCTTTCAGGCGGTGTTACAGTCCGAGATCAGTGCTTCGCCGTGCTCGGTCGGAAGGGCTAAGGAATCATAAGCTCTGGCTGAGCAACTCCAGTATCAAGCGCATGCGGTCACAACACCCGCAAGATCCTCGCCCATCCCAAGGATGGGCGCTGCGAGACAAGATGCCCATTCGCGAGATCGCGCGGCGCAAGGGCATTTCGCGCATCGAGGCCATGGACGCCATTGGTTCAAGTCCATGGCCGAGGGATCAAGAAGTATCTGCGGGAGTGGATTGTTGAACTTGCGTTTCAGACGCCGGCTCGTTCGAGCAAGCTGGATCCGTATGCCAATCAGCTGACGGCATGGCTTGTTTCGGACCAGCGCAAATCACGCAAAGAACGCCGGACGGCGAAGCTGATGCACGCCGATCTGGTCAAGCTGGGATATGACGGTTCCTATGAGCGCGTTGCCGCCTTCGTTCGTGCATCCGGCATTCCCGGTCCAGCTTCGCGCTCCGCTGCATCAAACAGGGGGGCGTCCCGGTTTGAATGAAGGTCCCGAACAGGGGTTCTCGACCCACCGGGCGCCAACCACCTCGTCAGAGAGCTTGAAGGTGTGCTGGAGATATGTGAGCCCGACAACTAGGCGGCGCCGCACCGGCCTCACCCGCCAGGATTTGGAGGGTCGGATCCTAGCAATCCTGTCCCAGCAGTTGATGGTCCCGAAATTGGTAAAGGTCTTCGCCGCTGAATATATCGCCGAGCGCAACAGCCTCGCTGCCGCCCATGTCGATAACCGGGCCCCCGGCGGTTCCTGGAGGCGGTATTTTAGTCCCTATTGTTCCAGCTTGGGTTTCTGTGATCGTAGGAACGGGAAAGGTCATGCTGGTTCCCTAACGTACTACGGCAGCGAGTTCGTCTCGCACGATCTCGACCTTTGGGCCTATGCCAGCAATGGGCCAGCCGAATGGGATCGCCGCCCTTGCGCGAAGGTTTGGTCAGCCGGTTGTAGCCGGTGTAGCCGGCGACTTGCAGGATACCGTCGAAGCCGGTCAGGAAGGTTTCGGCATTCTCACCGGCGCGGCCCGGGGCGTAGAAGTAGGCCACTCCGGGCGGATCGTCCCCGCCCCATGGCCGGTCATCGCGGGCCAAGGCCCAGAGATATCCGGTCTTTGTCCTCCCGCGCCCCGGATCCAGCACCGGGGCGGTGGTTTCGTCCATGAACAGCTTGCCGGATCGTTTCAGATGCTCGGCCAGCCGGTCGACGACGGGCCTCAGATGGAACGCGGCCTTGCCGACCCAATCGGCCAGAACGGCGTGGTGCAGCTCAAGGCCCGCCCGCGCCAGGATCTGGCTTTGGCGGTATAACGGCAAGCGAGTCGCGCGAGGGGATTTCACCCTCACGCGCTCCCAGAACCGTACGTGAACCTCTCGGTTCATACGGCTCCCAGCATTCAGCCATTTGCGTAAAGAAGAGACCAGTGGGTGAACAATCCCGGCGTGGATTTCGTAATTCCGGCGAGCCAGAGCCACGCTTGCCTAGGCCGTTGCTTGAAGCGTTTATATGTCCACTTCCGCATCACCCAACGGACCAAATGAGCGTCGATCAGACGTAATGTCGAATATAGCGCCGATTTGTAGAAGCATCTGAAGTAGCCGACCCATCCTGGGCTCAAAGATCGCGGACACAAGAAAGCAGCCAGCCTGCGATTGATCCAGAATCCCGACTATTTAGTCCGGTCAAACATGCCGGATGGGTTGCGGTGCATTAGGCCAATAGTCATCAAACATCGTGCTTACAGTCACTTACCTGACCGCGTCGTGGTTATCTTTTATCTGCATGCTTTTGCCGCCGACGGATACGGGATTATGCATTTTCGCTACTGACGGTCCGACTATTACCTTTTCTCGATTGGATGCGGCCCTGCGGGATAATATGGACCGGGCGGCGAAAGGTCCGACTATTAGCTGATGGGGGTGTCGCCCGCCCTGCCCTGCACTCCGCATCTTCGCCTCGTCATTGAAACGTCATGGGCGCATGGAACACCCAACATCATCGGCGGCGATTCCGGAACATGAGGATAAACCAATCCGCAGATCTGGTCGTATGAAAATCCCAGGATAGCTCATCCCCCAAGTAATACCGCCTGAGAAAAGAAACTACGATTACGAAACAGGGCATCCTCATCGATCCAGCCACTTGTTCACCAGGATGAACAGCAATCGACCCAATGTGGCAGGCCGACGTCGGCTCCGTTCACAAGACGCCCGGACACTCCGAGGAAGCCTTGGGGCTGCACCCCGGAACGCTGATCGCCGAAACTGCACGGTTCAGAAAAAAATGCTGAACTGGTCAGTCAATGATCAGGCCCCCAGCCCATCACCAACGCCGTGCTGACGGTGAACAGCACGGTCAGGTTTTCTGAAGGGCGCTCACAACCGTCTCAAAAGAGATGTTCAACGTCACTATCCACTTGCACCACTTCAAAGCATGCTGTTGATATTAGCCGCCGGCACGACCGAGGGATCCAATCAGGGAATCTCCTGCCGGACGCGGCCCAAACAGAGCAATCCCCTGATTGATCCTCTGTCGACGGATGGAACTTGCAGCTGCAAGTTCCATCCACCTATCACACCGCAAAAAACCTTCCAGAAAGAAAGGGATGCCGGCAGACAGGCGGGGCTGTCATACATGCAGCATGTCCTGCTGAGTGCCGGGGTTTTCCGGATGCATGGAACATCCTGCCCTGATCGCATCAACTCCGGAACCTGTGGATAACCCAGCTCACAGGTCTATCCGTATGCCAAACCGGAAATATCTGCCCCGCCAGGCAATACCGCCTGACGAAAGGAAATCACATGTCGAAACAACAGATCAACATGGACCAGGTCGAACGGCTTCGCGCATCGCTGAGCGAAGCGCCGCCAAAGCCAAAAGATGGTTATATGGTCCGCGAGGTCGTCGGGGAACTTGCACCACTGCTGCTTGATATGCGCAAAAAAGGGCATAATCTTGTCGATATCGCCGCATATTTCGTTCAGCATGATATCATTGTCAGTGCAAGCACACTCGGCTCATATCTGCGCGACCACGACCGCAAAGGCAGCACACAGAAGGAAAGGCCCCAGAACGCCCGGCGGAGGAGTGCCAAGGCGGCACCGGTGCCGCTGGTCGCGGAACCCGAAGCGCAGGCCCTGCCCCCGGGTTGAACACTGACAGAACAAGCGGGGCGGATGCCCCGCTTATGATCATTCCGGGGTTCCCGGATCTTGGGGGATATCGTCGGGCGGCGATGCACCGACATGGCGCGACTCCTCCCGGAGTGAAGGTATCCGGGTAGGAACCAGATGTCCCACGCCTGACGGACAGGCGTTGGGCACCGGTTGCCGGTCCTGCCTTGAAGAGGTGATGGGCTCCACCTACTCTTCGCTTCATGAAAGCCCCGGAAAAATCCGCTGATCGCGACGCTGGCGCAGGCGCGCTGCGGGCGGGCGCGAAGCACAATCGCGGACTGATCCTCAACACAGCGATGGCGGCATTCCTGCGTGACGGCATCAACAGGATCTCCCGCGATGCCGGCGTTGGGCGTTCGAGTTCCGGACATCGCACTGACCCACACTTGCCGGACCCTTGTCATCATCACTGGCGCATCTCTCGCGCACGCCCTCACCGGGGCGCCGCCTCCCTCTGCGAACAGGTTCAGGATTATGAAACGCCGCCGGAAGTGATCGCGAAGATACCGTATTACGGCGACCTCGCCCATGGCCCGGCCGCCGATCCACCCAACCCCATCCGTATATCCGGAGAACCTCATGCCTGACAAACCGATCCGTGTCGGCTTCATCGGCCTCAATCCCGGTATCCATTGGGCGGCGACGGCCCATATCCCGGCGATCAAGGCGCTGACGGCGGATTTTCACGTGGTCGGCGTGGCCAATACCAGCCTTGCCAGCGCCCGAAACGCCGCAGATGCCTTCGGCCTGCCGCATGCGTTCGAGGACGCGCAGGCGCTGGTCGCCTCGCCCGAGGTCGATCTTGTCGTCGTCACCGTCAAGGTGCCCCATCGCCATGCTTTGGTCGCGGCGGCGCTGGAGACGGGTAAGCATGTCTATTGCGAATGGCCGCTCGGCAATGGTCTGGCCGAGGCGCAGGAGCTTGCGGATCTCGCTGAGGCGAAAGGCGTGGTCGCGGTGGCGGGTACGCAGATGCGGGCCGCGCCCGAGGTCGAATATCTGCGCCAGCTGATCGCGGATGGCTATGTCGGCGAGGTCCTCTCGACCACGCTGATCGGCAGCGGCGGCCAGTGGGGCGCCGAAACCGACGCCGCCCATGGCTATCTTTATGACAGGAACAACGGGGCGACGCTGCTGAGCATCCCTCTGGGCCATACGCTGGCCGGCCTGCAGGAGGTTCTGGGCGGATTCGGTGCGATATCGGCGCGGCTGATCAATCGCCGCGAAACCGTTCATGTCACGGACACGGGCCAGACGATCCCGGTCACCACCCCCGATCAGGTTCTGGTGCAGGGCGCGCTGCAAAGCGGCGCGGCAATCTCGATACATTATCGCGGCGGCATGTCCCGCGGCACTAACCTGCTGTGGGAGATCAACGGGACGCAAGGCGACATCCAGGTGACCGGCGCGTCCGGCCATGGCCAAATCGTGCAGCTGTCGATCCGGGGCGGCAATGGCGATGCGAGCGGACTGACCCCGCTGGTGCCCCCCGCCTCGGCTTATGAGGGCTGGCCGGACAATTCGACCGTACGCAATGTCGCCCGCCTCTATGCGCGGATCGCGGAAGATATCCGCAAAGGCACCCGCACCGCCCCCAGCTTCCGCGATGCCGTTGCCCTGCATGAGGTGATCGACAGGATCGAACAGGCCGCAGCACGCGAACCGCAATGACCTGACACCGTAATCGGGATCCGGAGGCGGTGCGCCGTCGGGCGACATCCGCATCTTCGGGCACGCCCTCATCACAGCCGCCAACCGGCCGGGAGCGCATGGAACAATGCAGGCCCTGGACTTTTCGGACCGGCCACCTCGGACCCGGAAACCCGCCACGCGCCTCGTCTTTCCCCTCGGCCTGACCGTCGCTATCACCTCAGCGGCTCTGGCCGGGCCGCAATCGGACCACTATATCGACGACCGCTCCTCGCCCGAGCGGGTCATCATCTCGCTCTATAACGCCGTCAACCGGCAGGAATATCTGCGTGCCTGGAGCTATTTCAACCCGGAAACCGGCCCGCCTCTGGCCACATTCACCGAGGGCTATACGGGGACCGCACAAGTCGAGCTGCGCACCGAAGGCGCGGCCGGTTCAATCCATGCCATGGTGCCGCTGGTCCTGAAGGCCACAGACACCGACGGCTCGAGGAAGGTGTTCACCGGCTGCTATCACCTGACGCAGGTCCAGCCCGCCGCGCAGACCACGCTGCCCTTTCGCCCGATCCTGATCGATGATGGCAGGCTGGAGGAAAGCGATACCCCCTTCCCCGAGGCGATGGGCCAATGCGACACGCCCTGAACCGGCCAAACGTGAGGAGCAGGAGATAGCAAACTTGCCGCAAACAGGAGCAGCGGGCCAATCATCAAGAGTTTTATCGAGAAGGCGATCTGTCCAGTGCGGGTCTGCAGATCAACCACATGCCGGATTCCGGCAAATGGCACGACCCCGCGCGTCAGAAACACATACGCATAGTCGGCCATGTCGAGGATCGCCATCATCTCGCACTGGCCGACGATATCCGCTTCCGCTGGTGGAGGTCAGTCTTGCAGACTGTGGTGCGCTTCGGCGTCGGCCCATCCGCAGGTATAGGCTTCCTCAAGGGCGGCCCGGATCGCCAATATCCCCGTGTCGATGAAGTCGGCACTGTCGCTGCCCTGCCCGGTCAGGGGGTCTTTGCGGTCTCTCAGCTGGTGGAAGTGGGTTCTGGCGATTCTTTCCAGGGTAGTGCGGGTGGCTTGTTCGTCCATGTCAGTCTCTCCATCTCCGGCGATTCGACCTTGGGTGGTTTTCCCTACCTGTACCTACGCGCGTCAAGCAAGCGCTGTTCAATCCCAGATTGTGTCTTGAAAGTAGTGAAACTTGAAGGAAGCGCACTCCTGGGGTGAACAACCCCCCATGCAACTGGCTGCGGCAACCGCCAAAGAGATCACGCCATGAACCAGCCGTATATTGATCGATTTCTGTCCGGCCGCGCCGTGGAGTTTGTCCCACGCACGACCGGATGCATGAGCCCCCGACCTTAGCTTGATGCATGCCTATCCGGCTTCAAGGATCAAAAGCTTTGACCCGGAGGAACTGATGGAAATCCTTCGGCATACCGGCGTTCCGGACAGGTTTTCAGAGGAATTAGTTCCTTGACTGATAAAGAGTTCGCCCCGATCCAGAAGCACCAATCAAACCGGTTATGCCTGCCCTATAGCCGAAATACCTTTCAGTGCTTCTTGCCGAGTTCCCGCTTCAGAAAGTCTTCCATGACGCGACGAATGACCTCGGGGCGAGTCGGCAGATCGTCGAGCGTCCGCCGGTAGTTGTCGATCTGGCGGATCATCTCGCGCTCCATCCTGATCATGACCGGCTCTGTGTCCGCGACCGGTCTGCCCATCTTTTTTTTCTCAGCCATGGATAATCCTTTGCAATACTGCTTGACTTTTCGATTACAGCATTACATAATTAACGGGCGAGCGCAAGAGATCCTACCCTCTCGCGCCGCCCTGACCACAACGATCTCGGATAAGGAGACCGATCATGGCTGAAGCCAGTCCTACCACGCCGCATGCGGCGCCGAAAGGCGCGACCGCTTTCACCCACACGACCACCTCGCGCCGGTTCTCCGAGCTTCTGGGCACGCTTGCGCAGGCCATCGTGGCCGAGCGCGACATCGCGCATATCTGGAGCCATGATCCGGCATTCCGCGACTGGCGCGATGAATCCGAACTGCTCTGGCAACGTGCGGCCGAAGAGGCAGCGGCTGTCTTCGACGGCCCGGTTCTGCGCCCCGCGGACCGGGTGCTGATCCGCGCGGCACGGATCCTGCACTATGCCCTCGGCTGCGAACGCCCTGCGGAATATGACGCCGCCGTCGCCGATCTGGCCGCCTGCAGCGAGTCGCTCGCCCTGCGGCGCGAGAATGCCGTCACAGGACGCACATATCAGTTGCTGCGGATGGCCGAGGCGCGGCTGGCGGAGATCGGCGATCTCGAGATGATCCCCACCGCATCCGATCCGGACTTGCAGGACGGTCTCGACGACTGGCCACCCATCGCCTGCTGATCCGGCACCGATCCGCACCCCACCCTGAATGCACTCTCTGATCATGGCGCGCCCTTGCGCGCGCCATGCGGGATGCGGCGGCACCGCATCCAACCTTTTCCTTTTTCCAGAATCCCCACATCCGGGAGGATACCCCATGACCAAAGCATATCGTAAAAACACCAGGCTGGACCTGTCCCAAGCGGGTCTGCAGATCATCGACATGCCGATCCCGGGCGCATGGCACGACCTTGCGCGTCAGAAGGGCATGACCATCGTCGCCCGGGTACAGGATCGCTATCATCTCGCGCTGGCTTGCGACGCTTGCGGCAAGCCGAGCCGCCACAAGATCTCGGCGCTGCGCGTCTGTCAGCCGCAATGCCCGCATTGCCTCGAATCTCAGTGGCAGGCGGATGCCGAGCGGGCAGGACTGACATTCCTGCGCCGCGATCCCGATGACAATATGTACAGCTGGTATCGCGCGCCTTGCGGCCATGAGCTACGGCGCCAGCCGGATCGCATGCGCCAGATTGCTGCCGGAAAGAATGGCTCGCGCTGTGAGATCTGCCATGCCGCGCGCGAAGCGGCGGAGGCCGAGACCTGCGGCTGGTCTCTGCTCGGTCCCGATCCCGAAGGCGATGTCTCTTATCGCCTCTATCAGCATGGTTGCGGCCATCAGCAGCGCATCGCGCGAGCCAATATGCAGACGAACCGGTTTGCCTGCACAAACTGCGGCACATGCTGGTCTGCCGCGCCAAGCTGGCTCTACCTGTTGCGGATGACATTCCCGGATTTTGGACCCGTAGTCAAATGTGGCTACAGCCGTGATCCCGCATCCCGGATGCACTTCCAACTCGGCATGTCGACGGATCTTGGCAGCAAGCTGGTCACCCAAATCCCCATGGCGACGGGCCACGACGCGATCCGCACCGAGAAGCGCCTGCACAGGAAACTCCGACGCACCCACCCGGATTCCGTGCTGCCGCCGGAGATCATCGCCCGACATCTCAATGTTGTCAGCGAGGTCTACGACGCCGCGTTGGAGCCGATCATCCTTGCCGAACTGACGCGGATCGCAGCCAGCACGCAGACATAGCGTCAACGCCGCCTGGCGCGTCCGCACATCTTGTCACGCGCGCCGGGCGACGAGCGGTGAACCACAAATTCCCGGGCCACGCCGAACGGACGCCATCCCATGCGCGGACCAACCGGGCATCCGCGCCGCCCCCCCCGCAGGACCTGAATGGCCCGGACATCCCGGTTCGAACAGTCATACCTCTTTTCTCAAGGTGATCTCATGCTTCAATGCCTCCCCTTTTCTGTAAAGGACCACCCCGACTGGATCGGTTATGCCCATGCGTTGATCGCGCGGCAGCGCGACATCCTGCAAGAAGAAGAGGCCGAGATCCGCACCCTCGCCGCTGAAAGAAAACAGCCTGCACAGCCGGAACTCGACTGGCCGCCCGACAGTCGGGAGCCACGTGACAGCACGGAGCGTGACAAAGAGGTCGTCGCTGATCATGCCCAAGGTGATGCCACTGCAACCGTGGCGGCGATCAAACGCAGATCGCGCCGGCCGCTCTCGCTCGCCCGCCTGCTGATGCTACTGCGGCTGGCGAGCGTCTTCGGTTCTGCCGACGCATTTGAAAAGCATCTGAGGGCACATCCTGTTACGGTGCTGCGCGGTTTTGCAACCGGAGACGTGTCCGATGTCGTCCGCATCATCGGTGATCTCATGGTCCCGGAGCAATGGGAGTGCCTGTCACGAGCCGATTTCCAGAGCTACGCGCCACCCGCCTTCGTTCTGCTGCATCCGGAGGTTCGCCACGACAAGATCGAGCCGGCCAGCCTTGTCACCTACGCCGAACGGATCGCGGAGGTCATGGACACCGGCCTTCCCTTGATGCTGCTGATCCCCGACGACGTGATTCTGCCCGAGGAGCTGCGCCCGATCCTGCCCGAACCAATCACCCTGGCGCTGCTGTCACCCGCGATCCTGCTCTTGGCTTTGGATACATGCTATCCGGATGCCGGTGTGCTGACCGACAGATCCCTGGCGGATCGTCTCCCCGCTGATCAGGCCATCGCCCGACTGACGCCGCTGGCCTTGCGCCTCGCTTTCGCGGCACAAGGCATCGAGGAGGCGATCACGCGCCTGGCGCAGGCCGCGCCCAAAGCCGAAGCATCAGTCCCGCATCTCGACCGGATCGCCGACGATAATCCCGCCCTGCCCGCCGCGCGCCGCATCGTCGCCGACCTGCGCGACTGGCAAGCCGGCGAGGTCGCATGGTCGGAACTGACCCGTTCGCTCTTGCTCTACGGCCCACCCGGGACAGGCAAGACATGGCTCGCGCAGGCCATGGCCGCCAGCGCCGGCATCGGCCATGTCAGCGGCAGTTTCGCCGAATGGCAGGCCGCCGGGCATCTCGGCCATATGCTCGACGCCATGCGCAAGACCTTCGCACGAGCCTTCGCCGCGGCGCCGGCGATCCTCACGATCGACGAGATCGACGCGGTCGGCTCGCGCAGTGACAGCGATGATCACGCCCGCAATTACCGCGTGCAAGTCGTCAACGCGTTTCTCGAGCAAATGGATGCGATCTCGCGCAAAGAGGGCCTCATCGTCATCGGCACCTGCAACAACCCGCAGCGCATCGATCCGGCGATCCTGCGCGCAGGCCGGTTCGATCTTCATATTGAGGTCGGCCGTCCCGGCCCCGATGCATTGGCGCAGATCCTGCGCGGCAAGCTGGGCGATGGTTTTGATCCAGGCGGGATCGCCGACCTCGCCCGGGCAGCCTCCGGCTGCACCCCCGCTCAGATCGACGCCGCTGTACGAATGGCCCGCTCGCTCTGCCGGGCGGAACGCCGAAATCTGCGTCTGGACGACATCCGCATCGCGCTCGCACTGCCGCCGCAGCATGACGGGCTCGACTGGCGCATCGCCCTCCACGAAGCCGGCCATGCGGTGGTCTGCTCCGCGCTGAAGCTCGGTGAGATCACCCGCATCACCCTGACGCCGCAGGGTGGCGAGATCGCCCGCAAGCTGCCGCACCATCAGACGCTGCTTGCGGATATGGAAGACGAGATTGCTTATACGCTGGCGGGACGTGCCGCAGAACGGCTGGTCCTCGGCGATGCCTCGGCCGGCGCCGGCGGCGGCGAGGAGTCCGATCTGGCCATCGCAACCCGCATCGCCATCATGATCGAGACGCATTTCGGCCTCGGATCGCAGGGGCCGATCTGGTCGGGAACCCAGGAGATCGGCAGGCTCGATGCGGCAACGCAGAAGCTGGTCAGAGCGCGGCTTCGGGACAGTGAAGTCCGGGCTGCCACGATCCTGCGCCAGCACCAAGCGCAGTTGATCGCGATGGCCCAGGAATTGCAGCAGAAACGACATCTCTCCAGCGATGATCTGCGCCGGCATGACTTGGGCGGGCGAGGCACCGAATTCGCACACATGCCGCAGGAAAGGCGCGCCGCTGCGCCTCCACTCGTGGAGGGGCCGGTGGCAGAGCCGGATTCCGACTGATCCCGTAAAGCACCGCACCCAATCACATCCCCATCACCATCCCCACAACGATCTGGACCGCAGCGCGATGGTCCAGCCCACAACATTTCAGGAGGCATCTCATGACCCCGGAACAGTATCGGCAATTCCAGCGCGGCCTCGACGCGATCCGCGAAGCAGAACGTGGCCCAACGGGCGACGCTCTTGCCTCCACACCGACCCTCGACCTCTGGCGCGTCCTGATCGACCGGCGCCCATATCCGATGCTGGTACTCTGGGGCGAAGTGTCAGGGCATCCCAAGCTCGGCACGGACATGATTACGACCTCCCGGCTGATCGCCCTCAACCGCAACGCCGGCTGGGCGCGCAGCGTGAGCCGATGGTACAAGCTGGGCAGACCATTTGCCGCGTTCGAAGCCGATTTGGCCAGCAGGATGGGCCAAGCCAATGCCAAGCCAGGATCGCTCGTGTTTCATCTGCCCGGCTTTGCAGCCATCGACGACGCGGTGGCGCTGGAACAAATCCTCGCCGACCATATCGCGCTCATGCGCAGGATCGGCGCAAATCACGGAATTGACTGAGAGGTGTCCAGAACATGACCACCTGGTTCAGCGCCGATTCACATTTCGGGCACGCAAACATCATTACATTTTGCAACCGGCCCTGTGCAGATGTCGAGGCGATGGACACCCATATCCTTGCGCAGTACCGCGCAAGGGTGGGTCCGGAAGATGATTTCTGGATTCTCGGGGATTTCGCGATCAGCAAGGTCCAGGGAGGACACCGCCGCGAGATCGCCGAGATCTTCCAGAAAATTCCCGGCCGCAAACATCTCATCCTCGGCAATCACGACAAGGCCTGGGTGCGTGCCCTGGGGTGGAACAGCATCCGCGATACCGCCGATGTGACCGTTGAAGGCCAACGGCTGTTTCTGTTTCACTATCCGATGATCACATTTCCCGGTGCGCGTCACGGGGCCTTGCAACTCTTCGGACATGTCCACGACAACTGGCAAGGCAGCCGCAACAGTGTCAATGTCGGCGTCGATGTCTGGGATTTCCGGCCAGTCTCGCTGCCGGAGATCAAAGAACGGGCGGCGAAGCTTCCGGTCAATGCCCACTGGAATGAGGTCGAGCCGGGCTGCGCCTTTCCGACGGCGACCTGCTGTTTCTGCCTCGCGGAACTCGATCCGCAACTGCCATCGGGCCACGCGATCCGGCGTGGCGCGCGCATCGTCATTGACGAGACCGGCGAGACCATTGCCCTCAGCGGCGGTCTTTCCGATACCATGGCCGAGGGCGATCGCATCTGTCCGCAATGCATCGGCGGCCATCTGTCCGTTGCCGAGTTCACCCTGCCCGAGGGCTGTCGCTATGATGAGCAGCTGAACATCGCCCGGCCCGTCGACGCGAAGGGATGACGAATTCCCCACCCGACAGAGCTATCGACATGCCGACCGCCCATCTGGCCTCCGGCATGTTTTCCACATTCGCCACATGCCATTCGACATGGGAGTATTGCCCTATGTTCGCTCGCCCTTTCTACTTTTTACTTTCAGACTCATCATTACCGGTTATTTTTTATCCGCCTTTCTTCCCTTTTGTTTCTCAGGCATCTGCTTTGTCTATTTCCATACCCCCCTCTGGCCAACCGCCTGATCGGATATATTTAATCCATTTCTTTTTCTGATTTTATCTCTCAATTATATATTTGCATTTCAACGTGTTAGTTCGGTTATCCACATAATTGAAAAGCCTGCCCGCTCGCAAAGCCTTCTGAGGACGTATCGATGCTCCATAATACCCTCATGACCCGGACAGATACCGGATTGATGAAGGACATGACCCGCCAGAGCACGGCTCTGCACGGCACGGGAGAGATTTGTTTTTGGCACAGGCACGGCAACAGGGCGCAGGGCGCAAGGGACAGGCGGGGGCGAAAGCCCCGGTCCTTTCCCCGTCGCCTGCCTTGCCGCCTTTTCAGAAAGAGCAGATGCTGGCTCTGGTCCGCGCCATGGCCCGCGATGCCGCCCGCGCCGATCACGCCGCCGCGCAACGGGGCTGACCCATACCCGGCGGCGCGATCCGGCTATCAATTGGCAGCAGTCCAGCCATGCTGCCCGTCATGCCGTTGCCCCAGAAGCTCTTCCCGAGCTGACCATCCAACCCCCGCCCTGCCGCATCCTGTCCAAGAGGAGATTTTTACATGACCCAGCCACTGCGCGCCGTCATCTACGCCCGCTATTCCTCGGACTTGCAAAGCGCCGCCTCGATCGAGGATCAGATCCGCCTTTGCCGTGAGCGCGCAGCGCGGGAGGGCTGGCAGATCACCGGCAGCTACGAGGATGCCGCCACCTCGGGCGCCTCGCTGATGCGTCCCGGCATCCAGCGTCTGCAGCAGGATGCCCGCGAGCGGCGCTTCGACATCGTTCTGTCCGAAGCCCTCGACCGCCTGTCACGCAACCAGGCCGATATCGCCGCGCTCTACCAGAACCTGAGCTTCGCCGGTGTCGCCATCGAGACCCTTGCCGAGGGCCGCATCGACGAGATGCATATCGGCCTCAAAGGCACGATGAACGCCCTGTTCCTGAAGGACCTCGCCGCCAAGACCCGCCGAGGCCTGCGCGGCCGCGTCGAGGCCGGCAAATCCGGCGGCGGCAATGCCTTTGGCTACACGGTGCTGCGCAGCCTCACCGAGGACGGCGAGATCAAGCGCGGTGACCGCGAGATCAACGAACAGGAAGCGGCTATCTTGCGTCGCATCTTCCGCAGTTATGCCGACGGTATGTCGCCGAACCGGATTGCCGATATGCTGAACCAGGAAGGCATCCCCGGCCCGCGCGGCCGGGCCTGGGACAAATCCACCATTCATGGCAATCCGAAGCGCGGCATCGGCATCCTCAACAACGAGATCTATATCGGCAGGCTGGTCTGGAATCGCCAGAACTTCGTCAAGGATCCCGCGACAGGCAAACGCCAGGCCCGGCCGAACCCGGAATCAGACTGGGTCATCACCGACGTGCCGGAGCTCAGGATCATCGAGCAGGAGCTCTGGGACGAGGTGAAGGCCCGTCAGGAAACCCGCAAGATCGAACAGACCGACAAACAGGCCTGGGAACGGCGCAAGCCGCGCTTCCTGCTGACCGGTCTGGTCAAATGCGGTTGTTGTGGTGGTGGATTTTCCGCCGTCGGGCCGGATCGTCTGGGCTGCAGCAATTCCCGCAACAAGGGCAAATCATACTGCACCAATCGCACCGGCATGACCCGGCAGGATCTGGAGGGACGGATCCTGTCGATCCTGTCCGATCACCTGATGGATCCGGACCTGGTCAAGGTCTTCGTCACGGAATACATCGCCGAGCGCAACCGGCTGGCCGCCAGCCATGTCGATGATCGCGCGATCAGACAGAAGGAACTGGCCAAGGTTATCAAGGACCAGGATGTCCTGGTGAATGCCATTCTGGCCGGCACTCCGGCCGAACGGATCAAAGCGAAGATGGAGCAGCTCGAAGCTCGCCAGAAGCAGCTGGAAAAAGAACTCGCCGCCGCCCCTGCCCCCACGACGACGCGCCTGCATCCGCGCATCGCCGATACCTATCACGACCGGATCCAGGCGCTGATCGCCGACCTGACGGAACCGGAGGCCGAGGGCGAGGCCCGCGACGCGATCCGTGGCCTGATCGACCGCATCGTGGTCACGCCGGTTCCCGGCAAGGGCAAGCGGATGCTGCCCCAGGTCGAGCTGCACGGCTCGCTGGCAGCGATCCTGAGCTTCAGCCTGGGTGTGGATCAGGCATCCGGAACGCAAAAAACCTCCTGCGAACAGGAGGTTGATGAAAGTGTAGGATTTCTGGTTGCGGGGGTAGGATTTGAACCTACGACCTTCAGGTTATGAGCCTGACGAGCTACCGGGCTGCTCTACCCCGCGCCGATTGCATCGCTTTTTTTTGCGGTGCTTTTTCATATCGTTTCAGAGATTATCGCTTCTTACCAGGTCTGGCGGTGACCTACTCTCCCACGTCTTGAGACGCAGTACCATCGGCGCAGCGGCACTTAACGGCCGAGTTCGGGATGGGATCGGGTGTTTTGCTCGCGCTAGGGCCACCAGACCAGGAAAGAAGCGATCAGCGTTGACCCTGCCTTTTGGCGGGGTTTTGTTGTCCAAGGATGCTTTGGAAGAAGTCTTGCTTCTTCCGGATCAAATCAAGCCTATCGAGCCATTAGTACCGGTCAACTGAATGCATTGCTGCACTTACATCTCCGGCCTATCGACGTGGTGGTCTTCCACGGCTCTCAAGGGAGACCTTGTTTTGAGGGGGGCTTCACGCTTAGATGCCTTCAGCGTTTATCCTGTCCGTTCATAGCTACCCTGCACTGCCGTTGGCACGACAACAGGTCCACCAGTGGAACGTTCACCCCGGTCCTCTCGTACTAGGGGCAACTCCTCTCAAGTCTCCAACACCCACGGCAGATAGGGACCGAACTGTCTCACGACGTTCTAAACCCAGCTCACGTACCTCTTTAAACGGCGAACAGCCGTACCCTTGGGACCTGCTCCAGCCCCAGGATGAGATGAGCCGACATCGAGGTGCCAAACGATGCCGTCGATATGGACTCTTGGGCATCATCAGCCTGTTATCCCCAGCGTACCTTTTATCCGTTGAGCGATGGCCCTTCCACTCGGGACCACCGGATCACTATGGCCGTCTTTCGACTCTGCTCGACTTGTCAGTCTTGCAGTCAGGCTGGCTTCTGCCATTGCACTCAACGAGCGATTTCCGACCGCTCTGAGCCAACCTTCGCGCGCCTCCGTTACTCTTTGGGAGGCGACCGCCCCAGTCAAACTACCCGCCACGCAGGGTCCCGGATCCGGATAACGGACCGCGGTTAGACATCAAGAGTGCGAAGGGCGGTATCTCAAGGATGGCTCCACCGGAACTGGCGTCCCGATTTCAAAGCCTACCGCCTATCCTGCACATCGCAATCCTGATGCCAGTGCGAAGCTGTAGTAAAGGTGCATGGGGTCTTTCCGTCTAACCGCGGGAAGTGTGCATCTTCACACACAATTCAATTTCGCTGAGTCCACATTTGAGACAGCGGGGAAGTCGTTACGCCA